>NZ_JAOWHC010000031.1:127360-600552 GCF_030332805.1 Citrobacter sp. Cpo065
CCATGCCGAACTCAGAAGTGAAACGCCGTAGCGCCGATGGTAGTGTGGGGTCTCCCCATGCGAGAGTAGGGAACTGCCAGACATCAAATAAAAACAAAAGGCTCAGTCGAAAGACTGGGCCTTTTGTTTTATCTGTTGTTTGTCGGCGAGCGCTCTCCTGAGGAGGACAAATCCACCGGAACTTTATCCGGCATATATATTTAATGAATAACCTGCGATAAAAACGCGCGAGTGCGTTCCGATTTGGGGTGAGCAAAAAACTCATCCGGTGGTGCCTGTTCCACAATCTCGCCAAGATCCATAAAGATCACCCGGTCAGCTACTGTGCGGGCAAAGCCCATTTCATGGGTTACACATAGCATGGTCATGCCCGATTGCGCCAGGCCTATCATGGTATCCAGCACTTCTTTTACCATTTCAGGATCCAACGCTGATGTGGGTTCATCAAATAACATGATTTTGGGTTTCATACACAGCGAGCGTGCAATGGCCACGCGCTGTTGTTGTCCACCAGAGATTTGCCCGGGATATTTATGTGCATGTTCGGCAATGCGGACCCGCTCAAGGTAGTGCATTGCCAGTACTTCAGCCTCTTTTTTCGGCATCTTTTGCACCCAGATAGGCGCCAGCGTGCAGTTTTGCAAGACAGTTAAATGAGGAAAGAGATTAAAGTGCTGAAAGACCATGCCAACTTCTTGTCGGACGCGCTCAATATTGCGGATGTCTTCATTGAGCTCAATCCCATCCACTACAATGCGTCCTTGCTGATGTTCTTCCAGATGGTTAATACAGCGGATAGTTGTCGATTTACCCGAACCGGAAGGCCCGCATAATACGATGCGCTCTCCTTGTTTTACCTTCAGGTTGATGTTTTTCAGGACATGAAACTGTCCGTACCATTTGTTGACGTTTTCCAGCGTAATCATCGCGTCGGTAGACGGCATTAATAATTGGCTCATAAATTCCTCAGTGCGGTGTACGCCCGGTGTTAAAACGTTTTTCCAGATGTTGGCTGTAACGCGACATACTGAAACAGAAGATCCAGTAAATCAGTGCAGCGAAAACATATCCTTCTGTCGACATACCCAGCCACGCAGGGTCCACAGTTGCCTGCTGTACGCTACTGAAGAGATCAAACAGACCGATGATGATGACCAGGCTGGTATCCTTGAACAGGGCGATAATTGTGTTAACCAGACCCGGGATAACCAGCTTGAGGGCTTGCGGAAGAATGACCAGCCCCTGAGTTTTCCAGTACCCTAGCGCCAGTGATTCCGCGGCCTCATACTGACCTTTCGGTAGGGCCTGTAACCCTCCGCGAACCACTTCTGCGACATAGGCCGACTGGAAAAGAATAACGCCGACCAGCGCCCGGATAAGCTTGTCGATACTGGTTCCTTCGGACATAAACAGAGGAAGCATGACCGAGGACATAAACAGAACGGTAATCAACGGTACACCGCGCCAGAACTCAATGAAAATGACGGATAAAACCCGCACGACTGGCATATGGGAACGACGTCCCAACGCCAGTAAAATGCCCCATGGAAGCGCGCCTGCAATCCCCACGGATGCAATAATAAGCGTCAGTGTTAATCCGCCCCACTGCCGGGTTTCTACGCGTTCAAGTCCGAAAAAACCACCGTACATCAGCCACCAGACGACAATTGGATATATGACTGCCCAGATAGCGATATAACGGCCACGGTGGGGAATGGTTTTCCAGAACATCGGAACAATAGAAGCCAGACCAATTATCAGGGCCAGATTTACGCGCCAACGCTGATCGTGTGGATAAAGCCCATACATGAATTGCCCGAAGCGTTCATGGATGAACACCCAGCAGGCTCCCGCTTTGGTACAGTCTGCCCGGGTAGAACCGACCCAGTTGGCCTGAAAGAATACCCAGTTCAACAGTGGTGGAAGAAATGACCAAATCAGCCATACGCATAGCAGGGTGAGCAGGCTATTTGACCAACTGGAGAACAGGTTTTTACGCACCCAGAGTAGACTGCGGCTTGCCGGATTGCTGTGCTGGCGCGAGGGGTGAGACAGCAGTGCTTTTGTCATCATGGCTCCTTAGCGCTCAATCAGTGCGATACGGCGGTTATAAATATTCATCAGCAAAGAAATACTTAGACTGATGATCAGGTATACCGACATGGTGATGGCGATCGTTTCAATGGCTTGCCCTGTTTGATTGAGTACCGTGCCGGCAAACAGTGAAACCATGTCCGGGTAGCCAATTGCGGCTGCAAGAGAAGAGTTCTTGACGATATTCAGGTACTGGCTGGTCAGTGGGGGAATGATGACGCGTAGCGCCTGTGGGATGATTACCTGGCGTAGCGTCACCGGATTTGGCAGACCCAGCGAGCGTGCGGCTTCATGTTGGCCGTAAGGAACGGCCTGAATGCCCGCCCGAATAATTTCTGCAATAAATGCCGAGGTATATACCGAAAGCGCCAGAGTCAGTGCCGCCAGTTCAGGAATAAGCACCATACCGCCACGGAAGTTAAAACCACGGAGCGCGGGAATATCCCAGTGAAGCGCAGCGCCAAACATCCACTGTGAAATCACCGGTAAAAGTACGATCAACGCCAGAGCTGTGGGCCAGGTCCGACGTAGCTGACCGGTTTTGGTCTGATGCATTCTGTTGAAGCGAAATAATCCGATGGTGACGACGAGAGCGATAACGACAGCGGTACAAAAGGCAAAAAAACCTTCTCCCATTTGCGGGGCCGGAATATAGAGCCCCCGGTTACTCAGGAACATCAAATCCAGCGCGTTAACGGCCTGGCGTGGGCCGGGCAGATTACGTAATACGGCGAAATACCAGAAGAAGATCTGCAGCAGCGGCGGTATATTGCGGAACGTTTCGATGTAGATCGTCGAGAGCTTTCGCAATAACCAGTTATCTGACAGGCGTGCCAACCCGAGAAAGAAACCGAGAATTGATGCGAAAACAATGCACAGTGCTGAAACTAACAGAGTATTGAGCAGGCCGACCACAAAGACACGACCATACGTATCGCCTTGCTCGTAATCGATCAGATGCTGGACAATGCCAAATCCGGCGCTGCGATCGAGAAAAGAAAACCCCGAGGTAATACCGCTATTGTTCAGGTTATTTATCGTGTTATGAATGAGATAGACCGCAATGCTGATAACCGCAATGACGGCGAGTATTTGAAATAACCAGGCGCGGACCGCAGGGTTAGAAAAGGATAACGATCCTTTTACGGTTGAGCGGCGATGGAACATAAGAAAACCTCAGTAACTATGACTCTGGGCTGAGCGCCGCAGTTGCGGCGCCCGTTACATCACTACGCATTAGCGCACCGGTGGCGCATACTGAATACCACCGTTATTCCAGAGGTTGTTCTGTCCACGTTTGATCTTCAGCGGACTTTCCGATCCAACGTTACGTTCAAAGATCTCCGAATAGTTACCAACCTGCTTGATAATGTTGTAGGCCCATTTGTTATCAAGCTTCAGATCCTTGCCATAATCCCCTTCTTTACCCAACAGGTGTGCCATATCCGGTGTTGCTGGATTAGCCGCTTTTTCATCGACGTTTTTCGAGTTAACACCCATTTCTTCCGCATTTAGCATGGCGAACAGCGTCCAGCGAACAATGGAGAACCACTCATCGTCCCCACGACGTACGACAGGTCCCAGAGGTTCTTTAGAAATAACTTCTGGCAGGACGATCCATTCCGCAGGATTGCTCAGCTTGATGCGTAGGGCATACAGCTGAGACTGGTCGGAAGCCAGCGTATCGCAACGTCCAGATTCCAGAGCTTTGGCTGATTCATCCGAACGGTCAAAGGTGACAGGGGTGTACTTCATCTTGTTGGCTTTAAAGTAGTCGGCCACGTTTAGTTCGGTATCGGTTCCCGCCTGAATACAGACCGTTGCACCATCCAGCTCTTTAGCGCTCTTCAGGCCTGCTTTATTGTGGGTAAGAAAGCCAATGCCGTCGTAATACGTTACACCAGTGAAGGACATGCCCATACCGGCATCACGAGAAGAGGTCCACGTGGTATTACGAGAGAGCATGTCGACTTCACCAGACTGTAATGCGGTAAAGCGTTCCTTGGCGGTGAGCGGGGTATATTTTACTTTGCTATCATCGCCAAATACGGCGGAGGCAACGCCACGACATACATCAACATCAATACCCGAGAACTTGCCGCTTGCATCGGCGTAAGAAAAGCCAGGCAAGCCGTCGCTGATCCCACATTGCACAAACCCTTTTTTCTTTACGGCATCAAGTGTTGCGCCGGCATGTGCCTGATTTGCAACAGCAAGCAGCACACCGGCCGCAGCCAGGCTGGCGATTATCATCTTTTTCATAGAGCATCCTGTGTGGAGGAATTATTGTTATGGAAACGTTCTGAAAACGTCTTTTACCTGTTTGTGGCTTTGGCCATACTCTTTTAAGCAAAGGTAGTGCCAGTTTTTTGCGCCTGATTATTCGACGCAATATGCAGAGTGTAGACAGGAAAAAATAAATGCAGCGCCCTGAAGTGGTGCAAAATTGAAACGTAAGCCACATTTCGGCGCAAAAAATTTAAAAATCAGACAGGACGCGTGATAACGATTTCTGGCGTTAATATTAATGACGTGAGAATAATGAAAAGAAAATGTGGTGTTACGAAAAACAGAAAAAATGCTAATTTCAAATCGCGGATGTGTGAGTGAAATCTATAATAATTTTATTACATGTCAGGTTCTATTAAGCAACGTTTTGTCTTATATATAGATTTTATGCTTATTGCTAAAAGCGCGGTAATAACCGCGCTTTTAATATGATTTATTTGGTCAGGGCGACAATCCCAAGCGTCAGTCCGGCAACGGCTGCAGCACCACCGGCGATGGCTCCGGCTGTTTCCCAGTTATCCTGGGTGGTGCCTTTCATACAGGTATTGGTATGAACCAGGCGTCCCTGATCGTCGTATACAGGTACGCAAGGAGAATCGTGTGCACAGCCAGCCAGGAATGCGGTAAGCAGTGCAACGGATATTAATCTTTTCATGGTGTTACCTCAAAATAAGCGTTTCGCTAATTAAGCAAAGACAAACGCTAAGCCATCTGCGAACTCGGCGATTATTTTACCACTTCTTAAAAAAGGACTGACATGAGGAATAATCTCAATTCATGTGGATTGTAAAAATAATGGATAAAAAGAAAGGCTGCAGGCGAGTTTAGAGGGATAGTTTAAATGAAATAAATGGCTATCTTACTAATAAATAAAGAGGAGCATCGTAGGTGAAAAAGGCGTCCGTAGACGCCTTTATTTTACAAATTAATCGTTGTGCCGACTAAAACGCCGTCTTACGACAACAAAGAAGACGGGGACGAAGAAGATAGCCAACAATGTTGCGGTCAGCATTCCTCCCATAACACCGGTACCGACCGCATTCTGCGCACCACTACCTGCACCGTGACTGATAACCAGAGGCATAACCCCCAGAATAAAGGCCAGGGATGTCATCAGGATAGGACGAAGACGCATGCGCGATGCCTCCAGCGTCGCTTCAATCAACCCCTTGCCTTCTTTATCCATCAGGTCTTTGGCAAACTCGACGATCAGGATGGCGTTCTTAGCCGAGAGGCCGATTGTGGTTAGTAAGCCAACCTGGAAATATACATCGTTATTCATCCCACGCAGTGATGCTGCTAACAATGCGCCCACAACACCGAGCGGTACAACCAGCATCACCGAGAAAGGAATAGACCAGCTTTCATACAATGCGGCAAGGCAAAGGAAGACAACGATTAGCGAGATGGCATACAGCGCAGGAGCCTGGTTACCCGACAGTCGTTCCTGATAGGACATCCCCGTCCAGTCATGACCAATACCGTTTGGCAGTTTTTCCGCCAGGCTTTCCATTAGCGCCATTGCTTCACCGGTACTTCTGCCAGGCGCTGCTTCTCCCAGCAGTTCCATAGAAGGCATACCGTTATAGCGCTCCAGGCGCGGTGAGCCGTAGATCCAGTGTGCGGAACTGAACGTGGAGAACGGAACCATTTCGCCATTGGCGCTACGGACATACAGATTATTGATGTCCTCCGGTAACATACGGAATTTGGCATCGGCTTGTACGTACACTTTTTTCACGCGGCCACGGTCAATGAAGTCATTGACGTAATAGCCGCCCAGCGCAGCTGAGATGGTTTCGTTGATATCAGACAGTGAGACACCAAGCGCTTGCGCTTTCTCCTGATCGACATCCAGCTTGAACTGTGCGGTATCCTCGAGCCCGTTTGGACGCACACGAACCAGCAGGTCAGGGTGTTTGGCAACCATGCCCAGCAGTTGGTTACGTGCCTGGGTTAGCGCAGCATGCCCCAACCCGCCCTGGTCAATCAGCTCGAAGTCGAAGCCCGTCGCGGTACCCAGTTCAACGATGGCTGGCATGTTGAAAGGGAACACCAGACCATCACGAATCTGACTAAACGCTCGGGTAGCGCGGGCGATAATTGATTCAACGTTATTTTCGTTACCGCTACGTTCTTCCCAGGGCTTGAGGCTGACGAACGCCATCCCTGAGTTTTGCCCCTGGCCGCTGAAGCTAAAGCCGTTAACCGTAAAGACGCTTTCAACGTTGGCTTTTTCATTGTTCAGATAGTAGTGGGTGACCTGATCCAGCACCTTCTGGGTGCGTTCTTGCGTGGCGCCTGCTGGAAGTTGAATCATCGTCAGGAAGACGCCCTGATCTTCCTCTGGCAGGAAGGAGGTTGGCAGGCGCATAAACAGCACCGCCATCCCGATGGCGATTATCAGGTAGACGACCAGGTAACGCCCAGTTTTACGCACAATACCGCTGACGCTATTGGTGTAATGATTGACGCTGTGATCGAATTTGGCATTGAACCAGCCAAAGAAACCGCTTCTTTTCTCGTGATGTTCAGCTGATACCGGCTTCAGCAACGTTGCACAAAGTGCGGGAGTCAGGATCAGCGCGACCAGTACTGAAAGCGCCATGGCGGAAACGATGGTGATGGAAAACTGCCGATAGATAGCCCCGGTTGAACCGCCAAAGAAGGCCATCGGGATAAATACCGCAGACAGCACCATGGCGATACCAACCAGTGCTCCCTGTATTTGTGACATGGATTTTTCCGTCGCCTCTTTGGGCGGCAGATGATCCTCCATCATCACGCGTTCCACGTTTTCCACCACCACTATCGCATCATCGACCAATAGACCGATGGCGAGCACCATGCCGAACATCGTCAGGGTGTTTATTGAGTAGCCAAACGCAGCAAGCACGGCAAATGTGCCCAACAATACGACAGGTACGGCGATGGTAGGAATGAGCGTTGCCCGGATGTTTTGCAGGAACAAATACATGACCAGGAACACCAGTACGATCGCTTCAAACAACGTTTTTACTACTTCATGAATGGAGATGGTCACAAACGGCGTCGTGTCGTACGGGTAGACCACCTTCATTCCCTGCGGGAAGAAAGGTTGCAGTTCAACCAGCTTGGCTTTAATCGCGTTCGCGGTATCCAGCGCGTTTGCCCCGGTTGCCAGCTTGATCCCAAGGCCGGATGCAGGCTTACCGTTAATACGCGCCACGACGTTGTAGTTTTCCCCGCCTAACTCGATACGTGCGACGTCTTTCAGGTGAACAACCGAACCATCGCTGTTCACGCGTAACGTCACTTTGCCGAACTCTTCAGGGTCTTTCAGTCGCGTTTGCGCAATGATAGAAGCGTTAAGCTGCTGGTTAGGTAATGCAGGCGTCCCCCCTAACTGACCCGCGGCAATCTGATCGTTCTGTACCTTCAACTGATTGATCACATCAACCGGCGTGAGCTGATATTTGTTCAATAAGTTTGCATCCAGCCAGATGCGCATGGCGTACTGTGCACCAAACAGCTGCACGTCACCCACGCCATTCAGACGGCTGATTGAGTCTTTAACGTTCGAGGCGACGTAATCGGAAATGTCATCCTGTGTGGTTTGTGGGTTGTCAGAAACAAAACCCGCAACCATCAAAAAGCTGCTGCTGGATTTCTCGACGCTGATCCCTTGCTGCTGAACTTCTTGCGGCAGTAGCGGAGTGGCGAGCTGCAGTTTATTTTGCACCTGCACTTGCGCGATATCGGGATCGGTACCGGACTGGAAAGTCAGTGTAATAGTCACACTCCCGGCCGAGTCGCTGGTGGAGGACATATACATCAGGTTATCGATACCATTCATATTCTGTTCGATAACCTGTGTGACTGTATCCTGAACCGTCTGTGCATCTGCACCAGGGTAGGTGGCAGAAATGGCGACCGCAGGAGGCGCAATGGTTGGGTACTGTGCCACGGGCAGTTGCATGATTGCCAGAGCACCCGCCATCATCAGAATGATAGCCAATACCCAGGCAAAGATAGGACGCCTGATAAAAAAGTTAGCCATGTCCGGTTACCTTATTGGGCTTTCGTGGCAGGAGTTTCGGTATCGGCGGTTGCTTTAACCTGAACGCCTGGACGTGCTTTCTGTAAGCCACTCACGATAACTTTGTCACCCGGTTGCAGGCCTTCGCTGATGAGCCACTTGTCACCAATAGCTTGTGCGGCAACGACTGCGCGAGATTCAACCTGACTCTTGTCGTTAACGACCATTACGGTGGCATCACCGCGAGGAGTACGCGTTACCCCCTGCTGCGGAACGAGAATGGCATTCGGCTGGACGCCTTCATCAATGCGTGCGCGCACAAACATGCCCGGCAACAGCGTGTGCTGTGGGTTAGGGAACACGGCTCTGAGGGTGATTGAGCCGGTGCTTTCATCAACCGTCACATCAGAAAACTGCAAAGAGCCTTTTAGCGGGTATGACTGACCATTTTCCATCACCAGTTCGACAGTACTGCTGGCGCTGTCTTTATGCAGACTCCCTTGTTCAACGGACTGTTTGAGGCGCATAAAGTCGTTACTGGACTGTGTCACGTCGACGTAAATGGGATCGAGCTGTTGAACGGTAGCAAGCTCTGTAGCCTGGCCATTCGTGACTAATGCACCTTCGGTGACGTTGGATTTACCGATGCGTCCGCTAATTGGCGATGTCACTTTGGTGTAGGCCAGATTGATACGCGCGCTTTCGACCGCTGCTTTTGCTGCGATCACGGAGGCATCGGCCTGACGAGCATCAGCAATTGCCTGATCGTACTCTTGCTGGCTGATGTACTTGGTGCCAACCAACGGCACATAGCGTTTTACCGTTAAATGCGCGATTGCAGCCGCCGCTTCACTCTTCGCCAGTTCACCTTTGGCGCTGTCATAGTCAGCCTGATAAGTCGCGGGATCGATCTGATAAAGTGACTGTCCGGCTTCAATATCGCTTCCCTCAGTGAAATTCCGTTTAAGCACTATCCCGCTGACCTGGGGACGAACTTCTGCAATTCGGAATGCCGTTGTGCGCCCGGGTAATTCGGTCGTTACGGCTAAAGGAGCCTTTTCGACGACATGGACAGTCACCTGCGGTTCTGCGGGATGAGCTTGTGTTTCTCCCTGATCGTTACAACCGGCGAGTAATGCTGCGGAGACGATGATGAATGAGGGCAGGAGTGAAAACCTGGCATTTTTCGTCATTTCTATTCCTTAAAAAACCGAACGCTCGTTATTAACCGGGTAACGCAGGGGGCGATAACGCGCACAAGAAAAATAATAGTTGGCTATCCTACAAATTATTAGCTTGCGATGTAAGCAATACTTATTTATAGGCACGATACACGGCACGTAAAAGCAAAAAAAGATTAATCGACAGCTGTTTCATTGTGGTGTTAATAGCAATACTATGATTCGCATAAACACAAGTTGAAATAAGTATTTGGTTTGTGAATATATTGTTTGTTGGTATTCGTTTTGTTTATTCGTGTGCAAAGTCCGTAATAATATTTTTTAGAACTCGTTTAAATAAATGCTAAGTGATACATTTGTTCCGTGTCGCAAATATTAGATAAGAAAGTTAATCATTCTCTACTCTACCTCAGACAGTCGGAACCATGGCCAGAAAAACGAAAGCTGATGCCCTCAAAACGCGGCAGCACCTGATAGAAACGGCGATTGTACAGTTTGCCGCACGTGGCGTAAGCAATACGACGCTAAACGACATTGCGGATGCTGCTAGCGTGACGCGTGGCGCGCTCTATTGGCATTTCGAAAATAAAACTCAACTGTTTAATGAGCTATGGTTACAACAACCACCTTTACGCGATCTTATTCAGGACAAGCTAATTGGTCGTTGGGGTGATAACCCTCTACAGCGATTGCGAGAAAAGTTTGTGGTGGGGTTACAATATATTGCAGAGAACCCTCGTCAGCAGGCATTAATGCAGATTTTATATCATAAGTGCGAATTTCATAACGATATGATATCTGAGCAGGCTATTCGCGATAAAATAGGTATCAGTCATCAAAGCATTCGTGATTCCCTGCAAAAGTGTGTAGATGACAATCTGATTGCCACCACTCTTGATTTAGATGTCATCATCATTATTCTGCACGGTAGTTTTAGCGGAATTATAAAAAACTGGTTAATGAATCCAGTGAGTTATGATCTATATGGGCAAGCTCCAGTATTAGTTGATAATGTACTAAAAATGTTAAGCCCAGACGGTAGCGTTATGCAATTAATGCAGAGTGAAAACTAGGTCGGATAGTTTTTACCGCCAGAGGCTGACGGCTGTCGAAGCATTACCTGAGGTGCTATTCGAGGTCGACGCAGTTGACCAGCTTAAGGGGATTCACTGAGTTCATATTCCGACACTTGTCGTGCTCTGTTGTCATCAGCTCTATCCATTGGATGAGCAGCGCATCAAAAAGAAAAACGAAGACCGCAAAAACAACCAGCCACCAATACTTGCGAATCATTCCTAAACCCTGTGTATTCATGCCCAAGCGTGCAGGGAATATACACGAAATTTTTAAGCTGAAAAGCAGACTTACAATGCCTTTACTTTGTTGAAAGATCGCCACTCTTTGCCGTCAATCGACTCTTTTTAGACAGGTTTTTTGTCTTACGTTTTTTCACCTTGGCAAGCTCAATTTCTGAAAAATGAGAACCGATACTCAGTCTTCTGAGCCCCATTTTTACGTATTCAGTATTGATCTCAATCCCGACAAACTTGCGACCCAATTCCACGGCGGTAGCTCCGGTGGTGAAGCTGCCGGCGAACGGATCGAGTACCTTGTCATCTGGGTTCGAGGACGCCAGAATTATACGCTCCAGGAGGGCTTTGGGTTTCTGGGTGGGGTGGTTTTCGTATTCGTCCATCAGATAGCGTACGCGTGGGAACTCCCAGACATTGCCCGGCACTTTTTTCTGATTGTAGGGCTGCGGCGGGTTTTTTCTGTAGTCTATTAGCGCGCGTTTAGCGCCAGTTTTGGCTTCAACCAGAATATCGTCACGATTAAATGTGTAGTTTTTCTGATCTTTTACCATCATCAGGATCGGTTCATACATCGAACCAAAGTAATTTTTGGCCTGTACCCCTGAGCTATCGTATGACCACACGATACGACTCTTGATGGTAAAAAGCGGGCGGCATTTGAGGTCAATGTACGGCATGTTCTCCGTACTGTTCATGATGTACATGGTGCCGTGTGGTTTGAGGATGCGATGGCACTCGTCGATGCACTCAAACAACCACGCCAGAAAGGTCTCTTCGTCCCAGGATTCAACCATCCCGTCAAAGTCTTTCCCGATGTTATAAGGAGGGTCAGCAAAAATGAGTTCAACGCTTTCAGACGGCAGTTTTTTCAGTTCAGTTAGTGCGTCACCCAGGATTATCTTTTTAGATTCATCGCCAAAATAGACAGGTTCACATCTCGCGTTCATCGCCAAAGCCTCCCGTGTGACGTCAATAAAAAAGGCGCTTCCCCATGCCGAGTAGCGCCTTTTAAAACAAACATTTAACTGATTAGTATCAGTTCATGCCGTATTTTTTCAGTTTTTTACGCAGCGTACCACGGTTGATGCCCATCATCAGGGCAGCACGGGTCTGGTTACCGCGGGTGTATTGCATCACCATGTCCAACAGGGGCTGTTCTACTTCAGCCAGTACCAGCTCATAGAGATCATTCACATCCTGACCATTCAATTGAGCAAAATAGTTCTTCAGTGCCTGTTTAACCGAGTCACGCAGGGGCTTTTGAGTTACCTGGTCCTGAGAGTTAACGGTAGAAACGGTCAGTACGTCAGAATTTACGCGTTGTTCGAACATAGTTCTGTCAGCTCTTTATTTCTGTTTACGCAAAATTTTCGAAGTATGCCTCCAACGCCGCCAGCTGTTCGCTGGAATCTTCAATGGCGTTGAATGTGCGCCGAAACTGGTCATCCGGAGCGTGTTCCTGGAGATACCAGGATACGTGTTTACGCGCAATTCGGTACCCTTTTGCCTGACCATAAAAGTCGTGCAGTTCCCGAATGTGCGCACAAAGCAAGCGCTTCACCTCTGCCAGAGGCAGCGGGGGCAGCAGCTCCCCAGTGTCCAGATAATGCTGGATTTCCCGAAAGATCCAGGGTCTTCCCTGAGCTGCACGTCCTATCATCAGGGCATCCGCCCCCGTATAGTCGAGTACAGCTCTGGCTTTATGCGGGTCAGTAATGTCGCCATTCGCGATAATCGGAATGGAAACTTTCTGCTTAACTGCCCGAATACTGTCGTACTCAGCATCTCCATTGAACAAACAGGCGCGGGTGCGTCCATGAATGGTCAGAGCCTGAATGCCACAGTCTTCAGCCAGTTGGGCAATCTCTACGCAGTTACGGTGTTCCGGAGCCCAGCCGGTGCGAATCTTGAGTGTGACAGGAACGTCCACTGCATTGACGACCTCGGTTAGTATCGATTTCACTAAATCCGGGTACTGCAAGAGGGCTGAACCTGCGAGCTTGCGATTCACTTTTTTAGCCGGACACCCCATATTGATATCAATAATCTGGGCGCCGCTTTCCACGTTAATACGTGCGGCATCGGCCATCTCAACAGGGTCGCTACCGGCAATTTGCACCGTGCGAATTCCTGGCTCATCAACGTGCACCATCCGTAAACGAGACTTGTCACTTTCCCAAACCTGCGGGTTAGAAGACATCATCTCGGATACTGTCAATCCGGCTCCCATCTCATAGCACAGCGTCCTGAATGGTCTGTCAGTGATGCCAGCCATAGGTGCTGCGATCAGGCGATTTCTGAGCTGGTATTGTCCGATGCGCATGAGTTAAGAAATGACCATACTGTGACTGCAAGGCGGCGTATATTACGCATTTTTCGCACGAGATGAAAGGCCAAACTTTGACCAATCCACTGAGGTGGATCAATGAATTGCCGTAAATGTGAACGCATGAAAATATTTAATCATATAAATCATCGCATTATAAAAATGTGTCGATTTTATATACACATATAATTTTGCGTAACTTCTCATTTTTTCTTCAGCTGCAGACGGTACTGACAAGATATTCTGCTGAATTAATCAGCAAATTACCTCGTCATTGTGTGATCGCTACCTCATTTTAGTACAGGATCTCGGTATCCCCAGAATAGCTGTCCGTAATCTTGCGTTCATTCAACGGCTGCAGCGGGCGATTGTTTGCTGGCCCAACAATGTAGTGGAATTTATCCATTTGTTCGGCAGAAAGAGCAACAGGCGTTTTCAGGATAGTCCAGGTGACGCCTTCGGTGCAGGGAGGCGTTGTTAACGAACCACGGTAGCGCCAGTAGGTTTTATTGTCGGGTAAAAGCTGGTGGATATCGACCGGCGAGAAGATGGCCATGCTGCTGTCCTCCATGGTTGGAAAGGACTCCCACAAATTTTGAATCGCCTGGTTTGGTTCGCCGATATCAAACATAACCGCCACGATAGCGATGTCTCCGGATTGATTTTTGTGGACCAGCTGCAGCTCCAGCGGATAGGTTTTACCGTTGAGGGTATGTTCGCTCGGGGCATGAAAATCAAATTGTTTTAAATAATAAAGCGTTTCATCAATTTCAATAGAATTAGATGCGTAGCTACTCATCGTTGCCTGCAACGTATGGTTGATGCTCCGAAATCTGGTTGGGCCATCGACGTACTGCATGTTCAGCGCGGGGAGACCGAGTTTACTGGTTGTGGTGGTCTGGATGTCTATGGGGGATTGGTTTATGCCTGTCTGGCACGTTGCATACGCTTTGCTGATTTCTCCCCACCGTGCTGGGCCGTTTTCTTCGGTATATCCCCATGGTACGGCCAGCGTGGTCAGTGGCATCATGCATGCTGCCAGCAAAGTTGTTGTAAAACAGTTGAAACGCATACGTTTACTCAACGAGAATCAATATAAAAAATAACAAAATCAATTGATTATTATATCGCTGAGGAAAGTGTCGGTATGCTGGTCAATTGTCTGAAAATGGCGTGGTCAGATAACCACGCCGGAAGGGATTATTTTTTCTGGCCGGTAATGCGACACCACTCTTCTTTCTCGATAACCGGATCGAGCGTAAAGAGATCGGCATAGGCTTCACAGACGCTTTCCGCCTGGCTGGCAAGAATACCAGAAAGCCCCAGCAAACCACCCTCAACGGGCAGTACGCTGATTAACGGAGCCAGTTCACGTAATGGGCCAGCAAGGATGTTGGCGACCACCACGTCGGCTTTCATCGCCTCTGGCTGGTCTTTCGGCAGATAAAGCTCCAGACGCTCAGAAACACCATTACGCTGGGCGTTATCACGGCTGGCCTGAATCGCTTGCGGATCGATATCCACGCCAATGGCTTTCGCCGCACCCAGCTTCAGTGCCGCAATGGCAAGAATGCCGGAGCCGCAGCCAAAGTCGATAACCGTTTTACCGTTAAGATCAAGACCGTCCAGCCATTGCAGGCACAGAGAGGTAGTGGGGTGCGTGCCTGTACCAAACGCCAGACCCGGGTCCAGCATCACGTTGACAGCATTCTCATCCGGGACATCGCGCCAGCTTGGGCAAATCCACAGACGTTCACCAAAGCGCATCGGGTGGAAGTTATCCATCCATTCGCGTTCCCAGTCTTTGTCTTCGAGCTGTTCGATTTTATGCGCGAAGCCTTCACCCAGCAGCGGATGCTGTTCCAGGATAGCAACTACTTCTTTCATGTCGGTTTCTGCATCGAACAAGCCGATAACGTCGGTATCACCCCACAGGCGAGTCTCGCCCGGCAGAGGTTCAAATACCGGCGTATCATGCGTATCCTGGAAAGTAATGGAAACGGAGCCCGCTTCCATCAGCGCATCGCTCAACTCTTCAGCGTTGGCACCGGTCGTGTTCAGTTTCAGTTGGATCCATGGCATGGCAAAACTCTTTATTTATCAGTAGTCAATATGGCGGCTTGCGGGACGGCGGAACCGAAACGGTTGCCTATCAGGAAAGCCAGCAAGCTTATCAGTAACGAGGGCACGATTGGGTGGAAGCCCAGGAACTGAACGTTAAAGGTGGCGAGTAGAGCATAAAGCACGCCGCCGACAATCATCGCGCTCAATGCGCCTGACGCGTTTGCCCGCTCCCAATAGAGGCCCAGCACCAGCGGCCACAGGAAGACGGCTTCCAGCCCGCCAAACGCCAGCAGATTCAGCCAGATAATCATCTCTGGCGGTTTCCAGGCGGCCAGCAACAGTAACGCGCCCAACAGCAGGGTAATCACTGCCGACATGCGTTTCAGACGGGTTTCGTTTTCCAGCTGTTCCGGGCGAAGGTTCAGGTACAGATCCTTAATGATCGTAGCGGAACTTTGCAGCAATTGGGCATTGATCGTCGACATAATCGCAGCCATAGGTGCGGCGAGGAAAATCCCGGCAGCGACCGGCGGCAGGACTTTGACCATCAGCGTAGGGATTACCAGATCCGGTACCGTCAGGTCAGGGATTACCGCCCGTCCCAGGGCGCCCGCCAGATGCATACCAAACATCAGGATCGCCACCACGATGGTGCCGATGATAATGCCGCGGTGTACCGCTTTACTGTCTTTATAAGAGATACAGCGTACCGCCGTATGCGGCAGGCCAATCACGCCAAAGCATACCAGCACCCAGAATGAGGTCATAAACGTGGGTGACAAAATGTCATCAGCGCCCTGCGGCGAAACCAGTTTAGGATCGATAGTCTGCAGGGTTACCACCGCATTGCTGAGGCCACCGGCAGCATGAACAACGCCGACCAGCAAAACAATAGTACCAATCAGCATCACCATGCCCTGCATGGTGTCGTTCAACACGCTGGCGCGAAAGCCGCCGAACGCCGTGTATAACGCGATGCTGACGCCAAAAATCAGCAGACCGGTTTCGTAGGGGATACCCGCTGCGGTTTCCAGCAAACGTGCGCCGCCAATAAACTGTACGGTCATTGCCCCGACAAACGCGACCAACAGGCTGAGGCTCGCCAGCCATACCAGCAGGCGGCTCTGGTAGCGTGCAAATAGCATATCGTTGAGGGTAACCGCATTATAACGGCGTGCCAGAATGGCGAATTTCTTACCAAGAATCCCCAATGAGAGCCATACGGCCGGCAACTGGATCATCGCTAGCAGCACCCATCCCAGTCCGTATTTGTAAGCGGCACCAGGACCGCCAATAAACGAGCTGGCGCTAATGTAGGTTGCCGTTAGCGTCATCGCTAACACGACGCCGCCCATGGAGCGGCTGCCGAGGAAATATTCATTCAGGAAGGTACCGGTCGATCTCTTGCGCATGGCATAAACTGAGAGACCGAAGACCACCAGAAGATAGGCGACCAGCGGAAAAATAACTTCAAGCTGCATCGTCATCCTCCAACGGAATGTCGCGATAGATAAACTTCACCATCGCCCAGCACAGCACGATAAAAACCAGCGGCGTTAGCAGGCAGGCCATTTCGAACCAGTGCGGTAAGCCGGTAAAACCCAGCGTTGAATCTGGTAAGTAAGCGGCCACTAACCATGTGACCAGATATAAAAGGGTTAGCCACAGCGCCCAGCGCGCCTCTTTATGGGCCTGAACAAAACGAGCGTCCATTTTTTGTCCCTTGTGGATAAAGAAAGCGGGGATTGTACCTTATGGCACGTGCGGGAGGGGAGAAAAACAAAAGGCCGGAATTTCCGGCCTTTTCGGTTAACGCGCGCTTACTTTTCCTGAAGTCCGAGTTTTTTCTCCAGGTAGTGGATATTGGTTCCACCGTGCTGGAAGTGCTCGTCATTCATGATACGGATCTGCAGGTCAACGTTGGTTTTGATACCGTCGATGATCAGTTCCTGCAATGCGTTTTTCATACGGGCGATAGCGACGTCGCGGTTTTCGCCATAGCAGATCAGCTTACCGATCATTGAGTCATAGTACGGAGGTACGGTGTAGCCTGCGTAAATATGAGACTCCCAACGCACACCAAAGCCACCCGGTGCGTGGAAACGCGTGATTTTACCCGGGCTTGGCAGGAAGGTGTTCGGGTCTTCGGCGTTGATACGGCATTCTACCGCATGGCCTTTAACCACAACTTCGTCCTGCTTGATGGACAGCGGTTGACCCGCTGCGATGCGCAGCTGCTCTTTGATCAGATCAACGCCGGTGATCATTTCGGTTACCGGGTGTTCAACCTGAATACGGGTGTTCATCTCAATGAAGTAGAACTCGCCGTTTTCGAACAGGAACTCGAAAGTACCCGCCCCGCGATAGCCGATATCAACACAGGCTTTGGCGCAACGCTCGCCGATGTAGCGACGCAGTTCCGGGGTAATGCCCGGCGCTGGTGCTTCTTCGACAACTTTCTGGTGACGACGCTGCATGGAGCAGTCACGTTCTGCCAGATAAATCGCGTTACCCTGACCGTCAGCCAGCACCTGAATTTCAATGTGGCGTGGGTTTTCCAGGTATTTCTCCATGTAGACCATGTCGTTATTGAAAGCGGCTTTTGCTTCCGCTTTGGTCATGGAGATGGATTGTGCCAGTTCGGCATCGCTGCGCACGACGCGCATACCGCGACCGCCGCCGCCGCCGGAGGCTTTGATGATAACCGGGTAGCCGATGCGTTTAGCATGAGCGCGGTTAGCGTCCATGTCATCGCCCAGCGGGCCGTCAGAGCCTGGGACTGTCGGTACGCCCGCTTTCTTCATCGCGGTGATTGCAGACACTTTGTCGCCCATCAGGCGGATGGTGTCAGCTTTCGGGCCGATGAAGATAAAGCCAGAACGCTCTACCTGCTCAGCAAAGTTGGCGTTCTCAGAGAGGAAGCCATAGCCCGGGTGAATTGCCACCGCGCCGGTGATTTCAGCGGCGCTGATGATAGCCGGGATGTTCAGATAGCTTTTTACGGACGGAGCCGGGCCGATACAGACCGTCTCATCCGCCAGCAATACGTGTTTTAAATCGCGATCCGCACTTGAATGCACAGCGACAGTCTTGATGCCCAGTTCTTTACAGGCACGAAGAATACGCAGGGCAATCTCGCCGCGGTTGGCGATAACAATTTTATCCAACATGTTCGCCTCGTTATTCGATGACGACCAGCGGCTCGTCAAATTCTACCGGTTGACCACTTTCTACCAGGATCGCTTTAACTACGCCGGATTTGTCGGCTTCGATCTGGTTCATCATTTTCATGGCTTCAACGATGCACAGGGTATCGCCCGCATTCACTTTCTGTCCGATTTCGATGAACGCTTTAGCATCCGGGCTCGGGGTGCGGTAGAACGTACCAACCATTGGGGAGCGTACGATGTGACCACTGATTTCCGCTGCTGCCGGAGCTTCCATACTTGGAGAGGCAGTTTGTGCGACAGCGTTAGACAGAGCTGGTTGCTGCATCACTGGTGCAGCATAAGCCTGTTGCATCATCGGAAAACTTGCAGCTGGCGCTGCACGGCTGATGCGTACAGATTCTTCGCCTTCAGAAATTTCCAGTTCGGAGATGCCTGATTCTTCAACCAGCTCGATCAGTTTTTTAATCTTACGAATATCCATGAGTGGGTTCCGTACTCTTTGTTTAGTGAGATTGTGACAGGCGTTTTACCGCCGTCTGTATAGCATTTTTATAACAGTGAGTGACAAGATGCCACGCATCTCAGGCGCTGCACTGGGTGCTGCTGCCATTAAGTGAGATTGCCAGACTTGTTAGTCATTGTGCGGCTATCTTCTGCCATTTTCGGGTAAAAGACAAAATATACCTTCAATATGCGATTGTCACCCTTTCAGCGCCTTAAAAACGCTACCGGGGATAGCAAAGTCGCACATTATAACTATTTCGTAGCAATTGGCAGCTAAATACTGGTCTTATCAGGGAAGATAATCAACCGTTAACATGTAAAGAAAATCGGATCGTCCGTGTTTTGCAACGCACTGCACATATCGTGAAACTACCGCCACCACTGGCGAAACTTCTTGTAACGGCACGCTAACAGCACCGCAGCGAGCGCTGCATAAATAATCGGTTGAGGGGAGATAATTTTTACCGACCACAGATAATGTATGGGTGCCAGGATCGCCACAAGATAGACGAAGTTGTGCAAATACTGCCAGTTTTTACCCAGCTTTCGCTGTGCAGCCTGCGTGGACGTTAAGGTGAGGGCGAATAATATGACCCAACTGACAATGCCCAAGGTTAAATAAGGTCGCGTAATTAATTCCCGCCCTAACAACGCCAGATTGTTAATGCCCAGTTCCAGTAACGCGTAGCTGGTTAAATGCAGTGTTGCCCAGGCGAAACACCATAGCCCTAACAGGCGACGTGTGCGTATCAATAATGGCTGTTTAGCGTAGCGCGCGAGTGGAGAGACCAGCAAGGTCGCCAGCAAGAATTTCAGAGCTGTCCTACCGGTAAAGTGCTGGATATCTTTGACCGGATCGGCGCTCAGGCCGCCGTGATTTATCGCCCAAAATAGCCAGATAAACGGCAAAAAACCGGCAAGATGCAGGCAAACTTTCAGCCCGGTAATATACTTTGCGGTCAGTCGCACTTAAAAATTCTCCTGCAAATTGAGTCCGCGATACAGTGACGCAACCTCTTCGGCATAGCCGTTAAACATCAGCGTAGGCTGACGCTGTACGTCCAGAATACCGCCAGCGCCAATAAAACGCTCAGTGGCCTGGGACCAGCGGGGATGATCGACATGCGGATTCACGTTGGCATAAAACCCGTATTCATTGGGCGCGGCCAGATTCCAGGTTGTCGGAGGGCGTTCGCGCGTGAGTTTGATACTCACGATCGACTTAATGCCTTTAAATCCATATTTCCACGGCACAATTAAGCGAATGGGCGCGCCATTTTGTGGCGGAAGGGCCTTACCATAAACCCCCACGGTAAGCAGTGTGAGTGGGTGCATCGCTTCATCCAGGCGCAACCCTTCAACATAGGGATACTTCAGCCCGCCGCCAATAAAGCGATCTTTTTGTCCTGGCATTTCTTCCGGTGCGTACAGCGTTTCGAACGCGACATACTTCGCATTGCTGGTGGGTTCTACCTGCGCCAACAGTTTATGTAACGGAAAGCCAATCCACGGCACGACCATTGACCAGGCTTCCACGCAGCGCATGCGGTAAATCCGTTGCTCCAGCGGGAAACGGGTGGTCAAGGTATCGTGATCGAGAGTGAGTGGTTTGGCGACCTCACCACTGATTTTTAATGTCCACGGATCGGTTTTCAGGCTACCCGCGTTGGCTGCCGGATCCGCTTTGTCGAGACCGAATTCATAGAAGTTGTTGTAGCCAGAAACTTTATCCGCTGGGGTTAAAGGAAGCGAATTTTGCCAGGCGGCGGGCTTGCTGAAATCAAGCGGCTTTCCCGCGGGCGCGGGCGGGCGGTCATTACCCTTAAACCAACTCAGAAGGTCAGCCTGCGCAGAGTGGGGTAAAGACAACGCGGCTGCGCTGATCCCTAATGCTTTCAGCACATGGCGACGCTGCATAAAAAAAGCCGACTCGTCAGTGACGTCGGCTTCTGTAAATGGACGTAATTTCTTCATAACAGACTCCCGGCTTACGCGTCATAACTGACAGGGGACGCGTAGTTAATATGGCAGGGAGTCTGTAGATGTGCCGCGAAATTTCGTTAATTAAGTGTAAATTTCTGCGCCAGGGTCTGTTACTTCACCTTCACCAGCGTACGGCCTTGCACCTGGTTATTGATGATGGCATCGGCGAACTTCGGCGCATCCGCCAGCGTAATTTCCGTTGCCGCCTGAGCATAGAAAGATTCCGGCAGATCCTTAATCAGACGCGCCCAGGCTTCTGCACGGCGTGCCGGCGGGGTCATCACCGAGTCCACTCCTTGCAAACGAACGTTACGCAGAATGAATGGCATCACCGTGGTTGGCAGAGCGAAACCGCCCGCCAGGCCACAGGCGGCAACACAGCCGCCGTAGTTCATCTGCGCGAGGACTTTCGCCAGAACTTTGTCGCCAACGGTATCCACCGCGCCAGCCCACAGCTGTTTTTCCAGCGGGCGAGATTCAGCAAATTCATCGCGGCCAAGAATGCGGTTAGCGCCCAGGCTTATCAGGTAGTCGTGGGTGCTTTCACGACCCGAAACCGCCGCAACCTGATAACCCAGCTTATGCAGTAATGCAACGGCCGTGCTGCCCACGCCTCCGCTGGCACCAGTGACGACGATCTCACCGTCTTGCGGACGAATTCCTGCATCTTCAAGCGCCATGACGCAAAGCATGGCGGTAAAGCCAGCGGTACCGATGACCATGGCTTTACGTCCATCCAGCCCTTTTGGCAGCGCAACCAGCCAGTCGCCTTTCACGCGTGCGCGTTCTGCCAGTCCACCCCAATGATTTTCACCTACGCCCCAACCGGTCAGTAAAACCTCCTGACCCGCATGAAAACGGGGATCTTCGCTTGCACGCACGGTACCAGCGAAATCGATACCAGGAATCATCGGAAAATTACGAATGATTTTTCCCTTGCCGGTGATAGCCAGGGCGTCTTTATAGTTCAGGCTTGACCAGTGGACATCCACCGTTACATCGCCTTCCGGTAGCTGATTTTCGTCGAGGGGTTGAACGGATGCGAGGGTTTTTCCGTCCTGCTGTTCTAAGATCAAAGCCTGCATAACCTGTCCTCAATTCGTATAGTGGATTGGAAAATTAATAATGAAGACTATACTCGCTAATCAAAACATGATGCCGATTCTGCGCAATAAATTGCCAGATATACCTGATTTGGTAGTATGCCCTCACAGTTTGTATAAATTGGCGGATTTTGCGGTCAGTTTTGCATTTTAGAGTCGATTTATCACTTTCAGGCCTGTTTCATAACTGTCGGAGTTAACACAAGGATGCGATTAACGACGAAATTTTCAGCTTTTGTCACGCTGCTTACTGGGTTAACGATCTTCGTGACTCTGATCGGCTGTTCGCTGAGTTTCTACAACGCTATTCAATATAAGTTCACCACGCGCGTTCATGCGGTCGCGACGGCGATTGATACGCATCTGGTCTCCAGAGATGTCGTTGCGTTAACCCCGCAAATCGATGAATTGATGGTTTCTGTTGATATCGTGCGCATCGAACTGTTGCAGGGCGGAAATGTGGTGTATGACCACTCACGCACCAGCAGCTACCGACCGGCAGGGACAAACAATCTCTACCGCGAGATTACCGTACCGTTGGTCAAGCATCCGGGTATGTCATTGCGTCTGGTTTATCAGGATCCGATGGGTAACTATTTCCATTCGCTGATGACCACCGCGCCGCTCACGATAGCCATTGCTTTCATTATTCTGATGCTCTTTTTGTCTGTGCGCTGGCTTCAGCGTCAGCTTTCGGGTCAGGAGCTGCTGGAGATTCGTTCCACACGTATTCTGAACGGCGAACGTGGACCGAACGTGCGGGGAACGGTCTATGAATGGCCTGCGCGTACCAGCAGTGCGCTCGATATGCTGCTGACTGAAATTCAAAATGCCCGCGAGCAACGCAGCCGCCTGGATACGCTGATTCGTTCCTATGTCGCGCAGGATACAAAAACCGGGCTAAGCAACCGCTTGTTCTTTGATAACCAACTGGCCACGCTGCTGGAAGATCAGGAAAAAGTAGGCTCGCATGGCGTTGTGATGATGGTGCGCCTGCCGGACTTTACGCTGCTGCGTGATAGCTGGGGAATCACCCTCGCGGAAGAACAAATCTCGACGCTGATCAATTTGTTGTCGACTTTTATGACGCGCTATCCGGGCGCGTTGCTGGCGCGCTACCACCGTAGCGATTTTGCTATCCTGCTGCCGCACCGTACGCTGAAAGAGGCGGAAAGTATCGCCGGGCAATTATTAAAAGCGGTAGATGCACTTCCGGCTAATAAAATGATCGATCGTGCCGATATGGTTCATATTGGCATTTGCGTTTGCCGCAGCGGTCAGTCGCCGGAGCAAGTGATGGATCATGCTGAAGCCGCCACCCGGAATTCGGTATTGCAGGGCGGAAATAGCTGGTCGGTCTATGATGACTCGCTGCCGGAAAAAGGTCGGGGCAATGTACGCTGGCGAACGCTGATCGAACAGATGCTCAGCCGGGGTGGGCCAAGAATTTATCAAAAGCCTGCGGTAACGCGCGAAGGCCGGGTGCACCATCGGGAGTTGATGTGCCGTATTTTTGATGGCAACGAAGAGGTCATTTCGGCGGAATATATGCCGATGGTCCTGCAATTTGGTCTGGCAGAAGAATATGACCGTTTGCAGATAAGCCGTCTGATCCTGCTTTTGGGCTACTGGCCGCAGGAAAATCTGGCGATGCAGACAACGGTTGAATCGCTTATTCGTCCACGTTTTCAGCGCTGGCTGCGTGATACGCTGATGCAGTGCGAAAAATCATTACGCAAACGCATAATTATTGAACTTGCTGAGGCAGATGTCTGTCAACATATCAGCCGGTTACAGCCTGTCATCAGATTGATGAATGCGCTGGGCGTGCGTATTGCCGTTACGCAGGCGGGGTTAACGCTGGTGAGCACCAGTTGGATCAAAGAGCTTAACGTTGAGTTATTGAAGCTTCATCCAAGTCTGGTGAGGAACATTGATAAGCGAACGGAAAATCAGCTTCTGGTTCAAAGCCTGGTGGAGGCCTGTTCGGAAACACCCACGCAGGTTTACGCCACGGGCGTACGTTCGCGTAGTGAGTGGCATACGCTGACAGAACGCGGAGTTGCGGGTGGGCAAGGAGATTTTTTTGCCGCATCACAACCACTTGACACTAACGTGAAAAAATATTCGCAAAGATACTCGGTTTAACCTGCCGTTTAATTTGTTTTCACGTAGAATAACGCGCGCTGTGCCTTCTGGGGGTGTGCTTGCCTGCTCGCCAGGTTGTAACAGCAAACATGCAGGTGAATGACCTTTGACAGGTTGCAAACAAAAGCGAGGAGTGCTGCTGATTTATTCAGCCCTGATGGACTCAGGCCGGTTTTGTAACAAAGGAAACGAACTGCACTAATTTTCACCGTAGCAGATGATTTTTGCGCCTTGTCGCTGCTGCGTGTGGTTGGTAAAGTAAGCGGATTTTGTTTTCCGCCCCAGCTTTCAGGATTATCCCTTAGTATGTTGAAAAAATTTCGTGGCATGTTTTCCAATGACCTGTCCATTGACCTGGGTACCGCGAATACCCTTATTTATGTAAAAGGACAAGGCATCGTATTGAATGAGCCTTCTGTTGTGGCCATTCGTCAGGATCGTGCCGGTTCGCCGAAAAGCGTGGCTGCAGTAGGTCATGATGCGAAGCAGATGCTGGGTCGTACGCCGGGCAATATCGCTGCAATTCGCCCAATGAAAGACGGCGTTATCGCTGACTTCTTCGTGACTGAAAAAATGCTCCAGCACTTTATTAAGCAAGTGCACAGCAATAGCTTCATGCGCCCAAGCCCGCGCGTACTGGTGTGTGTACCGGTTGGAGCAACTCAGGTTGAACGCCGTGCGATCCGTGAATCCGCTCAGGGCGCAGGTGCTCGTGAAGTGTTCCTGATCGAAGAGCCGATGGCGGCCGCGATCGGTGCGGGTCTGCCCGTCTCTGAAGCAACCGGTTCAATGGTTGTTGATATCGGTGGTGGTACCACTGAAGTTGCCGTTATCTCCCTGAACGGCGTGGTTTACTCCTCTTCTGTCCGTATTGGCGGCGACCGCTTCGATGAAGCCATCATTAATTATGTTCGTCGTAACTACGGTTCACTGATCGGTGAAGCGACCGCAGAACGTATTAAACACGAGATCGGTTCCGCTTATCCGGGTGACGAAGTGCGCGAAATCGAAGTTCGCGGTCGTAACCTGGCTGAAGGCGTTCCGCGCGGCTTTACCCTGAACTCTAACGAGATTCTGGAAGCCCTGCAGGAACCACTGACCGGTATCGTGAGCGCAGTAATGGTTGCACTGGAACAGTGCCCGCCGGAACTGGCGTCTGACATCTCCGAACGCGGTATGGTGCTGACCGGTGGCGGTGCGCTGCTGCGTAACCTTGACCGTCTGTTAATGGAAGAAACCGGTATTCCAGTTGTTGTTGCTGAAGATCCGCTGACCTGCGTGGCGCGCGGCGGCGGCAAGGCGCTGGAAATGATCGACATGCACGGCGGCGACCTGTTCAGCGAAGAGTAATCGGATGCAGGTTGGGTAGCCCCCGCGGGTTGCCCTTCCGCTCTGATACGAGAATACGCATAGACTATGAAGCCAATTTTTAGCCGTGGCCCGTCGCTACAGATTCGCCTTATTCTGGCGGTGCTGGTGGCGCTCGGCGTTATTATTGCCGACAGCCGCCTGGGTACGTTTAGTCAAATCCGAACGTACATGGATACCGCCGTCAGTCCTTTCTACTTTATCTCAAATGGTCCTCGTGAATTACTCGACGGCGTGTCGCAAACGCTGGCTTCGCGTGACCAACTCGAACTTGAAAACCGGGCGTTGCGTCAGGAACTGCTGCTGAAAAATAGCGAACTACTGATGCTGGGGCAATACAAACAGGAGAACGCGCGTTTGCGTGAGCTGCTGGGATCGCCATTGCGTCAGGACGAACAAAAGATGGTGACGCAGGTCATCTCAACGGTTAATGACCCTTACAGCGATCAGGTCGTGATCGACAAAGGGAGCGTTAACGGCGTCTACGAAGGCCAGCCGGTTATTAGCGACAAAGGCGTAGTAGGTCAGGTCGTGGCGGTGGCTAAATTGACCAGCCGCGTGCTGCTGATTTGCGATGCGACGCATGCGCTGCCCATTCAGGTACTGCGTAACGATATCCGCGTGATCGCTGCGGGTAACGGCTGCACCGACGATCTTCAGCTCGAACACCTGCCGGCTAACACCGACATTCGCGTTGGCGATGTGCTGGTCACCTCGGGTCTGGGTGGACGTTTCCCTGAAGGTTATCCGGTTGCTGTTGTTTCTTCCGTTAAGCTGGACACTCAGCGTGCTTATACCGTGATTCAGGCTCGCCCGACTGCGGGTCTGCAGCGTCTGCGCTATCTGCTGCTGTTGTGGGGTGCCGATCGTAATGGCGCAAACCCGATGACGCCGGAAGAAGTACACCGCGTTGCTAATGAACGTCTGATGCAAATGATGCCGCAAGTTCTGCCTGCACCAGATACCATGGGACCGCCTGCGCCAATACCAGCACCTGCAACAGGCGTGGCTCCAGCGCCCGCAGATACCACGCCGCCACAACCTGCTCCGCGTAAGCCGGGAGGACAGTAAGTGGCAAGCTATCGTAGCCAGGGACGTTGGGTGATTTGGCTCTCGTTCCTTATTGCACTGTTGCTGCAAGTCATGCCCTGGCCGGATGACATTCTGGTTTTCCGGCCAAACTGGGTGCTGCTCATCTTGTTGTATTGGATCCTGGCACTGCCGCATCGCGTAAATGTGGGCACGGGATTTGTGGTGGGTGCCATACTGGATCTCATCAGCGGCTCCACGCTTGGCGTGCGCGCATTGTCGATGAGTATCATTGCTTATCTGGTCGCGTTGAAATTCCAGCTATTCCGAAACCTCGCGCTCTGGCAACAGGCGCTGGTGGTCATGTTGTTATCACTGGTCGTGGATATTATTGTTTTCTGGGCCGAGTTTTTAGTGATCAACGTCTCTTTCAGACCTGAAGTGTTCTGGAGTAGTGTAGTGAATGGTGTGCTTTGGCCATGGCTATTCTTACTGATGCGTAAAGTCCGTCAGCAGTTTGCGGTGCAATAAGGTTGATATGAATACTCTGTATCTTGCTTCAGGTTCTCCACGTCGTCAGGAGTTGCTCGCTCAGCTTGGTGTTACGTTTGAACGACTGGTCCCTGGGATTGAAGAACAGCGTCACCCGCAGGAAAGCGCGCAGCAGTACGTTTCCCGTCTGGCGCGCGAAAAAGCGCAGGCTGGCGTAGTGCTGGCACAGCGCGATTTGCCGGTATTGGGTGCGGATACCATCGTTATCCTTAATGGCGAAGTGTTGGAAAAACCGCACGACGCCGACCATGCCGCAGCAATGCTGCGCAAACTGTCGGGCAAAACGCATCAAGTTATGACGGCCGTGGCACTGGCCGATCGCCAGCACAGTCTGGACTGCCTGGTTGTGACGGAAGTGACGTTCAGAGCACTAACCGATGAGGACATCGCGGGCTATGTTGCCAGCGGTGAACCAATGGATAAAGCAGGTGCATACGGTATTCAAGGGTTGGGTGGCTGTTTTGTCAGGAAGATAAATGGCAGCTATCACGCCGTAGTCGGCTTACCGCTGGTAGAAACGTATGAGTTGCTGACCAATTTTAACGCACTGCGTGAGAAAAGGGATAAACATGACGGCTGAATTGTTGGTAAACGTAACGCCATCGGAAACTCGGGTGGCTTACATCGATGGTGGTATTCTGCAGGAAATTCATATTGAACGTGAGGCGCGACGCGGAATCGTAGGCAATATCTACAAAGGTCGTGTAAGTCGTGTACTTCCGGGTATGCAGGCGGCTTTTGTAGATATTGGACTGGATAAAGCCGCATTTCTTCACGCTTCTGACATCATGCCGCACACCGAATGCGTGGCGGGTGAAGAACAAAAACAGTTCACCGTACGCGACATTTCTGAACTGGTGCGCCAGGGTCAGGATCTGATGGTGCAGGTGGTAAAAGATCCGTTGGGAACTAAAGGTGCACGCCTGACGACGGACATCACGCTGCCTTCCCGTTATCTCGTCTTTATGCCGGGGGCTTCGCACGTTGGCGTATCCCAACGTATCGAAAGCGAAACCGAACGCGAACGCCTGAAAAAAGTGGTGGCGGATTACTGCGATGAGCAGGGTGGCTTCATCATTCGCACGGCGGCGGAAGGCGTATGTGAAGAGGATCTGGCCTCGGATGCTGCCTACCTGAAGCGCGTCTGGACGAAAGTCATGGAGCGTAAAAAGCGCCCGCAAACGCGCTACCAGATGTACGGTGAATTGGCCCTGGCACAGCGCGTGTTGCGTGACTTTGCCGATGCGCAGCTTGACCGCATCCGCGTCGACTCCCGTCTGACCTATGAGGCGTTACTGGAATTTACGGCGGAATATATCCCCGAGATGACCAGCAAGCTGGAACATTACAGCGGGCGCCAGCCTATTTTTGATCTCTTTGACGTTGAGAATGAAATCCAGCGCGCGCTGGAACGCAAAGTTGAGCTGAAGTCCGGCGGCTATCTGATCATCGATCAAACCGAAGCGATGACCACCGTGGATATCAACACCGGCGCGTTTGTTGGGCATCGTAATCTCGACGACACTATCTTTAATACTAATATTGAAGCAACGCAGGCCATTGCTCGTCAGCTGCGTCTGCGTAACCTCGGCGGTATTATCATTATCGATTTTATCGACATGAATAATGAAGATCACCGTCGCCGGGTGCTGCACTCCCTGGAGCAGGCTCTGAGCAAGGATCGCGTAAAAACCAGCATTAACGGTTTTTCACAGCTGGGCCTGGTGGAGATGACGCGCAAACGCACACGTGAAAGCGTGGAACATGTACTGTGCAACGAGTGTCCGACCTGCCATGGGCGTGGTACGGTGAAAACGGTGGAAACCGTATGCTATGAAATCATGCGCGAAATCGTGCGCGTACACCATGCATATGACTCTGACCGTTTCCTGGTTTATGCCTCTCCGGCAGTGGCTGAAACCCTGAAAGGTGAAGAGTCACATGCGCTGGCGGAAGTTGAGATCTTTGTCGGCAAACAGGTCAAAGTACAAATCGAACCGCTGTATAACCAGGAGCAGTTCGACGTCGTCATGATGTAAATCGTGTAGTGGCACCCGCGCATGTAAGCCGGATAAGGCGCAAGCGCCGTTATCCGGCAATATTCACTCAAGGGGTGTGAGTCATATTTTTTGGTAGACAAGGAGAGGCGCGTGAGGCGATTGCCGGGGATTTTACTGCTCACTGGAGCCGCATTCGTTGTCATCGCAGCGCTGCTGGTCAGTGGACTGCGCCTTGCGTTACCTCATCTTGATAGCTGGCGTCCGGCCATTCTTGGCAAGATTGAATCCGCCACAGGTCTGCCTGTTTCCGCTAGCCAGCTTTCTGCCAGCTGGCAAAATTTCGGTCCTACGCTTGAAGCGCGCAATATCCATGCGCAGCTGAAAGATGGGGGAGAATTTTCGGTAAAACGCGTCACGCTGGCGCTGGATGTCTGGCAAAGTTTGCTGCACATGCGCTGGCAGTTTCGCGATCTCACCTTCTGGCAACTGCAGTTGCGCACCAATACGCCTATCCAGCGCAGCGAAGGCGGAGATGGGATTGAAACCGGCCATCTCAGCGATCTCTTCCTGCGTCAGTTTGATCATTTCGATCTACGCGACAGCCATATCAGCTTTATAACCCTCTCAGGTCAACGTGCTGAACTGGCGATCCCCCAGCTTACCTGGTTGAATGGTAAAAATCGGCATCGCGCCGAGGGTCAGGTCAGTCTCTCCAGCCTGACCGGACAGCACGGCATTATGCAGGTGCGTATGGATCTGCGTGATGACGAAGGGCTGTTGAATAACGGTCGAGTCTGGCTGCAGGCAGACGACATCGACGTCAAACCGTGGTTAGGCAAATGGATGCAGGATAATGTCGCGCTACAAACCGCGCGTTTTAGCCTGGAAGCATGGATGACGATCAGCAAAGGCGTCGTTTCTGGTGGCGATGTCTGGCTGAAAAAAGGCGGAGCTAGTTGGCTGGGTGAAAATCGTACGCACACGCTCTCCGTCGATAATCTGACGGCGCACATCAGCCGTGAAGAGCCGGGCTGGCAATTCTCTATTCCCGATACGCGTATCACCATGGATGATAAGCCCTGGCCGAGCGGGGCATTAACGCTGGCCTGGATCCCCGAGCAGGAAGTCGGTGGCGAGAATAACAAACGCAGTGATGAGCTACGCATTCGCGCCAGTAATCTGGAACTGGCCGGGTTAGAAGGACTGCGTCCGATGGCGTCCCGGTTATCACCTGCGCTGGGTGATATCTGGCGGGCCACGCAACCCAGCGGCAAAATAGATGTGCTTGCGCTGGATATCCCGTTACAGGCGACAGAAAAAACCCGCTTCCTGTCTTCGTGGACCGATTTGGCCTGGAAACAGTGGAAGCTGCTGCCGGGGGCAGAACATTTCTCCGGTACGCTTGCGGGCAGCGTTGAAAATGGGGCGCTCACCGCCTCCATGAAACAAGCAAAAATGCCGTATGAAACCGTCTTCCGCGCGCCGCTGGAAATAGAGAACGGCGTGGCGACGCTAAGCTGGCAGAAGAATGATAAAGGCTTCCAGTTAGACGGGCGCAACATTGATGTTAAAGCGAAAGCGGTACATGCGCGCGGTGGTTTTCGCTATCTGCAACCGGCTGATGATGAGCCATGGTTGGGCATTCTGGCCGGTATCAGCACCGACGATGGCTCCCAGGCCTGGCGCTATTTCCCGGAAAACCTGATGGGTAAGGATCTGGTTGACTACCTCAGCGGCGCTATTCAGGGCGGCGAAGCGGATAACGCCACGCTGGTGTATGGCGGTAACCCGAGTCTGTTCCCATATCTGCACAATGAAGGGCAGTTTCAGGTCCTGGTGCCGCTACGCAATGCGAAATTTGCTTTCCAGCCCGACTGGCCTGCGCTAACCGATCTTAATATCGAACTAAACTTCATTAACGATGGCCTGTGGATGAAGACGGATAGTGTCAATTTAGGCGGTGTGAAGGCCAGTAACCTGACGGCCAATATTCCCGACTATGCAAAAGAAAAGCTGCTGATTGATGCCGATATCAACGGGCCAGGCAAGGCGGTTGGACCTTATTTTGATGAGACTCCGTTGAAGGATTCTCTCGGCGCCACGCTGGAACAGTTGCAAATTGACGGTGATGTGAGTGCTCGCTTACATCTTGATATTCCGCTAGACGGCTCGCTGGTTACCGCCAAAGGCGACGTCAACCTGCGTAATAACAGCTTGTTTATTAAACCACTCGACAGCACGCTGAAGAATTTGAATGGTAAATTCAGCTTTATCAACGGCGATCTGAAGAGCGAGCCGATGACGGCGAACTGGTTTAATCAGCCGCTGAACGTCGACTTCTCCACCACCGAAGGGGCGAAAGCCTATCAGGTAGCCGTGAACCTGCAAGGCGACTGGCAGCCAACCCGCATGGGGATTTTACCGGCGCAGGTCAACGACGCCTTAAGCGGCAGCATGGCGTGGAATGGCAAAGTGGGTATCGATCTTCCGTATCATGCCGGGCCGACCTACGACATTGAGCTAAAGGGTGACCTGAAGAATGTAAGTAGTCACTTACCTGCTCCGCTGAATAAAGCGCCCGGTGAAGCGTTGCCGGTGAATGTTAAGGCCAACGGTAATCTGCGCAGCTTTGAACTGACCGGTAATGCTGGCAGTAAGAACCACTTTAACAGCCGCTGGTTGCTGAATCAGAAACTGACGCTTGACCGCGCTATCTGGACGTCGGAAAGCCGTACTGTGCCCGCGTTACCCGATCAGCAAGGCATTGAGCTTAATCTTCCCCCTATGGATGGCGCGCAATGGCTGGCGTTGTTCCAAAAAGGCGCAGCGGATAACGTTGGCACTAATGCCAACTTCCCACAACGCATCACCGTGCGTACGCCATCGTTATCCCTGGGCGGTCAGCAGTGGAATAATTTGAGTATTGTGTCTGAGCCTGCGAGCAATGGCTCCATCGTACAGGCGCAGGGTCGTGAAATTAACGCCACGCTGGCGATGCGCAATAATGCGCCATGGCTGGCCAATATTAAGTATCTTTATTACAACCCTAGCGCGGTGAAAGCGTCACCGGGCAACACATCAGCCTCGCCGTTTTCCGCCGTGGACAACTTCAGCTTCCGCGGCTGGCCGGACCTTCAGTTACGCTGTGCCGAGTGCTGGATGTGGGGACAGAAATATGGGCGCATTGATGCCGATGTAGCAATTAAAGGCGACACGCTAACGTTGAGCAACGGTCTGTTGGATACGGGCTTTGCCAGACTGACCACCGATGGCGTGTGGGTGAATGCGCCGGGCAAAGAGCGAACGTCACTGAAGGGTAAACTGAGCGGCAGTAAAATTGACTCCGCTGCCAGTTTCTTTGGCGTATCGACCCCGATTCGTAATTCTTCGTTCAACGTGGAGTATGACCTGCACTGGCGTAACCCGCCGTGGGATCCGGACGAAGCATCGCTGAATGGGATTTTGCGTACCCGGTTGGGCAAAGGTGAGCTTACCGAACTCAGTACCGGGCATGCGGGGCAACTGTTGCGACTGCTGAGCTTTGATGCGTTGCTACGTAAACTGCGTTTTGATTTTAGCGATACCTTCAGTGAAGGTTTCTATTTCGACTCGATTCGCAGCACGGCGTGGATCAAAGATGGTGTGATGCATACCGACGACACGCTGGTGGATGGTCTGGAGGCAGACATTGCGATGAAAGGCTCAGTGAACCTGGTCCGTCGGGAGCTGGATATGGAAGCCATTGTCGCGCCTGAAATTTCTGCCACCGTAGGGGTTGCCGCTGCGTTTGCTGTCAACCCGATTGTCGGCGCGGCGGTATTTGCTGCCAGTAAGGTTCTGGGGCCATTATGGAGCAAAGTTTCGATTTTGCGTTATCGCATCACCGGTCCGGTCGATAAACCGCAGATTAACGAAGTTCTGCGTCAGCCGCGCAAAGAAAGCCAGCAATGATTTGACGGGGGCGAGTAATTGCCCCAATCTCAGTACAGTGATCTTCTACCGCAGTCCGTAGGCCGGAAAAGGCGTTCACGCCGCCATCCGGCATTGAAGTGCCTGATGGCGACGCTGGCGCGTTTTATCAGGCCTACAACAGAAACTAATGAGTACCAAAACGATGAGTCTGAACCTGGTAAGTGAACAATTGCTAGCGGCGAATGGCCTGAAACATCAGGATCTGTTCGCCATTCTGGGCCAACTGGCCGAACGCCGTCTTGACTACGGCGATCTCTACTTTCAGTCGAGCTATCACGAATCCTGGGTTTTAGAAGACCGCATCATTAAAGACGGCTCTTACAATATCGATCAGGGTGTTGGCGTGCGCGCCATCAGCGGCGAAAAAACAGGGTTTGCCTATGCAGACCAGATCAGCCTGCTGGCGCTGGAGCAAAGTGCTCATGCTGCCCGTACTATCGTGCGTGACAGCGGTGACGGCAAAGTAAAAACGCTGGGAGCGGTTGAGCATCAGGCGCTTTACACTTCGGTTGATCCGTTACAGAGCATGAGCCGCGAAGAGAAACTGGATATTCTGCGTCGCGTTGATAGCGTGGCCCGTGCCGCCGACAAACGCGTCCAGGAAGTAACCGCCAGCCTGACCGGTGTTTATGAACTGATCCTGGTAGCAGCGACCGACGGTACGTTGGCCGCTGACGTTCGTCCGCTGGTACGCCTGTCCGTAAGCGTACAGGTCGAAGAGGACGGTAAGCGCGAGCGCGGTGCCAGCGGTGGTGGCGGTCGTTTTGGCTATGACTATTTCCTTGGCGACCTTGATGGTGAAGTCCGTGCTGACGCTTGGGCGAAAGAAGCCGTACGCATGGCGTTAGTTAATTTGTCCGCGATAGCAGCGCCTGCTGGTACGCTGCCGGTAGTACTCGGCGCTGGCTGGCCTGGCGTTCTGCTGCATGAAGCGGTCGGTCATGGTCTGGAAGGTGACTTTAACCGCCGTGGTACCTCGGTATTCAGCGGTCACATGGGTGAGCTGGTGGCGTCGGAACTGTGTACCGTTGTGGATGATGGCACAATGGCGGATCGTCGTGGCTCTGTGGCTATTGATGATGAAGGCACACCGGGTCAGTACAACGTGCTGATCGAAAACGGTATTCTGAAAGGCTACATGCAGGACAAACTGAATGCGCGCCTGATGGGCGTCGCGCCAACGGGTAACGGTCGCCGTGAATCTTACGCGCACCTGCCGATGCCACGTATGACCAACACCTACATGCTGCCGGGGAAATCCACGCCGCAGGAAATCATCGAATCCGTTGAATACGGCATTTATGCGCCTAACTTCGGCGGCGGCCAGGTGGATATCACCTCCGGGAAATTTGTGTTCTCGACGTCTGAAGCGTATCTGATTGAAAACGGTAAAGTAACCAAACCGGTGAAAGGCGCGACGCTGATTGGGTCTGGTATCGAAGCGATGCAGCAGATTTCAATGGTAGGTAACGACCTGAAGCTGGATAACGGGGTTGGTGTGTGCGGTAAAGAAGGGCAGAGCCTGCCGGTGGGCGTGGGCCAGCCGACGCTGAAGGTGGATAACCTGACGGTGGGTGGTACTGCATAACATCATGATGTATGCCCGATAAGCATCAGCGATATCGGGCATCTTTCCGGACGCGGCGTCAACGCCTTATCCGGCCAATACTCTTTTTATTTCTCTTTTCCCCGGCCGTACATCCCCTGAAAAAGCTGCGCTACATCAACAAAATACTCCGTCAGATAGTTAATCACCACCTGGACCTTGAGCGGCAGTTTGTCTTTTTCGGTATATAGCGCATAGACCGGACGCGGATCCGACTGGTAGCGGGGGAGCAGGATCTCCACTTCGCCACGATTGATCTCATTGATCACCCACATCAGCGGAACATAGGCAATGCCCGCACCCGCAGCCAGCCAGCGCACCAATGTCATCGGATCGTTAGTCACAAAACGACCCTCTGGGATCAGGCGGGTGGAAATTCCTTCCGGAGCGATAAGCTCGAATTCATTATCCGGGCGCACGCTGTATTCCAGCCACGAGTGGTTGCTGAGATCGGCGGGTTTCTCCGGGGCACCAAACTGTGCGAGATAGCTTTTAGCCGCGCAGACTACCATCGGCATGGCACCCAGGCGACGCGAGAACAGACTGGAGTCCTGCAACGCACCGACGCGGATAACCACGTCCAGACCATCGGCGATTAAATCCGGGGCCGGGATGCCTGTTACCAGATTTACCGTCAGACCGGGGTATTCCTTCAGCATTGTCGCGGTCAATCCGGCGAGGACATTTTGTTCCATGGTTGAAGAACAACCAATGCGCAGTGTGCCGATGGGCGTGTTGTTAAAGGCATAAAGCTGCTCGTGAACATCCTGCGCTTCGTGCAGCATTCTCCGGCAGCCCTGGTAGTAAATTTTACCGGCTTCGGTCAGCCCAATGCTGCGTGTACTGCGGTTTAGCAGCTTAACCTGTAGCTCATCTTCCAGTTTGGAGACCGTCTGGCTTATCGATGAAACGCTCATTTGTAGCTGTCTTGCGGCGGCGGTGAAGGAGCCCAGTTCGACGACTTTGGCGAACACCGACATACGTTTTAATCGTTCCATTGTTCACTCTGGCTTAAAAGTGATTTAGATCACATAATATAGATAACAGCATAACAGTTACGTTAATATATTATTATTCAAATAACAGCTATGTCGCTCTCGCCTGGCTCATCCTTGCCCTTCTCTGCGGTGACATACGCTAGAAAATCTATCACCTGCACTCTCTTAAGTTACCAAGGTCAACATGAGTCTGTTTCCCGTTATCGTGGTGTTTGGTTTGTCCTTCCCACCGATTTTTTTCGAATTACTTTTGTCACTGGCGATTTTCTGGCTGGTGCGCCGGATGCTGGTTCCAACCGGCATCTATGATTTTGTCTGGCATCCGGCTCTGTTTAACACCGCGCTGTATTGCTGCCTGTTCTATTTAATAACGCGCCTGTTCGTTTGAGGTTGAAGTGAAAACACTAACAAAAAAACTCTCCCGTACGGCCACGACTCTCGTACTGGTCATTCTGGCCTTCATCGCTATTTTTCGCGCATGGGTGTATTACACCGAGTCGCCATGGACACGTGATGCGCGTTTCAGCGCAGATGTCGTCGCTATTGCGCCGGATGTTGCGGGTCTTATTTCCAACGTTAACGTCCATGATAACCAACTGGTGAAAAAGGATCAGATTCTGTTCACCATCGATCAGCCACGCTATAAGAAAGCCCTTGAGCAGGCCGAAGCTGATGTTTCTTATTATCAGGTTCTGGCCCAGGAAAAACGCCAGGAGGCTGGCCGTCGTAACCGCCTGGGCGTGCAGGCCATGTCTCGTGAAGAGATTGACCAGTCAAACAACGTCCTGCAAACCGTATTACACCAGCTTGCGAAAGCACAAGCGACCCGCGACCTGGCAAAATTAGATCTGGAACGTACCGTCATTCGCGCACCAGCAGACGGTTGGGTCACTAACCTGAACGTTTATAGCGGCGAATTTATTACGCGTGGTTCCACAGCGGTGGCACTGGTCAAACAGCATTCTTTCTATGTGCTGGCTTATATGGAAGAAACCAAACTAGAAGGCGTTCGCCCTGGTTATCGCGCTGAGATCACCCCGTTGGGCAGTAATAATGTCTTAAAAGGCACCGTTGATAGCGTGGCGGCGGGGGTAACAAATGCCAGCAGTACGCAGGATGCAAAAGGTATGGCGACCATTGATTCAAATCTGGAATGGGTGCGCCTGGCGCAGCGTGTACCGGTGCGAATCCGTCTTGATGAGCAGCAGGGAACTCTGTGGCCTGCCGGGACAACGGCTACCGTTGTCATTACCGGTAAGCAGGACCGTGATGCAAGCCAGGAGTCCTTCTTCCGTAAAATGGCGCACCGCCTGCGCGAGTTTGGTTAATCGTGATGGGTATTTTCTCCATTGCCAACCAGCATATCCGCTTTGCGGTAAAACTGGCGTGCGCGATTGTACTGGCGCTGTTCGTTGGTTTTCACTTCCAACTTGAGACTCCGCGTTGGGCGGTACTGACTGCGGCCATTGTGGCGGCAGGCCCGGCCTTTGCTGCGGGTGGGGAACCCTATTCAGGGGCTATCCGCTATCGCGGCATGCTGCGTATTGTCGGGACATTTATCGGTTGTATTGCCGGACTGATCATTATCATCAGTATGATCCGCGCTCCGTTATTGATGATCCTGGTGTGCTGTATCTGGGCCGGTTTTTGTACCTGGATCTCGTCACTGGTGAAGATCGAAAACTCCTATGCCTGGGGGCTTTCGGGCTATACGGCGCTGATCATCGTCATTACCATTCAGGCTGAACCGCTGCTGACGCCACAATTTGCGCTCGAACGTTGCAGTGAAATTGTGATGGGGATTGTCTGTGCTATTGTGGCCGATCTGCTTTTCTCTCCCCGTTCGATAAAACAAGAGATTGATGTTGAGCTGGACAGCCTGCTGGTGGCGCAATATCAACTGATGCAGTTGTGCATTAAGCACGGCGACAGCGAGGTTGTGGATAAAGCCTGGGGCGATTTAGTCCGTCGTACGGCAGCGCTGGAAGGTATGCGCAGTAACCTGAATATGGAGTCTTCACGCTGGGGGCGTGCTAACCGCAGGCTTAAGGCATTGAACACGCTGTCGCTCACGCTCATCACGCAGTCCTGTGAAACCTATCTTATTCAGAACACCCGACCGGAACTGATTACTGATACTTTCCGCGAGTTGTTCGATACGCCGGTTGAAACGGCGCAGGATGTTCACAAACAGCTGAAGCGGATGCGTCGGGTGATTGCCTGGACCGGCGAGCGCGAAACGCCGGTCACCATATACAGCTGGGCGGGGGCCGCGACGCGCTACCTGCTGCTCAAACGTGGTGTGGTGAGTAATACCAAGATTAGCGCTACGGAAGAAGAGATCCTGCAAGGTGAGCCGGTGGTGAAAGTGGAGTCTGCCGAGCGTCATCATGCGATGGTTAACTTCTGGCGTACCACGCTTTCTTGTGTGCTGGGGACCTTATTCTGGCTATGGACCGGATGGACCTCCGGCAGCGGTGCAATGGTGATGATTGCGGTCGTCACCTCGCTGGCAATGCGTTTGCCAAATCCTCGCATGGTGGCGATAGACTTTATCTATGGGACGTTGGCAGCGTTACCGCTCGGAGCGCTCTATTTCCTGGTGATTATCCCTAATACGCAACAAAGCATGCTGTTACTGTGCCTGAGCCTGGCGGTGCTGGGATTCTTTCTGGGGATTGAGGTACAGAAACGACGCCTGGGATCGATGGGGGCGCTGGCCAGCACCATTAATATCATTGTGCTGGATAACCCGATGACCTTCCACTTTAGTCAGTTCCTTGATAGTGCGCTGGGGCAGATTGTTGGCTGCGTGTTGGCGTTTATCGTCATTCTGCTGGTGCGTGATAACTCTCGTGACAGAACAGGCCGCGTATTGCTCAACCAGTTCGTGTCGGCGGCGGTTTCAGCAATGACCACCAATGTAGTCCGTCGTAAAGAAAATCATCTTCCGGCACTTTATCAGCAGCTGTTTTTGCTGATGAACAAGTTTCCCGGCGATCTGGCGAAGTTTCGCCTGGCGCTGACGATGATCATCGCGCACCAGCGCCTGCGTGATGCACCGGTACCGGTAAACGAGGATCTATCCGCATTCCATCGCCAGCTTCGTCGTACTGCCGATCACGTAATTTCAGCAGGAAATGACGACAAGCGCCGACGCTACTTTAGCCAGTTACTGGAGGAGCTTGAGGTCTACCAGGAGAAATTAATTATCTGGCAAGCACCGCCGCAGGTGACCGAGCCGGTAAAACGACTCAGTGGGATGCTGCACAAATACCAGCATGCGCTGGTCAGTAATTAAGAGTTGTAAACCGACGCTAAAAGCGTCGGTTTTTTTATGGCTATACTTACCTGAAAATGCGAGAGACCCCTGGATATTGGCGGTCTGTAGAGTAGCTGGCGTCGGGATGGTGGCTATAGATGAACATCTATACATTTGATTTTGACGAGATAGAAGATCAGGGCGATTTCTACCGCGAGTTCACGCGCACATTCGGTCTGGCCCGGGAAAAGGTGGTTGATTTGGATTCTCTGTGGGAGGTGGTGATCGGGGAAGTCTTGCCGCTGCCGCTGGAGATTGAATTTGTCCATTTACCGGACAAGCTGCGCAGGCGATACGGCGCGTTGATTTTACTGTTCGATGAAGCGGAAGAAGAGCTGGAAGGGCAGTTGCGTTTTAACGTTCGTCACTCAATGTAAGACATAAAAAAGCCCCCGGCAGGCGGGGGCAAGTCGTCGGACTTAGACGACGAGGGTTTATTTGTAGAGTTCTGCAGTAGCGTGCCAGTGAGCACCTTCACGGAGTTCGGTGACGCGATAGCTGCTGGCGCCTGCTTTTTCAGCTTTAGCGGCGATGGCCTGACGCATGTCCATTGGTGAACTACCGATCTGAGAGACGGAGACGCTACCGATGGATTGCAGATTCTGTGCTTCTTGTGAGTTCACCTGAGTAACCGCGGCGCTTGCACCGAAGGAGAGAACAGAAAGAAGGCTTAAGGTTGCAATAGTAGTTTTGATTTTCATGATATTTACCTCGTCGAATTCTTTTATTGGGGTCTGTGTTTCGTGACCCTCATCACAAAATCAAGTATACACTAATAACCCGATAAATTAATATCACGCTAATTGTTTCATTGGGTTTTGAGTGTTAAGAAAATGATTTTTTATAACTCAATGGAATTAAAAAGAGCATTCCAAACAGCTTATGCAAAATAAATTTAATTAAATCATGTAGATGCTTGATTTTGCAAAATGTGCGTTTTTAAGGCTGCACATTCACCATGTGAATGTATTTTGATGGTTAAACGCACCATTTGTTAAATCAATAGCAGTGGAAAAGAGAAGGAGGGGGATGAAAAAAGAGTGTTTTCCCCCGCCGCGAGGCGACGGGGAGGCGGTATTACAGTTCTTGTTCGAACAGTTCCAGAATGGCTTCGTACAGATCTTTTACCGTAAAACCCTTAGCTGGGGTGGTGAAGATGGTATCGTCACCGGCAATCGTACCCAGGATACCTTCCGCTTTCCCCAATGAGTCCAGCAGACGTGCAATCAACTGAGCAGCGCCAGGGCTGGTATGAATAACCACGACCGCATCGTTATAGTCGATATCCAACACCAGATTTTTCAGCGGGCTGGAGGTCGTGGGTACGCCCAGTTCCGCCGGAAGGCAGTACACCATTTCCATTTTCGCATTGCGGGTACGCACGGCGCCAAATTTGGTCAGCATGCGTGAAACCTTGGACTGATTGATATTATCAAAGCCCTGATCCTGCAACGCGAGGACGATTTCGCCTTGAGAGCTGAACTTTTCTTCTTTAAGCAGCGCTTTAAACGCCTTTACTAATTCTTCTTGTTTTGCCGAGCTTCGCATAAGTCACCCGTAATATGGCGGTAGAAACAACATTATTGTGCATACAGATGAATTTTTATGCAAACAGTCTGCCTTGTTCAAGGCTGAAATAATGTTATGAAAGAGCGGAATTTTATCAAATTTCGTTATCAAGAAACATGCCTGTGTCACGGCTCGCAAATAAGGTTAAAAGTAAATTAAATGTTATCAAATTGATGTTGTTTTGAGAGGCGGGTAGGGTATATTGTCAGCACCTGTTGGAAAGTTGCTCTACTGTGTGGGTGGTTTTGAATTACGTAACTTAGGTTTTATTTTACGTAAGTTAAATGCATAAAAGCCAAATTTGCGTGACTACGCATTCTTGACGCGTGGTTGTTGTATTCATTGGATTTGTGAATTAAGGTCGCCGCCGCGGAGCAATAGACATTTTGCTTATCAATATAATAAGGAGTTTAGGATGAAAGTTGCAGTCCTCGGCGCTGCTGGTGGTATCGGTCAGGCGCTAGCATTACTGTTAAAAACCCAACTGCCTTCAGGTTCAGAACTCTCCCTGTACGACATCGCTCCAGTAACACCTGGTGTGGCCGTTGATTTGAGCCATATCCCTACTGCTGTGAAAATCAAAGGCTTCAGCGGCGAAGATGCTACCCCTGCACTGGAAGGTGCTGATGTGGTACTGATCTCTGCGGGCGTCGCACGTAAACCGGGTATGGATCGTTCCGACCTGTTCAACGTCAACGCCGGTATCGTGAAGAACCTGGTGCAGCAAGTTGCTAAAACCTGCCCGAAAGCGTGTATCGGTATCATCACCAACCCGGTGAATACTACCGTTGCTATCGCTGCAGAAGTGCTGAAAAAAGCAGGCGTATACGATAAGAACAAACTGTTTGGCGTGACCACGCTGGACATCATCCGCTCCAACACCTTTGTGGCGGAACTGAAAGGCAAACAACCAGGCGACGTTGAAGTTCCGGTTATTGGCGGCCATTCTGGCGTGACCATCCTGCCACTGCTGTCACAAATTCCTGGCGTAAGCTTCACCGAACAAGAAGCAGCTGACCTGACTAAACGTATCCAGAATGCGGGTACTGAAGTTGTGGAAGCCAAAGCCGGTGGCGGTTCTGCAACCCTGTCTATGGGTCAGGCTGCTGCACGTTTCGGCCTGTCCCTGGTTCGCGCATTGAGCGGCGAAAAAGGTGTGGTTGAATGTGCTTACGTTGAAGGCGACGGTCAGTATGCTCGTTTCTTCTCTCAGCCGCTGCTGCTGGGTAAAAACGGCGTAGAAGAGCGTCAGTCTATCGGCAAGCTGAGCGCGTTTGAACAAAGCTCGCTGGAAGGCATGCTGGATACGCTGAAAAAAGATATTACTCTGGGCGAAGAGTTCGTTAAGTAACGCGAAGAGAGGCCTGCGTGTATTTGTAGGCCTGATAAGCGTAGCGCCATCAGGCATTACGTACTAACTCTCTACGATATCGCCTAATAAAAACCGGAGCCAACATGCTCCGGTTTTTTTATGGTCAGTAGGCCGCCAGACGTGACGTTAATTGGTGGCTGGGTATTCCTGGATCGTTACCTGCAGCGTCAACTGTTTGTCATCACGCATCACGACAACGGAGATAACTGAACCTGGTCGAATCTCTGCCACCTGGTCCATCGTTTCCAGCGCAGACACCGCCGGTTTGTTATTGACCGAGATAATCAGATCGTTAACCTGAATGCCTGCCTGTGCTGCCGGACCATCCGGGGAAACTTCGTTAACCACAATCCCCTGAATTTGATCCATCCCGCCGCCCTGAGCGTGCAGTGGTGCAATTTCGCGACCGCTGATACCGATGTAGCCACGAATCACGCGCCCGTCACGAATCAGCTTATCCATGATTTTAGTCGCCAACTGAAACGGAATGGCAAAACCGATCCCTTCCGGGGTTTCGCCATCGTTGCTCTTATCAAATGACAGCGTGTTAATCCCCATCAATTCACCCAGTGAGTTGACCAGCGCACCGCCGGAGTTTCCGTGGTTGATGGAAGCATCTGTTTGCAGGAAGTTTTGCCGTCCTGTCGGGTTCAGGCCAATTCGACCGGTGGCGCTGATGATCCCCTGAGTGATGGTTTGCCCAAGGTTGTACGGGTTACCGATGGCGAGTACTACGTCACCAATGTGCGGCACGCGTTTGTTATTAATTGGGATTGTTGGCAGCCCGCCAGTGGCGTTGATTTTCAGCACCGCAAGGTCGGTTAACGTATCAGACCCCACAAGCAGCGCTTCAAATACGCGGCCGTCCTGCAATGCGACGATGATTTGGTCGGCATCGTTAATGACGTGCTTATTGGTAATGATATAGCCGCGCTGATCCATGATAACGCCTGAGCCGAGCGTGCGGATCTCAAGCTGGTTATGTGCTGTGCTGTTCATACTGCGGTTATAAACGTTAACGACGGCAGGCGCTGCGCGGCGAACCGCCGAGTTATAGCTGGCAGGCGTTTCATCTGCACTGTCGAACTGCGGTGCGGTAAGCGTATTAATTTTTCGCAGAGAGGGCATCGCCGCCAGCAGAATGGCGCCGACGATTAAACCAATCGCGACCGAACGTAAAAGCTTCACAAACATGATGGCGGCGTCATTAAAAAAGGGAACGGCAGCAGCATATCACGAGTTAACCGGACATCACACGAGGGGCTGATGTCCGGTTGCATGCGTTAACGCAGGAGCAGGTAAATACTCTCGTTACCGCGCACCACCTGCAGAGCAATGATCGACGGTTTCGCTTCCAGCACTTTTCGCATTTCGGCGATTGAGTTTACGCGATCGCGGTTAACGCCAATGATAACGTCATCTTTATGCAGACCGGCCTGTGCGGCAGGGCTGCTTTTTTCTACGTTATCAATTCTGATGCCTTTGGTGCCGTCTTTTAACTGACCGTCGCTGAGCGTAGCCCCTTGCAACGCAGGCGCAATCATCTCTGCGCTGGCGGACGATGATGTGCTGGTATCGAGGGTGACTTCAACCTCCAGCGGTTTACCGTTACGCAGCAGGCCCAGTTTGACCTTGGTCCCAGGTTCAGTTGTTGCAATGCGTGAACGCAGCTCGGCGAAGCTGTTGAGCGGTTTACCGTTGAGGCTGGTAATGACGTCACCAGATTTCACTCCCGCTTTTGCGGAGCCGGAGTTAGGCAGAACCTCACTGACAAACGCGCCACGCTGTACGTCCAGTTTGAACGCTTTGGCGATATCCGAGGTCATTTCGGTGCCTTTGATACCCAACAGACCGCGTTTGATTTCACCAAACTGCATCAGCTGCTGTGCCAGCGTGCGCGCCATGTTGCTCGGGATTGCAAAACCAATCCCGATGCTGCCGCCGCCGGGGGCCAGAATCGCGGTGTTAATACCGATCAGCTCACCGTTCAGGTTGAGCAATGCGCCGCCGGAGTTACCGCGGTTGATAGAGGCGTCAGTCTGAATAAAGTTTTCCAGACCTTCCAGGTTCAACCCACTGCGACCCAAGGCAGATACAATGCCGGAGGTGGCTGTTTGACCCAAACCGAACGGGTTACCCACAGCCACCGCGAAATCACCCACGCGGAGTTTGTCGGAGTCGGCAATAGCAATTTGCGTCAGGTTGCTGGGGTGCTGAATTTGTAGCAGTGCGATATCGCTCTGATCGTCGCTACCGATAAGCTTAGCGTCGAACTCACGGCCATCATTAAGCTGAACGCTGATTTTTTGCGCCTGATTAATAACGTGGTTATTGGTCAGAACGTAGCCTTTGGCTGCGTCAATGATGACCCCTGAGCCCAGTCCTTCAAAGGGTTGTGACGGTTGATCGGGAAGTTCGTCACCAAAAAACTTTTTGAACTCTTCCGGGACTTTCTGCCCCTGAGTGGCGGTGCCTTCAACCCTTACGCTCACCACGGCAGGTAACACTTTCTCCAGCATCGGAGCGAGGCTGGGAAGCGCAGCCTGACCGGGAACCTGGCCGGGGATAGACGCTGCGGCCGGGAATGGCGCCGAGAGAGTTAACCCGACACTTAACGCTAATGCACTCAACAGCTGGGTTTGTTTTTTCATGGATCCTGCTCTCGTACCTTGAGTAAACGGAAGATGATTCAAAACAGGTTGATGTTATTGAATTTTCGGTTAGGTCACAATGCGGCTAACGACTAAATAATAGCTGGGACAGGAAGAGAAGCGGAGGGCGCAATTGCTGCGCCCAATAAATTTCTTAACGATGTGCGGTTAGTCGCGCTTTGCGCCGCTACGCAGCAGGCCGGATGCCCCTTCAGAATAGTCACGTGGCATCTGAACCGGCGCCTGATCGTTGCCAGCTTCAGACTCTGCCAGACGGTTACGGAACGGGTTGTTTTCCGGCGACATACCCGGCAGCAGGTTGCTGGAGCTTTTCGCCATGTGCTGGTAAATCTGACGATAATCGTCCGCCATGTTATCCAGCAATTCAGCGCTGCGGGCAAAGTGGCTCACCAGCTCTTCGCGGTACTCTTCCAGCTCAGCTTTATTTTTTTCCAGTTCGTACTGCAATGCCTGCTGTTGGCGTAATTTACGATTACCAAAACGCATGGCTACAGCACCAATAATGATACCGACGACTAACCCAATTAGCGCATATTCCCAGGTCATGAACATCTCCCGTTGTCTTGTGTTTCCGTAGGGTGTTGGCTTTAGGCTCCATGCCTGCGCCTGATTATGCCACTATAACCGCTAATCCCGTAGAAGTGGAATCCCGTGTTTATATCACGTAATGTAGAACGGCCTTTTTTTCGTCAACCGTGAGCGACGGCACATCGATTCTCAAGGAATAACAATAACATCATGCAAAGCTTTTCCCCTACATCGCGTTACCAGCAAGCCCTCAACGACGGCAGTCATCAACCCGACAACGTACAACTCGAAGCCGTGAATCGACTGGAAACCATTTTCCAGGCGCTTACAACGCCAGCACGTCCTGCGCCGCAGGAGAGTGGACTGATGGCGCGTTTTGGTAAATTGCTGGGCAAGCGTGAGTCACCGATCAACGCGCCGGTGCGTGGTTTATATATGTGGGGCGGAGTTGGGCGCGGAAAAACCTGGCTGATGGATCTGTTCTACCATAGCCTGCCGGGCGAACGTAAACAGCGTTTGCACTTTCACCGTTTTATGCTGCGCGTGCATGAAGAGCTTACTGCCTTACAGGGGCAGAGCGATCCGCTGGAAATCATCGCCGACCGCTTTAAGGCCGAAACCGACGTGCTGTGCTTCGACGAATTTTTTGTTTCTGATATCACCGACGCCATGCTGCTCGGCGGCCTGATGAAAGCGCTGTTTGCCCGCGGTATTACGCTGGTGGCGACCTCTAATATTCCGCCAGATGAGCTATATCGTAACGGTTTGCAACGCACGCGTTTTCTTCCTGCCATTGATGCGATCAAACAGCATTGCGACATCATGAATGTCGATGCCGGCGTCGATTATCGTCTGCGCACCTTAACGCAGGCGCATTTGTGGTTGTCGCCATTGAATGAGGAAACCCGCCAGCAGATGGATAAGCTTTGGCTGGCATTAGCGGGAACCAAAGTTGAACATGCGCCAACGCTGGAGATCAATCATCGTCCGATGCAGACGCTGGCCGTCGAAAACCAAACGCTGGCGGTGTCGTTTACCACGCTCTGTGTCGATGCCCGGAGTCAGCATGACTACATTGTGCTGTCGCGTCTGTTTCACACGGTGCTGTTGTCTGATGTGCCGGTCATGACCCCGCTGATGGAGAGTGAAGCGCGACGCTTTATCGCATTGGTGGATGAGTTCTACGAACGCCACGTCAAGCTGGTGGTCAGTGCGGCATCACCCCTCTATGAAATTTATCAGGGCGAGCGTCTGAAGTTTGAATTTCAGCGTTGTTTGTCGCGTTTGCAGGAGATGCAAAGCGAAGAGTATCTGAAGCGGGAACATTTAGCCGGTTAAACCTGCCGCAAATCACATAAAGGGGTCGATCTTTGACCCTGACTTCTCTATAATCTTGCGACCCCACGTTACGAGAGAGTTTTTTTCCCAAAACTTTCTATGCGCCGGCATAGGCTATTCGAAGGGGTAGGTTTGCTGGACAATGTCGTGTGAACCTCAACTGACAAAACGTTTGGGTGTTCACCAACGTGTAACTTATTTATTTGGGTAAGCTTTTAATGAAAACTTTTACAGCTAAACCAGAAACCGTAAAACGCGACTGGTATGTTGTTGACGCGACCGGTAAAACTCTGGGCCGTCTGGCTTCCGAACTGGCTCTGCGCCTGCGCGGTAAGCACAAAGCGGAATACACTCCGCACGTAGATACCGGTGATTACATCATCGTTCTGAACGCTGACAAAGTTGCTGTAACCGGCAACAAGCGTACTGACAAAGTGTACTATCACCACACCGGCCACATCGGTGGTATCAAACAAGCGACCTTTGAAGAGATGATTGCTCGCCGTCCTGAGCGTGTGCTTGAAATCGCGGTTAAAGGCATGCTGCCAAAAGGCCCGCTGGGTCGTGCTATGTTCCGTAAACTGAAAGTTTACGCTGGCAACGAGCACAACCACGCGGCACAGCAACCGCAAGTTCTTGACATCTAATCGGGATTATAGGCAATGGCTGAAAATCAATACTACGGCACTGGTCGCCGCAAAAGTTCCGCAGCTCGCGTTTTCATCAAACCGGGCAGTGGTAAAATCGTAATCAACCAACGTTCTCTGGAACAGTACTTCGGTCGTGAAACTGCCCGCATGGTAGTTCGTCAGCCGCTGGAACTGGTCGACATGGTTGAGAAACTGGATCTGTACATCACTGTTAAAGGTGGTGGTATCTCTGGTCAGGCTGGTGCGATCCGTCACGGTATCACCCGCGCTCTGATGGAGTACGACGAATCCCTGCGTGGCGAACTGCGTAAAGCTGGCTTCGTTACCCGTGATGCTCGTCAGGTTGAACGTAAGAAAGTCGGTCTGCGTAAAGCACGTCGTCGTCCTCAGTTCTCCAAACGTTAATTGTACTCTGCTTCGGCAGACGACAATTTGCGAAAAACCCGCTTCGGCGGGTTTTTTTATCGTTATTTCTCGCCTCAGATCCACGGTAATCCGCTGATTGCCACCTCTTTTTCCCCATTTCAAGAATCGACTCACCACAAAGGTCACAAAATCTGGTAAACTATCATCCAATTTTCTGCCCAAATGTCCGGTATCGTTCATTTTTTGTTTGCATTTTGAGCAGTAATGACTTTCCCGAGTTTGGGTGACATCACTTCTGGCTGGCCACTGAGTGGCTGGTAGCAGTAAAAATTCTGAATATACCTGGAGGTTTTCATGGCTGTCGCTGCCAACAAACGTTCGGTAATGACGCTGTTTTCTGGTCCTACTGACATCTATAGCCATCAGGTCCGCATTGTGCTGGCTGAGAAAGGTGTTAGTTTCGAGATTGAGCATGTGGAGAAGGACAATCCACCTCAGGATCTGATCGACCTCAACCCGAATCAGAGCGTACCGACACTGGTGGATCGTGAGCTGACCCTGTGGGAATCTCGCATCATTATGGAATACCTGGATGAGCGCTTCCCGCATCCGCCGCTTATGCCGGTTTACCCGGTTGCGCGTGGTGAAAGCCGCCTGTACATGCAGCGTATTGAAAAAGACTGGTACACGCTGATGAACGTCATCGTGAACGGTTCTGCTTCTGAAGCCGAAGTCGCGCGTAAGCGTCTGCGCGAAGAACTGCTGGCAATCGCGCCAGTATTTGGCCAGAAACCTTACTTCCTGAGCGATGAGTTCAGCCTGGTAGACTGCTACCTGGCGCCGCTGCTGTGGCGTTTACCGCAGTTGGGTATTGAATTCAACGGTGCAGGTTCGAAAGAACTGAAAGGGTACATGACTCGCGTCTTTGAACGTGACTCTTTCCTGGCTTCTCTGACTGAGCCTGAACGTGAAATGCGTCTGGGCCGGGGTTAACCTGTATGGATTTGCCACAGCTAACACCACGCCGTCCGTATCTGCTGCGCGCGTTCTATGAGTGGTTGCTGGACAACCAGCTCACGCCGCATCTGGTGGTGGATGTGACGCTCCAGGACGTGCAGGTTCCAATGGAATATGCGCGTGACGGGCAAATTGTTCTGAATATTGCACCGCGTGCGGTGGGCAACCTGGAACTGGCTAACGATGAAGTGCGCTTTAACGCGCGCTTCGGTGGTGTGCCGCGTCAGGTGTCTGTGCCGTTGGCTGCCGTTCTGGCAATTTATGCACGTGAAAATGGCGCCGGTACGATGTTCGAACCGGAAGCCGCCTACGACGAAGATGTTGCCAGCTTAAATGATGACGACAACGACGCGTCTGGTTTTGAGAGTGAAACGGTCATGTCGGTCATTGATGGCGATAAACCTGATAATGGCGACGACAACGATCCGGATGATACTCCGCCACCGCCTCGCGGTGGGCGTCCAGCGCTGCGCGTAGTGAAATAAGTAGTGAAATGAAAAACAGGCCCTTTGGGGCCTGTTCTGTTTTCTGGCTTTGGTATCAATAAAACAGCGCGATGGTGGCTACCATATTCACCACAAATCCTACTGCCATCGGGATTGCTGTACGTTTTACCACTTCAAAGGGCGATACGCCGGCAATACCCGATGTCACGACAATTACAGCGGTTATGGGTGACACCGCGCGGGCAAGCGTAGTGGCAAAATGCATCGGCATAATCATTACTACCGCAGGAATATGCAGCCCGGCGGCAATATCCGGAATGAGGCTGGCAAAAGACATAAAGGGCGCGTTGCCTGACCCCATGACGATTGCGCAGGCGGCGATGACCACCGCCATGATGATCATCACGCCGATACCGCCAAGACCGGAATGCTCTGCGCCTTTTATTACGGCATCGACAGTCCCGATAGTCGTCAACCCTTTCGCAAAGATTTCACCGGCGACCACCAGGGTGACAACGTTGGCAAACTGCGTCCCCATGCCGTCAAAAAAAGCCTGCACATCATCCATCGTTTCGCGCAGATTATGTTTATGCAGGAATTCAACAAACATAGTCAGCGTCATGCTCATCAACATCACCACCACCAGATTCAACTCTGCTTTCATTAGCCCCATTTGTGCAAGGGCAAGCGAGCCCAGCATCAGGATCAGCGGCATCACCGGCAAAATGGCGTAATAGAGCGGGGGTACGTTTTCCAGCGCCTTTTGTTCCGCAAATCCGTTACTTTCCGGTGCGGCTTTTTTATCAAATTGACGCTGAACGAAAAAATGCGCAATGGCGACGGCGACAATGACACACGACGCGACGGGCAACTGGTATTGAAAGAAATAGGTGGCGATTTTCATGCCCGCGACCTGCGCGGCAAAAATAGAGTTGGTTTCCAGAATGCCCCACTCAATCGACATCGAAGTGGCAATGACCGCAACAGCGGATAAACGGCTTACGCCAAGACTAACCAGCGTTGGGAACAGCGTCACCATCAGCAACATACCTAACCCGGATGCGCTGGTAATGAACTGCGCCATGATCTGACCAATCACATAGGTGGCGGCAAGCACTACATAGGGTGAACGGATTAGCTTGAGCGGGCGGCTTAACAGGCTAACCATCGCTCTGCTGGCCCCCATTCTGTCCATATAACGGGCATAACCGCCCACCGCCATGATTGATAACCCCAGTCCGGCCGCGCGGTTGGAGAGCATACGCAAAATTTCGTTGTAAATATCGACCAGTAGATAGCCACTGCTTTTGTCGTTAGCGACCAACGCGCCGTAGCCCAGCCAGACGCCGCAGATCATCAGGAAGATCCCGGCGGCGGCCAGCACGACCTGCGGTTTGTAGTTTTTGAGGATCAGGTAACCCATCGTTAATAAAACGATGACAGAGATAATGATGCCGAACATTGTTTCACTCCATGCCAGAGAAGAAGATAAATCCGGTAATAACGCTGTTGTCAAAACGGATGTTATATTTTTCTGGGCATTTTTTATGGAGTGAATATCTTATTTTTAATTCGATGATGTAATTATTTATCGTTATAAAATAGAAGGTTATGATAAATTATCACGTTCATATTCATAATTTTCATGAAGGCGTTTAACTCCATTCAATTAAAATGAGGCAGAAGATACTCGCTTAAAATAATATTGCTGTTACGTATATTATCAATAGGCCAGCCGGATCAGATCGTCCATCATTTCACCCTGCTTTCGATCCTGTGTTAGGATAAACCCGCAGTTGTTTGTCACCACGACTTAGCTGAATGGACCCTATGAACGCATTTGATTCGCAAGCTGAAGACTCTCCATCCACCATTGGCCGTAGCTTACGCAATCGCCCGTTGGCGCGTAAAAAACTGTCTGAAATGGTTGAAGAAGAACTGGAGCAGATGATTCGTCGTCGGGAATTTGGCGAGGGCGAACAGTTGCCGTCTGAGCGGGAGCTGATGGCCTTCTTTAACGTGGGCCGTCCTTCTGTACGAGAAGCGCTGGCCGCGTTAAAACGCAAAGGTCTGGTACAAATCAACAACGGCGAGCGCGCCCGCGTTTCGCGTCCTTCAGCTGATACCATCATCAGCGAGCTGTCTGGTATGGCGAAAGATTTCCTCGCACATCCCGGTGGCATTGCCCACTTCGAGCAGTTGCGACTGTTCTTTGAATCCAGCCTGGTACGATACGCCGCCGAACATGCGACAGATGAGCAAATCGACAGACTGGCTAAAGCACTGGAGATCAACAGCCAGTCGCTCGATGACAATACGTTGTTCATCCGCTCGGACGTTGATTTTCACCGTGTACTGGCTGAGATCCCGGGCAATCCTATCTTTATGGCTATCCATGTTGCGCTGTTAGATTGGCTGATTGCCGCCCGTCCAACCGTCGCCGATCAAGAGTTGTATGAGCACAACAACGTGAGTTATCAGCAGCATATCGCTATTGTCGACGCAATTCGCCAGCGCGATCCTGAAGAAGCTGACCGCGCACTGCAAGAACATCTCAATAGCGTTTCCGCGACCTGGCACGCCTTCAGCAAAAGTAAAAAGTTGCGTAAGTGATCGCGATCCCGACGATCGTTTAAACACAAAATCATTCAAGTTGCATCAAGGCGGCAAGAGAGCGAGTTCCCTGGAGCATAGATAACTATGTGACAGGGGTGAGCGAACGCAGCTAACGCAGAGGCGGCTCGAAGGATGAAGTGTTTAGTGAAGTAGATCGCACTATAAGCGTTCTGTATTGTATTGCTGCTTATTTGATCTGGTATAACAGGTATAAAGGTATGCAGTTAGATAACACTAATCATCGTTAGAGGTCGTTATGGCAAGAGATTTAAAAGGCGTAATGCCAGCGTTGTTAACCCCATTCGATAACCAACAGAGACTGGACATCGAGAGTCTGCGCCGCCTGGTGCGTTTCAACATTGGTCAGGGTGTCGATGGGCTCTATGTCGGTGGCTCAACGGGTGAGGCCTTTGTCCAAAACCGCGTTGAAAGAGAGCAGGTACTGGAAATTGTTGCCGAAGAGGCGAAAGGTAAGGTGACGCTGATCGCCCATGTTGGCACGGTGAGTACTGAAGAAAGCCAACAGCTGGCGAGCGCGGCACATCGTTACGGCTTTGATGCCGTTTCGGCCGTTACACCGTTTTACTATCCGTTCAGCTTTGAAGAACATTGCGATCACTACCGCGCAATTATTGATTCCGCTGATGGTTTACCGATGGTGGTCTATAACATTCCGGCGCTGAGTGGCGTAAAACTGACGCTGGATCAAATCAACACACTGGTGACGCTGCCAGGTGTTGGCGCACTGAAGCAAACTTCGGGCGATCTCTATCAGATGGAACAGATCCGCCGCGCTCATCCCGATCTGGTGCTTTATAACGGCTATGACGAGATCTTTGCTTCCGGACTGCTTGCGGGCGCAGATGGCGGTATCGGTAGCACTTACAACATCATGGGGTGGCGCTATCAGGGAATTGTGAAAGCGCTCAAAGAAGGTGACATCCGCACGGCGCAAAAGCTGCAAACCGAGTGCAATAAGGTTATCGATCTGCTTATTAAGGTTGGCGTGTTCCGCGGCCTGAAAACAGTATTGCACTATATGGATGTGGTTTCTGTCCCACTGTGCCGTAAACCCTTTGCCCCGGTAGATGAACACTATCTGCCGGAACTGAAAGCGCTGGCAAACCAACTGCTGGCGGAAAAGGCGTAATCACGGGTCGCCGGGGGCGTTTCGCTTGCCCGGCCTGGATTTTCGACCGTAGGCCGGGTAAGGCAAAGCCACCACCCGGCACAACAACAAAAATCGTCGGGAGAGTAAAATGAGTACTTCTACCCAAAGCATCCCGTGGTATCGCCATCTCAATCGGGCACAATGGCGGGCATTTTCCGCCGCCTGGCTGGGATATTTGCTTGATGGTTTCGATTTTGTGTTAATCGCTCTGGTGCTGACAGAAGTGCAGGGCGAATTCGGACTGACGACGGTGCAGGCTGCCAGCCTGATCTCGGCCGCCTTTATCTCCCGTTGGTTTGGCGGGTTAATGCTGGGGGCAATGGGCGACCGCTACGGACGCCGCCTGGCAATGGTCACCAGCATCATTCTGTTCTCTGTGGGAACGCTGGCCTGCGGTTTCGCGCCGGGCTACACCACCATGTTTATCGCCCGCCTGGTTATCGGTATGGGAATGGCCGGTGAGTATGGCTCCAGCGCAACCTATGTTATTGAAAGTTGGCCTAAACACCTGCGAAACAAAGCCAGTGGTTTCCTGATTTCCGGATTTTCCGTTGGTGCCGTGATCGCCGCCCAGGTTTACAGTCTGGTGGTCCCGGTCTGGGGATGGCGCGCGCTGTTCTTCATCGGCATCCTGCCAATTATCTTCGCCCTCTGGCTGCGTAAAAATATTCCGGAAGCGGAAGACTGGAAAGAGAAACACGAAGGCAAAGCGCCAGTGCGCACGATGGTGGACATTCTCTACCGGGGCGAGCATCGGGTAATTAATATTCTGATGACGCTCGCCGCTGCAACTGCGCTGTGGTTCTGCTTTGCTGGCAACCTGCAAAATGCGGCTATCGTGGCGGTCCTGGGACTGATATGCGCCTTTATCTTCATTAGCTTTATGGTGCAAAGCAGCGGGAAACGCTGGCCGACGGGCGTGATGCTGATGGTGGTCGTGCTATTCGCCTTCCTGTACTCGTGGCCGATTCAGGCGCTGTTGCCAACCTATCTGAAAACGGAACTGCTGTACGATCCTTCCACGGTGGCCAGAGTGCTCTTCTTTAGCGGTTTTGGTGCGGCGGTTGGGTGTTGCGTCGGCGGTTTTCTTGGTGACTGGCTGGGCACGCGCAAAGCTTATGTCTGCAGTCTGCTGGCCTCGCAGTTGCTGATTATTCCGGTGTTTGCGATAGGCGGTTCAAACGTCTGGGTACTGGGTTTGCTGCTGTTTTTCCAACAAATGCTCGGCCAGGGGATCTCCGGGATCTTACCAAAACTGATTGGCGGTTATTTCGATACCGATCAGCGTGCGGCGGGACTGGGCTTCACCTATAACGTAGGCGCACTGGGCGGGGCTCTGGCACCGATCATCGGCGCGCTGATTGCCCAACGTCTGGATCTGGGTACCGCGCTGGGATCGCTCTCTTTCGGCCTGACATTTGTAGTGATCCTGCTGATTGGTCTTGATATGCCGTCCCGTGTACAGCGCTGGCTGCGTCCTGAAGCGTTGCGTACGCATGATGCCATTGATGGTCGACCGTTTAGCGGTGCCGTGCCGTTCGGCGGTGACAAAAGCACTATGGTGAAATCCAAAAGTTAATCCAGTTGCCCGGTGCTGAACCGGGCAATAGCCGTAAGGGAAGAATATGTCGTTCTTTGAGCTACAGAGCGCCACCACGATGCATGAGGCGGCGTCATGACCACACTGGCGATTGATATTGGCGGCACCAAATTGGCTGCCGCGCTGATAGACAACAATCTGCAAGTCCGCGAGCGGCGTGAACTGCCGACGCCTGCCAGTAAAACGCCGCAAGCGCTGCGCGCCGCGTTACAAACACTGGTTGCCCCGCTACAGGGGCGTGCTAATCGGGTGGCGATCGCCTCGACGGGGATTATCCGTGAGGGGGCTTTACTGGCGCTGAATCCGCATAACCTCGGCGGGTTGATGCATTTTCCGCTGACACAAACGCTGGAACAAATCACCGGCCTGCCGACGCTGGCCGTCAATGACGCACAGGCAGCGGCGTGGGCTGAGTACCATGCGCTTGGTGGTGAGTACCGCGATCTGGTGTTTATTACCGTCTCCACAGGCGTGGGCGGGGGAGTCGTCAGCGGTGGGAAACTGCTGACTGGAGTCGGCGGTCTGGCTGGGCATCTGGGACATACGCTGGCCGATCCCCATGGACCCATGTGCGGCTGCGGGCGTGTGGGCTGCGTTGAGGCGATCGCATCCGGTCGTGGAATAGCGGCGGCTGCCGAAGGCGCGCTAGCCGGATGCGACGCCAAAACTATTTTTAGCTGTGCCGGGCAGGGGGATGAGCAGGCAAGCCGGTTGATCCATCGCTCGGCGCGTACTTTGGCAAGGCTTGTTGCCGATGTGAAGGCCACGACCGATTGCCAGATTGTGGTGATTGGCGGCAGCGTTGGGCTGGCTGAAGGGTATCTGGCGCTGGTGGAACATTATCTGGCACAAGAGCCTTTGGCCTATCACGTTGAATTGCTGGCGGCGCATTGCCGTCATGACGCTGGATTACTGGGGGCCGCGCTGTTGGTCCAGGGAGAATGATGATGATATCAGATGCGTTGAATTCACTGCCTTCTGCCGGATTACATCCGGTCTTGCAGCAGGCGTTAACGCTTGCCATTGCGGCGAATCCGCAGGAGAAAACGCCTGGACGCTACACGTTGCAGGGCGAGAATATTTTTATGAATGTCATGCAATTTACAACGCAGAGCCCAGAGCATAAGAAAGCGGAGCTGCATCAGCAGTACATTGATATTCAGATGCTGTTGTCCGGCGAAGAACGGATTCTGTTCGGGATGACCGATTCTGCTCGTCACTGCGAAGAGATGCACATCGAGGATGATTATCAGCTGTGCAGCCAGATTGCCGATGAACAGGCTATGGTACTGAAGCCGGGAAAATTTGTGATTTTTATGCCGGGCGAGCCGCATAAACCGGGTTGTGTGGTGCAGACCCCGATGGACATCAAAAAGGTGGTGATCAAAGTCCGCGCCAGCTTATTACAAGCTTGAGAATGAGAGACTGTGTCGGATGGCAAGGCTAACGCCATCCGACATGGAATGTAACGACCTAGCGCTTAAACGTCACCGTTTCTGGCTGCGTCAGATGCAGTGTGGTTTGGCTTGGGACCGTCTCGGCAATGACTCGACCATGACGAATGGAATAACGGGCAGGCGTCTGGCGACGAACCGCGTCAAACCCATTTTCTGCAGGCAAAATCACCAGATTCGCAGAATTCCCCACGTTCAGACCATAGTCCTGCAGATGCAGGGTTTTCGCGCTGTGGGTGGTGACCAGGTTCAACCCATCGTTAATTTGTCCGTATCCCATCAGCTGGCACACGTGTAATCCCATATGCAGCACCTGCAGCATATTCGCAGTGCCCAGCGGGTACCACGGATCGAAGACGTCATCATGACCGAAGCAGACGTTGATCTCCGCTTCCAGCATCTCTTTGACGCGCGTAACACCACGACGCTTAGGATAAGTGTCAAAGCGCCCTTGCAGGTGAATATTCACCAGTGGATTTGCGACAAAGTTAATGCCGGACATTTTCAACAGGCGGAAAAGACGGGAAGCATACGCGCCGTTGTAGGAATGCATCGCCGTGGTATGGCTGGCGGTCACGCGCTCGCCCATATTGTAGCGATGCGCCAGCGCCGCAACGGTTTCAACAAAGCGGGATTGCTCATCATCGATTTCGTCACAGTGCACGTCGATAAGTTTGTCGTATTTTTGCGCCAGAGCGAAAATCTTATGCAGCGACTCTACGCCATATTCACGCGTGAATTCAAAGTGCGGGATCGCGCCAATGACGTCGGCGCCCAGACGCACGGCTTCCTCCAGGAGCGCTTCACCGTTGGGATAAGAAAGAATGCCTTCTTGCGGGAACGCGACAATCTGTAGCTCTACCCACGGAGCGACTTCTTGCTTCACCTCCAGCATGGCTTTTAGCGCCGTCAACGTTGGGTCGGAAACGTCAACGTGGGTACGGACATACTGGATGCCGTTGGCCATCTGCCACTTCAGGGTCTGCATGGCGCGCGCTTTGACGTCTTCGTGAGTGAGCATTGCCTTACGTTCAGCCCAGCGTTCAATGCCCTCAAACAGCGTACCAGACTGATTCCAGCTCGGCTCGCCCGCGGTTTGTGTAGTGTCCAGATGGATATGTGGCTCAACGAACGGTGGGATAGCCAGACCGCCTTCAGCATCAAGCACTTCACCCTGTGGTAACGTCGCTGCGTCTTGAGGCTCAATACGGCTAAAGCGCCCGTTTTCAATCGTGATTTGCCATAACCCTTCACGTCCCTGTAAACGCGCCTGATGAATGGTGATGTTATTATTCTGCATGGCTGACCTCCGGGGATTTAGCAAGGCTGCGATTGAAAAGTGGATTCAGCAGGATATAGCTGAATACGCCGCCAAGTACGGCATTGACGGGCACGATGCCGGGAATATAGTGACCTGCGGCAATGCCCAGTGCAACGGACAGGATCGCTATCCAGTTTACGGAAATAAATTGCGCTTTGCTGAAGTCGGCATAGCGGCGATGGTTCAGCAGATAGTCGGCGATGATCACCCCGCCAATCGGGGGAATCGCTGCCGACAGAAATGTCAGCCAGCCGACAAAGTTATTGTAAAGCCACAGTGCGCACAGTGTGCCAATAATACCGTTAGCCACTGACAGCGTACGGCTGGAAAGGCCGGTAATATTGGCAAATCCCAGGCCCGATGCGTACAGCGCATTATCGTTGGTGGTCCAGATATTCAGGCCGAGAACGATGATCGCGGGCAGCAGCAGTCCCTGGGCAATCATCACGTCAGAGATATCCGCCTGTCCAACCGCAGCCGCGCCCGCAGCGCCGAAGATGAACATAAGCGAATTGCCAAGGAAAAACGCCACCATGGCGATCAGCACCGCGCCTTTGGCGTTGCGGCCAAAACGGACGAAGTCAGCGGTTAACGTCCCTGCGCTGACAAACGAGCCGACTACCAGCGCCAGTGCGGTGGAGAAATCCAGCGGCGTTTGCGGCACTATCGCTTTTAAATGCTCCAAACCGCCGACATCGCTCACTGCCAGCCAGACGGAGTAGCTGCCAAGTACGACGATGGCAGGCACGGCGATGATAGATAAAACGGTCAGCGCTGAGATGCCAAAAAAGATGGTCAGGGTCATCAACAGACCGGAAATCGCAATCAGGATATTGACGTCAATTCCCGTCGCTTTGCCAACCGGGATAGCAAACATGGCCACACCAACGCCAAACCAGCCTACCTGTGTGCCGCCTAACAGCAGAGAGGGAAGCCATGAACCTTTCACACCAAATGAGTAACGCGCCAGAAGGTGGGTTGAGAGCCCTGTTTTTGCGCCGATAAAACCGAGAAATGCAGTGTAAATACCGAGGAGAAGATTACCGAAGAGAACTGCCAGGAAGAAATCATTATAAGAAAGACCGGTTCCGAGTGTGCCACCGGTCCACATACTGGCGGAAAAGAATGTGAGTCCCAACATGACAAATGTTAGTGGAACTACGCCTTTTCGCGCCGCCAGAGGGACGGGGCCCTGGCTATAATTGTTGTCTTGCGACACAACGCCTCCATGAATTTTGCCCAAAAAATCCGCCGCATAATATACAGTTCTCAACGTAAAGCAAACGTTTTCGTCTGATTTTTACATGGTTATTATTCATGATGTCGATCTGTTTGGGGTGTTAAGGTTATTTGCCCTGTTTACTAAACGTGTTGTCAGACTGGCTTAATCGGCAGGTTTGGCGGTATTGCGGCAGGAATTTGGCATCTCACCCACCAGGGCAGATGAGATGCCTTAAGAGGCTGTATTACACTTCCAGGTAGTTCAGGATACCGTCTGCCGCTTTACGACCTTCGGCAATCGCGGTGACCACCAGATCCGAACCGCGCACGATGTCGCCACCGGCGAAGATTTTCGGGTTGCTGGTCTGGAAGGCGTTGTCGCTGCGCTCTGGAGCAATAATGCGGCCCTGAGAATCCAGTTCGACGCTGTGTTTTGCCAGCCACTCCATACTGTGCGGACGGAAGCCAAACGCCAGTACCACCGCATCTGCCGGAACAACGTGTTCGGAACCGGCGACGATCTCCGCACGGCGACGGCCCTTCGCATCCGGTTCACCCATTTCGGTACGCGCCATTTTCACACCGCATACCTTACCGTTGGCGTTCACTTCCACGCCTAAAGGCTGGACGTTGAACTGGAATTCGACGCCTTCTTCACGCGCATTTTTCACTTCGCGTTTGGAACCCGGCATGTTCTCTTCGTCACGACGATAAGCGCAGATGACATGTGCTGCGTTCTGGCGAACCGAGGTCCGCACGCAGTCCATCGCGGTATCGCCGCCGCCGAGAACGACGACGCGTTTGCCTTCCATGCTGATGTACGGCTCGTCGCTGCTTTCGCCAAAGCCCATCAACTGTTTGGTATTGGCGATCAGGAACGGCAGGGCATCAAACACACCGGAAGCGTCTTCGTTTTCCAGTCCGCCGCGCATCGACTGATAAGTACCTACGCCAAGGAATACCGCGTCGTAATCCTTCAGCAGGTCGTCGAGCTGGACGTCACGGCCCACTTCGACGTTGAGTTTGAACTCAATACCCATGCCGGTGAAGATCTCACGACGGCGGGTCATGACCTCTTTCTCCAGCTTGAAAGCCGGGATGCCGAAGGTCAGCAGACCACCGATCTCCGGATGACGATCAAACACCACCGCCTTCACGCCGTTACGGGTCAGCACATCAGCACAGGCCAGGCCTGCCGGACCGGCACCGATGATCGCCACGCGCTTGTCGGTTTGACGCACGCCGGTCATATCCGGGCGCCAGCCCATTTCGAATGCTTTATCGTTGATATAGCGCTCGATGTTACCGATAGTCACTGCGCCGAACTCATCGTTCAGCGTACAGGATCCTTCACACAGACGATCCTGCGGGCACACGCGGCCACAGACTTCCGGCAGAGTGTTGGTCTGGTGCGACAGTTCTGCTGCTTCAAAAATACGCCCCTCGTTCGCCAGTTTCAGCCAGTTCGGGATGTAGTTATGCACCGGGCACTTCCACTCGCAGTACGGGTTACCGCAGGACAGGCAGCGGTCTGCCTGTGCTTTGGCCTGACCTTCGGAAAACGGCTCGTAGATCTCGATAAACTCGATCTTACGGATCTTCAGCGGCTTCTTAGGCGGATCAACGCGCTGCAGGTCGATAAATTGGTATACGTTCTGACTCATTGCTGCTACCCCTTACTGCGCCTGCACACGCAGCTCTGCTGCGCTACGACTACGGTGACCCAACAGTGCTTTCACATCACTGGATTTTGGTTTTACCAGCGCGAATTTCGCCGAGAATGCTGGCCAGTTAGCCAGGATCTCTTCGCCGTGTGAAGAGCCGGTATGCTGTACGTGCTCGGTAATCAAACCGCGCAGGTGTTCCTCGTGGATAGCCAGCGAGTCCACGTTCAGCACTTCTACCAGTTCCGGGTTCACGCGTTTGCGGAACTCACCGTCTTCGTCGAGCACGTAGGCGAATCCACCCGTCATACCCGCTCCGAAATTGACGCCCGTTTTTCCGAGAATACAGACGATGCCGCCGGTCATATATTCGCAGCCGTTGTCGCCAATACCTTCAACCACGGTGATTGCGCCGGAGTTACGTACTGCAAAGCGCTCACCTGCACGACCCGCGGCAAACAGGCGGCCACCGGTGGCGCCATACAGACAGGTGTTACCAATGATGCTCGCCTCATGGCTACGGAAAGCAGAGCCAACCGGAGGACGCACTGCCAGCAGACCGCCCGCCATACCTTTACCGACATAGTCGTTGGCATCACCGGTCAGATACAACTCCACGCCGCCCGCGTTCCACACGCCGAAGCTCTGGCCTGCGGTACCGCTGAAGTGCGCTTTGATTGGGTCAGACGCCAGCCCCTGATCGCCATGCGTTTGCGCGATATAGCCCGACAACGACGCGCCAACGGAACGGTCGGTGTTGCGGATATCGAACCAGAAGGTTTTGCTCTGGCGCTCGTCGACAAACGGTTTCGCTTGCTGTAACAACTGGGCGTTCAGCACGCCGTTATCAAACGGCGGGTTGTTCTCGGTGCAATGCAGCGCTTTACCCGGATGCGGTTCGGCGGTTTCCAGCAGACGAGACAGTTCCAGTTTCTGTTGCTTGGCGGTAAACCCTTCCAGCTCTTTGAGCAGGTCGGTACGACCAATCAGATCCACCAGACGCTTCACACCCAGTTGCGCCATCAGCTCACGGACTTCGCGGGCGATAAATTCAAAGTAGTTAGTCACTTTGAACGGCAGGCCGTGATAGTGATTCTTACGCAGTTTGTCATCCTGAGTCGCCACGCCGGTTGCGCAGTTGTTCAGGTGGCAAATACGCAGGTATTTACAGCCCAGCGCCACCATTGGACCGGTACCGAAGCCGAAGCTTTCCGCACCCAGAATCGCCGCTTTAATGATATCGACACCGGTTTTCAGACCGCCATCAACCTGCAGGCGAATCTTGTGACGCAGACCGTTAGCGACCAGCGCCTGCTGGGTTTCCACCAGACCGAGTTCCCACGGGCAGCCCGCATATTTCACCGAGGAGAGCGGGCTTGCGCCGGTACCGCCATCGTAGCCAGCAATGGTGATCAGATCCGCATAGGCTTTCGCCACGCCTGTGGCGATGGTGCCAACGCCTGGTTCGGAAACCAGCTTCACGGAGATCATCGCTTTCGGGTTGACCTGTTTGAGGTCGAAAATCAGCTGCGCTAAGTCTTCGATAGAGTAAATATCGTGGTGCGGCGGCGGGGAGATCAGCGTCACGCCCGGTACCGAATAGCGCAGTTTGGCGATGTACGGGGTGACTTTATCACCCGGTAACTGACCGCCTTCGCCAGGTTTCGCGCCCTGAGCGACTTTAATCTGGATGACATCGGCGTTGACCAGATACGCCGGGGTTACGCCAAAGCGACCGGAAGCAACCTGCTTAATGCGCGACACTTTATTGGTGCCATAGCGCGCCGGGTCTTCACCGCCTTCACCGGAGTTCGAGTTGCCGCCGATGCTGTTCATGGCTTCGGCCAGCGCTTCGTGTGCTTCGGGGCTTAATGCGCCGATGGACATAGCTGCGGTATCAAAGCGTTTAAACAGTTCGGTCGCGGGTTCTACTTCGCTAATGCTTACGGCTTCATCGCCAGGCGTTATCGCCAGCAGATCGCGCAGCGTGGCCGCCGGACGCTCATTGACCAGCTTGGCATATTCCTGATAGTCGCTGTACTCGCCGCTTTGTACCGCCTGTTGCAGCGTGCGCACCACGTCCGGGTTGTAGGCATGGTATTCGCCGCCGTGGACGTATTTGAGCAAGCCGCCCTGGCTGATAGGTTTACGTGCCAGCCATGCATGTTTGGAGAGGTTCAGCAGATCCTGCTGGAAGTCGCTAAACCCTGCGCCGCTGATGCGGCTGACCACGCCCTGGAAGCACAGCGCCACGACATCATCGTGCAGACCAACGGCTTCAAACAGCTTCGAGCAGCGGTAAGAGGCAATGGTCGAGATGCCCATTTTGGACATGATTTTGTACAGACCTTTGTTGATGCCGTTACGGTAATTCAGCATCACGGTCCGGTAATCTTTGGCAATCGCCTGAGTGTCGATCAGTCGTCCCAGCGTTTCATACGCGAGATACGGATAAATGGCCGTCGCGCCAAAGCCAAGCAGGACAGCAAAATGGTGCGGGTCGCGGGCACTGGCGGTTTCAACGATGATGTTGGCGTCGCAACGCAGGCTTTGTTCTACCAGACGCGTTTGCACTGCGCCTACGGCCATCGGTGCCGGAACCGGCAGGCGGTTTTTCGCGATGTTACGGTCAGAGAGCACCAGCAGCACAGTACCGTTACGCACCATCTGTTCCGCCTTATCGCACAATGCTTTGACGGTCTCTTCGAGCGTGGTTTCGGTCACGTCGAAGGTGATATCCAGGCGGTCGGCGCGGTAATGCTCCTCTTTCATGGTGGTGAGCTGGGTAAAATCGGAGTACAGCAGGATCGGCGATTTAAAGCTCAGGCGGTGTGCCTGACCTTCGGCTTCGCAGAAGACGTTCATCTCACGACCGATGCTGGTGGCCAGCGACATAACGTGCGCTTCACGCAGCGGGTCGATCGGCGGGTTAGTCACCTGCGCGAACTGCTGGCGGAAGTAGTCATAAATGATGCGCGGCTGGCTGGACAGCACGGCAAACGGGGTATCATCACCCATTGAGCCGACCGCTTCCTGACCGTTTTCACCGAGCACGCGGATCACGGAATCCAGCTCTTCGGCGCTGTAGTTAAACTGTTTCTGATAGCTGGCGAGCGTGTCATCGTCCAGTTCGCGGCTGCCGACCTGATCGTCTGCGAGGTCTTCGAACGGCACCAGACGGCGGACGTTCTTCTCCATCCACTCTTTGTACGGATGACGGCTTTTCAGATCGTCATCGGTTTCGGCGGAGTGCAGAATGCGCCCGCTGCGGGTATCGATAACCATCAGCTCGCCAGGGCCGACGCGACCTTTCTCGACGACTTCATCCGGCTGATAATCCCAGATCCCAACTTCAGAGGCGCAGGTAATCAGCTTGTCTTTGGTGATGACGTAGCGCGCCGGACGCAGGCCGTTACGGTCAAGGTTACAGGCGGCAAAGCGGCCGTCGGACATAACAATGCCCGCCGGGCCATCCCACGGCTCCATGTGCATGGAGTTAAAGTCAAAGAACGCGCGCAGCTCCGGGTCCATATCCGGGTTGTTCTGCCAGGCCGGCGGCACCAGTAAACGCATGGCACGGATAATGTCCATCCCGCCAGCCAGCAGCAGTTCCAGCATGTTATCCATTGAGCTGGAGTCGGAGCCGGTTTCGTTAACGAACGGTGCGGCGTCGTGCAGGTCAGGGATCAGCGGTGTCTGGAATTTATAGGTACGTGCGCGTGCCCACTGGCGGTTGCCGGTGATGGTGTTGATTTCACCGTTATGCGCCAGGTAGCGGAACGGTTGCGCCAGCGGCCAGCGCGGTACGGTATTGGTGGAGAAGCGCTGGTGGAACAGGCAGATGGCCGATTCCAGACGCAGGTCCGCCAGGTCCAGGTAAAAGCGCGGCAGATCCGCCGGCATACACAGACCTTTATAGATATTGACCAGGTTCGACAAGCTACAGACGTAGAAGTCTTTATCGTCCTGGAGGCGTTTTTCGATGCGACGGCGCGCGATGAACAGGCGGCGCTCCATATCACGCGGACGCCAGCCCGCAGGGGCGTTGACAAAAATTTGCTCGATACGAGGCAGGGAGGAGAGGGCGATTTCACCGAGAACACCTTCGTTGGTCGGCACGTCGCGCCAGCCGACAATCGACAGGGTCTCCTGCTGTAATTCTTCTTCGACAATGCGACGAGAAGCCGCAGCCAGTTCAGCGTCTTTATTTAAAAAGATCATGCCGACGGCGTAGTTTTTAGCTAAACGCCAGCCGCGCTCTTGCGCCACGATGCGGAAAAAGCGGTCAGGTTTTTGTAACAGCAAACCGCAACCATCGCCGGTTTTACCATCGGCTAGAATTGCGCCACGGTGCTGCATGCGGGCCAGTGCGTGTATGGCGGTACGCACTACCTTGTGGCTAGGTTCGCCTTCTATGTGGGCGATCAGGCCGAAACCACAGTTATCCCTCTCAAGGGATTTATCGTACAACATATCAGTGAACCTCCCCAGGCTCTGCGGGATTCCCATCTGGACCGTTGCGCACGGGCACACCAAGAGCATGGCGACGGGGTTTGCGTGTCATACGCTTACCTCGCATTCGCCCTCTTTATCCTTTTCGCATAGGTCAAACAAGTTTGAGGACTTGCTTCAGAGGGAATCTCAATTACTGCATAAATATGATGAGCAGGCTGCTCATCCAGAAAGCTTCCAGCGGATTTCCACGTTATCGGGAATCCACACACAGGTCAAATGGCAATCTTATTTATGCAAAAATGTGCTATAGGGCGATTAACTTTATGAATATATTGAAATTTAAGGCTTTTTTACATTGATTTAACGCAAGGAGAATGGAGAGCGAAGTGTGATCTGTCTCACTGTCAGAAAGGCTGTATATCCCCCGTCCTCCCTTTGTTTATCGCTATGCTTGGCATTTTATGCTGGTTTTTAGAGTTTTGGCGTCTTAAAGATACTGTTTTTATGCTGAGAGTATAAGAAGATAAAAAAAACTGTCGGATATAAGGAAAAGTAATTTCATTTTGAATGAATGAAATTTCGATTATTTTGATTTGTTATGCAATGAATAAAAGCACGCCAGGGCGATTGATCCAGGTCATCGCCGACTGGGGCAAAAAATGGCAGGCTTTGGCCTCTTTTCAAGGCGCGGTCTACCAGATTATGCAGTTACAGAAATTAGTCAATATGTTTGGTGGGGATCTTTCTCGCCGTTACGGGCAAAAGGTTCATAAACTCACGCTTCACGGCGGCTTTAGCTGTCCAAATCGTGATGGCACCATCGGACGTGGCGGGTGTACTTTCTGCAATGTCGCCTCGTTTGCCGATGAAGCACAGCAGCACCATTCTATTGCCGAGCAGCTTGAGCATCAGGCGCATCTGGTCAATCGCGCGAAACGCTATCTGGCCTATTTCCAGGCCTATACCAGCACCTTTGCTGAAGTGCAGGTGCTGCGTTCGATGTATCAGCAGGCGGTTAGCCAGGCCAGTATCGTCGGGTTATGCGTTGGGACGCGCCCCGACTGCGTGCCGGATGCGGTACTCGATCTGCTTTGCGAGTATAAAGACCTCGGCTATGAGGTATGGCTGGAGCTCGGTTTGCAAACCGCGCATGACAAAACCCTGCATCGTATTAACCGCGGCCATGATTTTGCCTGCTACCAACGCACTACGCGACTGGCACGCGAGCGTGGGCTGAAAGTGTGCTCGCACCTGATTGTCGGTCTGCCGGGAGAAGGGCAGGCAGAATGCCTGCAAACCATGGAACGTGTAGTGGAGACGGGTGTTGACGGTATTAAGCTGCACCCGCTGCATATTGTGAAAGGCAGTACGATGGCGAAAGCCTGGGAAGCCGGGCGGCTGAACGGAATTGAACTGGACGACTATACGGTTACCGCCGGGGAGATGATCCGTCATACGCCGCCAGAGGTGATTTATCATCGAATTTCCGCCAGCGCGCGCCGCCCAACGCTGTTGGCACCGCTATGGTGTGAAAACCGCTGGACCGGCATGGTCGAACTGGATAAGTACCTTAACAAGTACGGTGTGCAAGGCTCGGCGCTCGGTACGCCATGGGTACAGCCTGAGAACTAACTCTCCGTAGGCCGGATAAGGCAAAGCCGACATCCGGCAATCTGCGCCTGCTTGCCTGATGGCCTCTCCGCGGTCATTTCACCGATAACCTCCGCATTTCTTGCACAATCTTCAACGTCACGCTGAGAATTGAGTATTATTGTGCCAAGTTGTCGTGAAGGAACCCTCTATGAAGCAAATCCGTATGCTGGCGCAATATTACGTCGACCTGATGATGAAGTTAGGTCTGGTGCGCTTTTCGCTGCTGTTGGCGCTGGCTCTGGTCGTGTTGGCAATTGTGGTGCAGATGGCTGTCACCATGGTGCTGCATGGCCAGGTAGAAAGCATTGATGTCATCCGTTCTATCTTTTTTGGTCTGTTAATTACCCCCTGGGCCGTCTATTTCTTGTCTGTGGTGGTGGAGCAACTTGAGGAGTCCCGGCAACGCCTGTCACGACTGGTACAAAAGCTGGAAGAGATGCGCGAGCGCGATCTCAAGCTCAATGTGCAGCTGAAAGATAATATTGCCCAGCTCAATCAGGAAATTGTTGAGCGTGAAAAAGCCGAAGCAGAGCGCCAGGAAACATTCGAGCAACTGAAGGTTGAAATCAAAGAGCGCGAAGAGGCGCAGATCCAGCTTGAGCAACAGTCTTCCTTTTTACGCTCTTTCCTTGATGCCTCGCCGGATCTGGTTTTTTATCGCAATGAAGATAAAGAGTTTTCCGGCTGTAACCGTGCTATGGAGCTGCTGACCGGCAAAAGCGAAAAGCAGCTGGTGAACTTAAAACCGGCTGACGTTTACTCTCCTGAAGCGGCTGAAAAGGTGATTGAGACCGACGAGAAGGTGTTCCGTCATAATGTTTCGCTCACCTACGAACAGTGGCTGGACTACCCGGACGGGCGCAAAGCCTGCTTTGAAATTCGCAAAGTGCCTTACTATGACCGCGTAGGTAAACGACATGGTCTGATGGGCTTTGGGCGCGATATTACCGAGCGTAAGCGTTATCAGGATGCGCTTGAGCGCGCCAGCCGCGATAAGACCACCTTTATTTCTACCATCAGCCACGAGTTGCGCACCCCGCTTAACGGCATTGTCGGCTTAAGCCGGATCCTGCTGGATACGGATCTGACCGCGGAGCAGGAAAAATATCTGAAAACAATCCACGTCTCTGCTGTGACGCTGGGGAATATTTTCAACGATATTATCGACATGGATAAGATGGAGCGACGTAAAGTCCAGCTCGATAACCAGCCAATCGATTTCACCAGCTTTATGGCGGATCTGGAAAACCTCTCTGGCCTACAGGCGCAGCAAAAGGGGCTGCGCTTTGTGCTTGAGCCGACGTTACCGCTGCCGCATAAGGTCATTACCGACGGAACGCGTCTGCGTCAGATCCTGTGGAATCTGATCAGCAACGCCGTGAAGTTTACCCAGCAGGGGCAGGTGACCGTGCGGGCGCGCTATGACCAGGGGAATATGCTGCATTTCGAAGTTGAAGATTCCGGCATCGGCATTCCGCAGGATGAGCAGGATAAAATCTTCGCTATGTATTATCAGGTGAAGGACAGTAACGGCGGTAAACCGGCTACGGGGACAGGGATTGGTTTGGCCGTGTCGAAGCGTCTGGCGAAAAACATGGGCGGTGATATTACGGTTTCCAGCCAGGCAGGAAAAGGGTCCATCTTTACGCTAACCGTGCATGCCCCCGCGGTAGCGGAAGAGATTGAAGATGCTTTTGAAGACGATGAAATGCCGCTGCCAGCCCTGAATGTGCTGCTGGTAGAAGACATTGAGCTGAACGTTATTGTTGCGCGCTCCGTGCTGGAAAAATTAGGCAACAGCGTGGATGTCGCGATGACCGGGAAAGCCGCGCTGGAAATGTTTACGCCGGGTGAATATGACCTGGTGCTGCTGGATATTCAGCTACCGGATATGACCGGTCTGGATATCTCGCGGGAGCTCACGCAAAAATATGCCCGTGAAGATCTGCCACCGCTGGTTGCACTCACCGCCAACGTACTGAAAGATAAAAAAGAGTATCTGGACGCAGGCATGGACGACGTGCTGAGTAAGCCGCTGTCGGTTCCGGCGCTAACCGCCATGATCAAAAAATACTGGGATACCCGAAACGAAGAGGAGAGCACTGTGACATCTGAAGAAAGCAGTAAATCGCAAGCGCTGTTAGATATTCCTATGTTGGAACAATACCTCGAGCTGGTGGGACCGAAGTTAATTACCGACGGGCTGGCGGTGTTTGAGAAGATGATGCCGGGATATTTGAGCGTGCTGGAGTCCAACCTGACGGCACGGGATAAAAAAGGTGTTGTTGAGGAAGGCCATAAAATTAAAGGCGCAGCAGGTTCAGTGGGGCTGCGTCACCTGCAACAGCTTGGTCAGCAAATCCAGTCGCCGGATCTTCCTGCCTGGGAAGATAACGTTGCTGAATGGATTGAAGAGATGAAGCAGGAGTGGCAGCACGACGTGGCAGTATTAAAAGCCTGGGTGGCGAGTGTGGAAAAAAAATGACCCCGGCTTGACCGGGGTGCGCGAATACTGCGCCAACACCAGGGAAATCGTGGCTGCGCCGTAAATTATTATCATTGTTTACAAGGGCGCAGCCCTAATTTTCAGGCCGCACGCAGTTAAGATAGCAAATCTTAAATAATTTGTTACATGAATCAGTTAAATGTGTGAAGCGTAGCATTTAAATCATAATAACTAATATGTTTCAGCCAGTTGAGAAAGGAGTATTGCGATGAAAAAAGTGGGTGTAGTGCTCAGCGGATGCGGCGTGTATGACGGTGCAGAGATCCATGAAACTGTTCTCACGCTTCTGGCCATTGCTCGCAACGGTGCTCAGGCTGTCTGTTTCGCACCTGATAAACAACAAGCGGATGTGATTAATCATCTGACCGGCGAGTCGATGCTGGAAACTCGCAATGTGCTGATTGAAGCCGCGCGTATCACACGTGGTGATATTCGCCCACTTGCGCAGGCAGTCTCATCGGAACTGGATGCGTTGATCGTGCCGGGTGGGTTTGGTGCGGCCAAAAATCTGAGCAATTTTGCCAGTCAGGGCAGCGAATGCCGGGTTGACAGCGATTTAGCCGCGCTGGCGGTGGCCATGCATCAGGCGGGTAAGCCGTTGGGGTTTATGTGCATTGCGCCTGCCATGTTACCTAAAATTTTTGACTTCCCGCTGCGTCTGACCATCGGCACTGATATCGACACGGCAGAGGTGCTGGAAGAGATGGGCGCTGAGCATGTGCCTTGTCCGGTTGATGACATTGTCGTCGATGAAGACAACAAAATCGTCACCACGCCTGCCTATATGCTGGCGCAGGACATCGCTCAGGCTGCGAGTGGCATCGATAAACTGGTATCGCGTGTGCTGGTGCTGACTGAATGAGAAAAGGAGTAACCGCCTTTCTGCGACGTATTTTTCTGCGGGTGGTGGTTGTCCTCGCCGTATTCTGGGGCGGGGGCATCGCACTTTTCAGCGTGATGCCTGTGCCTTTCTCGGCGGTAATGGTCGAGCGACAGCTGGGCGCATGGCTGTCCGGTGATTTCGGCTATGTGGCGCACTCGGACTGGGTGAGTATGGATGAGATCTCACCGTGGATGGGACTGGCGGTGATTGCTGCAGAGGACCAGAAGTTTCCAGACCACTGGGGGTTTGACGTCACCGCCATAGAGAAAGCGCTGGCGCACAATGAACGCAATGAAAACCGCATTCGCGGGGCGTCAACGTTATCGCAACAGACGGCGAAAAACCTCTTTTTGTGGGATGGACGTAGCTGGGTGCGTAAAGGTCTCGAAGCCGGGCTAACGCTGGGCATGGAAACAGTCTGGAGTAAGAAACGTATTCTGACCGTCTATTTGAATATCGCCGAGTTTGGCGATGGAGTATTTGGCGTGGAGGCGGCGGCGCAACGGTATTTTCATAAACCGGCCAGTCGGTTGAGCCTGTCTGAAGCGGCCTTGCTGGCGGCAGTATTGCCCAATCCTTTGCGTTTTAAGGCGAATGCGCCTTCTGGTTATGTGCGTAACCGCCAGGCCTGGATTATGCGCCAAATGCGCCAGTTAGGTGGTGAGTCGTTTATGCGGGAAAATAAGCTGTATTAGCGTAGTTATTGCCGGATGCGGCGTAAACGCCTTATCCGGCCTACTGGCTACGTTCTGTGTACTCGATTAATCTTCATCAAACCCTGAATTAAACAGGGCAATCACTGCGGCCAGGGCTTCTACTTCCTGTGGTCCCGTGGCTTCGACTTCTATCTGACGCCCTTTGGCTGAATCCAGCATCAGCAGAGCGATAACGCTGTTGGCCTCGGCTTCCGTTCCTTCATCATTGCGCAGCAAAACTTCTGCTTCGAAACCCTGCATCAATTCAAACAGTTTCATCGCTGGGCGGGCATGCATGCCCAGCTTATTGGTGATTTCAACGGTTTGCTTCACGGTCATGATTTACGTTTTTCCAGCGTACGATGGCGTGACTGCACGTTTTTACCGCGTGAGCGGAAGTAGTCTGCCAGCTGCTCTGCAATATACACCGAACGGTGTTTCCCGCCGGTACAGCCGATGGCTACGGTAAGGTAGCTACGGTTGTTGGTCTCCAGCATGGGTAACCATAGCTCAAGATAGCTGCGAGTCTGGTAGATAAAATTGTGTACTTCTGTGTGCCTGTCGAGGAATGCGGCGACGGGGCGGTCAAGACCGGTCATTGGGCGCAGCTTCGGATCCCAGTGTGGGTTAGGCAGAAAGCGCACGTCAAAGACGTAATCCGCATCAATCGGGATACCGTGTTTGAAACCAAAGGATTCGAATACCATCGTCAATTCACGTTCACGTTTACCCAGCAGTCGGGTACGTAACATTTCCGCCAGTTCGTGTACGGACATTTCGGAGGTATCAACGATCAGGTCAGCGCGAGAGCGCAGTGGCTCCAGCAAATCGCTTTCCTTATCGATAGCGCTTTCCAGAGACAAGTTCTTGCTGGAGAGCGGGTGTAAACGGCGCGTGTCGCTGTAGCGACGAATCAGCGTGTTACGGTCTGCATCAAGGAACAGCAGCTGTGGTGAGAAACCCTCAGGCAGATTATTCATTGCCTGCTCAAAAATTTCCGGGGACTCAGGCATGTTGCGCACATCAATGCTGACGGCCGCAGAAATCTGGCGATCGGCCAGTGTACGAGCCAGATCGGGCAACAGCACTACGGGAAGGTTATCCACGCAGTAAAAACCCATATCTTCCAGCGCACGCAGGGCGACAGATTTACCTGACCCTGAACGGCCGCTGACGATCATCAGTACCATGTACTGTTTCTCCTCACAACGACAAAAAAGGATGCCATTGGGTTGTTATGCTTCATCCTGTCCACCTTCGGTGTCCGTGATGATTTGATACAACTCCTGGTCACTCTGCGCGGCGCGCAGACGACGACAGATGGTTTTATCTGCCAGACGTTTTGCGACCAGTGACAACGTATGCAAATGCGTCTTGGTTTGGTCTGCCGGGACCAGCAGGGCGAAAAGCAGATCGACAGGTTGATTATCAATGGCGTCGAAGGCGATGGGTGTTTCGAGTTGAACAAACACACCAACCGCGCGCATCGTGTCTTCTTCCAGCTTTCCGTGCGGGATAGCAATACCATTACCGATGCCGGTACTGCCCATTTTTTCACGCGTCAGAATGGCTTCAAATACCACCTGAGAAGGCAAGCTAAGCTGTTTTGCCGCAAGTTCGCTGATGATTTCCAGTGCGCGTTTTTTGCTTTGGCAGTGAACGCCTGCGCGTGTACATTCCTGGTTAAGAACAGTGCTCAGTTGTAGAGTCGTATCGTTATTTGTCATAATTTCACCTAAGCGCTAACTGTACAAATGGCCCGTTGTGCTACACAACAGGCCGTCCTGCACCCGCTAACTGCCCGGACAAGTTAGTGCTGTTTCAGTTTATCTTTATGTTTTGTTAACTGCCGAGCCAGTTTATCAATTAAACCGTCAATGGCGGCGTACATATCCTGACCTTCCGCGCTGGCATGAATTTCGCCACCGTTCACATGCAGTGTTGCATCCGAGATATGTGTAACCTTCTCCACTTTCAACACAATATAGACCTGATTAATCCGGTCGAAATATTGTTCGAGCTTGGCAAATTTTGTATTCACAAAATCGCGCAGGGCTTCGGTGATTTCGACGTTGTTTCCAGTGATGTTGAGCTGCATAGTGTCTTCCTTATCGGTTGGGTCACACCAGCTGTTTGCGCTGGTTAGACGGCGGAATGGATAAAGACTCTCGGTACTTCGCAACGGTGCGGCGTGCCACCATGATACCCTGTTCTGACAGCATAGAGGTTAACTTGCTGTCACTCAGCGGTTTCGCGGGGTTTTCCGCAGCAATTAATTTCTTCACCAGCGCACGGATAGCTGTGGATGAGGCTTCACCTCCGCCTTCAGTGTTAACGTGACTGGAAAAGAAATACTTCAATTCAAAAATGCCGCGCGGACTGTGCAGATACTTTTGCGTGGTCACACGGGAAATGGTCGATTCGTGCATCTCGACGGCCTGGGCGATATCCGCCAGCACCATCGGTTTCATATACTCTTCGCCTTGCTCAAAGAAAGCTTGCTGCTGCTCAACGATGCAGCGGCTGACGCGCAGCAACGTATCATTGCGGCTTTCCAGGCTTTTAATCAGCCACTTCGCATCTTGCAGATTGCTACGAATAAACTGGCTGTCGGCATCGTTGCGCGCGCTATTGCACATCGCGGCGTAGTGCTGGTTAATCTGTAAGCGCGGAATGCTGTCGCCGTTGAGTTCGACCACCCAGCGATCGTTATGCTTACGCACCAGCACATCCGGAATAACGTACTCCGGCTCGCCGGTCTGGATCGATTGTCCAGGTCTTGGATCCAGCGACTGAATAAGATTGACGGCTTCTTTCAGCACGTCTTCTTTCAGCCGGGTCACGCGCATCAGGGTGCGGAAGTCATGGTTGGCTAACAGATCGAGGTGATCGCTGATGATCAGACGCGCTTCTTCCAGCCACGGCGTGGCTTTATCAAACTGCGAAAGTTGGATCAGTAAGCAGTCACGGAGATCTTTGGCGGCCACGCCAACGGGATCAAAGCGCTGAACGCGTTTAAGCACGGCTTCGATTTCGTCCATACCGACGTCGTCATCGCCCATGCTTTCGAGAATATCGTCCAGGGTCACGGTGAGATAACCGGTTTCGTCTACCGCATCCACAATGGATGTCGCAATGGCGCGATCGGTATCCGAGAACGGGGTCAGTTCCACTTGCCACATCAGGTAATCCTGTAGTGATTGCGTGGTCTCACCCTGATACACAGGCAGTTCGTCGTCGATGTAATCCCCGCTGGTGCCCGAAGGCGTCCCGGCGGTGTATATTTCATCCCAACTGGCGTCAAGCGGTAACTCCTCAGGCATCTCTTTTTGTTCGAGTGCATCTGCGGTGTCGAGGGTTTCGCTGTCCTGTTTTTCCTGGGTATCAATTTCGTCGTGAAGATCGGTTTGCTCTAGCAGTGGGTTACTTTCCAGCGCTTGCTGAAGTTCTTGCTGAAGTTCCAGCGTGGACAGCTGCAACAGACGGATAGCCTGTTGTAGCTGAGGCGTCATCGCCAGTTGTTGGCTAAGCCTGAGTTGCAAACCTTGCTTCATGTTCAGAGTTGTTTTCTCCTGCAGTGACGTGAAGTCTTCTACCCTATCAGAGTCTGAAGTCTTCCCCAAGGTATACGCGCTTAACGTGCTCATCCTGCAGTATTTCTGTTGGCGTGCCGTGCGCGATCAGGTGCCCCTGACTTACGATATAGGCGCGCTCACACACTGCCAGCGTTTCGCGGACGTTATGGTCGGTAATCAGCACGCCAAGGCCGCTGTCGCGCAGGTGTTCGATGATCCGTTTAATATCAATAACAGAAATCGGGTCAACACCGGCAAACGGTTCATCCAGCAGGATAAATTTCGGATTAGCGGCCAGTGCGCGAGCGATCTCCACGCGGCGTCGTTCACCACCGGAGAGCGACTGACCTAAGCTGTCACGCAGGTGCTCGATGTGGAATTCTTCCATCAGCTCGTTGGCGCGATCTTCCCGCTGCTCGCTGGTCAGATCGTCACGAATTTGCAGCACCGCCATCAGGTTATCAAACACGCTCAGGCGACGGAAAATAGACGCTTCCTGCGGTAAGTAGCCGATGCCGCGACGCGCGCGCGCATGCAGAGGCAGCAGACTGATGTCTTCGTCATCAATGATAATGTTGCCCGCATCGCGCGGGACAATTCCGACTACCATGTAAAAGGTTGTTGTCTTGCCTGCACCGTTAGGACCGAGCAGACCGACGATCTCCCCGGAGTTGACGGTCAGACTGACATCTTCAACCACACGACGGCCTTTATAGGCTTTTGCAAGGTTCTTTGCAGTTAATGTTGCCATAACGAATCAGTTACCTTTTTTCTCTGCCGGAGCCTTGTTTTTGTCCTGCAACTGCGATGGAACCAGAACGGTGGTGACGCGTTTGCCTTTATCGCTGAAGGCCTGCATTTTCTGCTCTTTTACCAGATAAGTGATCTTATCGCCCGTGATGTTGCTATCGAGCTGTTCCAGATACGCCTTGCCGGTGAGAACGACAAAGTCTTTCGCCAGTTCATAGTGCATCTGAGAGGCGTGGCCTTTAACCGGTTTACCGTTGTCCTGCATCTGGTAAAACGTCGCTGGATTGCCATAGCCATCAATCACTTCTTTGCCGTCTTCACCGCCAGGGCGGGTCACGACGACTTTATCGGCGTTAATTTTGATGGTGCCCTGAGTCACAATCACGTTGCCAGTAAACGTCACCACGTTGCCCTGCATATCCAGGGACTGCTGGTCCGATTCAATGTGAATCGGCTGCTCGGTATCGCCGGTGACGGCAAATGCCGGAATGCTGGCGGCCAGAAGTGAGCTGGCAAGTACAAGATTAAGGCTGAGTTTGTTTGTTTTGGATTTCATATGAGGTTCTAACCTTTTCAATCAGCTCGGCGTTCTTGCTGCGTAAGTTGCCGCGCATCTTCAGTCCGCTGGAGTTAAATGTTGTGCCATACAACGTCACCAGATCATCGGAAGTGACGTCTTGTGTCACCAGGTTAATCTGCGCGTTATCGGTCGTAATTCTGCGTAGTTGAGAGTCAGGCACCAGGGCGTTAACCTCAACATGGCCGTACAGATACAGCATCCGATCGTTGGTCAATTTGGCTTTGTCGGCCTTGATCGTCCAGGTCGGTACTTTATCCTTATCAAACGTGGTTAATACTGGTTGAGTAAACCACGAAACCGCTTGTTCCGAATAATATTCAACGTGTTGTGCGATCAAGTGATAGCTCAGCGCGCCTTCCGGACTATACACGACGGTATCAGTATGTTCGCTCTTATAGGTTGGCTCGTTGTTATTGACGACGACCTGAGTGGTGTCATCTTTGTCTGCCAGATTAATACCAATCATCACAAGGACAGCCAGCGACAGTAGAATGATAACCCAACGTCTGGTTTTGCTCATATCGATTGCCCTTTGGCCTCGTCCAGTTTGCCCTGCGCCAGGAGTAATAAATCGCAGACTTCACGCACAGCGCCACGTCCCCCATCAATGTGGGTGACATAATCAGCTCGCGGGATCAGCAAAGGGTGGGCATCTGCCACCGCGACGCTTAATCCCACTTTAGCCATCACCGGCCAGTCGATCAGGTCATCGCCAACGTAGGCGACATTCTCCGGCGCGATCGCCAGTTTGCTAATGAGATCGCCAAAGGCAACCAGTTTGTCTGACTGTCCCTGATACAGGTGGGTGATCCCCAAAGTGGCACAGCGATCTTCTACAAGTTTAGCCTTTCGTCCGGTAATAATGGCAACCTCAATACCGGAAGTGAGCGCACAGCGAATTCCGTAACCATCACGGACGTTAAAAGCCTTCAGCTCTTCACCGTTGTTGCCCATATAAATCAGACCATCAGACAGTACGCCATCCACATCCAGGATCAGCAAACGGATGTTTTCTGCCCGGGTGATAACGTCTGCGCTGACGGGTCCATAACAGGTCGCAAGCGACGCACCTGCTTTACTCATTTTCGTTATCCTTGAGTTTCTTACACTACACCTGCACGCAGCAGATCATGCATATGTAACACACCGAGTAATTGGTCGCCATCAGCAACCATTACCGAGGTGATATGGCGGGACTGCATTAAGTTCAGGGCATCGACGGCAAGAATACCCGGACGCACGCGAATGCCTCCAGGGGTCATCACATCGGCAATGCCTAACTGGCGTACATCAACGCCCATATCGAAGACACGACGTAAATCGCCATCGGTGAAAATACCGTCAATCTTCATGGCATCATCGCAAATGACGGTCATGCCGAGATTTTTACGCGTGATCTCAATTAAGGCGTCACGCAGGCTGGCGTTTTTGGTCACATGCGGGATCTCGTCGCCCGTATGCATAATATCGTTAACGCGCAGTAAAAGCTTACGGCCCAGTGCGCCACCGGGATGAGACAACGCAAAATCTTCCGCGGTAAAGCCGCGCGCTTTTAATAATGCCACCGCTAGGGCATCGCCCATCACCAGTGTTGCTGTCGTACTGCTGGTCGGCGCCAGGCCTAACGGACAAGCTTCCTTGGGCACTTTAACACACAGATGCACATCTGCCGCACGCGCCATACTGCTTTCAGGACGACCGGTCATGCAGATAAGCGGTACATGAAGACGTTTTAATACCGGGATCAGCGCCGCTATCTCATTGGATTCACCGGAGTTAGAGATGGCGATGACCACATCCTGCGGCGAGACCATACCCAGATCGCCATGTGCGGCTTCGCCTGGGTGTACAAAAAATGAGGGGGTGCCGGTGCTGGCAAATGTGGCTGCCATTTTCCGCCCAATATGGCCGGATTTCCCCATTCCCATCACCACCACTTTGCCCGGGCAGCTGAATATTTTCTCGCATGCGAGGGTAAAATTTTGGTTGATGTACTGATCAAGCTCCGCCAGGCCTTCACGTTCAATTGCCAGGACTTCCTTGCCTGCTTGCTGAAAGTCAAAACCCGGTTGCAACTCTAAGTGCGACATAATGCGTTTCCAGTTATCCAACGAGAAGTGGCGATAACCAATACAGCATCGCCAGCCATATGATAAAACCGCCGGTCAGCAGCGCACCTGCGCCGCGACCAATCTGGCGCGGACGTCGCCAGCAGAGTAGTGCAAAAATCACGCTCACCAGCAGCATGACGCTATAGTCACGGGTGAAGGCCATCGGATTGACTTCACCCGGCGTAATCAGCGCCGGTAGCCCGAGGACGATAACGATATTAAAAATGTTTGCGCCGATAATGTTACCGACGGCAATATCGTTTTCACCTTTACGCAGACCCGCAATCGCTGTTGCCAGCTCAGGCAGGCTGGTACCAATGGCGACCACTGTCAGCCCGATAGTAAGTTCGCTCATGGCGAAATAGTTCGCCAGTACGGTAGCGTTATCCACCACCATACGTGTTGCCATTGGCATGATAATCAGCGCAATGCCCAACCACAAAAATGCGACCGGTAATCCGCCTTCGCGCGGCAGCTCAGCTATCTGCTCACGTGTCAGGCTGTCATTGCCTTGTCGCTCGGCCAGACGGGCGATTTTAACAATGAATAGCAGCCATAGCACGGCCAGAAGCAGAAGAAAGAAACCGTCGCTGCGGCTTAACTGCCCGTCATACAGGACGGATGCAGCTAAAATACTTACCAGCAACATTAGCGGTAATTCACGACGCAGAACATCAGAATGCACGGTAAAAGGATGAATCAGCGCCGACAGGCCTAAAATAAGCAGAATGTTGGTGATGTTAGAACCTATAGCGGTCCCGACAGCCAGATCGAGTTGCCCATTCATCGATGCGGCAACGGAGACAATTATCTCGGGTAACGACGTACCCATGCTGACCACGGTCATTCCGATGATAATGGGAGGAATACCGAAGTTTCGACATAAAATGGATGCAGCAAATACCAGACGGTCGGCACCGTAGACCACCAGAAGTAAACCAATTATTAACAGCGCCGTCGCTAAAAGCATCTAAAGTCCTTTCTTCAGGTATACTCGCCGGTCCACTTGAAGGATCTTCTGGAAGCCGTAACGAAGTCTTAATTTTGACTTTATGCGGCTAAAAAGTAAAACAAATGCCAGCTTTCGCTAACCAGGACAGGCAATAATCTGTAAATATGTTGAGTTCATGGCTAAATTGAGCGCCAAACTCTTCGATCAACGAGGCAATAGTAAAGGATGAATCAATGGGGCAGTCTGTGGCGAATCTAGTCGATATGCGCGATGTCAGCTTTTCCCGGGGTGACCGCTGCATCTTTGATAATATTTCCCTGACGGTACCGCGCGGTAAGGTGACGGCGATCATGGGGCCATCAGGCATCGGCAAAACGACGCTGTTGCGTCTGATTGGCGGACAGATCCCCCCGGATAAGGGCGAGATCCTGTTTGACGGTGAGAACGTCCCGGCCATGTCCCGTTCGCGTTTATTTACCGTGCGTAAGCGCATGAGTATGCTGTTTCAGTCTGGTGCGCTATTTACCGACATGAATGTGTTTGACAACGTCGCGTACCCTCTGCGCGAGCATACGACGTTGCCAGCGCCGTTGCTGAAGAGCACGGTGATGATGAAGCTCGAGGCCGTCGGCCTGCGGGGTGCGGCCAAATTAATGCCTTCTGAATTATCCGGTGGGATGGCGCGTCGCGCCGCGTTAGCACGTGCTATCGCGCTGGAGCCAGACCTCATCATGTTTGATGAGCCGTTCGTCGGCCAGGATCCCATCACCATGGGCGTTCTGGTGAAGCTGATTTCAGAACTGAACAGCGCGCTGGGCGTCACCTGTGTGGTGGTATCCCATGATGTGCCTGAGGTACTGAGTATTGCGGATTACGCCTATATAATGGCGGACAAAAAAATAGTGGCCTACGGTAGTGCTCAGGCACTACAAGAAAATGCCGATCCGCGCGTACGCCAGTTCCTTGACGGCATTGCCGATGGACCGGTTCCGTTCCGTTACCCGGCGGGCGACTACCACATCGATTTACTCAAAACAGGGAGTTAAGCCACCCATGTTGTTAAATGCGCTGGCATCACTCGGACATCGGGGAATAAAAACCCTCAGGACGTTCGGGCGAGCCGGATTAATGTTGTTCAATGCGGTTGTCGGCAAGCCGGAGTTTCGCAAACATGCGCCGCTGCTGATCCGCCAGCTCTATAATGTCGGTGTCTTATCGATGCTGATCATTATTGTTTCTGGCGTGTTCATCGGTATGGTGCTGGGGTTGCAGGGATACCTGGTGCTGACCACCTACAGCGCGGAAACCAGCCTCGGTATGCTGGTGGCACTGTCATTGTTACGTGAGTTGGGACCGGTTGTTGCGGCGCTGCTGTTTGCCGGGCGGGCCGGGTCGGCCTTAACCGCAGAAATTGGCCTGATGCGGGCGACCGAACAGCTTTCCAGTCTGGAGATGATGGCCGTCGATCCACTGCGCCGGGTGATTTCCCCACGTTTTTGGGCTGGCGTCATTTCATTGCCGCTGCTGACGATTATTTTTGTCGCAGTGGGTATCTGGGGTGGTTCACTGGTTGGCGTAAGCTGGAAGGGTATTGATGCAGGCTTCTTCTGGTCGGCTATGCAAAATGCCGTCGACTGGCGTCTGGACCTGGTTAACTGTCTGATTAAGAGCGTGGTGTTCGCCATTACGGTCACCTGGATTGCATTGTTCAATGGTTATGATGCGATCCCGACCTCTGCCGGGATTAGCCGGGCAACGACACGCACCGTTGTGCACGCCTCTCTTGCCGTTCTGGGGCTGGATTTTGTGCTGACCGCACTGATGTTTGGGAATTGAGTTCATGCAAACGAAAAAAAATGAAATTTGGGTCGGGTTATTCCTGCTGGTTGCGCTGCTGGCAGCGCTGTTTGTTTGCCTGAAGGCGGCGAACGTTACCTCAATGCGTACTGAGCCGACTTACACGATTTATGCGACCTTTGATAATATCGGCGGCCTGAGAGAGCGTTCTCCGGTGCGGATTGGCGGGGTGGTAGTTGGACGCGTATCGGACATCTCGTTAGATCCGAAAACGTACCTGCCGCGCGTGACGCTGGAAATCGAATCGCGTTTTAACCATATTCCTGACACCAGTTCTCTGAGCATCCGTACTTCCGGTCTGCTGGGCGAACAGTATCTGGCATTGAATGTGGGTTTTGAAGATCCTGAGCTGGGAACGTCTATCCTCAAAGATGGCGGTACGATTCAGGACACGAAATCCGCGATGGTGCTGGAAGATATGATTGGTCAGTTCCTTTACAACAGCAACAGTAAAGGTGATGACAATAAGAATTCTGGCGATGCGCCAGCCGCAACTGACGGCAATAATGAAGCCACTACGCCTGCGGGCGCAACGAAATAATCTCAGGAGAATCGACGTATGTTTAAACGATTGATGATGGTGGCTATGCTGGTGATTGCCCCGCTTAGCGCAGCAACTGCAGCCGACCAAACGAACCCGTACAAACAGATGAATGAGGCGGCGCAGAAGACATTTGACCGTCTGAAGAATGAACAACCTAAAATCCGCGCAAACCCGGATTACCTGCGCCAGGTTGTCGATCAGGAACTGTTGCCATACGTGCAGGTTAAATATGCGGGTGCGCTGGTACTGGGTCGCTACTACAAAGATGCGACCCCTGCTCAGCGTGAAGCCTATTTTGCCGCATTTCGTGAATATCTGAAGCAGGCCTACGGCCAGGCTCTGGCGATGTACCATGGCCAGACTTATGAAATTGCACCAGAGCAACCGCTGGGTGATGCGACCATCGTGCCTATCCGCGTAACCATCATCGATCCAAACGGTCGTCCTCCGGTACGTTTGGATTTCCAGTGGCGTAAAAACTCCCAGACCGGTAACTGGCAGGCTTATGACATGATTGCTGAAGGCGTAAGTATGATCACCACCAAACAAAATGAGTGGAGCGACCTGCTGCGTACCAAAGGTATTGATGGCCTGACGGCGCAGCTGAAATCTATTGCTCAGCAGAAAATCACGCTGGAAGAGAAAAAATAATGACGCAGTCACTCACCTGGACGCGTGAAGGCGACAAGCTGGTGCTGGTGGGGGAGCTGGATCAGGACGTGTTAAACCCATTATGGGATGCGCGAATTGAGGCGATGAAAGGGGTATCCTGCATCGACCTGAACCAGGTATCCCGGGTAGATACCGGCGGTCTGGCGTTACTGTTGCATCTGATTAATCAGGGCAAGCAGCAGGGAAACAGCGTTTCACTCACTGGTGTTAACGATAAAGTGTACACGCTGGCGCAGCTTTACAATCTGCCTGACGACGTCCTTCCGCGTTAATTTTTCCAGGCCGGATAAGGTCTTGTGCCGCTATCCGGCAAAACCCCTGAGGGGGATCTGCCACTAAAGCCTTGTCTGATTTATCAGCGAGGCTTTTTGCTTATTTATGACAGCGCCACTTTGCTCTAAGATGTTGGGCTGTTTTCACTATCTGACGAATGAAGAGCCCATGGAAAATAATGAAATTCAGAGCGTGCTGATGAATGCACTCTCCCTCCAGGAAGTCCACGTTTCTGGCGACGGCAGTCACTTTCAGGTTATTGCCGTGGGTGAGATGTTTGAAGGCATGAGCCGGGTCAAGAAGCAGCAATCGGTCTATGGCCCGTTGATGGAGTACATTGCGGACAACCGCATTCATGCCGTGTCGATTAAGGCGTTTACCCCAGCGGAATGGGCGCGCGATCGCAAACTTAACGGTTTTTGAGCTACGGGTGATGTGCCGGTAGCGAAGATAAATTCTTAACAGAGAACAGAATAATGGATAAATTTCGTGTTCAGGGGCCAACTAAGCTCCAGGGCGAAGTCACAATTTCAGGCGCTAAAAACGCCGCACTGCCGATCCTGTTTGCGGCGCTGCTGGCTGAAGAACCTGTAGAGATCCAAAACGTCCCGAAACTGAAGGACGTTGACACATCAATGAAGCTGCTGAGCCAGCTGGGTGCGAAAGTTGAGCGTAATGGTTCTGTGCACATCGATGCGCGTGATGTGAACGTCTTCTGTGCGCCGTACGATTTGGTGAAAACCATGCGTGCATCCATTTGGGCGCTCGGGCCGCTGGTTGCCCGCTTTGGTCAGGGCCAGGTTTCACTGCCGGGTGGCTGTACCATTGGCGCGCGTCCGGTTGACCTGCACATTACCGGTCTGGAGCAGTTAGGCGCGACAATTAAGCTGGAAGAAGGCTATGTGAAGGCGTCCGTTGATGGCCGTCTGAAAGGCGCGCATATCGTCATGGACAAAGTGAGCGTCGGCGCGACGGTCACCATCATGTGCGCAGCAACGCTTGCCGAAGGCACCACCATCATCGAAAACGCTGCGCGCGAGCCGGAGATTGTGGATACCGCGAACTTCCTGATTGCGCTGGGCGCGAAGATCACGGGTCAGGGCACCGATCGTATTACCATCGAAGGCGTTGAGCGTCTTGGCGGTGGTGTTTATCGCGTTCTGCCAGATCGTATCGAAACCGGTACTTTCCTGGTGGCGGCGGCAATTTCTCGCGGCAAAATTATCTGCCGTAATGCACAGCCGGACACGCTGGATGCCGTTCTGGCGAAGCTGCGTGATGCGGGTGCGGATATTGAAGTGGGTGATGATTGGATCAGCCTTGATATGCACGGTAAACGTCCGAAAGCGGTCAATGTGCGTACTGCACCGCATCCGGCGTTCCCTACCGACATGCAGGCCCAGTTCACGTTGCTGAACCTGGTAGCTGAAGGGACCGGCTTCATCACGGAAACCGTGTTTGAGAACCGCTTTATGCACGTTCCTGAGCTGAGCCGTATGGGCGCTCACGCAGAAATCGAAAGCAATACCGTGATTTGCCACGGCGTGGAAACGCTCTCTGGCGCACAGGTTATGGCGACCGATCTGCGCGCATCTGCAAGCCTGGTGCTGGCAGGGTGTATTGCTGAAGGTACTACGGTAGTCGACCGTATTTATCACATCGATCGCGGCTATGAGCGCATCGAAGATAAACTGCGTGCGCTGGGCGCAAACATTGAGCGCGTGAAAGGCGAGTAATCGTCAACGTCTCTTGTAACCCCCAGTTCAGTTGGCCGGGGGTTACAGCTCAATGTTCATTCCGGATTCTTTTTCTCTCTGCGACTCCTCATCATCCGCGTTCTGTCGATGAACTCATGCGTTTTGGCATCGTGATAGCGTGACGGCCAAATCACCCAGGGGTCAGTTCCCAGTGCCCGGGCGATAATCAACTCACCTTTTGGCCATGGTCTCGTTAACGCATTGGCCAGCGTTGATGAACTCAATCCATTTTTACGTGATTCAGCGGCCATTGAGGTCCCTTTCTTGCGCAGTCCGGCGATGATGTCGGCCGGATGCCAGTCAATCAGCTTGCTTTCCATCAATTCATCTCTCCTTTGGTTAACGGCTTACGGTTTCACGATCGGTTGTGCCGACACTATAACGCCCGAAGAATGAATGTTCTAAAATGTTCATGTAAAGTGTGTGTATATTCAGAATATGCCAAGGTTATGCGTGATTATCTGGAAGGGGTAAATGCTTACAGGAACTTATAAGAAAATCCCGTGCAAGGCACGGGATGAGGGAGGATGCTGTAGGGAATTAACGATCGCGCTGTACGGCAATATGTGCCAGACCAATCAGCGCTTCTCTCCACGGTGTATCGGGCAGCACCTGCAGCGCAGCGATGGCTTTATCAGCCTCTTCTTCTGCCCGCTGACGGGTCCATTCCAGAGAACCACAGGCGTTCATCGCTTCCAGAACCGGTTCCAGAAGGTGACGACCATTACCTTGCTCAATGGCCTGGCGGATCATTAGCGCTTGTTCTGGGGTGCCGTGGCGCATGGCATGCAGCAGTGGTAGCGTTGGTTTACCCTCGTTGAGGTCATCACCGACGTTTTTACCCAGCTGCTCGCCATCTGCGCTGTAATCCAGCAAATCGTCAATTAACTGGAAAGCGGTACCGAGATAACGGCCATAATCCTGCAACCCTTTTTCTTGTTCTTCGCTACAGCCAGCCAGAATACCTGAACATTGGGCTGCCGCTTCAAACAAACGCGCGGTCTTACTGTAGATGACGCGCATATAGTTTTCTTCGGTGATGTCCGGGTCGTTGACGTTCATCAACTGCAAGACTTCACCTTCGGCAATGACGTTGACTGCTTTCGACATGACTTCCAGCACTTTCAACGAGCCAAGGCTGGTCATCATCTGAAATGCACGGGTATAGATAAAATCGCCAACCAGCACGCTGGCCGCATTACCAAACGCCGCATTTGCCGTAGCTTTCCCACGGCGCATGTCTGACTCATCCACAACATCGTCGTGCAGCAGGGTCGCTGTGTGGATAAACTCGATGAGGGCCGCAATCGTAACGTGCGCATTTTCCTGGTAGCCAACGGCCCGCGCTGCGAGGACGGCGATCATTGGGCGAATGCGTTTTCCGCCGCCGCTAACGATGTAGTACCCCAGTTGATTAATCAACTGAACGTCGGAATTGAGCTGTTCAAGGATTGTCGCATTGACCCCCGCCATATCTTGCGCGGTTAACTCATTGATTTTTTCTAAATTCATCGCAAAAGCCGGGCTTCTCGCCCCGATTACCTTACTGTGTGGGAAGGTAACGTCGGGTTTAGGGTTATAAATATATGCTGATTGTACTGAAAAAACGCCGTAGATAAACGTTACCGTACGTGTTGTGTTTTTTTTCTTCATGTATTGACGGTAGCACTTGTCAAAGGCTCGCGTTTTGCGTAATATTCGCGCCCTATTGTGAATATTTATAGCGCACTCTGAATCATCAAAAAGGTGTGCGCGGAAGCGGAGTTTTTTATGTACGCGGTTTTCCAAAGTGGTGGTAAACAACACCGAGTAAGCGAAGGTCAGACCGTTCGCCTGGAAAAGCTGGACATCGCAACTGGCGAATCTGTTGAATTCGCAGAAGTTCTGATGATCGCAAACGGTGAAGAAGTCAAAATCGGCGTTCCTTTCGTTGATGGCGGCGTTATCAAAGCTGAAGTCGTTGCTCACGGTCGTGGCGAGAAAGTTAAAATTGTTAAGTTTCGTCGTCGTAAACACTACCGTAAGCAGCAGGGCCATCGTCAGTGGTTCACTGATGTGAAAATCACTGGCATCAGCGCTTAAGTTAAGGGGAGCAGATTAAATGGCACATAAAAAGGCTGGCGGCTCGACTCGTAACGGTCGCGATTCAGAAGCTAAACGTCTGGGCGTAAAACGCTTCGGCGGTGAAACAGTTCTGGCTGGTAGCATCATCGTTCGTCAACGTGGTACTAAATTCCACGCTGGCTCTAACGTTGGTTGCGGCAAAGACCACACTCTGTTTGCTAAAGCAGACGGTAAAGTGAAATTTGAAGTGAAAGGCCCGAAAAACCGTAAATTCATCAGCATCGTTGCTGAATAAGTTTTTCGCGTCCCGGTAACGGATAAAAGCCCCGCAACACGTTGCGGGGCTTTTTACATTCGACGGCCGGTAAATACGCTCGTCGCGCCGTGACAACCCGGAAACGAGCCCTTGCAGGGAATACGGCATGAAGCAGCAGGCAGGCATTGGTATTCTGTTAGCACTCACAACGGCAGTATGTTGGGGCGCTTTGCCAATAGCAATGAAGCAAGTGCTGGAGGTGATGGAGCCTCCTACCGTGGTGTTCTACCGTTTTTTAATGGCAAGCGTTGGTCTTGGCGCTATTCTTGCGGTTAAAAAAAAGCTCCCTCCGTTGCGTATTTTTCGCAAAGCGCGTTGGCTGGTGTTGCTGGCTATCGCAACCGGTGGGCTGTTCGGTAACTTCATTCTGTTTAGTTCATCCTTGCAGTATTTGAGCCCAACGGCTTCGCAGGTTATCGGTCAGCTGTCACCGGTTGGTATGATGATCGCCAGCGTCTTTATCCTGAAAGAAAAGATGCGCGGCACGCAGGTGATTGGCGCCATTATGCTTCTGAGCGGCCTGGTCCTGTTTTTTAATACCAGTCTGATCGAAATTTTTACCCGACTCACCGATTACACCTGGGGCGTTATCTTTGGTGTCGGTGCGGCGATGGTCTGGGTGAGCTATGGGGTCGCGCAAAAGGTGTTATTGCGCCGCCTGGCATCACCGCAGATCCTGTTTTTACTGTACACTTTATGTACGATCGCGTTGTTGCCGCTGGCTAAACCCGGTGTCATCACGCAGCTCAGCGACTGGCAACTGGCATGCCTGATATTCTGCGGCCTGAATACGCTGGTAGGATATGGCGCTCTCGCGGAAGCGATGGCGCGTTGGCAGGCGGCGCAGGTGAGCGCTCTTATCACGCTCACACCGCTGTTTACGTTGTTATTTTCAGATTTATTATCACTGGCCTGGCCCGATTTCTTCGCCAGACCGATGCTAAACCTATTAGGTTATCTCGGTGCGTTTATCGTGGTTGCGGGCGCGATGTATTCCGCCATTGGTCATCGAATTTGGGGCGGTTTACGTAAGCATGAAACGGTGGTTTCGCAACCCCGCTCAGGCGAATGATTTACGGAGAGTAAAATGAAGTTTGTTGATGAAGCATCGATTCTGGTCGTTGCAGGTGATGGCGGTAATGGTTGCGTCAGCTTCCGCCGCGAAAAGTACATCCCAAAAGGCGGTCCGGACGGTGGTGATGGTGGTGACGGTGGTGACGTTTGGCTGGAAGCCGACGAAAACCTGAACACACTGATCGATTACCGTTTTGAAAAATCATTCCGTGCGGAACGTGGTCAGAATGGCGCGAGCCGTGATTGCACCGGTAAGCGTGGCAAAGACGTTACCATTAAAGTACCTGTTGGTACGCGTGTTATCGATCAGGGCACGGGCGAAACCATGGGCGACATGACCAAACACGGTCAGCGTCTGATGGTCGCTAAAGGTGGCTGGCACGGTCTGGGCAACACCCGTTTCAAATCCTCGGTTAACCGTACTCCGCGTCAGAAAACAATGGGTACGCCGGGTGATAAGCGCGATTTGATGCTGGAGCTGATGCTGCTGGCGGACGTGGGTATGCTGGGCATGCCAAACGCCGGGAAATCGACGTTTATCCGTGCGGTGTCCGCGGCGAAGCCGAAAGTCGCTGATTATCCGTTTACCACCCTGGTGCCGAGCCTGGGCGTGGTGCGTATGGACAACGAAAAGAGCTTCGTGGTTGCCGACATTCCGGGACTGATTGAAGGCGCGGCTGAAGGCGCAGGCCTGGGCATCCGCTTCCTGAAACACCTGGAACGTTGCCGTGTACTGCTTCACCTCATCGATATCGATCCGATTGATGGCTCTGATCCAGTTGAAAACGCCCGTATCATTATTGGCGAACTGGAAAAATACAGTCAGGATTTGGCATCTAAACCGCGCTGGTTAGTGTTCAACAAAATTGATTTGATGGACAAGGCTGAAGCGGAAGAGAAAGCGAAAGCGATCGCCGAAGAGTTGGGTTGGGAAGGTAAATATTACCTGATCTCTGCCGCCAGCCAGCTGGGCGTGAAAGATCTCTGCTGGGATGTGATGACCTTTATCATCGAGAACCCGATTGTTCAGGCTGAAGAAGCGAAACAGCCAGAGAAAGTTGAGTTCATGTGGGATGATTATCACCGCCAGCAGCTCGCTGAAGTCGAAGACGAAGCGGAAGATGACTGGGATGACGATTGGGACGAAGACGACGAAGAAGGCGTTGAGTTCATCTACAAGCGTTAATCGCATTAAAAACCCCGGCCATGTTGCCGGGGTTTTTGTTTCCAGGTCTCACTGTAGGCCGGATAAGGCACGTTAATGCCGCCATCCGGCAATCAAATTACCCATTTAGTTGTTCTGATAAATATCCTTGTACAACCGGCTCTCGAAGCGCACCAACGGAATACGGCGATTACGCTGGTCAGCTGGCTCTACCGCATAACCAGATAAATACTGCACGAATGCCATGCGTTGGCCGCTTACCGTGGTGATGAAACCTGCGAGGTTATAAACCCCCTGCAGCGAGCCTGTCTTCGCCGATACTTTGCCATCCACACCAGCCTGATGCAGACCCGCACGGTATTGCAGAGAGCCGTCGTGGCCCGCCAGCGGCAGCATAGTGATAAAGTTCAGCTCGTTATCGTGTTGAGCGATATATTGCAGCACCTGCATCATGGTCGCTGGGGCAATCAGGTTATGGCGGGAGAGGCCAGAACCGTCGGCAATAATAGTGTTGCCGATATCGACGCCTGCCTGCTGACGCAAAATCTGGCGCACGGCGTCAGAACCCGCCCGCCAGGTGCCCGGCACGTTAAATCGGGCATGACCAATCATACGGAAAACGGTATCGGCAATCATGTTGTCCGATTTTTTCAGCATAATCTTAAGCAGGTCGTGCAGCGGTGCCGACTGCTTACTGGCGACCACCGTTCCTGGTTCGTTGACCAACGTCTGGCGCAGCAGTGTACCGCTGTAGGTGATACCTGCTTGTTTTAGCTCATCTTTGATAATTGCCCCGGCATAGCTGGCACCGTCCTGAATGGCGAACGCCAGCGGCAGCGGATCGGCACGTTGTGGCAGGCATCCAGTCAGCGTATAGCGGTTGAGATCACCGGGAACCACATCCAGTTCACAATATTGCGCTTCCGCAGAACCTCGGGCGAGAGTTCGCACCTGACTGAACATGGTGACCGGGTAATAAGATGCCACGCGAATAAAGGCGAGATCGTTGGGTTTTTGCGCGCTGTAGAGTGAAACCGAGAAACAGTTTCTATCGACAATAGCCGCTGCGGGCGGTGCGCTAAAACACTGCGTCATGTCGTTCCAGGGCCAGCCGGGCGCTTTATCATGACTGGCAAAAATAGAGGTGTCGATCAGGACATTTCCGGCAATTTGCGTCACACCTGATTTTTTCAGGGTTGCCACCATATTGCGAATATCCTGGCGTTTTAGCGTCGGATCGGCACCAAATCGTGCCACTAAGTCACCTTTCAATACGCCGCCTTCCACGCTGCCTTTGGTCTCGAGCGTGGTGGTAAAACGAAAGTCAGGCCCGAGCTGAATCAATGCCGCCAGCGCGGTGATTACTTTCTGGGTACTGGCGGGCAGCGCCATCTGCTGGCTATGAAAATCAATAGCGGGTGCAGGTGCGCCAACCTTCTGTACCATAAGGGCGAGGTTGGCCCCGGCAGGGAGCTGATTGATATACTCGTCGACGTTCGCAGCCTGAACGCTGAACGCTATACTGGCAGTCAATCCGATGGTAAATCTGGAAAATCGCATAATCTCGCGCTAACAACCTGGAAACAGGCCGTCATACTACGGCGCAACGCCCCAAAAAGTAAACGATGACCCATAAGGAACTCCAGGGTAAAATGATCATCAAATAGAGAATTGTAGCTGACCTGGGACCTTGAGCCCCGGGTCGGTATTTTTTTGCTTCTGACTCTGGCATGACACACGCCAGGGTGGGCTTAGCAGCCGGGGTGAGAGCAACTACCCCCTACAGGAATGTTCAAGAGGTATAACAAATGCAAGCTATCCCGATGACCTTACGTGGTGCTGAAAAACTGCGCGAAGAGCTGGATTTTCTGAAATCTGTGCGCCGTCCTGAAATTATTGCCGCTATCGCTGAAGCGCGTGAGCACGGTGACCTGAAAGAGAACGCGGAGTATCACGCGGCGCGCGAACAGCAGGGTTTCTGCGAAGGACGCATTAAAGATATCGAAGCTAAACTGTCCAACGCGCAGGTAATCGACGTTACTAAAATGCCGAACAATGGCCGCGTTGTTTTCGGTGCGACGGTTACCGTTCTGAATCTCGATAACGATGAAGAGCAGACCTGGCGTATTGTCGGCGATGATGAAGCCGATTTTAAACAGAACCTGATTTCAGTGAACTCGCCTATCGCTCGTGGCCTGATCGGTAAAGAGCAGGATGACGTCGTAGTTATCAAAACGCCGGGCGGCGAAGTGGAATATGAAGTGACGAAGGTAGAATACCTGTAATTCGCATCTTGGTTAAGATGTTGATACATTGTAAAGAAAGGAAAAAGGCCGCATAGCGGCCTTTTATCAACGAAGAGAGCGTGGCATTTTGCTCTCCTGCTAGCGGAAAACCCCGCGTTTTACACAAACTTCGTGTGCAACTTTGGGATATTCTTAGCGTGGCAGCGAGATTTTACGTTCTTTAGTCGGGCGATACAGTACCAGCGTTTTGCCGATGACCTGTACATTGCAGGCGCCGGTTTCGCGTACGATAGCTTCCACGATCAAGGTTTTAGTATCGCGATCTTCCGAGGCGATTTTCACCTTGATAAGTTCATGGTGCTCTAACGCTTGTTCAATCTCGGCCAGTACCCCTTCGGTCAAACCATTATTGCCAAGCATAACTACAGGCTTGAGCGGATGTGCCAGACCTTTCAGGTGCTGTTTTTGTTTAGTACTCAGATTCATCGTATATTTTTGCTTACGTTGGGATTGAAAACGGGTCATTCTACCGCCATCTCCCATATATCACCAAATAGCTGTGTAGAAATTTACACCATTGGTTACGATGAACTGCCCTTTGGGAATGTGAAATGACAGGTAAAAAGCGTTCTGCCAGCTCGAGTCGCTGGCTTCAGGAACACTTTAGCGATAAATATGTTCAACAGGCGCAGAAAAAGGGGTTACGTTCCCGTGCCTGGTTTAAACTTGATGAAATACAGCAAAGTGACAAAATTTTTAAACCAGGGATGACGATAGTTGATCTCGGTGCTGCACCCGGTGGCTGGTCGCAATATGCAGTTACGCAGATCGGTAACACCGGCCGCATTATCGCTTGCGATCTTTTACCTATGGATCCAATCGTTGGTGTGGACTTCCTTCAGGGCGACTTTCGTGATGAATTAGTCCTGAAAGCGTTACTTGAACGCGTAGGTGACAGTAAAGTACAAGTTGTCATGTCTGATATGGCGCCAAATATGTGTGGAACACCGGCGGTGGATATTCCCCGGGCCATGTATCTGGTAGAGCTGGCGCTTGGAATGGCTCGTGATGTATTAGCGCCAGGTGGTAGTTTTGTAGTGAAGGTGTTCCAGGGCGAAGGCTTCGATGAGTATCTAAGAGAAATTCGCTCCCTGTTTACGAAGGTCAAAGTTCGTAAGCCGGACTCTTCTCGCGCCCGTTCGCGTGAAGTGTATATTGTAGCGACCGGGCGTAAACCATAACCGGCAGATTTCAAACGAAAGTTTGAAAGAAACTGGATATAGAGTATCCTGACGCTGTTTTTAACACAGTTGTAATATGAGGTTAATCCCTTGAGTGACATGGCGAAAAACCTAATTCTCTGGCTGGTCATTGCCGTTGTGCTGATGTCAGTATTCCAGAGCTTTGGGCCCAGCGAGTCTAATGGCCGTAAGGTTGATTACTCTACCTTCCTGCAAGAGGTCAATCAGGACCAGGTTCGTGAAGCGAAGATCAACGGACGTGAGATTAACGTTACCAAGAAAGATAGTAACCGTTACACGACCTACATCCCGGTTAACGATCCGAAGCTGCTTGATAACCTGCTGACCAAAAACGTCAAGGTTGTTGGCGAACCACCTGAAGAGCCGAGCCTGCTGGCTTCTATCTTCATTTCCTGGTTCCCAATGCTGCTGCTGATTGGTGTCTGGATCTTCTTCATGCGTCAGATGCAGGGCGGTGGTGGCAAAGGTGCCATGTCGTTCGGCAAGAGCAAAGCGCGCATGCTAACGGAAGATCAGATCAAAACGACTTTTGCTGACGTTGCGGGTTGTGACGAAGCAAAAGAAGAAGTCGCTGAGCTGGTTGAGTATCTGCGCGAACCGAGCCGTTTCCAGAAACTGGGCGGTAAAATCCCGAAAGGCGTCCTGATGGTTGGTCCTCCGGGTACGGGTAAAACCCTGCTGGCGAAAGCTATCGCAGGTGAAGCGAAGGTTCCATTCTTCACAATTTCCGGTTCTGATTTCGTGGAAATGTTCGTGGGTGTCGGTGCATCTCGTGTGCGTGACATGTTCGAACAAGCCAAGAAAGCGGCACCGTGCATCATCTTCATCGATGAAATCGACGCCGTAGGTCGCCAGCGTGGCGCAGGTCTGGGCGGTGGTCACGATGAACGTGAACAGACGCTGAACCAGATGCTGGTTGAGATGGACGGCTTCGAAGGTAACGAAGGTATTATCGTTATCGCAGCAACTAACCGTCCGGACGTTCTTGACCCTGCGCTGCTGCGTCCAGGCCGTTTCGACCGTCAGGTTGTGGTTGGTCTGCCAGACGTTCGCGGTCGTGAACAGATCCTGAAAGTGCATATGCGTCGCGTACCGCTGTCTCCGGATATCGATGCGGCAATCATTGCACGTGGCACGCCTGGCTTCTCCGGTGCGGACCTCGCGAACCTGGTGAACGAAGCGGCGCTGTTTGCTGCTCGTGGCAACAAGCGCGTAGTGTCGATGGTTGAGTTCGAAAAAGCGAAAGACAAAATCATGATGGGTGCGGAACGTCGCTCCATGGTGATGACGGAAGCGCAGAAAGAATCTACCGCGTATCACGAAGCTGGCCACGCGATTATCGGTCGCCTGGTACCGGAACACGATCCGGTGCACAAAGTAACGATTATCCCGCGCGGTCGTGCGCTGGGTGTGACCTTCTTCCTGCCTGAAGGCGACGCAATCAGCGCCAGCCGTCAGAAACTGGAAAGTCAGATCTCCACACTGTACGGTGGCCGTCTGGCGGAAGAGATCATCTACGGTGCTGAACATGTTTCTACCGGTGCGTCGAACGACATTAAAGTCGCGACTAACCTGGCGCGTAACATGGTTACTCAGTGGGGCTTCTCCGATAAACTCGGTCCGTTGCTGTACGCTGAAGAAGAAGGCGAAGTGTTCCTGGGACGTTCTGTGGCGAAAGCGAAACACATGTCCGATGAAACCGCTCGCATTATCGATCAGGAAGTTAAGCTGCTGATTGAGCGTAACTATGACCGTGCTCGTCGTTTGCTGAACGAAAACATGGACATTCTGCACTCGATGAAAGATGCGCTCATGAAATATGAGACCATCGATGCGCCGCAGATTGACGATCTAATGGCTCGCCGCGACGTGCGTCCGCCAGCGGGTTGGGAAGAACCGGGTTCTTCTAACAACAACTCTGGCAGCACCGGCAAGCCGAGTGCACCGCGTCCGGTTGATGAACCGCGTGCGCCGGACTCTGGCACTATGTCAGAGCAACTGGGCGACAAATAAGTTATCGTTGATGATGACCGTGTTTTAATTGAAAACCCTGGGGCTTGCTCCGGGGTTTTTCTTATCTGCATATTCAAGATTTTACCAGGGATAAAACTATGAAACTCTTTGCTCAGGGTTCTTCACTGGATCTCAGCCATCCGCACGTCATGGGGATTTTGAACGTCACGCCAGACTCATTTTCCGATGGTGGAGCGCACAACTCTCTGGTTGAGGCGGTAAAACACGCAAACCTGATGATTAACGCCGGGGCGACTATCATTGATGTGGGCGGTGAGTCCACGCGTCCGGGCGCGGCTGATGTGAGCGTGGAAGAAGAGTTGCAGCGAGTGATCCCAGTGGTCGAGGCGATTGCTCAGCGTTTTGAAGTGTGGATTTCGGTCGATACCTCAAAACCCGAAGTGATTCGCGAATGCGCCAGAGTTGGCGCGCATATCATCAATGATATTCGCTCACTCTCGGAGCCTGGAGCGCTGGAAGCCGCAGCGGAGACCGGATTACCGGTTTGCCTGATGCATATGCAGGGGCAGCCGAAAACCATGCAGGAAGCGCCAAAGTATGAGGATGTTTTTGCTGAGGTAAACCATTACTTTATTGAGCAAATAGCACGTTGCGAGCGGGCTGGAATCACAAAAGATAAATTGTTGCTCGACCCCGGATTCGGATTCGGTAAAAATCTCACTCACAACTACACATTACTGGCACGTTTGTCTGAGTTTCATCATTTTAATCTGCCATTGCTGGTTGGGATGTCACGAAAATCAATGGTTGGCCAGTTACTGAATGTGGGGCCATCTGAACGCCTGAGCGGTAGCCTTGCGTGCGCGGTGATTGCCGCAATGCAGGGGGCGCAGATCGTTCGTGTCCATGACGTCAAAGAAACCGTAGAAGCGATGCGTGTGGTGGAAGCCACATTGTCTGCAAAGGAAAAAAAACGCTATGAGTAATCGTAAATATTTTGGCACTGATGGGATCCGCGGTCGCGTAGGCGATGCCCCAATTACTCCTGACTTTGTGCTCAAGCTGGGCTGGGCTGCAGGGAAAGTGCTTGCTCGTCATGGTTCACGTAAAATTATTATCGGTAAAGATACGCGTATTTCCGGCTATATGCTGGAGTCTGCGCTGGAAGCGGGCCTGGCTGCCGCCGGACTCTCAGCCTCATTCACAGGGCCAATGCCAACACCCGCCGTTGCGTATCTGACGCGCGCCTTCCGTGCTGAGGCCGGGATTGTTATCTCCGCTTCGCACAACCCGTACTATGACAACGGGATTAAATTCTTCTCTACCGACGGGACTAAACTGCCGGATGCAGTGGAAGAAGCCATTGAAGCCGAGATGGAAAAAGCGATCACCTGCGTGGATTCCGCTGAACTGGGTAAAGCCACGCGTATCGTTGATGCTGCCGGTCGCTATATCGAGTTTTGCAAAGGCACCTTCCCGAACGAACTGAGCCTGAATGAACTTAAAATAGTGGTGGATTGCGCTAACGGTGCGACGTACCACATTGCGCCAAATGTACTGCGTGAACTGGGTGCAAACGTGATTGCCATTGGCTGTGAGCCAAACGGTGTGAATATCAATGAAGAAGTCGGCGCCACCGACGTCCGTGCTCTGCAGGCGCGCGTGATTGCGGAAAAAGCCGATCTGGGTATTGCGCTGGATGGCGATGGCGACCGTGTCATTATGGTTGACCACGAAGGTAATAAGGTCGATGGCGATCAGATCATGTACATCATCGCCCGTGAAGCCCTGCGTCAGGGTCAGCTGCGCGGTGGCGCGGTAGGTACGCTGATGAGCAACATGGGCCTCGAGCTGGCGCTGAAACAGCTGGGTATTCCGTTTGCCCGTGCAAAAGTTGGCGACCGCTATGTGCTGGAAAAAATGCAGGAAAAAGGCTGGCGTATCGGTGCCGAAAACTCAGGTCATGTGATCCTGCTGGACAAAACCACCACTGGTGACGGTATCGTGGCGGGTCTGCAGGTGCTGGCGGCGATGGTACGCAACCATATGAGCTTGCACGACCTGTGCAGCGGCATGAAAATGTTCCCACAGCTGCTGGTTAACGTACGATACACAGCAGGTAGCGGCGATCCACTGGAACATGAAAACGTGAAAGCGGTGATGGCGGAAGTGGAAGCGGCGCTGGGTAACCGTGGACGCGTCCTGCTGCGTAAGTCTGGTACCGAACCGTTAATTCGTGTGATGGTTGAAGGTGAAGACGAAGCGCAGGTGACTGAATTCGCCCACCGTATTGCCGATGCTGTGAAAGCGGCGTAATTCCGAAGAAAGTGAAAGCCGGAGTCTGAGACTCCGGCTTTTTTTTACTGTACAGCAAGCGGCTGTTTACGTCGGCGCTGCCAGAAGTAACCACCGACCATCAGTAGCACAAGGACTGCCAGCCACGGCAGAACCGCCAGCAGATGCCCAGACCGGGCAAAGGTTAACGCAATCATCAGTAGCCAACCGCCCAGCATCGGAATCGCGGTACGCTTAACAATATCCACAGGCGAGACACCTGCAATCCCTGCGATAGCAATGATTACGCCGGCGATGGGCGATAGCGTACGACCAATACCCGCCGAGATCTGGATAGGCAACATCATGACAGCGATATCGCTACCGATATGACGGCTGATGTCCGGCACCATGGGTGCGAAGGAGAAAAATGCCGCATTCCCGGAGCCCATCAGCGCTGAAATTGCGAAGGTGATCAGGGTCATCAGCAGGATAATAGAGGCGGCGCTGAGGCCAAATTCACCGGAAAGTGACAACAGTGCGTCAACGGCACCAATGGCTTTCAGTCCGGCGGAAAAGACTTCACCGGCGATAATCAGCGTCACGACGGTGGCAAAAACGCTGCCCATGCTGTCGAAAACCTTTTGTACGCCAGCCATCACCTCGCGCGCCTTGCGATGACGGCAGTACTCACAAACCAGCGTAATAGCGAGGCTTATCAGTACGGCGGTATCCAGCGTGATCTTGAGAGAGCTGAATACTAAATCGCTGCACACCAGCATCAATACCAGCGGCAGCATGGGCAGAAACAGCCAGGCGATAGGTGCGTCGGCTTCATCAGTCGCCGTTAATGTCTGCATTTGCTGAGCTGCATTGTCGCCACTTTCCCGACGGTCAAAAAAGCGTTGCACAACAATATGCAGCAGGGCGATGAAAAGAATGACGGGCACAACGATCGGCAACTGATCCTGCACGAAATAGTTCACGACCTCGATGCCTGCGGTTTTGGCGGCGAGAACAGAGTTGCCGGAGCCGGGGCCAAACTCAACCGCACAGGTACTGGCGATAACGGCGGCAACCGCGGCGCGGCTACAGCCAAGACGGGTTAGCAGCGGGTAAAGCGTCGCCATCAGCAGCAGACCCAATCCGGTGGCGCTGCTGATAAACAGCGACAGGAATTGACCCAATAGCAGTGCCAGCCCCAGCAGCAGATATGGCGAGTTCAGCCGTTGCAAAGGACGAGACGTCACCCGAACCAGTACCTGGCTTGCGCCAATGGCTGACATGTAGGTGGCAAAACCACCAATCAGCATAATTTGCAGTCCGAGGCCGCCGAGACGCACGCTCAGGGTATCGCGAATAAACTCAAAGGCGTCAAAGGGGCCAAATCCGGTGCTCTTTTTCACCAGGCCACTGAGTGAGGTCATTCCGCTAAAATGCGCGATAAGCAACAGCACAATCCCGGTCAATAACAGTACCGACTGGGGGTGATATTTTTTGAGGATCAGACGTCCGGCAAAAATGATGGCGATTAGCGCCAGTAGCAATGACATTCTTGCCCCCTTACTCGAAGTTGCCGGTAACCAGGCACTCGCCATCCCGCAGCAACGGTTTACCCGCGGCAAACAGATGGGCCAGCGAGAGGTCATCATTGAGTACACAGATATCGGCACGTTCCCCGGCGCAGAGCACGCCCCCGGAAATACCCAGCGAGCGCGCAACGTTTGCCGTCAGCATCGCGATGGCCTGTGACACCGGAATCCCGACATCAATCAGGCGAGGAAGCAGGTTAAGATTGCCTGCGACCGGTGCCGCGCTTAAACCTTCAACGATACCCTGAGCGTTAAAGCGCGGAACGCTGCCATTGCCGTCAGAACTGATCGTGATGCGCTCCGCCGGAACCTGTGCTTCGAGTGCGTGGAGAATCGCTTGCTCCTGAGGCATAAAACGACTGCCACCGGACGTAACATCGATATGGCCGCCGCGATGGGCGAAAGCAATCGCCTGTTCGAACAAGGGCTCAGTTCTCGCAACATGCGTCGGTGAAATATGGTGAATCGGAATACCCGCATCACACAGCTCAATAAGTTGCGACATCCCTTCCGGCAGATTCCCCAGGTGCACATGCAGCAAGCCTTTTTTCCCAGCCAGCAGGGAAGCGACGCGAATATCGCTCACTATCCTCAGCAACTCCTGGAAAGAGGGGTAAGAGCCACGGTGATCGGCGAGGGCGATTTTTACACCAAGAATTGCCGGAATGAAGGCCATATCATCGCGGATGGATCGCGTAATGGTTGGGCTGGGAACGGCGTAGGCTCCCGTGTGCATAAACGCGCGTAATCCCTCAAGGTTGAGAGACTGCATTTTAGCGTAGAGATCTTTGGGTGAACGAGAAATGGCATCGGTGCCTAACACACCAACCACCGTGGTAATACCTGCCTGAATCAGATCGCGCAGCTTGACGGCTGGCGTCCGACTGGCAAACCCGGCTTCCCCGCCGCCACCGGTAAGATGGACATGCTGATCGATGATACCAGGGATAACCCATTTACCCCGACAATCGATGACCTCTTTGACGCCATCAAAGAGCGAAATATCTTTTTCTACCGCCACAATTCGGTCGGCATGAATGAGCAGGGAGCAGAGGCCTAAATCCTCAGGAGAAAAAACACGGGCATTGGTCAATAAAGTAAACATAGCGGTCCTGTCAAACGTCGAGGGTGAGAGTCGGCAGGTGAAACGAAATATTGTTGTTATGATGCCCACCATAAAGCCATTACTATAACTATGACTATTACCGATTTGTTATTGGAGGATGCGGTTATGGCATGGCGGAGAGCACAACGTGGATTGTAAGTGGCTGGAAGATTTTCTGGCCTTGGGCCAGCATGGAAACTACTCTCAGGCCGCGGCGCAGCGGCATATTACTCAACCTGCGTTGAGTCGGCGTATAAAGGCGCTGGAAGAGGTGCTGGGCGTGCCTTTGTTTGACCGGACAACGACCCCTGTCACGCTGACGCGCTATGGTGAACGCTTTGAACCTTATGCCCGGCACGTTCTCAGCACGTTAACAGAGGCACGCCATGAGCTGTCGGCGATGACGCCAGCAACGGATAACACGCTGGTGATGGTCAGCCTGCATACGCTGTCGGTGAATATCCTGCCGGATATGATCAACTACCTGCGACAGAGTGAGCCGCAGTTAAACTTTACGGTCAACGCCAGTATCCAGGGGATAGACAACCACTTCAATGCCCTGATGAACCGGCAAATTGATTTACTGGTGACCTACGATTTACCGTCTGCCCAGCCGGGGCTGGAGATCGCCGGAGGGTTAAAACGTTCACTATGGCGGTATGAGCGATTTATACCGGTTATTTCAGCCCAGTTGGCTGATGCGCTTAATGATCCGCATGCTCCGATTCCGTGGCTATGCTACAGCGACTACACCTTTGTCAGACGTATTATTGAGTCGGCAGAACAACGCGTCCGCCCACGGCTAAAAAAAGTATTTGAGAGTGGTTTAAGCGAAACGATACGAGAAATGGTACTGCGCCATATGGGAATGGCCTGGTTACCTGAATCGATGGTGGCGGAAGAGTTGGTGAATCAGCAAATTATTCACTGCTGGCCAGAAAATACAGACCTGATTTGTGAAATCCCCGTTGTGGTATGGGCTAACCTTGACGATCAACGCGCAGTCATGCAGAGATGCTGGGAGAAATTGCTGCGTTTTTGATTGATATGGCGATTTTTTCCGCAGTTGATACAATGCTAACAAATTGCCCTTGCGAAGGTTATTCGCTTTGGTTAGTATTCACACCCGCTTCAGTGGGAAACAGTAAATATTCCCGCTTTAATGGTCGAAGCATTGTACGCGGCAACTCCGCAAGGAACAGGTTGATTATGCACGAAGCTCTTTTAGTAGTTTTCCTTATTGTGGCAATTGGCCTGGTAGGCTTGATCATGCTGCAGCAAGGCAAAGGCGCTGATATGGGAGCCTCTTTTGGCGCAGGCGCTTCTGGTACTCTGTTTGGTTCAAGTGGTTCTGGTAACTTCATGACCCGTATGACAGCTGTATTGGGAACCTTGTTCTTCATCATCAGTCTGGTGCTGGGTAACATGAACAGCAATAAGACCAATAAAGGAAGTGAGTGGGAAAATCTGAGCGCACCGGCGAAAACCGAGCAAACTCAGCCAGCTGCTCCGGCTCAGCCGACCAGCGATATCCCACGCTAAGTATTCTGTACCGAGGTGGTGGAATTGGTAGACACGCTACCTTGAGGTGGTAGTGCCCTAACGGGCTTGTGGGTTCGAGTCCCATCCTCGGTACCAAATTCCAAAAAAAAAGACGCTGCAAAGCGTCTTTTTTTTCGTCTGTTATTTATGGCTATCCTGTAGGTCGGATAAGGCGTTAACGCCGCCATCCGACATTATTACAACGCCTGATGGCGCTACGCTTATCAGGCCTACAGACACCTTATATTTCGCGCATAAAAAAGGCCGCTTTCGCGGCCTTAAGATAGTGAATCTTTACTTCGCCTTATTTTCCAGATTCTCAACCTGCGGCAGGCCGGTTGCGGAAGAGGCTGTCAGTAGGCCAGACTGCGCATAGCCGAACAGCTTCTCGCGGGTATCGGTGATATCCAGATTACGCATGGTCAACTGACCGATACGGTCATCCGGAGAGAATACGGAGTCGCCTTTTTCCATCGTCAGACGTTCTGGTTTGTACGTCAGATTGTCAGACACGGTGTTGAGGATTGAGTAGTCATTACCACGACGCAGTTCCAGCGTGACTTCGCCGGTAATCTGGCTGGCAACCCAACGCTGCAGACCGTCACGCAGCATCAGCGCCTGAGAGTCGAACCAGCGGCCCTGATACAGCAGACGACCCAGCTGGCGACCGTGCGCGTGATACTGCTCGATGGTATCCTCGTTGTGAATACCGGTCAGCAGACGCTCGTAGGCGATATGCAGCAATGCCATCCCTGGGGCTTCGTAGATGCCACGGCTCTTCGCTTCAATGATACGGTTTTCAATCTGATCGCTCATACCCAGACCGTGACGGCCGCCGATACGGTTGGCTTCCAGCATCATCTCAACGTCGTCGCTGAAGGTTTTACCGTTAAGAGCAACCGGATGACCCTGTTCAAAACGCACGGTCACTTCTTCTGCCGGGATCTTCACGCTCTCATCCCAGAACTTCACGCCCATAATCGGGTTGACGATTTTGACGCTGGAATTCAGGAATTCCAGATCTTTTGCTTCGTGAGTCGCCCCGAGCATATTGGAGTCTGTTGAGTACGCTTTCTCAACGGACATTTTGTAGTCGAAACCACAGGCAATCATAAATTCGGACATCTCATGGCGACCACCGAGTTCATCGATAAAATCGGTATCCAGCCATGGTTTGTAAATCTGCAGTTCGGCGTTGGTCAGCAGACCGTAACGATAGAAACGTTCAATATCGTTACCTTTATAGGTGCTACCGTCGCCCCAGATGTTTACACCATCTTCTTTCATGGCGGCAACCAGCATGGTGCCGGTCACGGCACGGCCCAGCGGGGTGGTATTGAAATAGGTCAGTCCGCCGGTGGTGTTGTGGAATGCACCGCACTGAATGGCAGCGATCCCTTCGGCAACCAGCTGCTTACGGCAATCTACCAGGCGAGCATTCTCAGCACCATATTCCATTGCACGGCGAGGAATGGCGTCATAGTCATCCTCATCCGGCTGGCCCAAATTCGCAGTATATGCATATGGGACAGCCCCTTTTTGTCGCATCCACAGCAGTGCTGCGCTGGTGTCCAGGCCGCCGGAAAAAGCGATACCAATACGTTGACCTACCGGGAGATGCTTGAGAATCGTCGTCATAAAATAAAACCCTGCTTGATAGACTGGTGAAGAGGTCGGCTTATTATACTAATTGCATTTTTATGCAAAATAAATGAGTTTTCATTTAATCATCTTTTCTGGATGACAGGAAGAGTTTAGTGATAATTTCGTTAAATAACGGCGTGGGCGGCATATTTATCTTGCTGGGCTAGCGCTGGGCAGCATTCATTGATTTGCATAGTCGTAACAAGGTTGACATAACGCATATTGAATCAATATACTGTGCGCAGATTTTACGTCCCGTCTCGGTACCAAATCCCAGCAGTATTTGCATTTTTTACCCAAAACGAGTAAAATTTGCCACGTTTCAGGCGCGGGGTGGAGCAGCCTGGTAGCTCGTCGGGCTCATAACCCGAAGGTCGTCGGTTCAAATCCGGCCCCCGCAACCACTTTCCCTTAGAGTTCTTTTTCAAATATACTGTGAAGACTTAGGCCTTCGTAGCTGGATTTGAAAAAAATTCTTTCGGAAGGTTCTCCGAACCGCAGGTGCGGTTATAGGGTTCAGTTATCTAAAGCCCCGATTTATCGGGGTTTTTTGTTATCTGACTACAGAATAACTGGGCTTTAGGCCCTTTTTTTATGTCTTGGGGGTGGGCTTGTCCACATTAGAGCAAAAATTAACAGAGATGATTACAGCGCCAGTTGAAGCCCTGGGCTACGAACTGGTCGGCATCGAATTTATTCGTGGTCGCACATCCACACTGCGCATCTATATTGATAGTGAAGATGGCATCAATGTTGATGATTGTGCTGATGTGAGCCATCAGGTAAGCGCCGTGATGGATGTCGAAGACCCAATCACCGTTGCCTATAACCTGGAAGTCTCCTCTCCGGGTCTCGACCGTCCTCTGTTCACAGCTGAACACTACGTGCGTTTCCTGGGTGAAGAAGTCACGCTGGTTCTTCGTATGGCGGTACAAAACCGTCGTAAATGGCAGGGCGTTATCAAAGCGGTGGACGGTGAGATGATCACGGTCACAGTCGAAGGCAAAGATGAAGTGTTCGCGCTGAGTAATATCCAGAAGGCGAACCTGGTTCCCCACTTTTAACAGTCTGGATTGAGGTGAAAAGCCCGCGATGAACAAAGAAATTTTGGCTGTTGTTGAAGCCGTATCCAACGAAAAAGCGCTGCCACGCGAGAAAATTTTTGAAGCGCTGGAAAGTGCGCTGGCTACAGCAACAAAGAAAAAATATGAGCAAGAGATCGACGTTCGCGTAGAAATCGATCGTAAAAGCGGTGATTTCGATACCTTCCGTCGTTGGGTAATCGTAGAAGAAGTTACTCAGCCGACCAAAGAAATTACGCTGGAAGCGGCACGCTTCGAAGACGAAAGTCTGAACGTGGGCGAATATGTTGAAGATCAGATTGAATCTGTCACCTTTGACCGTATCACCACCCAGACTGCGAAGCAGGTTATCGTACAGAAAGTACGTGAAGCTGAACGCGCAATGGTTGTTGATCAGTTCCGCGAACACGAAGGCGAAATCGTCACCGGTGTGGTGAAGAAAGTAAACCGCGACAACATTTCTCTGGATCTGGGCAGCAATGCTGAAGCTGTGATCCTGCGTGAAGACATGCTGCCGCGTGAAAACTTCCGCCCTGGTGACCGTATTCGTGGTGTTCTGTACTCAGTTCGCCCGGAAGCGCGCGGTGCACAGCTGTTCGTAACCCGTTCCAAGCCGGAAATGCTGATTGAGCTGTTCCGCATTGAAGTGCCGGAAATCGGCGAAGAAGTTATCGAAATTAAAGCGGCTGCTCGCGATCCGGGATCGCGTGCGAAAATCGCCGTTAAGACCAACGACAAGCGTATTGATCCGGTCGGCGCCTGTGTTGGTATGCGCGGTGCGCGCGTTCAGGCGGTTTCTACCGAACTGGGCGGCGAGCGTATCGATATCGTCCTGTGGGATGATAACCCGGCGCAGTTCGTGATTAACGCAATGGCGCCAGCAGACGTCGCTTCTATCGTGGTGGATGAAGACAAACACACCATGGATATCGCGGTTGAAGCCGGTAACCTGGCTCAGGCGATTGGACGTAATGGTCAGAACGTCCGCCTGGCTTCACAACTGAGCGGTTGGGAACTCAACGTGATGACCGTTGATGACCTGCAAGCGAAGCATCAGGCTGAAGCACATGCAGCCATCGATACCTTCACCAAATATCTCGATATCGATGAAGATTTCGCGACCGTTCTGGTGGAAGAAGGTTTTGCGACGCTGGAAGAACTGGCCTACGTGCCAATGAAAGAGCTGCTGGAAATTGACGGCCTGGATGAACAGACCGTTGAAGCGCTGCGCGAGCGTGCTAAAAACGCACTGACCACTCTGGCACTGGCCCAGGAAGAAAGCCTCGGTGATAACAAACCGGCTGACGATCTGCTGAATCTGGAAGGATTGGATCGTGAGATGGCCTTCAAACTGGCGGCCCGTGGTGTTTGTACGCTGGAAGATCTCGCTGAACAGGGCATTGATGATCTGGCTGATATCGAAGGGTTGACCGACGAAAAAGCCGGTGAGCTGATTATGGCTGCCCGTAATATTTGCTGGTTCGGCGACGAAGCGTAATAAACTGTAGCAGGAAGGAACAGTATGACAGATGTAACCGTAAAAACGCTGGCTGCAGAGATACAGACTTCCGTAGATCGCCTGGTACAGCAATTTGCTGATGCCGGTATCCCGAAGTCTGCTGACGACTCTGTGTCCGCACAAGAGAAACAAACCTTACTGGCGCATTTGAACCGTGAAAACGGCTCAGCGCCGGATAAGTTGACATTGCAGCGTAAAACGCGCAGTACTCTCAATATTCCAGGTACCGGTGGAAAAAGCAAATCGGTACAAATCGAAGTCCGCAAGACACGCACCTTTGTGAAACGCGATCCGCAAGAGGCTGAACGCCTTGCCGCGGAAGAGCAGGCGCAGCGTGAAGCGGAAGAGCAAGCCCGTCGTGAGGCAGAAGAAGCTGCCAAACGCGAGGCGCAACAAAAAGCCGAACGTGAGGCCGCAGAACAAGCTAAGCGTGAAGCCGCTGATAAAGCGAAACGTGAAGCTGCGGAAAAAGACAAAGTGAGCAATCAACAGACCGACGATATGACTAAAACCGCCCAGGCCGAAAAAGCCCGCCGTGAAAATGAAGCCGCAGAACTGAAGCGTAAAGCGGAAGAAGAAGCACGTCGCAAGCTTGAAGAAGAAGCGCGCCGCGTAGCGGAAGAAGCTCGCCGTATGGCGGAAGAAAACGAGAAAAATGGTGTGAATAACGCTGAACCTGTCGAAGACACCAGTGATTATCACGTCACCACCTCTCAGCATGCTCGCCAGGCTGAAGACGAGAACGATCGTGAAGTTGAAGGCGGTCGTGGTCGTACTCGCAGCACTAAAGCAGCGCGTCCGGCGAAGAAAGGTAACAAACACGCTGAATCTAAAGCTGACCGTGAAGAAGCACGTGCAGCGGTTCGCGGCGGTAAAGGCGGCAAGCAGCGTAAAGGTTCCGCTCTGCAGCAGGGCTTCCAGAAGCCAGCTCAGGCCGTTAACCGTGACGTTGTGATCGGCGAAACCATCACCGTTGGCGATCTGGCGAACAAGATGGCGGTCAAAGGCTCTCAGGTCATCAAAGCAATGATGAAACTGGGCGCAATGGCGACCATCAACCAGGTCATCGACCAGGAAACCGCACAGCTGGTTGCCGAAGAGATGGGCCACAAAGTTATCCTGCGTCGTGAAAACGAGCTGGAAGAAGCAGTAATGAGCGACCGTGACACCGGCGCTGCGGCAGAACCGCGCGCACCGGTAGTGACCATCATGGGTCACGTTGACCACGGTAAAACGTCTCTGCTGGACTACATTCGTTCAACGAAAGTGGCCTCTGGCGAAGCGGGCGGCATTACTCAGCACATCGGTGCGTACCACGTTGAAACTGACAACGGTATGATCACCTTCCTGGACACCCCGGGTCACGCCGCGTTTACCTCCATGCGTGCTCGTGGTGCTCAGGCAACGGATATCGTTGTTCTGGTTGTTGCAGCAGACGACGGCGTGATGCCGCAGACTATCGAAGCTATCCAGCACGCGAAAGCGGCAGGTGTGCCGGTAGTTGTTGCAGTCAACAAAATCGATAAACCGGAAGCGGATCCAGATCGCGTTAAAAACGAACTGTCCCAGTACGGCATCATGCCGGAAGAGTGGGGCGGCGAGAGCCAGTTCGTTCACGTTTCTGCGAAAGCGGGCACCGGTATCGACGAACTGCTGGATGCTATCCTGCTGCAAGCCGAAGTACTGGAACTGAAAGCTGTGCGTAAAGGTATGGCGAGCGGTGCGGTTATCGAATCCTTCCTGGATAAAGGTCGTGGCCCGGTTGCTACCGTCCTGGTTCGCGAAGGTACCCTGAACAAGGGCGATATCGTTCTGTGTGGTTTCGAATACGGCCGCGTTCGTGCGATGCGTAACGAACTGGGTCAGGAAGTACTGGAAGCAGGTCCGTCCATTCCGGTGGAAATCCTCGGTCTGTCCGGTGTTCCGGCTGCGGGTGACGAAGTTACTGTTGTTCGTGACGAGAAGAAAGCGCGTGAAGTTGCACTGTACCGTCAGGGCAAATTCCGTGAAGTTAAACTGGCTCGTCAGCAGAAATCTAAACTTGAGAACATGTTCGCCAACATGACCGAAGGCGAAGTTCACGAAGTGAACATCGTGCTGAAGGCTGACGTACAGGGTTCTGTAGAAGCGATTTCCGACTCTTTACTGAAACTGTCTACCGACGAAGTAAAAGTGAAGATCATCGGTTCTGGCGTAGGTGGTATCACCGAAACCGACGCGACCCTGGCTGCGGCATCCAATGCGATTCTGGTTGGCTTCAACGTACGTGCTGATGCCTCTGCACGTAAAGTTATCGAATCAGAAAGCCTGGATCTGCGTTACTACTCCGTCATCTATCATCTGATCGACGAAGTGAAAGCAGCGATGAGCGGCATGCTGTCTCCGGAACTGAAACAGCAGATTATTGGTCTGGCTGAAGTTCGTGATGTGTTCAAATCACCGAAATTCGGCGCTATCGCAGGCTGTATGGTTACTGAAGGCACTATTAAACGTCACAACCCAATCCGCGTACTGCGCGACAACGTGGTTATCTATGAAGGCGAGCTGGAATCCCTGCGCCGCTTCAAAGATGACGTTAACGAAGTCCGTAACGGTATGGAATGTGGTATCGGCGTTAAGAACTACAACGACGTTCGCGTTGGCGATATGATCGAAGTGTTCGAGATCATCGAGATCAAACGTACAATTGCTTAAGGTTGTTCGGGTGTAGGCCGGATAAGGCGTTTACGCCGACATCCGGCAATGTAATGCCTGATGGCGCTACGCTTATCAGGCCTACAGCCTAATCACCGAATTATTTTCAAAAGGGGCTGAATGCCCCTTTTTTGTCTGGAGAATTTATTATGGCGAAAGAATTTGGTCGCCCGCAGCGTGTCGCGCAGGAGATGCAGAAAGAAATCGCACTCATCCTGCAACGCGAAATCAAAGACCCGCGTGTTGGCATGATGACCACCGTATCGGGTGTTGAGATGTCCCGTGATCTGGCATATGCCAAAGTATTCGTGACTTTCCTCAACGATCAGGACGAAGCTGCCGTGAAAAACGGCATTAAGGCACTGCAGGAAGCCTCTGGTTTTATCCGCTCTCTGCTGGGTAAAGCAATGCGTCTGCGTATCGTGCCTGAGCTGACCTTCTTCTACGACAACTCGTTGGTTGAAGGGATGCGCATGTCCAACCTGGTGACCAGCGTGGTGAAACATGACGATGAGCGTCGTGTGAACCCAGCGGACGACAGCAAGGAGGACTGATGAGTCGTCCTCGTCGTCGTGGTCGCGATATTCACGGTGTCCTGCTGCTGGATAAGCCGCAGGGCATGTCCAGCAATGACGTGCTGCAAAAAGTAAAGCGCATCTACAATGCCAACCGCGCGGGACATACCGGCGCGTTGGATCCGCTGGCGACAGGTATGCTGCCTATCTGCCTTGGTGAAGCGACAAAGTTTTCACAGTATTTGCTGGATTCTGACAAACGCTATCGCGTGGTTGCCCGTCTGGGCCAGCGTACTGACACTTCCGATGCCGATGGGCAGATCGTGCAGGAGCGTCCGGTAACCTTCACCGCAGAACAACTGGCGAGTGCGCTGGAGACTTTCCGCGGCGATATCGAGCAGATTCCGTCGATGTATTCGGCGCTGAAGTATCAGGGTAAGAAGCTGTACGAATATGCGCGTCAGGGCATTGAAGTGCCGCGTGAAGCGCGCCCGATTACCGTCTATGAGCTGCTGTTTATCCGTCACGAGGGTAACGAACTGGAGCTGGAAGTTCACTGCTCCAAAGGCACCTACATTCGTACCATCGTTGACGATCTCGGTGAGAAGCTGGGCTGCGGCGCGCACGTAACGTATCTGCGTCGTCTGACGGTCAGCAAGTATCCGGTGGATCGTATGGTCACGCTGGAACACCTGCGTGAGCTGGTCGAACAGGCAGAACAGCAGAACATTCTGGCGGCTCAGTTGCTTGATCCTTTGCTGATGCCAATGGACAGTCCGGCATTGGACTATCCTGTTGTTAATTTGCCTTTAACATCGTCGGTTTACTTTAAAAATGGTAATCCGGTACGGACGACAGGCGCCCCGCTGGAAGGGCTGGTACGCGTGACGGAAGGCGATGACGACAAGTTTATTGGCATGGGGGAGATGGACGATGAAGGTCGTGTCGCCCCCCGCCGCCTGGTGGTTGAGTATCCTGCATAGAGCTCTCTGTCTTGCGATAAAAGGGCGCTGCGAGTAGAATACTGCCGCTTAACGTCGCGTGAATTGTTTAACAATCCGCGTGGCGTATACACAAAATCATTCGAGCTGCATCAAAGCGGCAAGTCTGAGGATCCTCAGGAGCTTACTTAGGTAAGTGACTGAGGTGAGCGGACGCAGCCAACGCAGAGTCAGTTTGAAGGATAAAGTGTATACACTGGGATAGCTGAATTAGAGATCGGCATCCTTTCATTCTTAACACTTTGGAGTTTTAAAATGTCTCTAAGTACTGAAGCTACCGCTAAAATCGTTTCTGAGTTTGGTCGTGATGCAAATGACACCGGTTCTACCGATGTTCAGGTTGCTCTGTTGACTGCACAGATTAACCACCTGCAGGGCCACTTTGCAGAGCACAAAAAAGATCACCACAGCCGTCGTGGTCTGCTGCGCATGGTTTCTCAGCGTCGTAAACTGCTCGACTACCTGAAACGTAAAGATGTTGCACGTTACACCGCGCTGATCGAGCGTCTGGGCCTGCGTCGCTAATTCTTTCGAGTTTCAGAAAGAGGGGGCCTTCATGGCCCCTTTTTTCCAGCAGATGGCAGCAATTCGCTGGAAACTAATGTATTGTTGCTATGAATGATCTTCCGTTGCAGAGGTTCGCGCGGCTAATGAGAGGCTTTACTCATGCTTATGGGTTAGGGTTGTCATTAGTCGCGAGGATGCGCAGAAGATCGGGTATTAACGATGGCGCAAAAATGTGCCGTCAAAAAATAGAGAAAGGATATTATTTTGCTTAATCCGATCGTTCGTAAATTCCAGTACGGTCAGCATACCGTTACGCTGGAAACCGGCATGATGGCGCGTCAGGCGACTGCCGCTGTTATGGTTAGCATGGATGACACCGCGGTATTCGTTACCGTTGTTGGTCAGAAAAAAGCGAAACCAGGCCAGGACTTTTTCCCGCTGACCGTTAACTATCAGGAGCGTACCTACGCTGCTGGCCGTATCCCGGGTAGCTTCTTCCGTCGTGAAGGCCGTCCGAGCGAAGGCGAAACTCTGATCGCGCGTCTGATTGACCGCCCGGTTCGCCCGCTGTTCCCGGAAGGCTTCGTTAACGAAGTTCAGGTTATCGCGACCGTTGTTTCCGTTAACCCGCAGGTTAACCCGGACATCGTGGCAATGATTGGTGCATCTGCTGCGCTGACTCTGTCTGGTATCCCATTCAACGGCCCGATCGGTGCTGCACGTGTTGGTTACATCAATGACCAGTATGTACTGAACCCGACTCAGGACGAACTGAAAGAAAGCAAGCTGGACCTGGTTGTTGCAGGTACTGAAGCAGCCGTACTGATGGTTGAATCAGAAGCTGAACTGCTGAGCGAAGATCAGATGCTGGGCGCTGTTGTGTTCGGTCACGAACAGCAGCAGGTTGTGATTCAGGCGATCAACGAGCTGGCGAAAGAAGCTGGCAAACCGCGTTGGGACTGGCAGCCAGAAGCCGTCAACGAAGCGCTGAACGCACGCGTTGCCGCACTGGCGGAAGCTCGCCTGAGCGATGCTTACCGTATCACTGACAAACAAGAGCGTTATGCTCAGGTTGACGTGATCAAATCTGAAACCATCGCGACTCTGGTGGCTGAAGACGAAACCCTGGACGCTAACGAACTGGGTGAAATCCTGCACGCTATCGAGAAAAACGTTGTTCGTAGCCGCGTACTGGCAGGCGAGCCGCGCATCGATGGCCGTGAAAAAGACATGATCCGTGGCCTGGACGTGCGTACTGGCGTTCTGCCGCGTACCCACGGTTCCGCACTGTTCACCCGTGGCGAAACTCAGGCGCTGGTTACTGCGACCCTGGGCACCACGCGTGATGCGCAGAACCTCGACGAACTGATGGGCGAGCGTACTGACAACTTCCTGTTCCACTACAACTTCCCTCCGTACTGCGTAGGTGAAACCGGTATGGTCGGTTCTCCGAAGCGTCGTGAGATTGGTCACGGCCGTCTGGCGAAGCGTGGCGTACTGGCAGTAATGCCGGAACTGGATAAATTCCCGTACACCGTGCGTGTGGTTTCTGAAATCACCGAATCTAACGGTTCTTCTTCCATGGCTTCCGTATGTGGTGCTTCCCTGGCGCTGATGGACGCAGGCGTGCCGATCAAAGCAGCCGTTGCGGGTATCGCGATGGGTCTGGTGAAAGAAGGCGACAACTTTGTTGTTCTGTCTGACATTCTGGGCGACGAAGACCACCTGGGCGATATGGACTTCAAAGTGGCGGGTTCCCGCGACGGTATCTCTGCACTGCAGATGGATATCAAAATTGAAGGTATCACCAAAGAAATCATGCAGGTTGCTCTGAACCAGGCTAAAGGTGCGCGTCTGCACATCCTGGGTGTGATGGAACAAGCGATCAACGCTCCGCGTGGCGATATTTCTCAGTTCGCTCCGCGTATCCACACTATCAAGATCAGCCCGGACAAGATCAAAGACGTTATCGGTAAAGGCGGTTCTGTTATCCGTGCTCTGACCGAAGAAACCGGCACCACCATTGAAATCGAAGATGATGGCACCGTGAAGATTGCTGCGACCGACGGTGAGAAAGCGAAATATGCTATCCGTCGTATCGAAGAGATCACCGCAGAGATCGAAGTAGGCCGTATCTACAATGGTAAAGTGACCCGTATCGTTGACTTTGGCGCATTCGTTGCCATCGGTGGCGGTAAAGAAGGTCTGGTACACATCTCTCAGATCGCTGATAAGCGCGTTGAGAAAGTGACCGACTACCTGCAGATGGGCCAGGAAGTACCGGTCAAAGTTCTGGAAGTTGATCGCCAGGGCCGTGTGCGTCTGAGCATTAAAGAAGCAACTGAGCAGTCTCAGCCTGCAGGCGAACCGGAAGCTCCGGCAAGCCAGGGCGAGTAAGGTTGCCATTGCCCTCCGTGAAAGCGGAGGGCCTTTAACCCGGCAGGATGCCTTGTTAGCAACCGGGGAACCTGGACGTTCATTCAATCGTTGTCTTCGGGAGTGGGAAATGAAGCCTTTTTTGCGCTGGTGTTTCGTTGCGACAGCACTCACGCTGGCTGGATGCAGTAATTCCGCCTGGCGAAAGAGTGAAGTCCTCGCAGTACCATTGCAACCGACTTTGCAGCAGGAAGTGATTCTGGCACGTATGGAACAAATTCTTGCCAGTCGGGCTTTAACCGATGACGAACGCGCACAGCTTTTATATGAGCGCGGAGTGTTGTATGATAGTCTCGGTCTGAGGGCATTGGCGCGAAATGATTTTTCACAAGCGCTGGCAATCCGACCAGATATGCCTGAAGTATTCAATTACTTAGGTATATATTTAACGCAGGCAGGCAATTTTGATGCTGCCTATGAAGCGTTTGATTCTGTACTTGAGCTTGATCCAACTTACAACTACGCGCACTTAAATCGCGGTATCGCATTGTATTACGGCGGTCGCGACAAGTTAGCGCAAGATGATCTGCTAGCGTTTTATCAAGACGATCCCAATGATCCTTTCCGTAGTCTGTGGCTTTATCTTGCCGAGCAGAAGCTCGATGAGAAGCAGGCTAAAGAAGCGTTGAAGCAACGCTTTGAGAAATCGGATAAAGAGCAATGGGGATGGAACATTGTCGAGTTCTACCTGGGCAACATTAGCGAAGCAACGCTGATGGAACGCCTGAAGGCGGACGCAACGGATAACACCTCGCTCGCTGAGCATCTCAGTGAAACCAACTTCTATTTAGGTAAGTACTACCTAAGTCTGGGGGATTTGGACAACGCTACGGCATTGTTCAAACTGGCGGTGGCTAACAACGTTCATAACTTTGTTGAGCACCGATACGCATTGTTGGAATTATCGCTCCTGGGCCAGGACCAAGATGACCTGGCAGAATCGGACCAGCAATAGCTGACGTACACATCAGCCCGTAATCTTTTTTGATTGCCATCACCTTCACGGGTGAGGGCGTTGTTGTTCGTTAATACACCTACTTTGAGCCGGTTCACACTTTTCAATGAAAATTGCAGATCAATTTCATGATGAGTTATGTAGACTGGCCGCCATTAATTTTGAGGCACACGTACTACATGGCTGAATTCGAAACCACTTTTGCAGATCTGGGCCTGAAGGCTCCTATCCTTGAAGCCCTTAACGATCTGGGTTACGAAAAACCATCTCCAATCCAGGCAGAGTGCATTCCGCATCTGCTGGGCGGCCGCGATGTTCTGGGTATGGCCCAGACAGGTAGCGGCAAAACTGCAGCGTTCTCTTTACCGCTGCTCAACAATCTTGATCCTGAGCTGAAGGCACCTCAGATTCTGGTGCTGGCACCGACCCGCGAACTGGCGGTTCAGGTAGCAGAAGCCATGACGGATTTCTCTAAACACATGCGCGGCGTGAACGTGGTTGCCCTGTACGGCGGTCAGCGTTATGACGTGCAATTACGTGCCCTGCGTCAGGGGCCACAGATCGTCGTCGGTACGCCGGGTCGTCTGCTGGATCACCTGAAGCGCGGTACTCTGGACCTTTCCAAACTGAGCGGTCTGGTACTGGACGAAGCTGACGAAATGCTGCGTATGGGCTTCATCGAAGACGTTGAAACCATCATGGCGCAGATCCCGGAAGGTCATCAGACCGCTCTGTTCTCTGCAACCATGCCGGAAGCGATTCGTCGTATTACCCGCCGCTTTATGAAAGAGCCGCAGGAAGTACGTATTCAGTCCAGCGTTACTACCCGTCCTGACATCAGCCAGAGCTACTGGACTGTGTGGGGCATGCGTAAAAATGAAGCGCTGGTGCGTTTCCTGGAAGCAGAAGACTTTGATGCGGCGATTATCTTCGTACGTACCAAAAATGCGACCCTGGAAGTAGCAGAAGCGCTGGAGCGTAGCGGTTATAGCAGCGCTGCACTGAACGGCGACATGAACCAGTCCCTGCGTGAGCAGACTCTGGAGCGTCTGAAAGATGGCCGTCTGGATATTCTGATTGCAACCGACGTTGCGGCCCGTGGCCTGGACGTTGAGCGTATCAGTCTGGTTGTCAACTACGACATCCCGATGGATTCCGAGTCTTACGTTCACCGTATCGGCCGTACCGGTCGTGCGGGTCGTGCGGGTCGTGCGCTGCTGTTCGTTGAGAACCGCGAGCGTCGTCTGCTGCGTAACATCGAACGCACCATGAAGCTGACTATTCCGGAAGTAGAACTGCCGAACGCAGATCTGCTGGGCAAACGCCGTCTGGAAAAATTCGCCGCTAAAGTACAGCAGCAGCTGGAAAGCAGCGATCTGGATCAGTACCGTGCTCTGCTGGCGAAAATGCAGCCGGAAGAAGAACTGGATATCGAAACGCTGGCAGCTGCACTGCTGAAAATGGCTCAGGGCGAACGTCCTCTGATCCTGCCGCCAGATGCGCCGATGCGTCCGAAACGCGAATTCCGCGACCGTGATGACCGTGGTTCGCGTGACCGTAACGATCGTGGCCCTCGTGACCGTAATGACCGTGGTGGTGAAGACCGTCCGCGTCGTGAACGTCGTGATGTTGGTGACATGCAGCTGTACCGCATTGAAGTGGGCCGTGATGACGGTGTTGAAGTTCGTCATATCGTTGGTGCGATTGCTAACGAAGGTGATATCAGCAGCCGTTACATCGGTAACATCAAGCTGTTTGCTTCCCACTCCACCATCGAACTGCCGAAAGGTATGCCGGGCGACGTGCTGCAGCACTTTACCCGTACTCGCATCCTGAACAAGCCGATGAACATGCAGCTGGTTGGCGATGCAGTTCCGCACACTGGTGGTGAGCGTCGTGGCGGTGGTCGTTTCAGCGGTGAGCGTCGTGAAGGTGGTCGCGGTGAAGGTCGTAACTTTAGCGGTGAACGTCGTGAAGGCGGTCGTGGCGATGGTCGTCGTTTCAGCGGCGAACGTCGTGAAGGCAACCGTGGTCCGCGTCGTGACGATTCTTCTGCTCCGCGTCGTGATGACTCTGCTGGTCGTCGTCGTTTCGGCGGTGATGCATAAGCCTTTTAGCTTTATAGCTGTAAAGTAAAATATACGGCCCCGATCTCAACAATCGGGGCTTTTTTTATTTCAATTGTACTCGTGTACTGGTACAGTGCAGCACATTGAGATGTAGTCACAATATAAATGACTGGAGAGATGGCTAAATGGCAACACTAACCACCACCCAAACGTCACCTTCGCTGCTCGGCGGCGTGGTGATCATCGGCGGCACCATTATTGGCGCGGGGATGTTTTCCCTGCCAGTGGTCATGTCCGGGGCGTGGTTCTTCTGGTCAATGGCAGCGCTGATCTTCACCTGGTTCTGCATGCTGCACTCCGGGCTGATGATCCTTGAAGCTAACCTCAATTACCGCATTGGCTCCAGTTTCGACACCATCACGAAAGATCTGCTGGGCAAAGGCTGGAACGTGGTGAACGGCATCTCGATTGCTTTCGTTCTCTATATTCTGACCTACGCGTATATCTCGGCGAGCGGTTCGATCCTGCATCACACCTTCTCCGAGATGTCGTTGAACGTTCCGGCGCGTGCGGCAGGTCTTGGCTTTGCGTTGCTGGTGGCGTTTGTGGTGTGGTTAAGTACCAAAGCGGTTAGCCGCATGACGGCAATTGTGCTGGGCGCGAAGGTGATTACCTTTTTCCTGACCTTCGGCAGCTTATTGGGACACGTTCAGCCCACAACGTTGTTTAACGTGGCGGAAAGCAATGCTTCGTATACGCCGTACCTGCTGATGACGCTACCGTTCTGTCTGGCCTCATTCGGCTATCACGGCAACGTCCCGAGCCTGATGAAGTACTACGGCAAAGATCCGAAGACCATCGTTAAGTGTCTGGTGTACGGCACGCTGCTGGCGCTGGTGCTGTATACCGTGTGGTTGCTGGGGACGATGGGTAACATTCCGCGTCCGGAGTTTATCGGTATTGCGCAGCAGGGCGGTAACATAGATGTGCTGGTACAGGCGCTGAGCGGTGTACTAAACAGCCGCAGTCTGGATCTGCTGCTGGTGGTGTTCTCCAACTTTGCGGTGGCGAGTTCATTCCTCGGCGTTACGCTCGGTCTGTTTGACTATCTGGCGGATCTGTTTGGCTTTGATGACTCGGCAATGGGACGTTTCAAAACGGCATTGCTGACGTTTGTCCCGCCAATTATCGGTGGCTTGCTGTGGCCGAACGGTTTCCTGTACGCCATTGGCTATGCAGGACTCGCGGCAACCATCTGGGCCGCCATTGTTCCGGCACTGCTGGCACGTAAATCCCGCGAGCGTTTCGGTAGCCCGAAATTCCGTGTATGGGGCGGTAAGCCGATGATTGCGCTGATCCTGGTATTCGGTATCGGCAACGCGGTTATCCATATTCTCTCGAGCGTGAATCTGTTGCCTGTTTATCAGTAACTTTGTTGTGCCGGATGGCGGCTACGCCTTATCCGGCCTACAGGGTCAAGTAGGCCCGGTAAGCGAAGCGCCACCGGGCAAAGCAACGCACTACCCCAATAATTCCTGCTTCACATCCATCGCCAAATCAAACGAATGTAGGCGTGCCTGATGATCAAAAATCTGACCGTTAACCATAATCTCATCAGCCTGGGTTTCACGCAAAATGGCGTCGAGACCATGCCGCACTTTTGCCTTATCACCGACCAGCGACATGCTCAGCGCCTGTTGTACGCCGTACTGCTCAGAAGCGGACCACAGCTGATGCATATTCTCTACCGGCGGCGGTAGCTGGCCGGTTTCGCCACGACGCAGCTTCATAAATGCCTGCTGCATGGAGGTGAAAAGAAACTCGGCGTCGCGATTGCTGTCGGCGGCAATAATGTTGATGCACACCATCGCATACGGTTTTGCCAGCCGCGCCGAGGGTTTGAACTGGGTACGATACAAATGCAGCGCCTGATGCAGCATATCCGGGGCAAAGTGCGAGGCGAAGGCAAACGGCAGACCAAGCTGGGCCGCCAGTTGTGCGCTGTACAGGCTGGAGCCTAATAACCAGACCGGGATCTGCTCGCCGTAGCCGGGAACCGGGCGTACATGGGGATTAGGATCGCGGGCGTCGAACCAGTCCACCAGTTCAGCGACGTCGCGTGGGAAGTTATCGATATCACCGCTCATATGGCGGCGCAGTGCGCGCATGGTTGGTTGATCGCTGCCCGGTGCGCGACCAAGCCCGAGATCGATTCGTCCCGGATATAGCGTGTTCAGGGTACCGAACTGCTCGGCGATCACCAGCGGCGAATGGTTAGGCAACATCACGCCGCCAGACCCGAGATGCAGCGTGGTGGTATTGGCAGCCAGATAACCAATCAGCACTGAGGTTGCTGCGCTGGCGATGCCGGTCATGTTGTGATGTTCCGCCAGCCAGTAGCGGTGGTAGCCGCGTTTTTCGGCCAGTTGAGCGAGATCAAGCGAGTATGTGAAGGCCTCTTTTGCCGAGGATCCTTCAGGGATCGGCGCCAGATCCAGCACCGAGAACGGAATAGTTTTGTCAGTCATAACGGCTCACTTTGTTACCGGTTAATCTTTTAATACTGCATTAAAGATTAGCGAATGTTGTTAACAAAGTGAGCTTTATACGGCGGGCACCGAATATAACATGCCCGATGGCGCTGCGCTTATCGGGCCTACGGGATCGCTATTTGTAGGCCCGATAAGGCATTTATGCCGCATCCGGCTAGGCCTGCAGCTCCAGTCCAGCCAGTCGCTTCCAGTAGCCGTTACAGTCACTGTGGGCGGCAAGCGGTAATGGAGCACTGCCATTTTCATTGGCGCGGAAGGCGTCGAGCATGGCGAATGTTTCAGTGCCTGAAGGGGACAGACGCACAATATCAACTAGCCCCTGCATCGATGTCAGTTCGTTGCCGAGGTTGTAAACATAGCCGCTCATGGTCTGGATCCCGTTGAGGACAAAGACCTGCTGATTCTCCTGCGACAGCACATCGCGCCCGTTCGGATATTTGATGCAGCAGGTTTCACACTCGTCTTTTGGACGGTCTTCAGAGCGCGCGGTAAAGCAGCGGGCAGAGTACGCCAGCGGCAGATGCCCGTAGCTCAGCACCTCAACTTCAAACTGATTGCGAATACCCAGCTCATCACACTGGTTGAGCAGGTTTGCCAGCCAGTCGCGGGAAAGCTCTACCGGCATACACCAGCGCACCATGCCTTGTTTGAGCAGGATACGCAGGGTAACCGCGTTGTAGCAGTTGAGCGCATGCCCGGCGACAAACGGCAGCTTACGCTCGGCGCACATGTTTACTACGCCGAGATCGCTGGCTTCCAGCAGGAAGTCACCGTTTTCGACATAGCGCTTCAGCTCTCCCAGTTCAGAAGAAGCCTGTACCAGCGCCAGTGTTGACAGCACAACCTGTTTACCGCTGCCGGCGAGCGATTTCGCCATATCGAGCCAGTCGCCCACTTTGGTGGCGCGGCGTTTACTGCATACCACTTCACCAAGATAGATAACGTCGGCCTGGCTTACGGCAGCCTGCTGATAAAAATCTTCCAGCGTTTCTTTCGGCCAGTACCACAGCACCGGCCCTAAGGAATATTTCATTGCTTCTCTCACTGCCATTTACGGTGATACGCGCCAAGCGTGGTCTGCGTGCCTTCGGACATAGAACCGAGTGTTTCCATCCACGCGGCCTGCGGGACGTAGTTTTGCGGGTCGGCCATACAGTGGTCGATCGCCTGACGCCACACTTTCGCAACCTGACTGACATAGGCCGGGCTGCGCTGACGACCTTCGATTTTCACCGAGGCAATATTGGCTGCCAGTAGTTCCGGCAGCAGCTCCAGCGTGTTCAGGCTGGTGGGTTCTTCCAGCGCATGGTAACGCTCGCCGTCAACCAGATAGCGGCCTTTGCATAGCGTCGGATAACCGGCGTTTTCCCCGTCCTGATAGCGGTCGATCAGCACTTCATTAAGACGGGATTCCAGCCCTTGTTGGGTCTGTTGCCAGCGGACAAAACGGGCAGGCGAGCAGGCACCAACCGTATTAGGAGACTCACCCGTCAGATAGGACGAAAGATAGCAACGGCCTTCCGCCATAATGCACAGGCTACCGAAGGCGAACACTTCCAGGGGAACTGGCGTGACGCGAGCGAGCTGTTTCACCTGATGAATAGATAGCACGCGCGGCAGCACCACGCGGGCGACGTCAAAGTTGCGATGATAGAAATTAATTGCCTCTTCATTGGTTGCAGATGCCTGAACAGAGACATGGCGCTCAATATGCGGGTAGCGCTCTGCGGCATACTCAAGCATGGCGAGGTCGGCAAGGATCAGCGCGTCTGCACCCAGTTGCGCTGCCATATCAACGGCACGTTGCCAGCGCGCGTAACCATCCGGGTGCGCAAAGGTGTTAATCGCAATGTGCAGCTTACGGCGGTGCTGATGGACAAAACTCACCGCTTCCTGCAATTTTTTCTCGGTAAAATTAAGGCCGGCGAAATGACGGGCGTTGGTATCATCTTTCAGCCCGATGTAGACAGCATCAGCGCCGTTCTCGATGGCCGCCTTAAGCGCCGGTAGGTTTCCGGCAGGGCAGAGCAGCTCCATAATTTATCCTGAACGTTGCGCCGTGACGGGCGCAGAAATGTTAACGAAGAGGGATTTTAGTTAACCTTGCTGAGACAATTTTTGATTTGAGGCAGTTAAAGTCGTATTGGTGGCACCAATAAAGAGGTAACAATTTCGTAGCGAATTGTTGATTTATGCCGCTATGTCGTTTATTTGATATGGCAAAATAGCAGGACTATTGAAACAGGGAGTAAAGCTCGTGTTGGATAAACTGCGTTCACGCTTAGTACAATTTGGTCCTTCTCTGATGAGTGTACCAGTTAAACTGACGCCCTTTGCGCTGAAGCGCCAGGTTCTGGAACAGGTCCTGAGCTGGCAGTTTAGTCAGGCGCTGGCCGATGGGGAGCTGGAGTTTCTCGAAGGTCGCTGGCTGAGCATTCATGTGCGTGACATTGACCTCAAATGGTATACCTCTGTTGAGAACGATAAACTTATCGTCAGCCAGAATGCAGATGCGGATGTAAGTTTTAGCGCCGATGCCAGCGATCTCCTGATGATCGTGGCCCGCAAGCAGGATCCAGATACGCTTTTCTTCCAGCGTCGCCTGGTGATTGAAGGTGATACAGAATTAGGGCTATACGTAAAAAATCTGATGGATGCCATCGAACTGGAGCAGATGCCTAAAGCGTTGCGCGTCATGCTGATGCAGTTGGCGGATTTTGTTGAGGCGGGGATGAAAACGTCGCCAGAAACCAAACAGACCTCGGTAGGTGAGCCATGCTGATTCGAGTTGAAATTCCCATTGATGCCCCTGGTATTGATGCGCTGCTGCGCCGTTCATTTGAGAGCGATGCGGAAGCGAAATTAGTGCACGACCTGCGTGAAGATGGTTTCTTAACGCTGGGTCTGGTTGCTACCGATGACGAAGGTCAGGTAGTGGGTTACGTCGCGTTCAGCCCAGTCGATGTTCAAGGTGAAGATCTGCAATGGGTCGGCATGGCGCCGCTCGCGGTGGATGAAAACTACCGGGGGCAGGGCCTGGCGCGTCAGCTGGTCTATGAAGGACTCGATTCACTGAACGAGTTTGGCTACGCAGCGGTGGTTACGCTGGGGGATCCGGCCCTGTACAGCCGCTTTGGCTTTGAGCTGGCGGCCCATCATGACCTGCGTTGCCGCTGGCCGGGCACCGAAAGCGCGTTCCAGGTTCATCGCCTGGCGGACGATGCGCTGGATGGCGTGACGGGGCTTGTGGAATACCACGACCACTTCAATCGCTTTTAAGCTCCGGGGTTTGCAGGCTGCTTAATAGCGCCTCAAACCCTTCGCCTTCGACAAGGCGCTCTTTCTGCCGCTTGGTGAGTTGTTTAACGCGATACTCTATGCGCAGGGCCAGCGAACGGTCGCCGACCTGCGCCGCAAATGCCAACGTGAGTTCCCCCTTTCCGCGTAGCGCCTTCGCGCCTTTCCCATTTTGATGCTGCTTATAGCGGCGCTGCACATCGGTGGTTATTCCGGTGTATAAGGCGTTGTCAGCGGTACGGATCAGGTACAGATACCAGGGTGTCATTGTTACTATCGACGTGATAATTTTCAGGCCTACAGTATAAAAGAGAACAGAAATGGAAACACTGACTGCGGTGACCCGCTGGCTGGCAAAGCAGCACGTCGTGACCTGGTGCGTACATCATGAAGGTGAATTATGGTGCGCCAATGCGTTTTACCTGTTTGATGCGCAGAAGATGGTGTTCTATGTGCTGACCGAAGAGAAAACGCGGCATGCGCAGATGTCCGGACCACGCGCACCGATTGCCGGTACAGTAAACGGTCAGCCTAAAACCGTCGCTCTGATTCGTGGCGTACAGTTTAAAGGGGAAATCCGGCGTCTTGAAGGGCAGGAGAGCGAAGCTGCGCGTAAAGCCTACAACCGCCGTTTCCCCGTCGCCAGAATGCTGCCAGCGCCCGTATGGGAGATTCGACTGGATGAAGTCAAATTCACGGACAACACGCTGGGCTTTGGTAAAAAGATGCATTGGTTACGTGATCTATAGTTAGAACAGTGATTGAAGACCTGGGGAAGATAAGCGATGAGTCAGGTGTTAATAACGGGAGCCACGGGGCTGGTGGGCGGACATTTGCTGCGTATGCTGCTCAATGAACCCCGGGTCAATGCCATCACGGCACCAACGCGTCGACCGCTGGCAGATACGGTTGGTATCTATAACCCCCATGATCCGCAGCTAACCGATGCTCTGGCACAGGTCACCGATCCGGTCGATATTGTCTTTTGTTGTTTGGGGACTACCCGGCGTGAAGCGGGCAGCAAAGAGGCGTTTATCCATGCTGACTATACGCTGGTGGTAGATACAGCCCTGACGGGACGTAGGTTAGGCGCCCAGCATATGCTGGTGGTGAGTTCGATGGGCGCCAATGCGAATTCACCGTTTTTTTATAATCGGGTGAAAGGTGAAATGGAGCAGGCGCTGATCGCGCAGAATTGGCCACGGCTGACGATTGTCCGGCCTTCAATGCTACTGGGTGATAGGGACAAACAGCGGACGAATGAGATGTTTTTAGCGCCGTTGTTCAGGCTGCTGCCGGGTAACTGGAAGTCGATTGAAGCGCGCGATGTTGCTCGGGCAATGCTGGCAGAAGCGTTGGCGCCTGGGCATGAAGGGGTTTCGATCCTGACCTCTTCCGAGCTACGCGAAAGGGCTAAATAAAAAATGCCGAATGGCGCTGACGCTTATCCGGCCTACAAACGATTACGTTCTGTAGGCCGGATAAGATGCCATCTACAGGCGTGTTACTTAATAAACGTAAAGGCTGTCGTGACGCGTTTCACGCCGCTTACCCGGCTGGCGATATCCGCCGCCGCCTTCGCTTCACGCTCGGTCACCAGACCTAACAGGAACACTTCTCCGTTCTCAGTCGTTACTTTCACGTTAGAGGATTTCACCTGATCGCTGGTCAGTAACTGGGAACGTACTTTGGTGGTTATCCAGGTATCGTTGGACGCATCGCCCAGACCGATTGGCTGGCCCTGACGGATCTCATTAAAGACCTCAGTCGTACCTTCTACGCCCATCGCAATCTGTTTTGCACGTGCAGACAGTTCGCTATTCGGCGACTGGCCGACCAGCAGCACTTTACCCTGATATGCGCTCACGTTGATTCGCGCTTCTTTCTTGATCTGGGCATCTTTCGACAACGCCGTATTGACGCGTAATTCCAGGGTACTGTCATCAACCTGGGTGCCGACACTACGAGGATCCGTCGCGGCTTTAGTCCCGACAGCTGCAGTTCCAACAACGGCGGCAGCGACACAGCCTTGCAGCAGCAGTGCAGCGATAATCACAGCAAGCGGCGAAAATGCCTTCATGTGTACTCCTTAATCATCCTGGTGAGGGAAAAGCGTGTTATCGATGAGATCGCAAAGGCAGTTAACCGTCAGCATGTGCATTTCCTGAACGCGGGCGCTGTGGTGTGAGGGTATACGGATTTCAACATCCTGTGGCCCCAGTAATCCGGCCAGTTCCCCTCCGTCATACCCGGTCAGCGCGACGATTGTCATGTCGCGTGTCACGGCGGCTTCAACGGCTTTTACGATATCGCGGCTATTACCACGCGTAGAGATTGCCAGCAGAACATCACCTGCATGTCCCAGCGCACGGACTTGTTTTGCATAAACTTCGTCGTGCAGGCGATCGTTGGCAATCGCAGTTAAGACCACATTATCAGTGTTTAGTGCAATCGCAGGTAAACTTGGGCGTTCTGTTTCAAAACGATTGATCATGCTGGCAGCAAAATGCTGTGCGTTGGCAGCGGACGTCCCATTACCACAACAGAGAATTTTGTTGCCATTGAGCAGGGACTGAACCAGCGTCATGGCGGCACGGGAGATTGCATCCGGAAGTGCTTCAGCCGCAGCTATCTGAGTTTGAATGCTTTCTGTAAAGCAGACTTTAATTCTATCTAACACGCTAATCCTTAAGAACCAGGCTCTGAATCTTCAACTATGAGCGGTCGTTGAACGCGTCCTTAAACCACTCAACATCATTTCCGGTGAAGGCTAACACATCGAACCGGCAATCCACAGTATCAAAACTCCCATTGTGGCGCGCAAGCCACAAGCGGGCGGTCTGTAATAATTTGTGTTGTTTGCTCCGGGTCACACTCGCCGCCGCACCACCGAACTGTGCTGAGCGTCGGTAGCGAACCTCAACAAATACGGTGGTGTTGCCTTCACGCATTATCAGGTCGATTTCGCCACCACGTTCACGCACGTTGGCGGCGATAAAATGCAGTCCCTTGCTCAGCAGCCAGTCACGCGCGGTGGATTCCCACGCGTCACCGGTCTGTTTACTCGTTAACTGGCGGGGACGACTTGTCCTTGCTGGTATTTGAGCCATGATAACTTCCTGTTAATCACACAATCCTGCGTTGCGGTTAAGGCCCCGGTATTACCGTTAATTTCGAAACCCTGCACCTGACGCATTTGCGAGAAGTGGTTGGCAAGCGACCAGGCATCGACACCCATGGCATACATACGCGCCAGCGAGTAGTCGTTACGAACCGCGCCAAGCGCCTGCTGCATAAGAGGTGCGTTAGCGCCTGCCAGCATCGGAATTTCGCTGTACTGCAAGCCTTCCATCTCCAGACGGAAATCCGGGCCGGCAGTGCCCTGCGCACTACGAGAGCTGGCGTACAGCGTTGCTCCGCTCTGGCTGCCGTTGCGCATGGCGATCATCGGCTTAATAAATGCAATTTCTTCCGGCGTCGCCAGAATATACACGGCATCAACACGACCGCTGCCGCTGGTGATTTGCGCATCGGTAGGTGCTGCCGGGATGGTCAGACCGCCAATCGTCACGCCGGGTTGGGCTGTCACAGAGGAGGCCACAGGGCTGCCTGTCAGGGAAATCCCTGAGCCGCCGTTGACGCCCATTTTCAGTTCAGCGGTGGAGCCGAACTTCTGCTGCAATACCACGCCGCCACCCAGTTTTTGCCATTCCTGTGCAAAGGCGTTGGCAACGCGATCGCCTAATGAACTCCGTGGAATCAACAACAGCGGCGTCTGTTTTCCCTGATCGCGGATGTGGCGCGCGGCGTCGCGCGCTTCATCTTCTGGCGACAGGGCGAAGTAGCAGACATTCGGCAGATTTTTCACCGACTCCGGCTGGTTAAGCGCCAGGACGTTCAATGGCGTGTTGCTTTTCATCAGCTCTTCAACATTGTTCTTCAACAGTGGGCCAACCACGATGCTGGCGCCATCCTGCTGAACCTGAGTCAGGATCTGGTTCAGCGGCTGTGATGAAGTGTCGTAGATTTTCAGCTCAGCGGATGGATTCGCCGGTGCGCTGGCGGTTGTTGGCTGAGCGGGTGCTGCGGGCTGCACAGCAGGTGTTTCTGGCTGAGCCGGCGTCTCGTTGGTCAGATCGCTTACTGACGCCTGAGACGGGCTGGCAACGCCGTCAGTCGTTTGCGGCTGTTCTGTAGTGGTCGCGGCAGCTGGAACTGCGGCAGGTGCGACAGCAACAGGGGCTGCGACAGGTTGAGTGCCCATGTTTTTCGCAGCTTCAAAGCCTTGCTGAATAGTACGGCCAAATACAGCGGCCTGACCGTTCAGTGGTAACAGCAGGGCGATTTTGCTGGTGGAGGCGGGCTTAAAGCTCTGCACGTTAACCAACTGTGTTGGTAACAGTTTTGCTCCTGGGTTTTGCGGATAACGTTTCTGCCAGTCCGCAATACCAGCTTTCATCATGTCCGGATCGTTACGGTTATCGAACCAGACGCGCTGGAGATCCAGCCAGCCTTGCAGCACGTTTTCATCAGCATTGATGACCAGCGCTTGCGCTTGCTCCTGGGTCATGGACGACAGCGCCTGCCAGGTGGCGTCCATATTTTTCTGCTTAGCATTCGCGGCCAGCAGCGGTTCCTGCGCGATCAGGGCGCGCAGCAGCGTCAGAGATGGGCGACCCTGGTTGACGTCGATTTGCGCCTGCCAGTAGCGTGCCTGTTGGTTTTGATCAAAATCGGCGGGAGTTAACTTATCCAGCAGGGCCTGTGCGCCAGCGACATCCTTCTGCGCGAGCTTAATCTCGACGGCCAGCAGTGACTGCTCACGCTGCTGGGTATCGCTTAGCTTCTGCGGTAGCTGGTTAAACAGTTCGATAGCCTGCTGGCTCTTGCCTTCTTTCAGCAGTGCACGAATGGCGAGTAATTGCCAGTTGGTCTTGCTATCATCTGAGCTTTGCTGCATTTGTTGCAGATAAAAGCCGGAATCAGCCTGCGCAGTGCCCTGCATATGGGCTGCACTCTGGTCAGGCGCCTGGGTGCCACAGCCTGCGAAAATCAGTGCTGCCAGAATGACTGGTAGCGCGCGTGCGGCTTTCAAACGAGAAAATGTTGAGGGTACCATACTGTATCCAGTGATATTTTTTTACTCAATGCTCAATATTAAATCGGCAATACGGACGACACAATGAAACAACACGAATCGGCGGATAATTCTCAAGGCCAACTCTTTATTGTACCTACTCCTATAGGAAATTTGGCTGATATTACCCAACGAGCGCTCGAAGTTTTACAAGCCGTTGATTTGATTGCCGCTGAAGACACTCGTCATACAGGATTATTGTTACAACACTTCGCGATTAATGCGCGTCTGTTCGCGCTACATGACCACAACGAGCAGCAAAAGGCTGAAACGCTGGTCGCGAAGCTCAAAGAAGGACAAAACATTGCGCTGGTTTCCGATGCCGGAACGCCGCTGATTAACGATCCTGGCTACCATCTGGTGCGTACCTGTCGTGAAGCGGGGATCCGCGTTGTTCCCCTGCCTGGTCCTTGTGCGGCGATTGCTGCCCTGAGCGCTGCAGGTCTGCCTTCAGACCGTTTTTGCTATGAAGGATTTCTGCCTGCCAAATCGAAAGGGCGTCGTGATGCGATGAAAGCCATTGAGGCCGAGCCGCGTACGCTTATTTTTTATGAATCTACCCACCGCTTGCTGGATAGCCTGGAAGACATGGTTGCCGTGTGGGGCGAATCCCGCTACGTGGTGCTGGCGCGCGAGCTGACCAAAACCTGGGAAACTATTCACGGTGCACCGGTTGGTGAACTGCTGGCGTGGGTCAAGGAAGATGAAAACCGTCGTAAAGGCGAAATGGTGCTGATTGTCGAAGGGCATAAGGCGCAGGAAGACGATCTTCCTGCCGATGCGCTGCGTACGTTGGCCTTATTGCAGGCAGAACTGCCGCTGAAAAAGGCCGCCGCGCTGGCTGCTGAAATCCATGGCGTGAAAAAGAATGCGTTGTATAAGCACGCGCTTGAACAGCAGGGAGAGTAAGCCCGATTGCTGATGGCCAAACCGACAAGGGTATGGCCATTAGCTAACACAGTGCTTAAGACTGAGCGGCAGTTTCACTGATTAATAAGCGGTTTGCTGACCCGCATACAGTGATTTTGCTACGCACCACTTCTTTCATCGCATCCATACCGACCCGCATGTAATAGCGGGGATCGTTGCCCTGCGGATTCTCCGCAAACCACGCTTTGACCGCATCGGCAAAAGCGATTTTCAGTTCGGTCGCGACGTTAACTTTGCAAACGCCAAGCTCGATCGTGCGGCGGACGTATTCGTCAGGGACATCACTTGCGCCATGCAGCACCAGCGGAACGTCGACTACCTCACGAATTTCACCCAGCCGCTGAAAATCGATTTTGGGCGTTTTGGTGTACAAACCGTGTGCTGTGCCGATGGCAACAGCAAGGCTATCTACGCCAGTACGCTCAACAAACCGTTTAGCTTCTTGTGGATCGGTGAGGAAGGCGCTTTCTGCATCCACACTCATATCATCTTCTACGCCACCGAGGCGACCCAGCTCAGCTTCCACGCTGCAATCTTTGGCATGGCAAAAATCCACAACGGATTTCACCAGCTTCACGTTTTCTTCAAACGGAAAGTGGCTGCCGTCAATCATTGCGCTGCGCACTCCTGCATTCACTTTACGACGAATGTCGTCCAGCGACTCATGATGATCGAGGTGCAGCGCCAGCGGTATACCGTAGCTGGTGGAATAAGCGCTGCACAGCGCGTAGATCTCTTCTAGCGCGATATGCTTAAAGGTACCCGGCGTTCCTGCCAGGATCACCGGCGATTGCATTTCATAGCACACTTCAAGGATCGCCTGGATCGTCTCGGCGTTATGAATGTTAAAGGCAGGTACGGCATAACCCTTTTTTTGGGCATCCAGCAGGAGGTATTTCGTGGAAATAATGCTCATAAAACGATCCTTTTAGGCGTTCCAGGGATGAATAACAACGCCCTGTACAACGCGGTTCACAGTGCCGCTGGCAGAAGGCGTATCCGGTGTATTGCCGATATTGATGGATTGCGTCAAAGCAAAAACCTGGGCGTAGATCAGGAAGCAGAACGCCAATTCCATATCGATGAAAGAGCGTGCTGGTGGCAGCAGAATATGTGGGCCTGCTTCAATCACCTCATGGGTTTGTGCGGTAATCGCGACAACCCGCAATGCCTGCCGATCGCGGCGTAACTCTGCCAGCAGATCGAGATCGTATTGACGTGTATACGGATGGCTGGAAACAAAGACCACTACCAGCGTTTCGTTATCAACCAGTGACTTTGGACCGTGACGAAAGCCTGTCGGGGAGTCATAGAATGCGGCCAGTTTGCCTGCAGTCAGCTCCAGGACTTTCAGTGCTGATTCCCGCGCTGCTCCCTGTAATCCACCGCTACCGAGGTAAACGATCCGTTTCCAGGGTTCATTGCCAAATACACCGTCGCTGAAATCGCCCAGCGAAGTCAGAATCGTCTGGCACCGATCGGCCACGTCACGGAAGGTCTGGCTGTTGATTTTCTCTGGGGCAAATACTGCCAGGCAGCTGGCCATCATGGTGGTAATGCTGCTGGTCATCGCGAAGCCACGGTCATGTGTCTCTGCGGGCATTAACAGAGCAAAGGCATTGTCGCTTGCAACTGCGTTTTGATAGAGGCTACCTGCTTCGTTGCAGGTGATCGGCAGGTGATAACACTCAGGCACAAACTGATTAGCCAGTTCCACTGCCGCAACGCTTTCAGGGCTGTTACCTGAGCGAGCGAAAGAAATGAGCAGCAGCGGATGTGCGGGATTCAGGTAATCCATCGGATTGGTGACCAGATCGGTGGTCGGCACAGCGCTGATGTTTTTACCGGTATAGCTTGCCAGCCAGGGGGCGATGATGTCGCCAATGAATGCTGATGTTCCAGCCCCGGTCAGTATGATCCGCAGATCGTTTTTGCGCAGTAATGGTGCGAGAAAGCTGTCAATGGCAGATCGAATGTTGTCGATATTCGTAAGGGAACGGATCCAACTGGCAGGTTGTTGACGGATCTCTTCTTCGGTCCAGGTGCCCGTTACCGCGGTAACAGGGGTATAGGTTTCTGGCATAACTTAAGTCCTTAGTCTTGTAAATTCCACATAAGACGCTGGCGAGAATGTCGCTATCTTTCGTTTCGTTTCACTTGTTCATCTTGTCGATTGATTAAAATCTATAGGAAAGAAATCGAAAGAGCAATAATCCAAAAGGAAATAAAACGAAATTTGTGATCGTGAGAACGAAAGGTGTGGCTATCTTATTGATCTATAAGAAGTAGGCTTGTTGTAGGATGGTTAGGTATTTACACAAGCGAAAGGAAAAGAAAGGCCTTGCGATCGAAGACCGCAGGCCAACACGAGACAAAATGAAAGGTCAAAGGGGGAGAGCCTGACCCTGAATCCAGATCTGTTGTAAATGTAGCCCGCTATTGAGCGCGATCGCGTCTGCACGTTTTCCCGCTGCTAACGATCCCAGTTGGCGATCGATACCCAACAGACGTGCGGGGTGGAGAGAGGCCATATGAATTGCCTCTTCTGCCGTTATCCCGGTGAGCTCGACCATATTACGTACGGCTGCGTCAACCGAGAGCGTGCTACCAGCCAGGCCACCGGAAGCGGTACGCACAATACCACTGTGCATTTCCACCTCCTCACCGCAGAGTGTATAGCGTCCGTCTGGCATTCCTGCAGCCTGCATGGCATCGGTGATCAGCACCAGCCTGTCTTTGGCGCAACAGCAGCAGAGTTTCATGGCTGCCGGGTGGACATGGTGTCCGTCAGCGATAAGTTCCAGCCAGGCGCGAGAGTCGGTTAATCCTGCGCCAACCATGCCTGGCTCCCGATGATGTAAGCCGGTCATACCGTTGTAGCAGTGAACCAGTCCGTCAGCGCCGGCGTCAAAGGCTGCGCGGGTTTGTTCCCAGGTAGCTGCGCTGTGTCCCAGCATCACCCGTACGTTGCGCTGCTTCAGATGTTCGATGGCCTGCAATGCACCGGGTTTTTCTGGTGCCAGCGCAACGACGCGCAATGTTTGCTGGGAAATCGCAATCAGTTCATCCAGTTCACTGAGTTCCAGTTCCCTGAAAAGCTCAGGTGGGTGCGCCCCTTTGTTCTGCGGCGTAAAGTATGGGCCTTCAAGATAACTGCCCAGCACCTGTGCGCCGGGCCCTCCGGAATGGTAGCGATGGGCGATACGCTCAAGTGCCTTGTGAATATCCGGTAATGGAGCGGTGACGGTAGTGGGTAGCCAGTTGGCTACCCCTTCACGCGCTTTGTGCATCGCCAGTTTGTCGAGCGTATCCGGTGCTTCATCCATCACATCGGCACCCGCGCCCCCGTGTACGTGGGTATCAATGTATGCCGGACAGAGCAGTTCAGCATCGCGGACCATAACGCCGGAAGGAATTGGCTCTATTGCCGCAATGATACCGTCTTCAATATGCAATTGATGATCGTCCAGCCAGCCCTGTTCGGTCAGTAGACGTCTGGCGCGCAGTAGCAGTGTCATATCCCTTCCTCAACGGGCTTTTCCTCACGGCAGCGTCCCAGCTCGTCCACCAGGCTGGTTAAACCCCGGTGCCCGCACTCCAGCGCCTGCAAACGAAACGCTTCGCTGCTCAGGTCGTCGCGCTCCAGCACCATCTCCAGTAGCAGTTGTAGATTGGTACCGGTGATCACTTCGGTACCTTGCCTTTGCATGGCTAGTGTGGAAGCGACGCGAAATGGTGTTCCGCCCAACAAATCAGTCAGAAACACGATGTCTTGCTGCGCATCCAGTTCACCCACCGCCTGTTCAAGTTGTGAGGTGAGCAAGGCAGTGGTTGAGGTTTCCGGAAAGTCGATGGCAATGAACTGAGTCTGCTCACCCAGAATCTGTTTCATCGCTTTTTCCATTCCGCTGGCAAACCCGCCATGACCCGTCAAAATAATACCTAACATCTACAACCCCTTATATTTACAGGAAATGACAGAACTTACCTACGACGCCGAGCACCACGGTAATGGCGATAAGGCGCAGAGGACTCCAGCCACGGCGGACCAGCCAGAACATGGTTAATGTGTAGACCAGCGGCAAAAAAGCAGGCATCAGCTTGTCTATCACGTCTGTTTGCAGTTTCACTACCGCATCGCCAGCAGTGATTTCCAGCGTAGTGCTCAGGCGAACATAGGTCGCTACCAGCGCACCAATCACCGTCATCCCAACGATGGATGCCGCATGTCCAACCTTTTTGGTGTTAGCTTTAATCAGCGGAATGGCAGCAACGCCCATTCGATAAGCATAGTGTGCTAGCCCAAAGCGCAGACCAAGATGAACCACGTTGAACATAACAATAAAGACAACTGCACCAAGAATAGAGCCTTGCAGCGCCAGGCTGGCCCCGATACCGCCGCAAATAGGCAGTAACGTTAACCAGAACATGGCATCGCCGATGCCGCCAAGCGGCGCACCCACGGCAATCTTGGTGCTTTGAATACTGTTCACATCCTGCTTGGAGCGTTCCATCGCCAGGATAATCCCGATAACAAACGTGACCAGGAACGGGTGCGTGTTGAAGAAGCCCATATGGCCTTTCATCGAACGCGCCAGATCGCGCTTATTGGTATGGATCTTTTTCAGAGCAGGTAACAGGCCGTACAGCCATCCTGATGCCTGCATACGTTCGTAGTTAAAAGAGGCCTGCAACAGCATTGAACGCCAGGCAACACGGTTGATATCTTTTTTCGTCAGCTCGGCACCGATATTCTGGTCTTCGTAGACGTTTTCATTGGTGCCGGACAGCAGCGTTTCTTCGGTTTCGGAAACGTTCGGCAGAGCCGTTTGATTAGATGCCATCTTCGAATTCCTCTTTTTGTGCTGCGGGAGCTGTAGGTTCAGGTGATTTACGCAGAAAATCGATCAGCGCCATTGCCAGTGCTGCGGCGGCGATCGCCAGCACAGGGAGTTTGAGCCAGGCTGCTGCTACAAAACCCAGGATGAAGTAGGGGATATAGACGTTTTTCATCATGATTTTCAGCAGTACGGCGAAGCCGATAGCTGGCATGATGCCGCCTGCCACACCCAGGCCGTCAATTAGACGCGTCGGCAGAACATCTATCGCGGTTTTGGCATGTTCCGCGCCAAAGTAAATCGGCAGGAACGCGCATAAAAAGTAGAAGGTCCCCAACGCGAGCAACGCCAGATAGTTGACCCTCTCAATCCCGGCGGTATCGGCATTCGCTGCCATGCGATCGCAGCGAGCCATCACCCCGGACATCACAGAGAACAGGAAGGTAATCCCCATCTGTACTGCTACGGCGAACGGTACCGCCACACCTACGGCAACTTCAGGTTTCACTCCGGTCGTTATGGCAAACGTGGTTCCCACAATAGTGCCGATAATCACGTTTGGCGGTTGAGCTCCCGCCAGTGGGGCAAGACCCATCCACACCAGTTCCAGCGTACCACCTGTTAAAATACCGGTATGCAGATCGCCCAGAATCAGGCCGACCAGCGGCCCGAGAACAACCGGGCGGTGCATGTGCGTTAACCCATTGAACATATCCAGGCCTGCAATAAAGGCGAGAATACCCAACGCAAAAGCCTGCAACAGACTGATTTCCATTGTGAATCCCTCAGAGAAGTTTATAGAGGTCCTGGGCGGGTTCTGTTGGAACGCCCTGAACGAAGCATTCCACTCCAGCGGCTTTGAGCCCGTTGAACGCCGTAATATCTGCAGCGTCTACAGAAACCGTTTTGGCGATTTGTTGCTTGCCGTTGGCGTAGTGCATATTGCCAACGTTGATACGGTTAACAGGAACACCGCCTTCGACCAGACGGAAGAAATCCGCAGGCGATTTGCAGACCAGCAGAATTTTCTGGCGATCGGCGGCACGGTGAATATTGTCGATCACTTTTTGTAGTGACCAGAAGCGTACGGCGATCCCTTCTGCCAGTACCATTTCCATCAGGTTTTGCTGCACTGGATCTTCAGCCACCTCATCATTAGCGACCAGCACCAGGTTTGCCCCCGCAAACCCGACCCATTGCACACCAACCTGACCGTGAATCAGACGTTCATCAATGCGACTTAATACAATGTTTGGCATGGTATTTTTCTCTTTTTTGTTATGCGTTACGATCTGGAGCACCCAGGCAGGCGCAGTGATATTGCTGCAGTATGTCCTGAATATGGTTAATGATGAGTTCTCGCGGCGTGGCGCTGAGATCTCCCTCGCGCACTTTTACGTACTGCAAAGGTAAATACTGGCTAATCAGCGGTAGTGGAATGGGGTCGTCCGCCAGGTTACGTACCAGACGTTCAAATGCTTCATCAATCTGGCTGTCCGGCCAGTAGTAACGAACCCGATCAGAGTAGCTGTATCCACGGGCCAGACGGCGTGCGTTGCCATCACCGTGATAATGGCTCTGCCAGTACTCTGGTCTATCAAGCATTACGCTTTCCAGCACATGTCGCAGGCCTGAGCTGGCTTTTGCAGGCAGCAATTCTTCTTCAATGGCAGCTAACGAAAACAGCGCTTCGCGCAGGGCGAAGGTAAGCGCGGGTCCCACTTTCAGAATAGCGAAGTGGTCTATCACCAGTTGGCGCAAGGACTGTGGCGTTTGGTAATCGGTAGAATGCGCTTCAAAAACCAGCGTGTCGTAGTCTTCCACCATTTTGCTGAGTGCCACGGCTTTCTGCGGTTGATAATCAATGATGTGCGTGTGGTCGAATTCAACGCCAGGTTGCACGACCAGGGCGATAATACGTGCCCATATACCTTCCAGCCCGCGCTTTTCAAAGGCGTGATAGTGGGCCTGCAGCGTTGCACGTGCGGCATCTGGCGTTGTTACCGCCAGTTCGGTTAACGCTTCGTGTGCGCCACCAGGAACCGGAACTTCTGTGCCAATCACATAGACCAGGTCAGACTCGCCAAAATGTGCCATACAGGTTTCTTCGGCGACTTTGGCCAGGCGTGCGGCGCGCTCAGCGACGATTTCATCCGTCAGTGGAACCGGGTCGTTGGCACAAGACATGCTGCAATCGAGGTGGATTTTTTTAAAGCCTGCGGCGACATAGCTCTTGATCAGATCGTCAGCATTGGCCATTGCCTGTTCCGCAGGCAGATTTTGCCAACGGTTTGGCCCGAGATGGTCTCCGCCGAGAATCAGCATATCCTGAGAAAAATCAAGCGAGTCGGCTAATCGGCAGACAAAACTGCGAAAATCGGCTGGCGTCATACCTGTATAGCCGCCAAACTGGTCAACCTGATTAGAGGTTGCTTCGATCAACAGCGGTGTATGGTTTGCATGGGCGTAGCGTATTGCGGCTTCCAGTACGATTGGATGCGCGGAACAAACGGCATAAATCCCATTTGCCTTCCCCCGTTTATGCTGCTCGACCATTTTAGTTAGATGTTTCACTTTCCTCTCCAGGTCAGATTACTGCGACATCAATCTTTCGTTTTGTTTCATTTAATACTGCATCATGGTGTTATAAAAATAAAACGAAAGATAATGGTTTTCCGATCTGTTTCACAAAAGAAACACAATGAAAGGTTTCAGCGTAAGTTCGTCCGGCTCTTCCCTGCTTGCGGGGCTTGCATTCGCGCAAAAGAAAGGCGTTAATAGACAAAACGAAATAAAACGAAAGGTTCAACTAAAGGATTTCTTATGAGTAACACCGAGTCCTCTGCAGACAAGCGCGTTATTGGCACCAGCGAAAGACGTGAGCAGATCATCCAGCGGTTACGGCAGCAGGGAAGCGTTCAGGTTAACGATCTCTCCTTATTTTTTGGCGTCTCCACGGTCACTATTCGCAACGACCTCGCTTTTCTGGAAAAGCAGGGGATTGCGGTACGTGCCTATGGCGGAGCGCTGATTTGCGAAAGCAATGCACCTGTTGTGGAGCCTTCTGTTGAAGATAAGAGTTCACTTAATACGGCAGTAAAACGCAGTATTGCCAGAGCCGCCGCAGAGTTGATTCAACCGGGACACCGCGTGATCCTTGACTCCGGTACCACGACCTATGAAATTGCCCGCCTTATGCGCCAGCATACTAATGTCATTGCTATGACCAACGGTATGAATGTCGCCAATGCGCTACTGGAAGCCGAAGGGGTTGAGCTGCTGATGACCGGCGGTCATTTGCGTCGTCAGTCACAATCGTTTTATGGCGATCAGGCTGAGCAGTCGCTACAAAATTATCACTTCGACATGCTGTTTCTTGGCGTTGATGCTATTGATTTAGAGCGTGGTGTTAGCACGCACAACGAAGATGAAGCGCGTCTCAACCGTCGGATGTGTGAAGTGGCTGAACGTATTATTGTTGTTACCGACTCGACGAAGTTTAACCGCTCCAGCCTGCATAAGATCATTGATACTCAGAGGATCCATACCATCATTGTTGATGAAGGTATCCCAGAGGAGAGTTTGCAGGAACTACGCCGCAGCGGTGTTGAAGTGATCATTGTTGAGTAGTCCCGCTCTAAAATTCAAAAATGTGATCCCATTCAATTAAACAAAAACAAACCATAAGCGAGCTTTTTTAGTAGCTCGCTTTCGTTTTTTTGCATGCTTCCCGTCTCTTTCTCACATCTTACCCGTTTTGAGTCTTTTCATTTTTTCGGTTTTCTTCGTTTCGGTTTGCTAAAACGAAAGAAAATAGTCAGTTTTGGTTAAATTAAACGCTGAGTCTGTGCGCACAAATTCACCTTATTGCTTCTGATGTAATATATTCAAAAGAAAACGAAAGTGCTAAAGCGCTAAAACAAAACAACATGAATATTTGATGGAGCAATAGAAATGCTGGATAACTTAAGACGTCGCGAGCAAATAATTGATCTGCTGTGCGATCAGGGTAGCGTTCGTGTCGAGCCACTGAGCGTCCATTTTGGTGTGTCATCGGTCACGATCCGCAACGACTTACGTTATCTGGAGCAGAAAGGATGCGTCATGCGCTCCTACGGCGGGGCTGTTCTCAATCAGCACTTTGCCCTTGACCGGCCTTTGCAGGATAAGGACCGGCTGAATCGCGATGTGAAAACGCGTATTGCCGAAAAAGCAGCCAGCTTTGTGAAAGATGGTGACACGTTAATCCTCGATTCCGGTTCGACCACCACGCTCATTCCTCCAATGCTAAAGAATCGCCGCGATCTGGTGGTGATGACCAATGCGCTCAACATTGCGTGGGAGCTGGCGAATTTTGAGCGCGTAGACGTCATGATCCTGGGAGGGAACGTCAGGCAAAGCGTCTATTCATTGTATGGCCCTTCAGCAGAACACCAGCTCAGACAATACCGTTTTGATAAGCTTTTTTTGGGCGTTGATGGATTCTGCCTGGAAGCAGGGATAACCACGCCACATCCGGGAGAAGCGCATCTGAATCAGGTAATGTGTGAGGTTGCACAGGAGGTCACGGTAGTCGCTGACTCCAGCAAGTTTGGCCGCAAAAGTTTCTGTATGATTAGCGAAATCAGCGGGATTGACCGGGTGATTACCGACAGCGGTATCCCTGAAAATTATCACCGGACGTTAATCCAGCTTGGGGTGGATGTGGTGATTGCGGATGAATAACTGAAATTGCTGGCGAGATTTTCTCGCCAGCAGTGTTTTAGTGGGTCAGCGTACCCTGTTCAACCAGCAGCAATGCGGCACCGCGAACCCCGCTGGATGCACCATGGATGGCCGGGAATACGCGGGCAGGCTCTAATCCCGGGAACAAGTAACGTGACATGGCCTGCGGCAGTAACGTATAAATTTCCTCGATGTTGGAAACTCCACCGCCGAGAACAAAAGCATCGACATCCAGAATCAACTGCAATTGCGCCAGCGTACAACCCAACATATCAATCCATGCTTCTATGGTAGTAACGGCGCTGGCATTGCCATGACGATAATGCTCCAGCAGGGTCTCCATTTTGAGTTGTTCTCCACTGAAGTGTTTGTGGAGCCACAGTAAACCAGGACCGGATTGATAGCGTTCCAGACACCCTTGTAAGCCACAGCCGCACTTCAACTCCGGCAAGTGATAACGACGCATAAACGTTGCCGGAAGCGGTAAATGGCCGAACTCACTGGCCATTCGGTTGCGACCCCGATACAACTGACCGTCAATGACTAACCCTCCACCCATGCCGGTGCCAATAATGGCACCAAAAATTCGGGAGAACTGGCGAGCCTGCTGGGTATGGGCTTCCGAGAGTGCAAAACAGCAGCAGTCATTGTCCAGTTCAACCGAACGATTGAGGCGGTGGGCCAGATCGTTCATCACCTGGCGTCCTGTGAGGCAAGGCACGTTAGATGACAGTAATTTTCCGGTATGTCTGTCCATAAGACCGGGCATGCCGATGCCAATTTTTCCTTGCGTTCCAGTCGCCCAGTCGGCGGTATCAATAAGTGAAGTAAAGGTCGAAAGAAAGAGTTCATAATCCTGCACTGGCGTGGCGACGCGCTTACGCCAGCAAACCTGCATTTCCTTATCAAAAGCGACAATTTCAGTTTTGGTTCCACCAATATCAACACCGTAAAACATGCCTCATCTCCTCCGGCTTCACAGCGTAACCAGACAGTTTTCCTTGCGAGCGCGCTCTGCGGCAAAGACCATTAAGTGACTTTCCAGTGATTCATCCGGGCCAGAAAGGATCATATTTTGATCGTTGGCCATCACTGCGTGGATGAAGCGATCCATCAGGTAGTAATCGCCACCACCATGCCCCCCCATCTGGGTTTGTGTGCCAGCGGCGATCTCCTCGATCTGATGCACTGTTTCTTTGTCTGTCAGGAAATCAAACACCCGGATCTGCTCGCCATCGCCTTCCAGATAACCTCTGGTACCAAACAGGCGCGTTTTTCGATCTTCCATTTTGGTAAACGCGGTCATGGTAAAGGTCACTGTCTGCTGGTGGGCAAAACGTAAGTTAACAACCTGATGATCCACCACATCATTATCACAACGATAAACGCAACGACCATAAGGCCCATCGCGCAGCGCCTGGCGAACATTCTCTTCGCTAGGATCTGCAGTCAGCACCCGACGGAAGTGTGGAGTGCATTTGTGGTTTTCACCCAGATAAATTTTGCAGGCAGACCAGGGACAGGTTGATTCAACCTGACAATCAAGGCAGCGGTCGGCGGCACCAGCAGGCTGATTCTCTTTCACAAAGTGACTCAGGCTACCAAATGATCCTACGTCCTGGCAGTTGTCGCTCATGATGTAGCGGATCCAGTCCAAATCATGACAGGATTTCTGTAACAACATAAATGACGATTCTGCTTCATTGCGCCAGTTACCACGTACAAACGAGTGCGCCTGATGCCAGTAACCTACGGGTTCGAGATGCTGCATGCTGACAATATCGCCAATTACGCCATCATCAAGCAGTGATTTCAGCTTTTGCGTATAGCGGGTGTAACGCAGGACGTGCGCGACGGCCAGTAATACGTTGTTGCGTTTGACCGCATCAATAATGATCCGGCAATCTTCTGGCGTAGGGGCGAGCGGTTTTTCCAGCAGAATGTGATAGCCGAGATTAGCAAACGCCACGGCAGGATCTTTGTGCATATTATCCTGCGTGCAAATAAGTACCACATCGGCCATTTTGGGTTGGGCCGCAGCTTCTTGCCAGTCGCAAAACACGTTATTTGGGTCAATCTTATGCTGTGCGACAAACTGCTGGCGGTATGCCTCTCTGGGCTCGGCAACGCCTACCACCTGCATTCTGTCTGGATGTTCAAGCGCATAGCGAGAATATATTTCTCCGCGCGCACCAGCCCCTACCACTAATACGGTCACTTTATTCGCACACATATAAACCTCTCATTTTTCACTTAGCCTGAATAACGGTCAGGCCAAATTTTCTTCATGTTTTTTATCAAACAAAAAGGCGGCATCCAGATTAAATTTCACTTTGATAGATTCACCGGGAAGTGGGGTCCAGTCGGGTGAGGAGTTAATACGTAAGATCATATGTTGCTCACCAATATCAAAATGCAGAAGGTCTTCGTTGCCCATCCTTTCTACGTTGGTAATGTGCGCATCGAACGCAGAGGCATCATGCTGCGAGGCTAACTGAATGGCCTCTGAGCGGATGCCAAACCAGACGCTGGAGTGCGGATATTGCTCCAGTAGGTTACTCAAGCGCGTATTTAATGGCAGGATTAAATTATCAGCCAGGCGCAGGCCACGAGTGCTGGGGTCAATATCAAGCAGCATAATATTCATTGCCGGATTACCAATAAAACCAGCAACAAATTTGTTCCTGGGGTGATGGTAAATATTCCCTGGGGTATCCACCTGCATAATACGACCGCCATTTAGAACGCAAATCCTGTCTCCCATCGTCATTGCTTCAATCTGATCGTGCGTGACGTACACCATGGTTGCGCTCACGCCTTCGTGACGCAGTTGTCGATGCAGTTCTGTCAGCCGCACGCGCATTGAAACACGCAGTTTTGCATCCAGGTTGGACAGCGGCTCATCAAACAAAAAAACGTCTGGCTTACGCACGATGGCCCTGCCAACGGCTACTCGCTGGCATTGACCGCCTGAAAGCTGACCGGGCTTTTTGTCGAGCAATGTTTCGATTTCCAGCTTGTGTGCAGCTTCCCGGACGCGGATATCAATCTCTTCTTTGCTCATTTTCCCTAACAGACTGAATGCCATATTTTTATAAATCGTCATGTGGGGATAGAGGGCATAATTCTGGAAGACCATGGCAACGCCTCGCTCCTTTGGTAGCAGGTCGTTGACGCACTTCTCTCCGATTGCGATATGGCCATGAGTGATATCTTCCAGACCTGCAATCATGCGTAGCAGCGTTGATTTGGCGCAGCCTGATGGCCCGACAAACACCATGAATTCGCCGTCGTGGATTTCAAGATCAACGCCATGGATCGCCTGAAAGCCATTGGGATAGACTTTGCTTACTGCCTGTAATTGAATACCTGACATAACACTGCCCCTTATCCTTTAATTCCGGCACCAGCGATGCCGCGAATAAAATAGCGCTGGAAGAAGATATAAAGTAACAACATCGGGATAATCGCCAGCAATGCGCCCGCCATTAACATCGGATATTCCACGCCTGAACGGCCAGAAAGTGAGGCTAATCCTACTGGTAATGTCATTTTATCCATGGAGGTGTTGACGATCAGTGGCCACATTAAATTATTCCAGCTCCACAGTCCGTTAATAATGACGCAGGCAATCAGTCCCGGTTTAATTAATGGCAGCATAATTTTGAAGAAAATAGTCAGATGGTTATACCCATCCATAACGGCTGCCTCTTCCAGTTCTTTAGGTACTGACAGAAAAAACTGACGTAATAAAAAGGCGCTATATATGCTGAATAAACCCGGTAACACCAGTCCAGGAATTGAGTTCAGCAAACCGATTTTTTCAACGGTTAAAAACTGTGGGATTAAAAAGATCTGACCGGGCACCATCAGAATTGAAATACACAGCATAAACAGGACATCTCGTCCTTTGAAACGCAGTCGGGAGAAACCGTACGCTGCCATTGCCGCAATCAGCGTCTGCAAAATGACGATGACCAGCGTGGAGACGATCGAGTTAAAGTAAAAGCTGCCAAAAGGCATTTCATGCAAGATTTTACCGTAAGCCTGAAACCCTGGGTTGGCGGGTAGCAGTATCGGCGGAAAGGCGATGCTTTCTGCCTGGGTTTTAAAAGAGGTGATGATCATCCAGATAAACGGAACCACCGTTACCAGCGTCGCGAGGATCATCAGGCCGTAAATTAGCCATTTTTCACGTTTTGTCATGAACATCGTGGTGCCTCACTGTGCTTTAAGTCGTTTACCAATCCATATTTGCAGCAGCGTCAGGACCATCGTGATAACGAAAATCACCACGGCGATTGCTGAGGCATACCCTTTTTCATGGTAGATAAAGGCGTATTTATAGAAGAGATAGGCGATGGTCATCGTCTGATCGTCCACCATGGATGAACTGCCAAACAGCAGATAAACCACATCGAAAATTTGCAGCGTTTCGATAAAAGAGATCACCAGTACGAAAAACAGCGTTGGGATCATTAGCGGTAAGGTAATAGACCAGAATCCACGCAATTTGCTGATGCCATCCAGCGACATCGCTTCATAAATTTGTTTGGGGATCCCCTGCAATCCAGCGAGCAGAATGATCATCTTCAGCGCAATAGCCGACCAGATGATAACCAACGAGGCGCTCAGGCGGACGACATCGGGATCGGATAACCAACCGATGGCCGGAAGATCGAAAAAAGCCAGGATCTGATTAATTAAGCCGAAGTTTCGGTTCATCAACCACTGCCAGACCATAGCAATGGCCGCAGGCATAGTGACCGCGGGTAGAAATAACAGTGTGCGAAACAACCACTGACCGCGAATCGCCTGATTCAGGCCAATTGCGAGCAGTAATGACAAAATGGTGATTATCGGTACACAAATAAAAACATAGGCCAGGGTGTTATATATTGCTGAACGAAACTCATCATCGCTGAATAAATTAATATAGTTATCTAAGCTGATCGTCGTCCAGATCTGAAACTCGCCGAGGTCGGTGAAACTATAAAAAACGTTCTGGAAGAATGGAGTAAAGTAAAAAACAATTAACCCCGCCAGTAACGGCATAATCATTATCCATCCCCAGAAGCGTTCTTCTTTTTCCAGCTTGGTCAGGGATTTTTTGTGCACTTCCCTGGCTGGTAATTGTGGGGATGCAGCTTCATCTGAATAGCTCATACAGACTCCGGGATGCTAACTGTGCAACCAAAATATATTGCGTGGGCGAAAGCGAGAGGGAGCATGGCTCCCTCAGGATTATTTCTGCATTTCTCGTTCAACGCGTTTTGCAACACCAGGCATGACTTTTTCTGGGTCAGTACCCGTCCAGACTTTTTTCAAGCCATCATTCAGGATGCTATTCCACTTGGCGGTATTGGAGCCTGCGGTTGGATATTTATGTGAGAAAGCCAATGAATCGATATAGGCTGAAACATCAATACCCTTAAAGCCTTCAGCCCACTCTTTGGCCACTTTTTGGTTGGCGGGGATCACGACTTTTCCCGTAGCCAGTGTCTGCTGCGCATGCTCAGAACTCATGAACTCAATGAACTTCCACGCCGCATCTTTATGCTGGCTTTTTGCTGACATGGCAAATGCCAGGCTATGGGATACACCTGCCCGCTCTGCCATTTTAGGCATTGGTACCACGCCGATGTGATCCTTAATCAGCTCATTTTGAGAGAAGGGTAATGCCCACCATGAGCCTGCGTAGACCATGGCCACTCGGTTGGACTGGAAGACATCCGAGGCTTCCATCTCGCCTGGCGGTTGGATTAGTCCCGCGTTCAGCATGCCTTGAACATCGCGATAGACGGCGATGGCTTTGTCATTGGCAACATCCGTTTTGCCCTCAGGCAGGACAATCTTATCGCCAGCCTGTAATAGCAGGTTAAAATAACTGTCCTGTCCGCTGCTGAATTCCATTGCCAGTGGATAAGACTGTTTATCCAGCCCTTTACGCAACTGCACTGATTTTTGTTTTAAATCGTCCCATGTCCAGTTTTTATCGGGATAGCTCACGCCAGCCTGATCGAACATTTTTTTGTTGTACCAGACGGCAATTGCATCAATATCCCTTGGGATGGCATATTGCTGCGACTGGTATTGATAGGCATCGACTGAACTTTTAACAAAATCATCCAGTTTCGGCGCTGATTTCTCTTTCAGATAATTACTCAGTGGTTCCAGCATGCCATTTTTAACATATTGCTGGAAATTAGGCATATTCATCCAGAATACATCCGGTGCTACATTTCCGCCGACTGCTGAACTTAGCTTGATAAAATATTGGTCATAAGGTGTTAATTCAATTTCGACTTTGATGCCAGGGTTGTTTTTTTCGAATTCATTAACGAGCTGTTGTTCGCCAGGGAGTTGATTACGGTCCCATAACGTGTAGCGTAATTTAACAGGCTTTGCGTCCGATTGGCCTTCAGCACTCGCGACGACAGGAGTTGCCAGTAAACAGGAAATAAGACAGGCCAATGCGACATTATTTTTATTCAGGGTATACATAACTTCCCTCTTTATTCAGGTCAGAATGCTTATGAGGTAAATTACAGGAGCCTATGAATAATCTGTTTTACATCGGAGAAAGTCAAAGCGGTAAAAAATAGGGGATTATCGCATTAAAACAAGGTCGTCTTTCGGTAGGTTTCTCTTTTATCAAAACGAAAATATAACATAAAACAATGGTGACATTATTTCGTTTAATTTCATATTGTTAGGTTCATTTTGTAGGTTTGAATCGAAAAAAACAGATGTTTGAAAAAACCTCTTAAAATGCGAACGTTATCACTTTATTTGTTGTTACATAGACATAACAAACGGGGATAAATCCCCGTTTTTTCGTTGGCTTTCGTTTCGATAATCAGGTCACTGGCGCCGGGTTAAACACTGCCAGCTGATTATGCAGTCCCCACTGATCCGAGAAGGTTTTCTTACGCCCGCTGGCGACGTCGAGAATAAATTCGAACAGTTTCAGACCCACATCTTCAATGGTTTCTTCTCCGGTGGCGATGGTGCCCGCGTTAATGTCCATCAGGTCAAACCAACGGTTGGCCAGCTCGGTGCGTGTCGCCATTTTAATCACCGGCACGGCCATCAGGCCATATGGCGTACCGCGACCGGTAGTGAACACCTGCACGGTGATCCCGGAAGCGACCTGTTGTGTACCGCAAACAAAATCACTGGCGGGGGTTGCAGCGTAAATCAGGCCACGTTTGGTTGGACGCTGACCCGGCGACAATACTTCGACAATCGCGCTCTTGCCAGACTTGGCAATCGAACCCAGCGCCTTTTCCACCACGTTTGCTAGACCGCCTTTCTTGTTGCCCGGAGAAGGGTTAGCGCTGCGATCCGTTTTGCCCATATCAAGGTAGTTATCGTACCAGGCCATCTCTTCGAGCAGGCGTTTACCTACTTCTTCGTTAATCGCACGTGGGGTCAGAAGGTGGATGGCATCGCGCACTTCGGTTACTTCAGAGAACATTACGGTCGCGCCGCAGCGTACTAACAGGTCGGAGGCATAACCCACCGCCGGGTTGGCCGTCACGCCGGAGAACGCATCGCTACCGCCGCACTGCATGCCGACCACCAGTTCTGAAGCCGGGCAGGTTTCACGTTGGCGCTGATTGAGTTTTGCCAGATGACGTTCGGCCACCTGCAGAATATCGGTGACCATCGATTGAAAGCCGACGTGCTTTTCATCCTGCAGGCTGACGATACTGGCGCTGTCGACCGGAATACTTTTCACATCGTGCGTGCCTTCCAGCAGCCGCTCAGGCTGCAGTTTTTCGCAACCGAGGCCGATGACCATCACTTCACCGCCAAAATTTGGGTTAAGCGCAATATTGTGAATGGTGCGAATCGGCACGATGGCGGCTGGAGCATTGATCGCCACGCCGCAGCCGTACAGATGATTGAGCCCCACCACACCGTCGACGTTCGGGTATTTAGGCAGCAGATCGCGCTCAATGATTTTCACCACATAGTCCACCACGCCCGCTACGCAGTGCACGCTGGTGGAGATACCGAGTAGATTTTTGGTACCTACGCTACCGTCAGCATTGCGGTAACCTTCAAAGGTATAACCCTCAAGAGGCGGCAGCGGCTCTGGTACTTTAGTTGCCAGCGGCAGCGTCTCCAGCGGCGGGGCTTTGGGCAGCTCAACCATTGATTCATCAATCCAGCTGCCGCGTGGGATATCGCGAACGGCATAGCCTATCACTTCGCCATAACGCACGATTTCGCCATGAACAGGAATATCCAATAGCGCCACTTTATGACCCTGGGGAATATGTTCAATGAGTTCCAGTCCGTCCGGAAAACGCGTTCCGGCTTTCAGACCATTGTCATTGACAATTATCGCCACATTATCTGTTTCGTGAACTTTAATATAAAACGCCGTTGGCGATTCTTGTCTGATTTCGATGTCGGCCATTGTCCAGTATTCTCCAACAAGGTGGTGATAATAGTGTGGATATTTATATTTTGAATCTAATTGTAAGTAATAAAGATTCGGTATCGTGAAATAAGAATGTCAGGAGTTTAACGTGAAGAATGTGACGATGATCACTTAAACTCAGCAAGGCCGCGTCACCAGTGGTAGCAATACGTAAATGTGTGCATTAGCGCCCATGCTTGTGTGCATATGCCCAAAACATTAATTTAATAACGTGTATTTAATGAGCGCTTGCACAATGATTAACGTTGTGCTGATGATTATACTAAATCACGGTTTCATAACGTCTGATAAATTATTATCTATTTTTATTATCGGTAATTTATCACGAGAAATACCCACAAAATAATAATAAAAACCTTTTATGTGCCCGAGGTAAATAGAATGATATTGGATACAGTTGTCGAGAAAAAGAAAGGTACGCACACCCGTTATTTAATATTGCTGATAATATTTATTGTTACAGCCGTTAACTATGCGGACCGTGCGACGCTGTCTATTGCCGGAACTGAAGTGGCGAAAGAGTTACATCTCAGCGCCATCTCAATGGGTTACATTTTCTCCGCCTTCGGCTGGGCTTACCTGTTGATGCAAATCCCCGGCGGCTGGCTGCTGGATAAATTCGGCTCGAAGAAAGTCTACACCTACAGTTTGTTCTTCTGGTCACTGTTTACCTTCCTGCAGGGCTTTGTGGACATGTTCCCGCTGGCCTGGGCGGGTATTTCAATGTTCATCATGCGCTTTATGCTGGGCTTCTCGGAAGCGCCATCCTTCCCGGCTAATGCCCGTATCGTGGCAGCCTGGTTCCCAACGAAAGAGCGCGGCACGGCATCCGCGATTTTTAACTCCGCACAGTATTTCTCCCTGGCGCTGTTTTCCCCGCTGCTCGGCTGGCTGACCTTCGCCTGGGGCTGGGAGCACGTCTTTACCGTGATGGGCGTGATTGGTTTTGTGCTTACCGGACTGTGGGTAAAGTTTATTCATAACCCAACCGATCACCCGCGCATGTCGCAAGAAGAGTTGAAGTTTATCTCTGAAAACGGCGCGGTCGTGGATATGGACCATAAAAAACCGGGCGATGTGAAGTCAGGTGGTCCTAAACTGCATTATATCAAGCAGTTGCTGACAAATCGTATGATGCTTGGTGTGTTCTTTGGCCAGTATTTTATCAACACAATTACCTGGTTTTTTCTCACCTGGTTCCCGATTTACCTGGTTCAGGAAAAAGGTATGTCGATTCTGAAAGTGGGCCTGGTGGCTTCGATTCCGGCACTGTGCGGGTTTTTCGGTGGCGTGCTCGGCGGCGTGTTCTCTGATTATCTGATTAAACGTGGTTTCAGCATTACCCTGGCGCGTAAGCTGCCGATAGTGCTCGGCATGTTGCTCGCATCGACCATTATTCTGTGTAACTACACCGATAATACCGCTCTTGTGGTGGCGCTGATGGCGCTGGCGTTCTTCGGTAAAGGTTTCGGCGCGCTGGGTTGGCCGGTGATTTCCGATACCGCGCCGAAAGAGATTGTCGGTCTGTGCGGTGGGGTATTTAACGTATTTGGCAACGTGGCTTCCATCGTCACCCCGCTGGTGATTGGGTATCTGGTGAGCGAGCTGCACTCATTTAATGCTGCGCTGATGTTTGTAGGGTGCTCGGCACTGATGGCAATGGTTTGCTACCTGTTTATTGTCGGTGACATTAAACGTATGGAATTGCAGAAATAAACAAAGGTATAGGCGATGAATAACACGATTTTCCCGAATAAGTTTAAAGCGGCCCTTGCGGCGCAACAAATTCAGATTGGCTGCTGGTCTGCATTGGCCAGCCCAATCAGTACCGAAGTTTTAGGTCTGGCAGGTTTTGACTGGCTGGTACTGGATGGCGAACATGCGCCGAATGATATCTCGACGTTTATTCCGCAATTGATGGCGCTGAAAGGCAGCGACAGCGCGGCGGTAGTGCGTGTACCAACCAACGAACCGGTGATTATCAAGCGCCTGCTGGATATCGGGTTTTACAACTTCCTGATCCCGTTCGTTGAGACGGAAGAAGAAGCGGTTAACGCTGTGGCGTCGACCCGCTATCCGCCGGAAGGTATTCGCGGCGTGTCCGTATCCCATCGCGCCAATATGTTTGGCACCGTACCGGACTACTTTGCGCAGTCGAATAAGAACATCACCATCATCGTGCAGATCGAAAGTCAGCAGGGCGTTGATAACGTTGACGCAATCGCGGCGACAGAAGGCGTTGACGGTGTCTTCGTCGGACCAAGCGATCTGGCTGCGGCGCTAGGTCACCTCGGCAATGCGTCACATCCTGATGTGCAGAAAGCTATCCAGCACATTTTTGCCCGCGCGAAAGCACACGGCAAACCAAGCGGCATTCTGGCCCCGGTAGAGGCGGATGCGCGTCGTTATCTGGAGTGGGGCGCGACGTTTGTTGCCGTTGGCAGCGACCTTGGCGTGTTCCGTTCAGCCACGCAGAAACTGGCTGATTCTTTTAAGAAATAACCACCATCGACAGTAGAGAGAGATAAAGACATGACAATGAAAGTTGGTTTTATTGGCCTCGGTATTATGGGTAAACCAATGAGTAAAAACCTCCTCAAGGCAGGTTACTCGCTGGTGGTTGCTGACCGTAACCCGGAATCCATTGCGGAAGTGATTGCCGCAGGCGCTGAAACTGCCGCCACGGCGAAAGATATCGCTGAGCAGTGTGATGTGATCATCACCATGCTGCCGAACTCTCCGCATGTTAAGGAAGTAGCACTGGGTGAAGGCGGCATTATTGAAGGGGCGAAACCGGGCACAGTGCTTATCGACATGAGCTCCATCGCGCCGTTAGCCAGCCGTGAAATTAGCGATGCGCTGAAAGCGAAAGGCGTGGATATGCTGGATGCGCCGGTCAGCGGCGGCGAGCCAAAAGCGATTGACGGCACGTTGTCGGTGATGGTCGGCGGCGATAAAGCGATTTTCGACAAGTACTACGATCTGCTGAAAGCGATGGCAGGCTCCGTGGTACATACCGGTGAAATTGGCGCGGGTAACGTCACCAAGCTGGCGAATCAGGTGATTGTGGCGCTGAACATTGCCGCGATGTCTGAAGCGCTGACGCTGGCGACCAAAGCGGGTGTGAATCCGGATCTGGTGTATCAGGCGATCCGTGGCGGGCTGGCAGGCAGCACCGTGCTGGATGCGAAAGCGCCGATGGTGATGGATCGCAACTTTAAACCAGGTTTCCGTATTGACCTGCATATCAAAGACCTGGCGAACGCGCTGGATACCTCTCATGGCGTTGGCGCTCAGTTGCCGCTGACTGCAGCAGTCATGGAGATGATGCAGGCGCTACGCGCAGATGGATTGGGTACTGCCGATCACAGTGCGCTCGCATGCTACTACGAAAAACTGGCGAAAGTGGAAGTCACTCGCTAACAAGAAGGGCGCGGATGTGCGCCCTGTATTTCTTGCCTTGCGCGGCACAGTCAGGCTACATAACTATGAAAATCGTAATTGCCCCAGACTCTTATAAAGAAAGCCTTTCTGCCACCGAGGTAGCTCAGGCAATAGAAAAAGGATTTCGGGAAATTTTCCCCGATGCGCAATATGTTTCTGTTCCGGTTGCCGATGGCGGCGAAGGAACGGTTGAAGCCATGATTGCCGCGACGCAAGGGAGTGAACATTCAGCGCAAGTAACGGGGCCGCTGGGCGAAAAAGTGAATGCCTGCTGGGGCATGTCTGGAGATGGTAAAACTGCGTTTATCGAAATGGCGGCAGCCAGCGGTCTGGCGTTGGTGCCTCCTGAAAAGCGCAACCCTTTAGTCACTACGTCACGCGGTACCGGAGAGCTGATTTTACAGGCGCTGGATAGCGGTGCGCAGAGCATCATTATTGGCATCGGCGGCAGTGCCACCAACGACGGTGGCGCGGGTATGGTGCAGGCGCTGGGGGCAAAACTTTGCGACGCCAACGGGACAGAAATTGGCTATGGTGGTGGAAGCCTGATGAGTCTGAACTCCATCGATATCTCGGGTCTGGATCCGCGCTTAAAAACCTGTTCCATTCGCGTGGCCTGTGATGTGACTAATCCACTCATCGGCGATTCTGGCGCTTCGCGCATTTTTGGCCCGCAGAAAGGGGCGACGGAAGAACGCATTCTCGAACTGGACCGTAATCTGTCTCATTATGCCGACATTATTAAAAAGTCTCTGCGGGTTGATGTGAAAGATGTGCCAGGCTCCGGTGCGGCAGGCGGAATGGGCGCGGCATTAATGGCTTTTTTAGGCGCCGAGCTACGCAGCGGTATCGAGATTGTGACCCAGGCGCTCAATCTGGAAGAGCATATTCACGACTGTACGCTGGTGGTGACCGGCGAAGGGCGGATCGACAGCCAGAGCATTCACGGCAAAGTGCCGGTAGGCGTGGCGAATGTCGCGAAGAAGTACCACAAGCCGGTTATTGGTATTGGCGGCAGCCTGACGCGCGATGTGGAGATAGTGCATCAATATGGTATCGATGCGGTGTTTAGCGTATTGACCAGCATCAGCACGCTGGAAGAGGCCTTCCGTGGGGCATTTGATAATATTTATCGCGCCTCAAGAAACATCGCTGCCACGTTAGCGATAGGAATGCGCAGTGCGGGGTGACATTGCCCCGCAAACCCTCTATACTGCGCGCCGAAGCTGACCAGACAGTCGCCGCTTCGTCGTCGTCCTCTTCGGGGGAGACGGGCGGAGGGGAGGAAAGTCCGGGCTCCATAGGGCAGGGTGCCAGGTAACGCCTGGGGGGGAAACCCACGACCAGTGCAACAGAGAGCAAACCGCCGATGGCCCACGCAAGTGGGATCAGGTAAGGGTGAAAGGGTGCGGTAAGAGCGCACCGCGCGGCTGGTAACAGTCCGTGGCACGGTAAACTCCACCCGGAGCAAGGCCAAATAGGGGTTCACAAGGTACGGCCCGTACTGAACCCGGGTAGGCTGCTTGAGCCAGTGAGCGATTGCTGGCCTAGATGAATGACTGTCCACGACAGAACCCGGCTTATCGGTCAGCTTCACTCTTTATAAAACCCCGCTTCGGCGGGGTTTTTGCTTTCTGGGTAAGCCAGATGAATGACTGTCCACGACGTTATGCTCAAAAGAACGCGCCTTATCGGTCAGCTTCACTCTTTAATAAAACTCCGCCTCGGTGGTTTTTTTGCTTTCTGGGCAGGTTGCCATGCCTGATGGCGCTGCGCTTATCAGGCCTACTGGGGGAGAGACTGGTTTTGTAGGCCGGATAAGGTGTTTACACCGCCATCCGGCAGAGGTTTTACAGCGAGCATTGAGATTGGTTTTCGAGGATGCAGGCGCTTATTTCCTTCTTATCTAATTTTTATATCCCTATTATTTATGCACCGAATTTCTTTTATCTGAGGGGAATGTGTCGGTGGATATTTCTAATTTTGTGACGACCAACACAAAACACTGTGCGATACGTTTTTCTCGAGAATAATCGAACGCAATCGATCGCCGTCACAAAATTACTTGCTAATAAATTGCACAAAATCAGTGTTAATATAATGTTGCATATGATAATTGTTTGTGTTTTTTAGATTGAATTTTAATAAATGCAATGTTTCTTTACAAACAAATATGGCGAAAAAATGTGATGCATAACGTTATTTAATCGCCATAATCATTAAAATATAATTAAATTTGATAAGTTGTTTATTAAATTTAAGCGCCATCTTGCCTGATAATTGTTCTGTAATTGATTGAAATATAGCCTTTCATGGTTTTAAAAAATAGTGGGAAAAATGGGGGGGTTATAGCCATAAAAAATCGTTACCCCCCCATCTTTTTTTGACTAAAATCAGGATAAAGTGAGATCGATAATTCATATCTATATGATTATTAAGTGATTTAAATTTTAACGATAGTCTTACAAAATGTAAGTCAAGGGGATTTGTGAGGGGTAGCACATATCCTTGTTCGCTTAATTTGGTACACTTCCTGCCGTCAACAAAGTAATTAACGCAGGTCGATATGAATACTATTACACTCCCTAAAACACAGCACTTAGTGGTCTTTCAGGAAGTCATTAGAAGCGGTTCTATCGGCTCAGCTGCAAAAGAATTAGGTTTAACCCAACCCGCTGTCAGTAAAATCATCAATGATGTTGAGGCTTATTTTGGTATTGAGTTAGTTGTACGTAAAAATACTGGTGTGACATTGACTCAGGCAGGTCAGGTGATGCTCTCATGGTCTGAATCTATTACCCGTGAAATGAAAAACATGGTTGATGAGATGAACAGTATGACGAGCAATGCGGTCGTTGATGTGTCGTTTGGCTTTCCTTCACTGATTGCCTTCACCATCATGTCCGGCATGATTAAAAAATTCAAAGAAGTGTTCCCGAAAGCGCAGGTTTCTATGTATGAAGCTCAGCTCTCCTCCTTCTTACCGGCGATTCGTGACGGACGGCTGGATTTCGCCATCGGTACGCTGAGTGATGAGATGAAACTGCACGATCTGCATGTTGAGCCGCTCTTTGAGTCAGACTTTATCCTGGTTGCCAGCAAGTCCCGAACATGCACCGGCATCACCTCGCTGAGCGCGTTGAAAAACGAACAGTGGGTGTTGCCACAAACGAATATGGGGTACTACAGCGAACTTCTTACCACGTTACAGAATAATGGCATCAGCAGTGAAAACATCGTTAAAACAGACTCTGTCGTTACGATTTATAATCTTGTTCTCAATGCTGATTTCTTAACAGTAATTCCCTGCGATATGACCACACCGTTTGGCTCAAACCAGTTTATTACTATCCCGGTAGAAGAAACCTTACCCGTCGCGCGTTATGCCGCCGTGTGGTCGAAAAATTATCGAATTAAAAAAGCAGCATCTATTTTGGTGGAATTAGCCAAAGAGTATTCATCATATAATTGTCGGAGACGAAGGCAATTAATTGAAATTGATTAAAGATTGAATTTGTTTTAACACGAAATAAACGCCATTTGTCTATATCTGACAATGGTCACGGCTATCTATTTACTTTAATACCCAGGTAAGAGGTTCTAATGCACATTACATACGATCTCCCAGTTGCAATTGAAGATATCCTCGAAGCGAAAAAAAGACTTGCGGGGAAAATTTATAAAACGGGAATGCCTCGCTCTAACTATTTTAGTGAACGTTGCAAAGGGGAAATTTTCCTCAAGTTTGAAAACATGCAGCGTACCGGTTCATTTAAAATCCGTGGTGCTTTTAACAAGCTCAGTTCATTAACCGAAGCTGAAAGATGTAAGGGCGTGGTGGCTTGCTCTGCAGGTAACCATGCGCAAGGTGTCTCTCTCTCCTGCGCTATGCTCGGAATCGACGGCAAAGTGGTGATGCCGAAAGGCGCACCGAAGTCTAAAGTAGCGGCAACCTGCGATTATTCCGCAGAAGTTGTGCTGCACGGCGACAACTTCAACGACACCATCGCTAAGGTTAGCGAGATTGTGGAAACTGAAGGCCGCATCTTTATTCCACCCTATGATGACCCAAAAGTTATTGCTGGTCAGGGCACTATTGGTCTGGAAATTCTGGAAGACTTGTACGATGTCGATAACGTGATTGTGCCAATTGGCGGTGGTGGACTGATTGCTGGTATTGCGGTGGCAATTAAATCTATTAACCCGACCATTAAAATTATTGGCGTACAGTCTGAAAACGTTCACGGCATGGCGGCTTCTTTCCACGCTGGAGAAATAACCACGCACCGAACGACCGGCACCCTGGCGGATGGTTGTGACGTTTCCCGCCCGGGTACTTTAACGTATGAAATTGTTCGTGAGTTGGTGGATGACATTGTCCTGGTCAGCGAAGATGAAATTCGCAACAGCATGGTGGCATTAATTCAGCGAAATAAAGTTGTGACTGAAGGTGCCGGCGCGCTGGCATGCGCAGCATTATTAAGCGGGAAATTAGATAGCTATATCCAGAACAGAAAAACAGTCAGCATTATTTCTGGCGGTAATATCGACCTTTCTCGTGTATCTCAAATTACTGGTTTAGTTGACGCTTAATATACTTCGTTGAGGATAGGATATGAGTACTACTGATAGCATTGTATCCAGCCAGACAAAACAGTCGTCCTGGCGCAAATCGGACACCACCTGGACACTGGGTTTATTTGGTACAGCCATCGGCGCTGGGGTGCTGTTCTTCCCTATCCGCGCAGGTTTTGGCGGACTGATCCCCATTCTGATCATGCTGGTGTTAGCATACCCCATCGCTTTCTATTGCCACCGTGCGCTGGCACGCCTGTGTCTTTCCGGTTCTAACCCTTCCGGCAACATCACAGAAACGGTTGAAGAGCACTTTGGTAAAACGGGCGGCGTGGTTATCACGTTCCTCTACTTCTTTGCGATTTGTCCGCTGCTGTGGATTTATGGCGTCACCATTACCAACACCTTTATGACCTTCTGGGAAAACCAGCTGCAGATGCCCGCGCTGAACCGTGGCTTCGTGGCGTTGTTCCTGCTGCTGCTGATGGCATTCGTCATCTGGTTTGGTAAAGATCTGATGGTTAAAGTGATGAGCTACCTGGTATGGCCGTTCATTGCCAGCCTGGTGCTTATCTCTCTGTCCCTGATCCCTTACTGGAACTCTGCGGTTATCGATCAGGTTGATCTCAGCAATATCGCCCTGACTGGCCATGACGGCATCCTGGTTACCGTATGGCTGGGTATTTCCATCATGGTGTTCTCTTTCAACTTCTCGCCAATCGTTTCTTCCTTCGTCGTCTCTAAACGCGAAGAGTATGAGAAAGATTACGGTCGCGAATTCACCGAGCAGAAATGTTCTAAAATCATCTCCCGCGCCAGTATGCTGATGGTTGCGGTAGTAATGTTCTTCGCCTTTAGCTGCCTGTTCACGCTCTCTCCGGCAAACATGGCGGATGCGAAAGCGCAAAACATTCCTGTGCTGTCTTACCTGGCAAACCACTTCGCTTCACTGTCCGGTACGAAGTCCACCTTCGCAACTGTTCTGGAGTACGGTGCTTCAATCATCGCCCTGGTTGCTATCTTCAAATCTTTCTTCGGCCACTATCTGGGCACGCTGGAAGGTCTGAACGGTCTGGTGCTGAAGTTTGGTTACAAAGGCGATAAAACGAAAGTTTCTGCCGGCAAACTTAATACCATCAGCATGATCTTCATCATGGGATCCACCTGGGTTGTGGCTTACGCCAACCCGAACATCCTGGACCTGATTGAAGCAATGGGCGCGCCGATTATTGCCTCTCTGCTCTGCCTGCTGCCGATGTATGCCATCCGTAAAGCGCCATCACTGGCGAAATACCGTGGCCGTCTGGATAACGTGTTTGTTACCGTGATTGGTCTGCTGACCATCCTGAACATCGTCTACAAACTGTTTTAATCCTTAAGCTCAGGATGAGCGGAGTAGTGAAATGAATGAGTTTCCGGTAGTACTGGTTATTAACTGTGGTTCGTCTTCCATTAAATTCTCAGTGTTGGATGCAGCAAACTGTGAAGTTTTAATGGCGGGGATCGCAGACGGTATTAACTCTGAAAATGCGTTCATAGCAATTAATGGGGGAGAGCCAGCTAAGCTGGCTCACCACAGCTACGAAGACGCATTAAAAGCAATTGCCGTTGAACTAGAGAAACGTAATTTAATGGACAGTGTGGCCTTAATTGGCCACCGCATTGCCCACGGCGGAAATATCTTTACCGAATCAGCAATTATTACTGACGAAGTTATCGATAATATTCGTCGGGTATCGCCGCTAGCTCCGTTACATAATTATGCGAACCTGAGTGGGATCGAATCTGCTCAGCACCTTTTCCCAGGCGTGCAGCAGGTCGCGGTATTTGATACCAGCTTCCACCAGACGATGGCCCCAGAAGCCTATCTGTACGGTTTACCATGGAAATATTTTGAGGAGTTGGGCGTTCGTCGTTATGGCTTCCACGGCACGTCGCACCGCTATGTTTCTCAGCGAGCGCATGAGCTTCTCGAGCTGCAACATGATGACTCCGGTCTGGTTGTGGCGCACCTGGGGAACGGCGCGTCAATCTGTGCGGTACGTAATGGACAGAGCGTTGATACCTCAATGGGCATGACGCCGCTGGAAGGGCTGATGATGGGCACACGCAGCGGCGACGTCGATTTCGGCGCGATGGCGTGGATTGCCAGCGAAACCAACCAGACGCTGAGCGACCTTGAGCGCGTAGTGAATAAAGAGTCCGGTTTACTGGGTATTTCCGGTTTGTCCTCTGACTTACGTACGTTAGAAAAAGCCTGGCACGAAGGACATGAGCGTGCGCAGCTGGCGATTAAAACGTTTGTGCATCGTATTGCTCGCCATATCGCCGGACATGCCGCATCGCTGCATCGTCTTGATGGGATTATTTTCACCGGCGGAATTGGTGAGAACTCGGTATTAATTCGTCGTCTGGTTATTGAACATCTCGCCGTTTTGGGGGTGAATATCGACAGCGAAATGAATAGCCTGCCAAATTCCCATGGCGAAAGAATTATCTCTAATAAAGATGCTCATGTTATTTGTGCGGTTATTCCCACAAATGAAGAGAAAATGATTGCGCGTGATGCCATTGCCTTAGGCAAAATTAATACACCAGTAGAATTTGCATAATTAAATTTCAGCAGAGAGATTATTTTTCATGAAGGTAAATATCGATACCAGCGATATGCTGTATGCCGAAGCCTGGAATGGCTTTAAAGGTACGGACTGGAAAGAAGAAATTAATGTCCGTGATTTTATTCAGCACAACTATACGCCTTATGAAGGGGATGAATCTTTCCTCGCCGAAGCAACGCCTGCGACCACTGCATTGTGGGAAAAAGTCATGGCGGGCATCCGTATTGAAAACTCGACGCACGCGCCGGTTGATTTCGATACCAATATTGCTACCACGATAACCGCGCATGATGCGGGTTATATTGAACAAGAACTGGAAAAAATCGTCGGTCTGCAAACGGATAAGCCGCTCAAGCGTGCTCTGCATCCGTTTGGCGGCATCAACATGATCAAAAGCTCTTTTGATGCTTATGGTCGTGAGATGGATGCTGATTTTGAATACCAGTTTACTGAACTGCGTAAAACCCATAACCAGGGCGTATTCGATGCCTACTCTCCGGATATGCTGCGCTGCCGTAAATCCGGCGTGCTGACCGGTCTGCCGGATGGTTACGGTCGTGGCCGTATCATCGGTGACTACCGCCGCGTCGCGCTGTACGGTATCCGCTATCTGGTGCGTGAGCGTGAACTGCAGTTTGCCGATCTCCAGTCGAACCTGGAGTGGGGCCAGAATCTTGAAGCCACGATTCGTCTGCGCGAAGAGCTGTCTGAACACCGTCGCGCCCTGCTGCAAATGCAGGAAATGGCGGCGAAATACGGCTGCGATATCTCCCGTCCGGCGCGTAATGCGCAGGAAGCGGTGCAGTGGGTGTACTTTGCTTACCTGGCTGCGGTGAAATCTCAGAACGGTGGCGCTATGTCGCTGGGCCGTACCGCATCGTTCCTCGACATCTACATTGAGCGCGATTTCAAAGCGGGAATTTTAAACGAGCAGCAGGCGCAGGAGCTGATCGACCACTTCATTATGAAGATCCGTATGGTGCGCTTCCTGCGTACGCCGGAATTCGACACCCTGTTCTCAGGCGACCCAATCTGGGCGACCGAAGTTATCGGCGGTATGGGACTGGATGGCCGCACGCTGGTGACGAAAAACTCGTTCCGCTACCTGCATACGCTACACACCATGGGCCCGGCACCTGAGCCGAACCTGACGGTGCTGTGGTCTGAGCAGCTACCGATAGCCTTCAAAAAGTACGCCGCCCAGGTGTCTATCATCACTTCGTCTTTGCAGTATGAAAACGACGATTTGATGCGTGCCGACTTTGACAGCGATGACTATGCCATTGCCTGCTGCGTCAGCCCGATGGTTATCGGCAAGCAAATGCAGTTCTTCGGGGCGCGTGCCAACCTCGCCAAAACGTTGCTGTATGCAATCAACGGCGGCGTGGATGAGAAGCTGAAAATCCAGGTCGGGCCGAAAACGGCACCGCTGATGGGTGACGTGTTGGACTACGACACGGTGATGGAGAGCCTGGACCACTTTATGGACTGGCTGGCCGTGCAGTACATCAGCGCGCTGAACATCATCCACTACATGCACGACAAGTACAGCTACGAAGCTTCTCTGATGGCGCTGCACGATCGTGATGTCTATCGCACGATGGCCTGTGGTATGGCGGGTCTGTCCGTGGCGGCGGATTCTCTGTCGGCTATCAAATATGCTCGCGTGAAACCGATTCGTGATGAAAATGGTCTGGCAGTTGATTTCGAAATCGAAGGCGACTATCCGCAATACGGCAACAACGACGAGCGCGTAGACAGCATTGCCTGCGACCTGGTCGAACGCTTTATGAAGAAAATTAAGGTGTTGCCAACCTACCGTAACGCGGTGCCGACGCAGTCCATTCTGACCATTACCTCCAACGTGGTGTACGGACAGAAAACCGGTAACACGCCTGACGGACGTCGCGCAGGTACGCCGTTTGCGCCAGGGGCGAACCCGATGCACGGCCGCGATCGTAAAGGTGCGGTGGCGTCGTTAACCTCGGTTGCCAAACTGCCGTTCACCTATGCCAAAGACGGTATCTCGTACACCTTCTCCATTGTGCCGGCAGCGCTGGGCAAAGAGGATGGAGTGCGTAAAACCAACCTGGTCGGTCTGCTGGACGGTTACTTCCACCATGAAGCACATGTGGAAGGTGGTCAGCATCTAAACGTTAACGTTATGAACCGTGAAATGTTGATGGATGCCATTGAGCACCCGGAAAACTATCCGAACCTGACGATCCGCGTATCTGGTTATGCGGTGCGCTTCAACGCGCTGACCCGCGAACAGCAGCAGGATGTTATTTCACGTACTTTCACCCAGGCGCTCTGACGCCGGAGGGACTATGAGAAAAGTAATTGCAACCGAATGTGCGCCAGGGGCGATTGGGCCTTACGTACAGGGTGTGGATCTGGGCAGCATGGTGTTGACGTCAGGTCAAATCCCGGTGTGTCCACAGACCGGTGAAGTGGCTGAAAACGTGGCCGATCAGGCGCGTCAAAGCCTGGAAAACGTGAAAGCGATCGTCGAGTCCGCAGGTTTGAAAGTGAGCGATATCGTGAAGACGACCGTTTTCGTTTCTGACCTGAACGACTTCGCCACCATTAATCAGGTGTACCAGCAGTTCTTTGATGAGCATAAGGCAATCTACCCCACGCGCAGTTGCGTGCAGGTCGCCCGCTTACCAAAGGATGTGAAGCTGGAGATTGAAGCCATCGCCGTACGTGGCGACACGCTGTAATCCCTTGCGGGGCGATCTCAGGATCGCCCCGATCCTTAATGAGTGTGAAACCTGGTCTTCACTGAACGGCAATCCGAGGGTGTGGATATGATTAGCGCATTCGATATTTTTAAGATTGGCATTGGACCTTCCAGCTCCCATACCGTGGGGCCAATGAACGCAGGTAAAAGCTTTATCGATCTGTTGGTCAGCAGCGGGGAACTCCCCAAGGCTACGCATATTGTGGTCGATCTTTATGGATCACTTTCCCTGACCGGAAAAGGTCATGCGACAGATGTCGCCATCATGATGGGACTGGCCGGTAACAGTCCGCAAAACGTTAATATAGATTCTATCGCTGGTTTTACTCAGGAAGTGGCCCGTACCGGACGTTTACCGGTTGCAGAGGGCACGCATATTGTCGATTTCTCCCCAGACAAAAATATCCTCTTTCACGCCGAAACGCTGCCGCGCCATGAAAATGGCATGCGTATCACCGCATGGAACGGCACCGAGACGCTATTAAGCAAAACCTATTACTCCGTCGGCGGTGGTTTTATCGTTGAAGAGGAGCAATTTGGTCAGGCGCATGATGTTGAAGCACACGTGCCCTACAATTTTCATTCCGCCAGCGAACTGCTGAAACTGTGTGAGCGCAACGGGCTGTCTGTTTCCGGCCTGATGATGCAAAACGAGCTGGCGATGCGCAGTAAAGAAGAAATCGATGCTGGTTTTGCCGCCATCTGGGATGTCATGCACGCCGGGATTGAGCGCGGCATGAACACCGAAGGCGTTCTGCCTGGCCCGCTTAACGTCCCGCGCCGCGCCGTGGCATTACGCCGGTTGCTGGTTTCCAGCGATAACCTGTCCAGCGACCCGATGAACGTTATCGACTGGATCAACATGTTCGCGCTGGCCGTGAGCGAAGAAAACGCCGCCGGATGCCGGGTTGTGACGGCACCGACCAACGGCGCATGTGGAATTATCCCTGCCGTATTGGCCTATTACGACAAGTTCCGCCGTCCGGTGAATGCAAACTCCATTGCCCGCTACTTGCTGGCCGCGGGGGCGATAGGGGCGCTGTATAAAATGAACGCCTCTATTTCTGGTGCCGAAGTCGGCTGCCAGGGTGAAATTGGCGTAGCCTGTTCAATGGCGGCAGCCGGGCTGACCGAGTTGCTCGGCGGTAGCCCGTCGCAGGTTTGTATTGCGGCTGAAATCGCCATGGAGCATAACCTGGGGCTGACCTGCGATCCGGTTGCTGGACAGGTGCAAATACCGTGTATTGAACGTAATGCGATAAACGCGGTAAAAGCCGTCAACGCCGCGCGTATGGCGCTACGTCGCACATCTGAGCCACGCGTTTCGCTCGATAAAGTGATCGAGACCATGTATGAAACGGGCAAAGATATGAACGACAAATATCGCGAAACGTCACGCGGTGGTCTGGCGATTAAAGTGGTCTGTACCTGAGATGAAAGGGTGCGTTTGTAGGCCGGATAAGGCGTAAGCGCCGCCGCCTCCCTTGCATCCCAGGCTCCCGGCGGGAAAATCGTCGCTGCGCGAGCTATTCGTCTTATTCCGTCTGCCTGTCGGGTCGGGGCCGAGCCTGCATCCATGCAGGCCGTCCCCTCTGCCCGCATCCCTGCGGGCAGTCCCGGTCAGCCGTCAACGCCTCATCGATTTTCAGCCGGACCGGGGTCATCGCTTCAACCCTCTGACTTCCAGTTAAATCTGTTTTGCTGTTTTAACAAAAAACGCAGAAGGTGAGGTGTTAACTGATCAGCATTAGCACTTTAGCGCGCATTTTTTGTTGTGATCTGCTTCAAAAATAGAATTTAAATACTATATATGCATATAAAAGAGAAAATATTTCTTAACTTTTAGAAATTACAGGGGTTTGTTTGTGAAGTTTTTCTCTGATCCTGCGCGTATGATTTCTTCATTACTCCAATAGCTCACCTGCACCTAAGTACTGCGTATCGCATTGATGCAGTAAGAAAAAAATATAAAAACCTCTACCTACACATTGAGCGGGAAATTATGGAAACGGCAACGAATAGTAGCGTAATACTCGACGCATCTGCTCCGGCACGTCGGGCGGGAATGACCGAAAGCGAATGGCGTGAAGCCATTAAGTTCGACAGCACGGACACCGGCTGGGTCATTATGAGTATCGGTATGGCAATTGGCGCGGGGATTGTTTTTCTTCCTGTCCAGGTAGGATTGATGGGGCTGTGGGTGTTCTTGCTCTCCTCTATCATCGGCTACCCTGCCATGTACCTGTTCCAGCGCCTGTTTATCAACACGCTGGCTGAGTCCCCAGAGTGTAAAGACTACCCGAGCGTGATCAGCGGCTATCTGGGTAAGAACTGGGGCATCCTGTTAGGTGCGTTGTATTTTGTGATGCTGGTTATCTGGATGTTCGTTTATTCCACCGCCATCACCAATGACAGCGCCTCCTATCTGCACACGTTTGGTGTGACGGAAGGTTTACTGTCCGACAGCCCGTTCTATGGCTTGGTACTGATTTGCATCCTGGTGGCTATCTCGTCACGCGGGGAACAAATGCTGTTTAAAATCTCCACCGGCATGGTAATGACCAAGCTGCTGGTTGTGGCAGCGCTTGGCGTGTCGATGGTAGGGATGTGGCATCTGCATAACGCAGGTTCACTGCCGCCGATGGCGCTGCTGATCAAAAATGCGATCATCACTCTGCCGTTTACGCTGACCTCGATTCTGTTTATTCAGACCTTAAGCCCGATGGTTATCTCATACCGTTCACGCAACAAATCCATCGAAGTGGCGCGCCATAAAGCCCTGCGTGCCATGAACATCGCGTTCGGTATTCTGTTTGTTACCGTCTTTTTCTACGCTGTTTCCTTCACGTTGGCGATGGGCCACGACGAAGCGGTTAAAGCTTATGAGCAGAACATTTCCGCTCTGGCTATTGCCGCGCAATTTATCAATGGTGCGGGTGCTGGCTGGGTGAAAATCGTCAGCGTTATTCTGAACATATTCGCCGTTATGACCGCTTTCTTCGGTGTCTACTTAGGTTTCCGTGAAGCGACTCAAGGGATCGTGATGAACATTCTGCGCCGCTATATGCCTGCTGAGAAAATCAACGAAACCTTTGTTCAGCGCGGCATTATGATTTTTGCCATCCTGCTGGCCTGGAGCGCAATTGTGCTCAACGCGCCGGTGCTGAGCTTCACCTCTATTTGTAGCCCTATCTTCGGCATGGTGGGTTGTCTGATCCCGGCCTGGCTGGTCTACAAAGTTCCTGCACTGCACAAATACAAAGGCGCTTCCCTGTATCTGATTATTTTCACGGGCCTGCTGTTGTGCGTTTCTCCGTTCCTGGCATTTTCCTGAGATATTTGAGCAAAGGTTGTTGTTATGTTTGAGACTACATTGAATCCATTATGGGATAGTTTTATCCGCGCGGTGCAGGAAGAAGTTAAGCCTGCGTTGGGCTGTACAGAACCTATCTCTCTGGCTCTGGCGGCGGCGGTTGCATCCTCTGAGCTGGACGGCGCGGTTGAACGCATTGACGCGTGGGTCTCACCGAACCTGATGAAAAACGGCATGGGTGTTACCGTGCCGGGTACCGGAATGGTCGGGTTACCTGTCGCGGCGGCGCTGGGTGCGCTGGGGGGAAATGCCCGTGCCGGTTTAGAGGTACTGAAAGATGCGTCGCCACAAGCGATCGCCGATGCGAAAGCGATGCTGAGCGCTGGCAAGGTTGCGGTGATGCTGCAGGAGCCTTGCGAGGACATCCTCTTTTCCCGCGCGAAGGTTTACAGCGCTGAAGGATGGGCGTGCGTGACGATTGTGGGCGGTCATACCAACATTGTGCACATCGAGACCAATAAGGGCGTAGTGTTCACCACAGAACAGAATGCTCAGGAAGAGGAACAGGAGTCGCCGCTGGCGATACTGTCTCACACCTCGCTGGAAGAGATTCTGGCGTTCGTGAATGCGGTACCGTTTGAGTCGATCCGCTTTATCCTCGATGCGGCAAAACTGAACGGTGCGCTGTCTCAGGAAGGGCTGCGCGGTAACTGGGGCTTGCACATCGGAACCACGCTTGAGAAGCAGTGTGCGCGTGGCCTGCTGGCGAACGATCTCTCCACCTCTATTCTGATCCGTACCAGTGCGGCGTCGGATGCGCGAATGGGCGGGGCGACGCTGCCGGCCATGAGCAACTCCGGCTCCGGTAATCAGGGCATTACCGCGACTGTTCCGGTGATGGTGGTGGCCGAGCACTTTGGCGCGGATGAGGAGAAACTGGCACGTGCGCTAATGTTGTCTCATCTGAGCGCTATCTACATCCATCATCAGCTTCCGCGTTTGTCTGCACTGTGTGCAGCAACCACGGCGGCGATGGGGGCAGCTGCGGGGATGGCATGGATCGTAGATGGTCGCTACAACACCATCGCGATGGCGATCAGCAGCATGATTGGTGACGTGAGCGGAATGATATGCGATGGCGCTTCAAACAGCTGCGCGATGAAAGTCTCAACCAGTGCTTCCGCGGCGTGGAAAGCGGTACTGATGGCGCTGGATGATACTGCTGTAACCGGCAACGAAGGGATTGTGGCACATAACGTGGAGCAATCTATCGCTAACCTGTGTGCGCTGGCGTGTCGTTCAATGCAGGAAACCGACAAGCAGATTATTGAGATCATGGCCAGTAAGGCACATTAATCTGTAGGCCGGGTAAGGCATTGCCGCCACCCGGCATAAGTCTAAGCCGCCTGTTCAGGCGGCTTCTTCGTCTTCCAGCCGTAGTTCGGCATCGGCCACAATCGCTTCCAGCTCTGTCAACATTTCTTCATAGCCGAAGGTAACTGTTTCCTGTTTTTTCGGCTCAACCTGAGGTTGGCGTTTTTTTGATGATTTCTTGCTCAATAGTCGTACTCCATTGTTTTCCCTGACTATACGGGCAAATCTATCAGCAAAGCGCGCAGCGGGGTATCGGCGACTAACGTTATGTTAGTTTCGTCACGAATAAATGCCCCATCGCCACAGGTGAGCGCTTCTTTTTCGGCGCCAGACGTCACCGCATGGAATCTGCCGTGAATCGACTGTAAATAAGCACGTGGCCCATGTAACTGAAAACTCAACGATTCACCTTGCTGCAGCTCAACGTGGTGTACCCATACCTGTTGGCGCAGATGCAGGCTGCCTTGTTCACCGTCCGGCGAGGCCAGCAACTGATGCTTACCGGTGCTCAGCATGGCTTTCTGTACACAGGCGTTTTCACGCTGCGGGCAGGCGTCCAGCCAGAGCTGCATCCGGGTTAACGGTTTGTCTTTGCTGATATTGTGTTCGCTATAGCTAATCCCGGGCTGTGTCGCGAGCAGCAAAACTTCACCTGCTTTGGCCTTGATATGGTTGCCTTCGCTGTCTCGGTACTCCGCTTCCCCTTCGAGGATCAGATTGACGATATCCACCTTCGGATAGGTCCGTGGCTGGAAAGAGGCCCCCGGTGCCAGAACTTCCTGGTTCAGAACACGCAGCGAGGCATAACCCAGCAGTTTAGGATCAAAATAGTGTCCAAAGGAGAAGGTATAACGGGCCTGCAGCCAGCCGTAGTCTGCTTGCCCGCATTGTTTGGCTGTACGGGTAGTAATCATAGTTCTTGACCTCTCTTTACTTCCTTTTATGTTAAATGGCTAGACGCTGCATTGTTAGCCAGATATTCTGCCCGGTATGTTCAAATTTCCTGAATGAGAACGAGATGGCCAAAGAAAGGGCTTTAACGCTTGAAGCGTTACGCGTCATGGACGCAATAGACAGACGCGGTAGTTTTGCTGCTGCGGCAGACGAACTGGGACGCGTTCCTTCCGCACTTAGCTATACCATGCAGAAGCTGGAGGAAGAGCTGGACGTGGTGCTGTTTGACCGTTCAGGCCACCGCACAAAATTCACTAACGTTGGGCGTATGTTGCTGGAGCGCGGGCGCGTACTGCTGGAAGCTGCGGATAAACTGACTACCGATGCCGAAGCATTGGCTCGCGGTTGGGAAACGCATCTGACTATCGTTACCGAAGCGCTGGTGCCGACGGCGGCGTTTTTCCCGCTGATCGACAGGCTTGCCGGGAAGGCCAATACCCAGCTTTCCGTTATTACCGAAGTTCTGGCGGGGGCGTGGGAGCGTCTTGAGCAGGGGCGGGCGGATATCGTGATTGCGCCGGATATGCATTTTCGCTCATCCTCAGAAATCAACTCGCGCAAGCTGTACTCGCTGATGAACGTCTATGTAGCGGCCCCGGATCATCCCATCCATCAGGAGCCGGAACCGTTATCGGAAGTCACCCGCGTTAAATACCGTGGGATCGCGGTGGCGGATACCGCCCGTGAACGTCCGGTGCTGACGGTTCAACTGCTTGATAAGCAGCCGCGTCTGACGGTGAGTACGATAGAAGATAAACGTCAGGCGCTGTTGGCAGGACTTGGCGTGGCGACGATGCCGTACCCGCTGGTGGAAGAGGATATTGCGGCTGGTCGGCTGCGGGTCGTTAGTCCGGAATCGACAAGCGAGATAGATATTATTATGGCCTGGCGTCGTGACAGCATGGGCGAGGCGAAATCCTGGTGTCTGCGGGAAATCCCCAAGCTGTTTGCGGGTAAATAGCCTGACTGTTACGCCGGATGCGGTGCGAAGCACCTTATCCGGCCTGGAAGACGGAGTATGTTGTAGGCCTGATAAGCGCAGCGCCATCAGGCATCTACATATGCTACGTCAGGATAACTGTTTGGGATCGGGCCCGAAGCGGTTACTCCCCTGAGTCCCGTTTTGACAGTTGAAAATGATGATCACCAGCCATCCTACGATCGGGATCAGCAGCACCAGTAGCCACCAGGCTGAACGATCGGTGTCATGTAAACGCCGGAACTGTACCGCCCACCACGGAATAAAGACCAGAACCCCGTAAATCGTCGTTAATATGCCTTCTCCACCGGCTCGCTCCCAGCCAAACATTCTGTCCAGAATACCCAGCACGAATGTGAAGATGATGTTGACCAGCACAAACATCCAGTATTCTTTACGACGTGCGCGGCCACCAAAACCAAAGTAATTCTTTAATACGTTTAAATACCAATCCATTTTTGCCTCGTTCTGCATTCAATTACTTGTTTTTAAAGTAATCAAATTAAGAATAGCTGTGAATGAAATGATGGTAAATATTTACGGTATTAATTATTTAGCCCCCAAATGGGGGCCTGTGTAAATCATGCGAAACGCTCGTCACGCCCATGAGGTTCGTTGAGGTCCTGCCACGGCCCAACAGAAATAATGCCGGTCGGGTTAATGGTTTTATGGCTACGGAAGTAGTGATTGCGGATATGATCGAAATTGACGGTTTCCGCAATACCCGGCATCTGGTAGATATCACGCAGGAAACCGTACAGGTTCAGATAGTCGCTAATCCGGTGTTTGTCGCACTTGAAGTGGGTGACATACACGGGATCAAAGCGTACCAGCGTGGTCCACAGGCGAATGTCGGCCTCGGTTAACTGGTCGCCGGTCAGGTAGCGATGTTGCCCAAGGATCTGCTCCAGTCGTGCCAGAGATTGAAAGACGTTATCCACGGCGTCGTCGTAGGCTTCCTGACTGGTGGCAAATCCGGCTTTATACACGCCGTTATTAACGTTGTCATAAATCCAGCCGTTCAGCTCGTCGATTTTGCTTTGCAGGGCTGGGGGATAGTAATCTCCGGCTTTGGCGCCCAGCGCATCAAACGCGGTGTTAAACATGCGGATGATTTCTGCAGATTCGTTGCTGACAATGGTGTGGTTCTTTTTATCCCACAGCACCGGAACGGTGACCCGACCACTGTAGTGCGGATCGGCGTGTAAATAGAGCTGATAAAGAAATTCGTGTTGATACAGGGTATCGCCGGTTGCCGCCGGGAAGTTATCGTCAAAGGTCCAGCCGTTTTCCAGCATCAGCGGATGCACAACAGAAACGGAAATAAACGGTTCCAGCCCTTTGAGTTTGCGCAAAATCAGCGTGCGATGCGCCCACGGACAGGCCAGAGAAACGTACAGATGATAGCGGTCTTTTTCGGCAGCAAAGCCACCTTCACCGGTAGGGCCAGGCGCGCCATCCGCGGTGAGCCAGTTACGGAAAGCCGATGCTGAACGTTGAAATTTTCCACCGGTTGATTTGGTATCGTACCAGGTGTCATGCCAGACGCCGTCAATCAGTTGTCCCATTATCTCTCTCCCGGATAGCAAAACGAGGAGTAAACCCCCTCGTCTTTTAATAAGTATATACCCTAAATAATTCGAGTTGCAGGAAGGCGGCAAGGGAAGAAACTCCCAGGAGCATAGATAACTATGTGACTGGGGTTTCTGAGTGAAGCCAACACACCTGCAACTTGAAGAATGACGGGTATAGTTTGATTACCACTTTTTATTCAGTACACGGTCGATACTAAATGCGCCTGGACCGGTGATAGCCAGCAGCAGGAAACCGCCTGCGATGGTCAGGTTTTTCATGAACATCAGAGAGTTCACACCTTCCGCAAAGTTGCTGTGGAAGAGGAACGCCGTCAGCAATGTGAAGCCTGCGGTGAACAGCGCGGTTGTACGAGTCAGGAAACCGAACAGAATTGCCAGACCGCCGCCAAACTCAAGCAGAATCACCAGCGGCAGCATAAATCCTGGGACGCCCATGGCTTCCATGTACTGTTGGGTACCCGCATATCCGGTGATTTTTCCCCAACCTGCGGTAATAAACAGGATTGGCATCAGAATGCGCGCTACCAGTACACCAACATCTTCTAATTTCTTCATCATACTCTCCAGGAAACCACTCAGGCGGCTTATTGTGTTTTTTTGTGCATCGACGCTGCAGAGCGCGTCGTTGCTGTCGATGGAGAGAATCATAAACGTGCTTAATGAGAATTGTTAGCAAGGAAAACTGTCAGTATTTTTCAAAATTTTTGAGGTTGGGGGTAAGGAAAGGATTAGCCGCGCAGTTGCTGCTGTCTGATGGTCGATTTCACCAGACGCCAGATACTCCAGACGCTAAAGCCGCGCTTAGCCCAGCGTACCAGCAGATTCGGGTTGCGGATGGTGCGAACCGCCATAATACTGCTCCCGACCAACACCCAGCCACGCAGGTTCAGTAGCGTCTTCCAGCCACGATCGTAGACCTCGGTGGCTTCCAGCCAGTCGCGGCGAGTAGCAGACAGATCCAGCCGTTGCTGCTGGATCTGTCCAAGCAGTTGCGCCTTACGCTTTTGACGTTCGACTTTGCTGCTCATTATGCATCATCCTCCAGGGCTTGCCTGTCATTAGCGAGTTCCTGGCGTGTATGGCGTAGCAGCGTTGTTTTACGTGCTTTACGCAGCGTCCATATCCCGCCAATCAGCGCTAACAGCAACAGCACAACGGTGGTGGCAATCATGGCGTTCAGGCGGTATTGAGGGTCAATGGCCCAGATGATAAGCACCATCAGGCTCATCAGGCCAAACGCCGCGAACAGCATAGTCAGCCCAAGCATCAGCAGGATCTGGATGAGATTGGCTTTTTCCTCTTCCAGCTCAACGACGGCCAGCCGCAGCCGTGTTTCTACGATCTCAACGAGAATCGTCAGGATCCGCTGTCCAATACCCAGTACGCCTTTGCCTGGACCTTGTGCGTGTTGAGAATCAGCCATTGTTAACGGCGCGACAGCAGTACACCAAGCACCACACCGACTGCAGCGCCAATGCCGACGCCTGTCCATGGGTTTTCGCGCACGTAGTTATCGGCTTTAGCCGCGGCCTCACGGGTCTGTTTGGCGATTACATCGCTGGTTTCACTCAGACGATGGCGGCTCTCGCGCAGCGCATGTTCGGCTTTGCTGCGAATTTTACTCATCTCTTCCTTCGACTTATCGCCAGAGGAGCTAAGTACTTCTTCAAGCGTATCCGCAAGAGATTTCAGCTCAGCGCGCAGGTTTTCCGTAGCATTATCTTTCGACATAGTTTTCTCCAGTTGAGTGGCTAGTTACCGTACTTAGTAATCGCGGGTCTCGAGTTCTTTTAGCTCTTGCTGGGCTTCAGCAAGCTTGTGTTCACGCTTTGCTACCTTATCCGCATCGCCTTTTTGCTTAGCTTCGGCTAAGTCACGTTGACGCTCGGCAATCTCATTTTTCTGCTCGGCGATTTTTTTCTGATGGTTGGCGCGCAGTTTGCTGTCAGTACAGTTTGCTCTGACTTCGCTCAGCGCTTTGTTCAGCCCATTGATACGGCTCTGATTGTTGTGTTTTTCGGCATAGCTAATCTCCCGCTGAATGTCTTGTTCTTTTTCCTGACAGAGGGTGGTGGCGTAGCTGCCGGCACTGAGAGCGAAAAGGTTAATTGCCAAAGCGATGCGGTATTTCATTCTTGAACCTTCCATTGTGATTCGACCTCGTCGTTTAGGGTCGATGCTCCAGAATAATAAAGCGTTGGGTCATAAACCCAGTTTATTAATCATAGGCGCTAAACGGTGAAATCACCAAAGTGAGTGATCTAATTCAGATTCCTGGAAATTAACCAAAACGGTGTGGGGTCTCACGTAAGCGGGATAACCACTGAACCGCCTGATTATTATCATCCTGCTGAGCGATAACGAAACCGTGCGGTAACGTTCGATCCAGTACGACCTTTGCCGCTGCGCTCTGTGCACTGGAATCAAAGGTAATCAGCAGGGCGTCATTTTGCGGAGTGATGCTTTTAAAACGAATGCCGTTGGCATCCAGGTGATGCCAGATAGAGAAGCCATCAGGCATGCTGGCTCCCTGGTTTACGGCACGAATGGCAAGCGTTGACTCCTGCTGGCGAATGACCGACCAGGTCAGGAGCAATGCGCCGATGAACAACATAAAAGTGGTGGACCAGGCAAGTCGTCGGAGCGTTATGCATGATTTCAGCATAATTTACCCTCGGTTCCCGTATTTCTTTTTCCAAAGAACAACCAGTGAACCTGCCAGACCAAACACCAGTAACACCACAGGAAGCAGCATCAGGCAAGACATCAGTTGATCTTCATATTTGAGAAACACCGGTGTTTTGCCAAGCAGATAGCCCAACGATGTGAGAATAAGGACCCAAAGCAGTCCGCTCATCCAGTTGAAGAACTGAAAGCGCGCATTGTTCAGGCCGGACAATCCTGCGATGGTCGGCAGTAATGTTCTGACAAACGCGATAAAGCGACCGACCAGCAGCGCAGACAAGCCATGCTTATGGAACAGATGATGCGCACGCTGATGGTAATGTGCAGGAAGATGAGATAACCAGTTTTGCACTGTGCGGGTATTGCCCAACCATCGACCTTGTATATAGCTGAGCCAGCAACCGAGGCTGGCTGCGGTGGTGAGTAATAGCACCGTTTGCGGAAAACCCATTGCGCCTTTGGCAATAAGTACGCCGACCAGTACCAGCAAACTGTCGCCAGGTAAAAAGGCTGCTGGCAGCAGTCCGTTTTCCAGAAACAAAATGGTAAAGAGTACAAAATAGAGCATGCCAATCATGGAAGGATTGGCCAGCGTTTCAAAATCCTGAGCCCATAAAGCATTTAGTAATTGAGTCAGTAGTTCCATTCAATATTCCTGGAGAATCGGTTATCGTCATGCCGGTTTTCTGGGTTTTGTAACACCACGATTTTATTAATATTTTTTACATGACTCGCGGTTTGATACAAATTCACGGCCTGAACTATTCCCTGTAAAGTTGTGAAGTTAGCAAGCTCTTAAACACAAAAATTCAAACAGCATCTAATTGTAACAAAGGTCAACGTAGTCCGTTATAGAAATTACGGTTGTTGAACTGTGATTTTGCTTATCGCAATGGAGGGAGGCGAGAGGATTTACACAGGCTGACACTTTATACCTAACGCTTACCAAGTGTCAGAAACAGGCGCGTGGTCGCGCCTGCATTGATAAGATTGTTTATTTTGCGCTGTTAGCCGCTGTATCGAGGTGAACGACCGGATTTTCGGTAAATAGATAACGGTCCGCATTGAACTCAAAATCATCGCTGGTTTCGTTAAACAGCATCTGCTTCGTGTTCTCAAGATGCTGCCACATCGCCAGTTTGGCGGCATGAGGATCTTTGCGAATCAGCGCCCGAAGGATCTGGTCATGGTCATCACACCAGTTATCAACCGTGCGCAGGTCGATGTGGTCGTGCAATTTCTTCCAGTAGGGGTTGTGAATACGCTGAGTCCACATTTTTTCAACAATCGCGGCCAGAGCCGAGTTCTGCGTTGCCAGGGCGACCTGCACATGGAACTGGAGATCCCACTCGGAGTCACGAAAGCTTTTTTCGTTACGTGATTTCTCCTGAATCTCCATCAGCTTCATGATGTCCTGTTTGGTCACCTGCGTGGCGGCAAACTCGGCAATGTTACTCTCAATGAGCTGACGCGCCTGGAGCAGCTCGAAAGGACCGTAGCTGGCAAATTCCAGGTTTTCATCTGGCGCAACATAATGTCTGGGTTGGTTGGAAATGACGTGGATCCCCGATCCTTTGCGCACCTCAACGTAACCCTCTACCTCGAGCATGATAATTGCTTCACGAACCACGGTACGGCTGACATTTTTTTCATCGGCGATAAAGCGCTCGGCAGGGAGTTTGTCACCCACCAGATAGACGCCTTGCTCAATGCGTTCTTTCAGATCAGCTGCAAGTTGTTGGTACAAACGTCGTGGTTCGGTGATTTCCATATGCGCTCCAGGCATGATACGGCAGACTATATTTGTTATACCACTTTTGCGATTACTGCTCCACTCGCGGCGATAAAAAAGCCGCCAGATAACTGGCGGCTTCGCATTATATACCCTTGATGAAAAACAGCGGGTTAATTTTGCGGAGCGGGATCGCCAGTCTGTGATCCCGAGTCGACCTCGCTGGCCGATTTGTTTTGCAAGACCGTCCAGATAACGAGTGCGCCGAGCAGGTCGAATACCGCCAGTACGGCGAACAGCGGGCTAAAGCCGATAGTGTCAGCCAGTGCGCCAACAACCAGTGCAAACAGCGTACTTGCAAGCCAGGCGGACATACCGGTCAGGCCGTTTGCCGTTGCCACTTCATTACGACCAAATACGTCAGAAGAAAGCGTAATCAGCGCACCGGACAGCGCCTGGTGAGCAAAGCCTCCGACGCACAGCAGGGCGATAGCAATGTACGGGCTGGTGAACAGACCAATCATCCCTGGGCCAATCATCAGCAATGCGCCCATGGTGACGACCATTTTACGTGAAACGATCAGGTTAACGCCGAACCAGCGCTGGAACAGCGGCGGTAAGTAGCCCCCAACGATACAGCCCAGGTCAGCAAACAGCATCGGCATCCAGGCAAACATCGCAATCTCTTTCAGGTTAAAGCCGTAGACTTTAAACATGAACAGCGGGATCCAGGCGTTGAAGGTACCCCAGGCTGGCTCTGCCAGGAAACGCGGCAGCGCGATGCCCCAGAACTGGCGGTTACGCAGGATCTGACCGAGCGACATTTTTTTCGAGGTCGCGTTTTTATGCTGTGATTCCTGACCATTCAGAATGTAATCACGTTCTTCATCAGACAGTTTTTTCTGGTCGCGCGGGTGTTTGTAGAACACAAGCCAGCACATCGCCCAGATGAAGCTCAGCGCACCGGAAATAATGAATGCCATCTGCCAGCTGTGCATGACGATTGCCCAGACGACCAGCGGCGGAGCAATCATCGCACCGATAGAAGAGCCGACGTTAAAGTACCCCACGGCAATTGAACGTTCTTTTGCCGGGAACCATTCAGAACTGGCTTTCAAACCCGCAGGGATCATTGCGGCTTCAGCGGCACCTACCGCGCCACGCGCCAGCGCCAGTCCACCCCAACTGCCAGCCAGTGCGGTCGCGCCGCAGAAGACGGCCCACAGAACGGCGAACATCGCGTAACCAACTTTTGTGCCGAGCACATCGAGCACGTAGCCGGCAACGGGTTGCATTACGGTGTAAGCAGCAGAATACGCTGCGATGATATAGGAATACTGTTGAGTGGAGATGTGTAACTCTTCCATCAGAGTTGGCGCAGCTGCCGCCACAGTGTTACGTGTCAGGTAACCCAGCACGGTGCCAAGCGTCACCAGTGCAATCATGTACCAACGTAACCCTTTAATTTTACGCATGTAAAACCTCATCGTTTTGTTATGTCCGCGAACGAGCGGTCATCTTCCAGTTCAGGGCGGAGGATGTTCTTTTACGAGGGGGGACCGAAAAAAAGCCGGTACTCCCCGAACTTTGCCATGTCAATAATTGTGCTAATTCGGTTTCCGTACCGGTCAATCCGATGGTGATACATCGGTAATTTGCATTCCGTCGGCTTATGTATCGCGACGGCCAAAAGATAACTTGTCATACAGCTTTAAAAGGTGAGTGCCATCACAAAAGTGTGAATCTTCGTGTGGTCATTATTTCGATTCAGCAAAGCCAGCACTGGCGCGGCTTGACGCGTGATTTACCTCTTTGAGAGTAATTTTTTTGTCACCATTTGTTGATCTAACTCACGAAAATATCTTCAGTGTATGGAAATTGGTGTGATAACTTTGTCAACATCAAAACATAAGCAATCTGACGCACTCGTTGAGAGGAAGACGATAATGACCCCGTTTATGACTGAAGATTTCCTGCTGGACACCGAATTTGCCCGCCGTCTGTACCATGATTACGCCAAAGACCAGCCGATCTTCGATTACCACTGCCATTTACCACCGCAACAAATCGCTGAAAACTACCGTTTTAATAACCTGTATGACATCTGGCTGAAGGGTGATCACTACAAATGGCGTGCGATGCGTACCAATGGCGTCGCTGAGCGCTTGTGTACCGGCGATGCGTCCGATCGCGAGAAGTTTGACGCATGGGCCGCCACGGTTCCGCACACTATCGGTAACCCGCTGTACCACTGGACCCACCTCGAATTACGCCGCCCGTTTGGTATTACAGGTAAGCTGCTTTCTCCTGCGACTGCTGATGAAATCTGGAACCAATGCAACGAGCTGCTGGCGCAGGATAAATTCTCCGCGCGCGGCATCATGCAGCAGATGAATGTGAAAATGGTCGGCACTACCGATGACCCGATCGACTCTCTGGAGCACCATGCGGCCGTTGCTAAAGACGGAAGCTTTGATGTGAAAGTGCTGCCGAGCTGGCGTCCGGATAAAGCCTTTAACATTGAGCTGGCGACCTTTAATGACTACATGGCGAAGCTCGGTGAAGTGTCTGACACGGATATCCGCCGCTTCAGCGATCTGCAAGCTGCACTGACCAAACGTCTGGATCACTTCGCGGCTCACGGCTGTAAAGTTTCTGACCACGCGCTGGACGTGGTGCTGTTTGCCGAATCTAACGAATCTGAACTGGATAGCATTCTGGCGCGTCGCCTGGCGGGTGAAACCCTGAGTGAGCATGAAGTTGCCCAGTTTAAAACTGCCGTGCTGGTGTTCCTTGGTGCGGAATATGCTCGTCGCGAATGGGTACAGCAGTACCACATCGGCGCGCTGCGTAATAACAACCTGCGCCAGTTCAAACTGTTGGGCGCGGATGTTGGCTTCGACTCCATCAATGACCGTCCGATGGCTGAAGAACTGTCCAAACTGCTGAGCAAGCAGAACGAACAGAACCTGCTGCCGAAAACCATTCTCTACTGCCTGAACCCGCGCGATAACGAAGTGCTGGGCACCATGATCGGTAACTTCCAGGGCGAAGGTATGCCGGGCAAGATGCAGTTCGGTTCCGGTTGGTGGTTCAACGATCAGAAAGACGGGATGGAACGTCAGATGACGCAGCTGGCCCAGCTCGGCCTGCTGAGCCGTTTCGTCGGCATGCTGACCGATAGCCGTAGCTTCCTGTCATACACGCGCCATGAATACTTCCGTCGCATTCTGTGCCAGATGATTGGCCGTTGGGTTGCTGCAGGTGAAGCACCGGCAGATATCCAGTTGCTGGGTGAAATGGTCAGAAATATTTGCTTTAACAATGCGCGTGATTACTTCGCCATTGAACTGAACTAAGGCCCGGGTGAAGGTATGCAATACATCAAGATCCATGCGCTGGATAACGTCGCGGTAGCGCTCGCTGATTTGGCTGAAGGAACCGAAGTCACCGTTGATGGGCAGGCGGTAACCCTGCGTCAGGCGGTCTCTCGTGGCCATAAATTCGCTTTACGCGATATTGCGAAAGGCGAAAACGTCATTAAATACGGTTTGCCAATTGGCCATACGCTGGTGGACGTTGCGGCGGGTGAGCATATTCATGCTCACAACACGCGCACCAATCTGAGCGACCTGGACACGTATAGCTACCACCCTGATTTTCAGGCGGAAGTTGCACAACCGGCGGATCGTGATGTGCAGATCTACCGTCGTGCCAACGGGGATGTTGGCGTGCGCAACGAACTGTGGATCCTACCGACGGTAGGCTGCGTTAACGCCATGGCGCGCCAGATGCAGAACCGTTTTCTGAAAGAGACTAACGACGCCGAAGGAATCGACGGCGTACATCTCTTCAGCCACACCTACGGCTGTTCACAGCTCGGCGATGACCACATTAACACCCGCACCATGCTGCAAAACATGGTGCGTCACCCGAATGCGGGTGCGGTGCTTGTGGTTGGCCTTGGTTGTGAAAACAACCAGGTTGATGCCTTCCGCGAAACCCTAGGCGAGTACGATCCTGAGCGCGTTCACTTCATGGTCTGCCAACATCAGGAAGACGAAGTGGAAGCGGGGATTGAACATCTTCACCAGTTGTACAACGTGATGCGTAACGATAAGCGTGAGCCGGGTAAGCTGGGCGAGCTGAAGTTTGGTCTGGAATGCGGCGGCTCTGACGGCCTGTCTGGTATTACCGCCAACCCGATGCTTGGTCGTTTTTCTGACTACGTGATTGCCAACGGCGGTACCACCGTACTGACCGAAGTACCGGAAATGTTCGGCGCCGAGCAACTGCTGATGGACCACTGCCGCGATGAAGAAACCTTTGGCAAGCTGGTCACCATGGTCAATGACTTCAAGCAGTACTTCATTGCTCACGACCAGCCGATCTACGAGAACCCATCGCCGGGCAACAAAGCGGGCGGTATCACCACGCTGGAAGATAAATCTCTCGGCTGCACGCAAAAAGCAGGCTCCAGCCAGGTGGTGGACGTACTGCGCTACGGCGAACGTCTGAAGACGCATGGTCTGAACCTGCTGAGCGCACCGGGTAACGATGCGGTGGCGACCAGTGCCCTTGCGGGCGCGGGCTGTCATATGGTGCTGTTCAGTACCGGTCGCGGTACGCCGTACGGTGGTTTTGTGCCGACGGTGAAAATTGCTACCAACAGCGAGCTGGCGGCGAAGAAAAAGCACTGGATCGACTTTGACGCTGGACAGTTGATCCACGGCAAAGCGATGCCGCAGTTACTGGAAGAATTTGTCGATACCATCGTCGAGTTCGCCAACGGCAAGCAAACCTGCAACGAGCGGAATGATTTTAGAGAGTTAGCGATATTTAAAAGCGGCGTAACGTTGTAGTAAATACCTGATGGTACCTGCATGCAGGTCTGCGCAAACCGTAGGCCTGATAAGCGCAGCGCCATCAGGCACAAACCGTTGCCGGATGGCGGCGAACTCGCCTTATCCGGCCTACGAGATAGAATTGGGGTTGCTTGCATGACCGCGTATTGGCTGGCCCAGGGCGTAGGCGTCATCGCCTTTCTGATCGGTATTACCACCTTTTTCAATCGCGATGAGCGCCGGTTCCGGCTGCAACTCGCTGTCTATAGCGCCACCATCGGCGTGCATTTTTTCCTGATGGGTGCCTGGCCTGCGGGAATGAGCGCAGAACTCAACACCATCCGCACACTTGTCTCAATGCATACCCGCAAACTGTGGGTAATGACCGTTTTTATTGTCCTCACCCTGGTTCTCGGGCTGGCGAAATTACAGCATGCGATGGAGCTGTTGCCGATAATTGGCACGCTGGCCAGCACCTGGGCGCTGTTCCGCTGCAAGGGGTTAACCGTGCGCTGCGTCATGTGGTGCGCAACTGCCTGTTGGGTTATCCATAATTTCTGGCTGGGATCGATTGGTGGGACGATGATCGAAGGGAGTTTTCTGGTGATGAACGGCCTGAACATTATTCGCTTCCGGCGAATGCAAAAACGCGGAATTGATCCGTTCAAACTTGAAAAAAGCGTACAAGAAGAGAACCCCTCCGCCCGATGACGGAGGGGCGTAGGGATTAGCCGCGCAGGGCGTTATTTGCCAGACGCTCGTCTTCTGCCTGGCAGGCTGCAGCGGTAAACAGGACGTCTGTAGAAGAGTTCAGCGCCGTTTCACAGGAATCCTGCAATACGCCGATGATAAAGCCAACGGCAACAACCTGCATGGCGATGTCATTCGGGATACCGAACATGTTGCACGCCAGCGGGATCAGCAGCAGAGAACCGCCCGCCACGCCCGATGCACCACAGGCACACAGCGAAGCCACCACGCTCAGTAACAGCGCCGTCGGTAAATCAACCGGAACACCCAGCGTATTCACCGCCGCCAGCGTCAGTACGGTAATGGTGATCGCCGCGCCTGCCATATTGATGGTGGCTCCCAGCGGAATAGACACCGAATAGGTATCACGATCCAGATTCAGCTTCTCACACAGCGCCATGTTCACCGGAATATTTGCCGCCGAACTGCGGGTAAAGAAGGCATACACGCCGCTTTCACGCAGACAAGCCAGCACCAGCGGATACGGGTTACGGCGAATTTTCCAGAAGACCAGCAGTGGGTTGACCACAAACGCCACCAGCAGCATACAGCCTACCAGTACGGTCAGCAGTTGGGCGTAGCCCCAAAGCGTTGCGAAACCGGTGGTTGCCAGCGTAGAGGAGACCAGACCAAAGATACCGATTGGCGCGAAACGAATCACCAGTTTCACCATAAAGGTGACGGCGTTGGACATATCATTGACCAGATTTTTGGTCGTTTCATTACCGTGGCGCAGTGCAAAGCCCAGACCAACGGCCCATACCAGAATACCGATATAGTTAGCGTTAAGCAGGGCATCAACTGGGTTAGAAACCATGCTCATCAGCAGGCTGCGCATCACTTCAACAATCCCGGACGGCGGTACGATATCCCCCGCGCTGCTGGAAAGATGCAGTGTTGATGGGAAAGCAAAGCTGAAGACAACGGCGGTTAATGCCGCTGAAAATGTTCCGAGCAGGTAGAGGAACAGAATGGGGCGGATATTGGTTTTTTGCCCGTGCTGGTGGTTGGCGATAGAAGCCATCACCAGCATCAGAACCAGAATTGGCGCGACGGCTTTTAATGCGCCGACGAACAGCGTACCCAGCAAACCAACGGCTTCAGCCGCAGGTTTTGACACCAGTGCCAGTAAAATCCCCAGTACCAAACCGATCAAAATTTGTTTAACCAGGCTCCCTTGCGCCAAACGCGAGAGTAGCCCCGATGAACGTTGCGTAGTCATGTAGTAATCCTTTCATTGTGTTGTTGCCTTACCTTTGTGCGTTCTGTTGACGCATCTTTCAGGATCGGGCAAATGTTTGCATGGCTGAGTATAAGGAAAGAACGCGGTTCGGGAAGCGAAATATCCTGGATTCCGCGTTGAGATCATATTTTATAACTTTGACTTAACATTATTTTGACATGATAAACAAAAAGCCCGACGCACGCAGTGTGCTGTCGGGCTTTTCAGCTAGCAGATGAAACTTACTGTATTTGCTGCTTTTTATCGTGCTGGTGGTTGACCCAAGCGTTCACAATCAGCGTCACAAACAGAATGCCAAATACCACGCCTAACGAGATAGCGATCGGGATATGGTAGAAATCGACGATCAGCATCTTAATACCGATAAACACCAGAATGACTGACAAGCCGTACTTCAGCATGGAGAAACGCTCCGCCACGCCCGCCAGCAGGAAGTACATCGCACGCAGACCCAAAATAGCAAACAGGTTCGAGGTCAGCACGATGAACGGGTCGGTGGTCACGGCAAAGATAGCCGGAATACTGTCGACGGCAAAAATCACATCGCTCAGCTCAACCAGAATCAACACCAGCATCAGCGGCGTAACAAACAGCAGGCCGTTTTTACGCACGAAGAATTTTTCATCTTCGATGGTATCGGTCATGCGCAAATGACCGCGTAGCCAGCGTACTAACGGTCTGTCGCCAATACCGGAGGCATCTTCTTTCGCCAGCGCCATCTTCACGCCGGTAAACAACAGGAACGCGCCGAACACGTACAACAGCCACTCAAACTGGGTGATAAGCCAGCTGCCCGCGAAGATCATGATCGTACGCAGCACAATCGCACCCAGCACGCCATACACCAGTACCCGACGCTGCAACGCAGGCGGTACGGAGAAGTAGCTGAACAGCATCAACCAGACAAAGACGTTATCTACCGCCAGCGATTTTTCGATCAAATAGCCGGTCAGGAACGCCAGCGCCTGTGGGTCGGCAACGGCGCGCCCCTGGGTTTCCGCCAGGTACCACCAGAAGGCGGCGTTAAACAGTAACGACAGCGTTACCCAGACGATAGACCAGGCTGCAGCCTGCTTCATTGACATCGTATGCGCGCCACGACGCCCCTGCAACAGCAGGTCGATGGCCAGCATAATTACCACTACGACAGCGAAGCCACCCCATAACAACGGTGTGCCGACAGTATTCATTGTATTTCCCCATGCATAAAAAAAACGGCCAACGCCGAATGACGTTAGCCGCTGCTTTTTATGCATAGACCTTGCCATTCGGCAAGGTCTCACTTACAACAACAAAGGAATACGGTGGCGTATTCCTTTGTTATCGCCCGGTGACCGGATGTGGTTTTTCACACATCGTAATGACGATCAACCGACAACGAAGTTACTCCCCTTTGCGGGTTACAAAATATTACAGGCCATGCTTTCAGTCAATGGCCTGCAACATTCGTTTTACACACCTTTACGCAGTCAGCGATGTTTCCGCTTCGTCTGCCGGGAAAACCACGCCGGTCTGGCGGCGAATCTCCGTTTGCAGTTTGGCGGTAATACGGCTGACGGCCAGTGCCGGGTGATCCACTTCGCCGGATTCAACCAAATGGGCAAAAGCCTCTGCCTCATACAGCATAGTATTGATGTGCTGAGGCGTCGTCAGATCCTGCGTTTTCCCCCCACGTGGCACGAAGCACACCTTTTGGCATTCGGAGATATGCTCGATGACCAGCGATCCCGACTCGCCCTGAATTTCACTGGCTAATACCGAGTCGCTTACTTTTGAGTGCTGGAGCGTAACGCTGAAATTACCGTAATTCAGCACTACCACGCCGTGGGCATCCACGCCACTTTCCAGCAGGCTGGCGCTGGCCTGAACGCTCTGCGGTTCGCCCCACAGCGCAACCGCCGAGGCCAGGCAGTAAAAACCGATATCCATAATCGAGCCATTGGAGAACGCCGGATTAAACGTGTTCGGATTTTCACCGTCCAGATAGCGCTGGTAACGCGAGGAGTACTGGCAGTAATTGATAAACGCTTTCCTGATTTTTCCTACTCTGGGTAGTGATTGCTGTAACAGCAGGAAATTAGGCAGGTAGGCGGTTTTAAACGCTTCAAACAGCACGACCCGATTCTCACGCGCGCAGGCGATAGCGGCTTCGGCTTGCGCCAGATTGGAGGCCAGCGGCTTTTCGCAAATAACATGCTTTTTGTGCCGCAAAAACAGCTCGGTCTGAGGGAAATGCAAAGAGTTTGGACTGGCTATGTAGACGGCGTCGATTGCCTCGCTTTGCGCCATCGCTTCCAGCGAGGTAAACAGATGTTCGACAGGGTAATCGTTGGCGAAGGTCTGCGCCTGCTCAAGGCTACGAGAATAGACTGCGGTTAACTTATATTTGCCGGTTTCATGGGCGGCATCGACAAACTGGCGGGTGATCCAGTTTGTGCCAATTACTGCGAAACGTATCATAAAGGCCTTCAGGCTGCGAAAAGGGATTCTTTCGTCAATTTAGCATGCCCTGAAGACAAAGCCAGTGCGCGACTACGCAGTTTGCTTTAACGATTGTTGCGTTAACCACAGGCGGGTATCGAACTCCAGTTGATGATACTGAGGCTCCATATGACAGCAAAGCTGGTAAAACGCTTTGTCATGTTCTTTTTCTTTCAGATGCGCCAGTTCATGAACGACGATCATGCGTAAAAAGGGTTCTGGGGCGCAGCGAAACACGGTGGCGACGCGGATCTCCGCTTTGGCTTTGAGCTTACCGCCCTGCACGCGAGAGACGGCGGTATGCAGCCCCAACGCATTCTTCAGAACGTGGATCTTGCTGTCATACATGACTTTATTCAGCGGCGGGGCGTTACGCAGAAACTGATTTTTCAGATCCTGAGTATATTGCCAGAGCGCTTTGTCGGTCGCGAAGTCATGCGTACCCGGATAGCGCTTCTCCAGCACTGCGCCCAGGCGTTGCTCAGCAATCAGCGTTCTCACTTGAGAAAGCAAATGTTCCGGGTAGCCCTGGAGGTAAGTTAGTTGGTTCATTCATGTCCACGCAAATCATAAAAGTGTATACTCACGCACCCTTTTCAGGGATACGCCGAAATTTTACCATTCAGGAGGGCCGATGAGCCACATAGACAACGGTTTCCGTTCGCTGTCACTTAAACGTTTCCCGGAAACGGATGACGTTAACCCGCTGCTGGCGTGGGAAGCTGCAGATGAATATCTGCTGCAACAGCTGGACGATACCGAGATTAGCGGCCCGGTGCTGATCCTGAATGATACCTTCGGCGCGCTGGGCTGTGCGCTGGCGGAACATACGCCGTACAGCATCGGCGATTCCTATCTCAGCGAGCTTGCCACGCGCGAGAACCTGCGTCACAACGATATTGCCGAGTCGAGCGTCAAGTTCCTCGACAGTACCGCTGACTATCCGCAGGCGCCGGGCGTGGTGCTGATTAAGCTGCCAAAAACCATGGCGCTGCTGGAGCAGCAACTGCGTGCGCTGCGCGAAGTGGTAACGCCAGAAACGCGCATCATCGCCGGGGCAAAAGCGCGTGATGTACATACCTCGACGCTGGAACTGTTTGAAAAAGTGCTGGGTCCAACCACCACTACGCTGGCGTGGAAAAAAGCCCGATTGATCAACTGTACGTTCAGCAAACCGGAGCTGGCCGCTGCCTCGCAAACGCTAAGCTGGAAGCTGGAAGGCACCGACTGGACTATCCATAACCACGCCAACGTCTTCTCCCGTACCGGGCTGGATATCGGCGCGCGCTTTTTTATCGAGCATCTGCCGGAAAACCTTGAAGGGGAGATTGTTGATCTCGGTTGCGGCAACGGCGTCATCGGTATGACGCTGCTGGCGAAAAATCCAGAAGCCAGTGTGGTATTTGTTGATGAATCGCCAATGGCGGTGGCTTCAAGCCGCCTGAACGTGGAAAGTAACATGCCTGAAGCGCTGGATCGCTGCGAGTTTATGATTAACAACGCGCTGTCTGGTGTTGAACCGTTCCGCTTTAACGCTGTGCTGTGCAACCCACCGTTCCACCAGAAGCACGCGCTGACGGATAACATTGCCTGGGAAATGTTCCACCACGCCCGTCGCTGCCTGAAAATCAACGGTGAGCTGTATATTGTGGCTAACCGTCACCTCGACTACTTCCACAAGCTGAAGAAGATATTCGGCAACTGCGTGACCATCGCCACCAATAATAAATTCGTGGTGCTGAAAGCGGTCAAAACCGGTCGTCGTCGGTAATAGCGGGTGCCGGATGCGGCTAACGCCTTATCCGGCCTACGAAAGATATAATGTTAAATTTCCAGTGCCAGTCGGGTGCCTTGCGCAATAGCGCGTCGGGCATCCAGTTCCATCGCCACATCGCAGCCGCCGATCAGATGCACCGTTTTACCAGCCGCGTGCAGCGGATCGACCAGCTCACGGCGCGGCTCTTGTCCGGCACAAATCACCACGTTATCCACGTTAAAGATCACCTGTTCACCGTTCAACACAACGTGTAACCCATCATCATCAATCTTCTGATAGCTGACTGCCGGGATCATTTTCACGCCGCGTGAGAGCAGGGTGGCGCGATGGATCCAGCCCGTCGTTTTACCTAAACCTTGTCCCGGTTTGCTGGCTTTGCGCTGTAACATCACTATCTGGCGCGGGCTGCGGGATAAGTGCGGGCCTTCCGGGCGTAAGCCGCCAGGCTGTTGCAGACTGGTGTCGATCCCCCATTCCACGCAGAACTCCGCAATGTTCTGGCTGGTGGGTTCACCGGGCTGACTCAGATACATTGCAGTATCAAAACCGATCCCGCCGCAGCCCACGATCGCCACGCGTTTACCCACTGGCGTTTTATCGCGCAGAACGTCGAGATAGCTCAGTACCTTAGGATGATCGATCCCCTCGATCGGCGGCATGCGTGGCTCGATCCCACTGGCAAGGATCACTTCGTCGAAGGTGTGCAGATCGTGTGCGCTGACAAAGTGATTCAGCTTCAGGGTCACGCCAGTCACGTCGATCATCCGACGGTAGTAGCGCAGGGTTTCATAGAATTCTTCTTTGCCAGGGATCTGTTTGGCGATATTAAACTGCCCGCCAATCTCGCCATGTGCGTCAAATAGCGTCACGTGATGCCCGCGCGCTGCGGCATTAATGGCGAAGGCGAGGCCCGCAGGACCCGCACCGACAACCGCCAGGTTCTTTGGCACAGCTGCCGCAACGATCGGCATTTTGGTTTCATGGCAGGCGCGCGGATTGACCAGGCAAGAGGTGACTTTGCCGACGAAGATCTGATCCAGACAGGCCTGGTTACAGCCGATACAGGTGTTGATCTCATCCGCTCGTCCGGTTTGCGCTTTTGACAGCAGTTCGGCATCGGCGAGGAACGGACGGGCCATCGACACCATATCGGCATCGCCACGGGCCAGAATGTCATCGGCGACCTGGGGATCGTTAATGCGGTTGGTGGTGACCAGTGGGATTGTTACATGCCCTTTCAGCTTACGCGTCACCCAACTAAACGCACCGCGCGGTACCGGGGTAGCGATAGTGGGAATACGTGCCTCATGCCAGCCAATACCGGTGTTAATAATGGTGGCCCCCGCGGCTTCTATAGCCTGCGCCAGCTGAACGGTTTCGTCGAAGGTTCCGCCGTTTTCCACCAGATCGAGCATCGACAGGCGGAAGATAATAATAAAGTCATTCCCGGCACGCTGACGTACCGCTCGCACCACCTCAACGGCAAACCGCATGCGGTTGGCATACTCACCGCCCCATTGGTCATCGCGCTGGTTGGTACGCAGTGTCAGGAATTCGTTGATGAGATACCCTTCCGACCCCATCACTTCCACGCCATCGTAGCCCGCTTCCCGCGCCAGCTGTGCGCAGTGGGCAAAATCTTCAATCAACTGCAGCACTTCATCGTGCGTTAATTCATGTGGCGTAAAGCGGTTAATGGGGGCCTGAATAGCAGAAGGCGCCACCAGATGCGGCTGGTAGCTGTAACGTCCGGTATGCAGGATTTGCAGGGCGATTTTGCCGCCTTCATCATGCACAGCATCGGTAATGACGCGATGGTGAGCAAGCTGGCTGGTGTCGTTCAGCATCGCACCGCCTTCCATCCCCACGCCGGAAAGCGCAGGCGCAATACCTCCGCTCACAATTAACGCTACGCCGTGACGAGCGCGCTCGGCGTAGAACGCGGCCAGCCGTTCTGCACCATCGGGATACTCTTCCAGCCCGGTATGCATTGAACCCATCAGCACGCGGTTTTTAAGCGTGGTGAAGCCTAAATCGAGCGGAGCGAACAGCGACGGATAGCTCATAAAGGTGTCCAGTATGTAAAATTATTGTTATGTGGTCGGATGAGTTAATAATTTAGCCGTCGCCGCGTAAAAGGGAAAAGGGGAATGCCGTGATTGTGATGGGATTCAAAAAAGGAGTGGAGCCAGAGGACGAATATGCCGGATATCGGTGCAAGCACCTAATCCGGCCTGTGAAAATGTGTCTTTGTAGGCCGGATAAGCGAAGCGCCATCCGGCGTTATGTCACAGATTACTGTTTTTTAAGAAAATCGTTATACAGCATATAGAGATGCGCCGCGCTCCAGGAGAAATTCGGTGCGCCCTGCTGTGCGCCGGTCAGCGGGTTATAGTTTTCCTGAATCGGACCGTCAGCGGTGAGGCCTTTGGCGTGGCTGAAGAAGGTATCCGCCAGTTTTAACGCGTCATCGCGATAGCCGTAACGCTCCATCCCTTTTAGCCCGAACCAGAACTGATCCACCCAGACGCGCCCGCGCCAGTAGATATCCGCGCCGAAAGCCGGGTTGGTCAGCGCCGCCGTGCCAAGCGGGACAAAGGTGTTGAACTCTTTGGGGTCGAGCATCACCTTAACCACCGCGTCCGCATGGGGCTGCGTTGCTGCGCCGTTAAACAGCGGTGACCAGCCTTCCGGCCCTTTGCCACGTTCGACGATCGGTTTACCCGCACAGCCGTTTGCCAGCGGTTGGTCCTCAATGCGAACGTCATAATAGAATTTTGTTGTCGGGTCGAACATGCAGGTGTTGATGTAATCTGCGAGTTTTTGCGCCAACTGGCGATAGCGTTGCGCCTCTTCGTGTTTGCCGAGCAGGGTCGCCATCTGCGCCAGATAATGGTTGTCGCTGTACATGTAGCTGGCCTGATCGACTGACTCCTGCAACAGCGAGTAACCCAGCAAATTACCGTCTTTACTGCGATTTTCGGCAAATTTCACCACCCAGTCGCTGCGTTTTCCACCACCCGCGACGTATTTATCCAGTTGATCTTTATCGATAAAACCGAATACAGCCGCATCGTCACGACCGGACTCCCACGAGGCGGCAACCTGCGCTGGGATCTCCAGGCTGTCATACTGACCCTTATCGATCACGGTGGCGTAGTTGTTAAGCCCGGAGAGCGTTTCTTCCTTGTCGCCTTTTTTCACCGTAAACAACATTTCGCCGCGGTCAGTATTGTGGGCTTTATCGCGGGTAGCGCCGTATTCCGGCACGCCGTTGCCGTTATGATCGCGGTTACGCAGCCACCAGTCGTGATACGCAACCAGCTTTGGATACATCTCTTCGAGCCAGGCCTTGTCTTTGGTGACGTTGTAGACCTCCATCACCGACCAGGCCGCCAGGCTGGGCTTGGTGTTGCGCTCGTTCCAGTTACCGCCGTCGCCGCCGCGTTCCGGGCTGAGATTCCAGGCAATCAGGTCGGGAATGAATCCGGCATCCTGCGGGCGAACCGGATCACCGGGTTTAACCTGCCATGAAAAGACGGCGCGAATATTCTCTTTGGCGATCTCCGGGTTAAAGTGCGCCATGGCGAAGGCTTGTTTCCAGGTGTCCCACGGCCAGGTTTGGTTGCCGGAGAACCAGCGGCCGGTGACCGATGGCGTCACGGTATTGTGTTTTACCGCACCGCCTGGCGAGCGCCAGTTGCCGTTTAGCGTTTCAATAGCTTTTACCGCGACCCGGGTTTGTTCCGTTGTGGCATCCGGGTTGGTTAAGCCTTTTTGCAGATAATCTGCCCAGCGCTTTTGTGATGCAGCAAGATACCAGGCCGGGCGCGCCAGAATATCGCGGATCTGCGGCTGCTCTTTCGCCACATCCTCGGCGGTAAGCAGATGAGACCAGGTGGTGTAAATGGTTGTCGAACCACTGATATGGGCCTTCCCCGTAAAGCGATGACCGTTAACCGTGGTTTTCATAGCGACAGATTTATGCACCTGATACTCCGACTCACCGGAGGTGAGCAGATCCCAGGTTGAGCGCACTTTGCCGAAGGTGACTTTCAGACCGTCGTGCGTGGCGGTGATTTTGCGCTGATAGCCAGGGAATTCGCTATCAATGGTTTTATCCGACAGCGCTTTTCCCTCTTTGGCTTCCAGTTTCTCCAGCAGCTCGCCGTCCCACACCAGATCCAGCGGCGTGTTGCTGGTGATTTTGGTTTCCAGCAGCGAGGTGCGCGGGCTGGCAAAACGCAGCGTCATCTCTATTTGCACATGCTTAGATGACAGCTTTTGCACCAGCGCGCCGGGAATGTTGTAGGCCTCAAGCGCGAAATCGACCTTTTTACCGTGCTGGTACACCGTCAGACGGTCAAAATTGTTGGCCATAAAATTGATGTATTCTTCAGTCAGCAACGCCACGCCTGGAAAGCCGCCCATCGTTGCAGGACCGTCCGGGAGCAAATGACCGTGCCAGGCGCCGAGATCGAAAAATGGATTAAAGCGCTGGTGGTCGTCGTGATCGTAGTCATGCATGTAGCCCGGCGCACCGGTGCGATTAATGATGTTTTTAAAGTCGTTAGCACTGGTGGCATGTGCGGAGAAGTTCATCAGCAGGATACAGGCCAGCGGCGTAAGAATAGGTTTCATGTTCATGGTATTCCGGTCCTTGTTACCAATAGAAATATTGCATCAGGAAGATTTGGTCGCTCGGGTCGCCGGATGCATTCTGCATATAGAACCGACTGTCGAAGGCGGTAGCGAAACGGCCGCCGCCGTATTCATACCAGATACCGAACTGCATAAAGGAAGTGGTTTCGTCCTCGGCGCGATCCGGTCGGTGTTTGGCGTAGCTATAAGCAGTGGAGAGGTAAACGCCTTTTAGCGCTTCATACATCGCGCTGACCATGTAGCCGGTTTCGGTGCCGGACACATCCAGCCCGTCGGCGCGGCCCGTGTGGTGCCAGGCGCGGGCGGCGAAGTTGGGCGAAAGGATGCCGGTCAGGAACAGCTGTCCGGTACCATCTGTTATCTCCAGGCCGTTCATCCAGGTTACGCCTTCAGTCAGGTCGTACTGGATATAGCCGTTCATCATGGCCGGATAGGTATATTTATCGTCGTAGCGATCGTATTTACCAAAGTGCAGCCAGGCTTTGCTCTCGTCGTGGTGTCCGGCGGGCGTTGCTGTCACGCTGTAGCGCAAAGGACCGGTCAGGTTTTGCACCTTAATGGCAGTCATGATGTCACGGGTGTTGGGAATAACGTAGCCCAGGTCTGGAGTGAAATCCCCCCACCATTGCAGGTCATCCAGCGAAGAGTCCTGGCGCAGGCTGAGCATAAGCTCCGTTCCGTCATTGGTACGATAACCGCCGTAAAAGCGGTTGATCCCGCCCTCGAATCCGCCCCAGCTATGGTCAGGAACCCAGGCATTGCCCTGATGGTCGGCCTGCACGGTCCAGCCCTCGCCGTAGATCAGACCAAACCAAGAGCCGTGTTTTATCTCCAGGCCACCTTCTATATAGGTACCATCACTGTATTTATGTTTGTCTTGTCCTTCTAAATCCATATATCCTCCCACGCCCAATTCGCCATAAAAGCGAAATGAGGGGGAAGATATTTCTGGCGTTTTCGTGTCGTCGTGTTCTGCAGGGCGAACTTCTTCTGCACCCAGAGAGGAGACGCAGAAAAAGGGCAGGGCAATAATTGCCCTGCAACAATGGCTAATGTTTTTCATGCTTCGATCCTAAGCAAATAAAATTTAATTTTTATTGTTATAGCCTTGGCGAGTATTATTTATTGTTATTAGGTTTTAGTCATTAATTGATATCTGAAGCAGGGGCTGCCTCAACAGCTTTTTCTTCTTTGGTTAGCCCTTTGATATATTTACTGTATTTCCACCAGGCAAAACCGAGGAAAATAACAATCCCACCGACGTTATAGAAAATAATGGTTATGATATTGCCGCCGGTTGGGAAGGTAGAGGCAATAAATCCGATGGTGAAAAGAACGATCAGCATCGACACCACAACAATGCCGGTTTTTTGCGAACCCATACGGAAGTCGCGCGGTAAGTGGTCCAGTTTTGCACGCAGATTCAGGTAAGCCAGCATAATAAACAGCGGCGGCAGCATCGAGGCGGCGGCGGTCATGTTGATGATAGTGTTCATTAAATCCTGCACGGTATTGGAGCCGAGCGTCGGGATAATCATCAGCGGGATAACGATCAGGAACTGGATCCACGCTGCGCGGGCCGGAACGCCATTTTCATTCAGTTCGACGGTTTTTTTACCGAAAATACCCGCCGGAATTTCAGAGAAGAAGATCTTCACCGGCGTTGCGGTCCACATCAGCAGGGAGCCGAACATCGCGGTAAAGGAGACCAGGCCGACAAAGCGGTTCACGACCAGCTCCGGCAGGCCGAAATATGCCGCCAGGCCGTGGAATACCTGCACCGATCCACCGGTAAACTTCAGCTCTTTGCTGCTGACGAAGACGTTAATCAGCACCGAGGAGATGGAATAGAGCACGCCGATAAAAATTCCGGCAATGATAATGACCTTCACGAATGATTTGGAGCCGCCCTTGACGTCGTTGACGTAAACCGCCACCGACTCCGCGCCGCCTGCCGCCATAAAAATCCAGGTGGTGATACCGAGGAAGGCCCAGTTAAAATTCGGGATCATTGCGTCTACGGTGATAGGGTCAGCAGGCTGTACGCCACCAACCAGCGCCGTACCTGCCAGTAAAATATAGGACAGCGTCAGCAGCAGCATCAACGTGGAGGTGACCGAGGTAATCGGCCCTAACATTTTTGCACCATTGGTCGAAACCCAGGTGGAGAAGGCAAACAGCACCATACTTAACACGGTGGTTGCGAACGGCGTCAGAATGTATTCGTAGCCTAAAAAAGCATATGAGGCGTAGGCAATAACGCGGGGCAAAAGCGAGGTAAAAAAGAACAGGTTAACGAACCAGTAGGTGTAGGCAGTAATAAATGCCCAACGTCCACCCAGCGAACTTTTTACCCATGCGTAGACACCGGCTTCGGAGTTTTTATTCAGCGAAACAAATTCGGCGATGATTAAGCAGAACGGAATAAAGTAGAAAATCGTCGCGAGGAAAAACATCGGTGCGGATGCCAGACCAAGCTCAATATTATTGTTGATTACGTTATTAAAACTATAAACCGCGGCAAAGGTGAGTGAAAGTAAGCCGAACTTGCCGATGGTATTACGTTTGGTATCAGACATAGCACATCTCCGATTCCTGATTATTATAGGGTACTGGCGGCGCAACGTCGGCGCCGCCTGTGTTTTTATTTATTATGAAAATAACCATCTTCGATGGTGACTTTGAGTACGACTTTTTTCACTGCGTTATTACAAATAAAACGATAGGCTTCATGGTTGTCACAAATAACCATTTGTCCTTCGTGCACTTCGACGGTTTTTCCACAACCTTTCAGATATTCGCGATCGGTTTCATCGCGATAATATTCAACCACCTGGAGATCCTCTTTGGCGGCATACTCTATTTTTTGCTGCCCTTGAAGGTAGTAATGGATCTCAAAATAACGACGATGACCGGTAAACAGCGCATCGGTCGCGGAGTCTGTCTCCACGCGGTAGCTCAGGGAATCACCGATAGAGTGAGCGACGTCTGGCTGAATATTGTCAATATTTTCAATAGCCTCGACGCAACGTTGCCATTTCCGACCTGAAGCATAGCGTTGCTGGAACTGCTCTAAGTTGTCGATGATCCTCATTTTGTATTCTCGCTGTGCATATTCGTGGAAAAGAACCCGGTGCCAAAGGCGCGCTTGGCGGTAGTTTGAGCGCCAGATTCGCTGCCGGAAACCGGCAACAACGTGAAGCCGTAGCTGAATGACGTAAACCAGACGCGCCAGGAATCGAGTACTTCACTTCCCCACGAGTTGGAACCTAAGCCCAGCAACTGGTGGTCCAGATTCAGGGTGATGTCATCGCTACGCTGTAGCGCGTTGCAGTGTTGTGCGGCAAAGATATTTTCTGGCGTATAGCGCCAGGCGCTCAGGTTGACAGTGCGCTGCGGAACCACCAGCAGACCGTTGCCGTGGCGGTTGGTTAGTGTTGCCCAGCGCACGTCCTGACGATTGCCGTTGTTTTGCGGGAAAGGATAATTTTCGAACATCTCATCCACGCTGCTGCGCCAGATGTCGATGATGTTGGCCTGCTGGCTATCGGCATAGTTTTCACCGGGACCACGTCCGTAATACGCCACCTGGCCCAAATCACCGTTGATGCCCATCGTGAAACCGATGCACGGAATAATGTCCCGGTACTCGCCGTAAGGCTGGCCAGAAAGTTCCACATTCAGCTGACCATCCGCGGCAATGCGCCAGCGATAGGTGCAGCGCATACCGAAATCGAATACCGGCGGGGCGATAATGGTCTGGCTGGTTATCAGCAGCGCATCATCGGTTTGCTCAAGGGTAAACTCGCGCAGATGCTCCTGCATAATCTGTAAATGATTCGGCTGCCAGAGGCCTTCGAACTCTTGCTTGTGGTTATCAATGGTCGGTTTGAAGAAATTAATCTTCGGCTCGCGGGTAATCAGCTCTTCTCCATTGACGTTCCAGACGATCGGTTTACCGGTCAGCTTTGAGAAGGTCAGATGGAAGTTATAACCGCGAACGGTGCAGCTCTGGCGGCTGTCTTCCAGCGTCAGAGGGGTGGCGTTTTGCAGGCTAAACGGTACGGCAGCCGCCGTTCTGGCCTTCAGCGGGAACTGATAAGTCGCGATGTGATGCCCGGCTTCGCTGTATGACGTGCGGGAATCTTTCGTCACGGTGACGTTAAGGAACGCTTCGCGCGCATCCAGCTCCGGCAGTGCGCATTGCAGCAGCGCGTCGCTGTTGGGAGGAACGTCGCGCAGTTTTATCTGCTGAACAGAGAGCGTATCTCCTTCGGCGCGAACCTCAATATGCAAGGTGTAGTCGTCAAGCGTGGTGAACCAGAGTTTGTTTTCTACCCGTAGCTCGCCGCGGGCCAGATCCTGTGCGCGTACTTTCACCGGCGCAATTACCTGCTTGTACTCTTTCAGTCCCGGTCCTGGGGTTTGATCGGAATAAATCAGGCCATCAAGGCAGAAGTTGTAGTTGTTCGGATAGTCGCCGTAGTCGCCGCCATAGTTGTACCAGACGTTGCCGTCGTCATCTTTAGCCTGAATCCCGTGATCGCACCACTCCCAGACATAGTGCCCCTGAATGCAATCATGCTGATAGAAGACGTTCTGATATTCCGTTAGCCCGCCGGGACCGTTGCCCATGGCGTGAGCATATTCACAGATGATGCGCGGTTTAGGATGCGGATATTCACCAAACTCATTCATCAGCGGCACGCGGGTGTACATGGTGGAGATGATATCCACCACTTCAGCGTCACGATCTTCTTCGTAATGGATCAGACGCGTGTCATCCAGCGCTTTCGCAGCGTGATACATGGCGCGGATGTTACAGCCGTATCCGGATTCGTTACCGAGCGACCAGATGATGATCGAAGGGTGATTTTTCTGCGCATGGACGTGGCGCACGATGCGCTCAACGTAGACATTTTCCCACAGTGGATCGTCGGTGATCCGACTGATATCGCCGATATTGGCGAAGCCGTGAGATTCAACGTCTGTTTCGGCCATCACGAACAGGCCGTAGATATCGCACAATTCATAGAAACGCGGATCGTTCGGGTAATGGGCGGTGCGTACGGAGTTAATGTTGTGCTGCTTCATTAACAGCAGATCTTTTTCAACGCGATCCATACCGACCGCGCGGCCCTTAAGATGATCGTTATCGTGGCGGTTAACGCCATGCAGCATCACGTAGCGGTTATTGATGTAAAACAGACCGTCGCGAACTTTAATATCGCGGAATCCAACGCGCTGTGGCACGACCTCAAGGATGTTGCCGCTGGCATCTTTCAGCGTCATCACCAGATGGTAGAGATACGGCGATTCCGCAGACCACTGCTGCGGCGCGCTAACCCTGAAATGAAAAGCGGTCTGCGTTTGTTTATCCACTTTTAGGGCGTTAATCACACCGCTATGCAGTGCCTTCTCACCGTCAAACAAGGTGTATTCCAGCGACGCTATCGCTGGCGTGGGGGCCAGGTTTTCCAGCGCAATGTCGCAGGAGAGGGTGGCGTCGCGATAGTCATCATCGAACTCGGTGCGAACGGTAAAATCCTGAATGTGGGTCGCCTGTTTGCCGACCAGATAGACGTCGCGGAAAATTCCCGCCGACCACCACATATCCTGGTCTTCAACGTAGGTGGAATCAGCCCATTGCATTACGCGAACGCACAGCAGGTTATCACCGGTCTTCACCACCGCGCTGATATCAAATTCGGCCGTCAGGCGACTGCCTTTGCTGAAGCCAACGTACTGACCATTCACGTAAACTTCGAAGTAGGTTTCTACGCCATCAAACTTAATCAGCGTCTGTTTGCCCTGCCAGCCTTCGCTGAGGGTGAAAATACGCTGATAGGCCCCGGTGGGGTTATTGGTCGGAACGTAGGGGACATCAATCGGGAAAGGAAAACCTTCGTCGGTATACTGCAGCTTGCCGTGTCCTTCCATCTGCCACATGCCGGGGACGGTGATGCTGCCCCAGTCACTCATAAACTGCGACGTAAAGGCTTCCGGCACCTGCAGCGGATGCTCAAAGAACTGAAAATTCCACTGACCGCTTAGCAGCTGAAAGAGGCTGCTGGTTTCGCGGGCAAACGAGCGAGCCTGCGCAACGGAGTCATAAGAGAAAAAATATGCGCGTGGCGCCAGTCGATTTTCGTGGGTGAGCTGAATGTTTTCCCAGCGATTCATAAGGCCTCCCGGTGGAGAAAAATCGGAACCATTCATTTTAATGGTGAGTAAGTGTGATTGATGGTGATTTTAGTAAAAGTTTTACTAAAATATAGCGAGTGAAGTGATTTACTTTAACTGGATCACGAAAATAATTCGGACGCGGAAAGGAATGCATGACAATGCGCGCCCGGCATCAGAAGAAACCGGGCGGGTTAGCGGGGGATTTTAGCGGGTGGTGCCGCGCAGTTTCAGCTTGCTGGGAACAAAAACCAGCAGGGGAAGCGCACGCCCGTCACGGGCTTTTTCGAACAGCAGGTTGACGCCCTGACTGCCCATCATTTCCGAATGAATGCGAACGGTGGAAAGCGGAGGAAAGGTGAAACGCGCCGTTGGGATATCATTAACGCTAATCAGCGAAATATCCTGTGGAATATTCAGACCACGCTCGTGGATGGCGCGCAGAACGCCAATGGCAATCGAGTCTGAAGCCACAAACAGGGCGCTGGGATAGTCGGGTTTCGCCAGCATTTCTTTAGCCAGTTCATAGCCTGATGAACTGGAAAAACCGCCGCGATAGATGTCCTGTTCAGAAACGACCTGCTGCAGGCGACCGTATTCGACAAACGCGGCTTCGCGGATATCGGCCTTGCCTGGCTGGTCTTCGCCGCCGATGAAACCAATGCGGGTGACGCCCTGGGCAATGAAGAAGTCGATGCTCTCTTTGCTGATGCGGGCCAGATCGATATCGACGGCGTCATATTCGCTGCCAGATTCATGGAAATCGATAAAGCAGATGTTGTCGGTAAGCGCTGTTGCCGCCTCGCGCAGAGCGGGAGAAGGCTTGCCGACAATAAGAATGCCGGTAATGTGTTTGCTCTCCGGCAGCCCACTGTGCTCATAGCAGTTGGTCAGTTCGATCCCGAGTTTCTCACACTGGGTTTCAATCCCATGGCGGATCGCGAGGTAGTAAGGATCGTTGATTTCCAAATCTTGCTGATAGCTGTAGAGCGCCAGAATATGCTGGGGGCCGAGCGCGCTGGTCTGGTTCTTTCGGGCGCTGCTGGTTTTGTACTCCAGCTTTTCCGCGATCTCCAGAATGCGATGCTTAGTCTCTTCTTTTACATTCAGCGTGGGGTCATCGTTTAAAACCCGGGACACTGTCGCCAGGGACACGCCAGCTTCGATTGCGATGTCTTTAAGTGTTGCCATGTTTGCCTTTTCCCTGAGTTACCTGCGCATTGTAAATGAAGTGCTTATCTATTCATCTGTTTTCAGTAAAAAAAGCATGATTAATTGACATGCTCGGGGTAAAACTGGGCTTTCAGAGTGTGATGAGTACGTCATTTTCCCGCTTTTGAGAACAATGCCCGGAAAATATTTTGCTAGTATTTAGTAAAATTTTACCAAAGGAGAAAATAATGGATACCGTCGCATTTGCTGATTTTGCCCGAATGGAAATACGTGTTGGAAAAATCGCACAGGTAAAGCGCCATGACAATGCCGATAAGCTGTATATCGTACAGGTAGATGTGGGAGAGCGTACGCTGCAAACCGTAACCAGCCTGGTGCCTTACTACAGTGAAGAGGAGTTGATGGGCAAAACGGTGGTGGTGCTGTGTAACCTGCAGAAGGCCAAAATGCGCGGTGAGACATCAGAGTGCATGCTGCTGTGCGCTGAAACCGATGATGGCAGCGAAAGCGTGCTGTTGACGCCAGAACGCCTTATGCCTGCGGGTGTGCGGATTGTTTAAGTTAGGCTAATTGCCGGATGGCGGCTACGCCTTATCCGGCCTACAAAAGAGTGTCTTCTATAGGCCGGGTAAGGTTGTTACATTTGCTCCACGCTCACCCGTAATGCTGCCAGGGCTTTGCGCGTCGATCGCAATACCAGATCGCATTGCTCGATCGTTAACGTCAACGGTGGTTCGATGCGGATCGTCTTTGCATTATTAAGCGTGCCGGCAACCAGCACCCGCTGGCGGAACATCTCACTGGCAAAGTTGTAGCCGATTTCATTATCGACAAACTCAATCGCCATCAGCATTCCCTTACCGCGTACATCATGCACCAGGTCCGGGTATTCCCGCGCAAGCTGGCGGAAACCATCCAGCAACATATCGCCTTTCTGCTCCGCCTGAGCCGGTAAATTTTGCTCCAGCAGGACGTTAATGGTGGCCAGCGCAGCTGCACAAGCGAGCGGGTTGCCGCCAAACGTGGTGGTATGCAGGAAAGGATTGTCGAACAGGACGGAGAACACCTCTTCGGTGGCAATGGTCGCGCCAATTGGCATCACACCGCCGCCCAACGCTTTGGCCAGGCACATAATGTCGGGTTGCACGTTTTCGTGTTCGCAGGCGAACATCTTGCCGGTACGCCCCATGCCGGTTTGCACTTCGTCAAGGATCATCAGCGCGCCAAACTCATCGCAAAGTTTACGAACGGCGGTCAAATAACCTTGCGGCGGCAGGATCACCCCTCCTTCACCCTGGATCGGCTCGAGGATCACAGCTGCGACATCGTCACCGGTCTTTTTACACTCGCTGAGCATGGTGCGCATTGCGTTAATATCGCCAAACGGCACATGACGGAAGCCCGGCAGCAGCGGCATAAAAGGTTTACGGAAGGTGGATTTAGCCGTAGCGGACAGCGCGCCCAGTGATTTACCGTGGAATGCGCCGCTGGTGGCAATAAACGTAAATTTACCGCGCGGCGATTGATATGCTTTCGCCAGCTTCAGGGCGGCTTCAACCGACTCGGTCCCGCTGTTACAGAAAAAACTGTATTTCAGTTTACCGGGCGCCAGTGCGGCGAGGGTTTTTGCCAGCATGGCCCGCAGAGGGTCAAGTAACTCCTGGCTGTGCAGAGGTTGTTTCGCGAGTTGATTCTGTACGGCGGAAACCACGACTGGATTACGGTGCCCCACGTTGAAAATTCCAAAACCGCCCAGGCAATCGACGAACTCCTGCCCCTGGGTGTCGACAAGCGTATTCAGGCTTCCCGCTTGCCACTCTACGGCTCCGTAATCCCCGCCTGCAGTTACAGATTTTCGATACTCTAAGAACCCCGGATTGACATGCTCCTTGAAGTACTCAATCACCTCTTTGTTCAATGATTTCATTTCCTCATGATCAAGCGTGCGCTTTTCAATGAGATTCAGTGCGTGTGCGCTGCAGGCCAGGGCCGATGCGCTGGAAGGTAACCTGTTCAAAATATGCTCCCGGAGCTCGCGTATCACATGATACTGATTTAAGTATTGCAGGGATTGCGCCATTCCGGCGCGCTTAGCAAAAATCGGGATAAACACCAGGAAATATCTCATTTGCGCAACATTTAATGCCATGTTTTAACATTTGCTGGCATTTTGCCCAGGTCAGAAGCCTGAAAACAGATCGAATAAACGCAAATTTGCGCTAAAAATGGGCAATATTTGCACTGTGACGGTGCGCTGGTAGAAGTGACGTTGAATAGTTACTAGATGAAAGTATTTTAAATCAATGGATTAGAATGCGTACAGATTTTGAGGTTTAATCGCAAATTGCGATCTAAATCAAATTTAACAACTAAAGATAAAAAAATTATCGCCGAAATAACATAAGCCGAAAGAGTTAACAACCAGATAACCTGCACAGGACGCAATCATGTCTTCTCATCCCTACGTTAGTCAGCAAAATACACCGCTGGATGATGATATCACCCTCATGTCTACCACCGATTTACAAAGCTATATCACCCATGCGAACGATACATTTGTCCAGGTCAGTGGCTATCAGCTGAATGAATTGCTCGATAAGCCGCACAATCAGGTTCGTCATCCGGACATGCCAAAAGCGGCGTTTGCGGATATGTGGTACACCCTGAAGCAGGGCGAGCCATGGAGCGGGATTGTGAAAAACCGGCGTAAGAATGGCGATCACTACTGGGTGAGGGCCAATGCGGTGCCGATGGTGCGGGAAGGACGCGTGACCGGGTATATGTCGATTCGTACCCGGGCTACTGACGAGGAAATTGCGGCGGTAGAGCCTTTATATAAAGCGCTGAACGAAGGACGTTGTAACCGACGTATTCATAAAGGGCTGGTGGTACGCAAAGGCTGGCTGGGTAAACTGCCGGCGATGCCGATTCGCTGGCGGGTGCGCAGCGTGATGGCATTCATGTTTGTCCTGCTAGCGGTCGCATTGCAGCAAATGGGCGCCGAATGGCCGTTACAGCTGATGAGTGCATTGGTGATGCTTTTTGGAACGGCTATTTTCGAATGGCAGATTGTGCGTCCTATTGAGAATGTCACCCGTCAGGCGCTGAAAGTGGCGACCGGTGAGCGGAACAGCGTGTCGCATCTTAACCGTAGTGATGAACTGGGCCTGATGCTACGAGCAGTGGGCCAACTTGGATTAATGTGTCGCTGGCTCATTCACGACGTCTCCAGCCAGGTGAGTTGCGTGCGCAGCGACAGCGAAACGCTGGCGAAAGGCAGCGACGATTTAAACAAGCATACGCAGCAGACTGTCGAGAACGTGCAGGAAACGGTGACCACCATGAATCAGATGGCGGCATCGGTGAAACAAAACTCAGAGACCGCCGCCGCGGCCGATAAGCTCTCTATTGCCGCCAGTAGCGCGGCAACGCACGGCGGTGAGGCGATGGATACCGTCATCAAAACCATGGACGATATCGCCAACAGCACCCAGCGGATCGGCACCATTACGACGCTGATTAACGATATTGCCTTCCAGACCAACATTCTGGCTTTGAATGCCGCTGTTGAAGCCGCGCGGGCGGGTGAACAGGGGAAAGGGTTTGCCGTGGTGGCGGGAGAAGTACGTCATCTTGCTAGCCGTAGCGCCAGTGCAGCCAATGATATCCGCAAGCTGATTGATGCCAGCGCTGACAAGGTGCAATCCGGATCTGACCAGGTTCACGCCGCAGGGCGCACGATGGACGATATTGTGGCGCAGGTGCAAAACGTCACTCAGCTGATTGCCCAAATCAGCCACTCCACGCTGGAACAGTCAGATGGTCTTTCCAGCCTGACCCGCGCGGTGAATGAATTAAGCAACATTACACAGAAAAACGCCGAACTGGTTGAAGAGAGTGCGCAGATTTCCGCGATGGTGAAACATCGCGCGGGTCGTCTGGAAGATGCGGTTACGGTGCTGCATTAATACTAAAAATACAGGCGGAACGTTGGGCATACGGGTTCCGCCTGCTGTGCAGATTAATCCAACTGAGTAATATCCAGCGCAGCGCGATCGATAATACCGATGATTTTTTTGATCTGCGCATCGCTGGTATCACCATGATTGACGCGTAGATCCAGCACGGCTTTGAAGTTTTCCAGCGCGCGTTTCATCTGTGGATTTTTGCGTAATTCAAAACCCACGCAGCGGGCTTTAATCCGTTCGCGGATATGTTCCAGATGTTCACGGTTCTCATCCAGCCACTGCTGGCCCTGAGTCGTGATCGCAATCTGTTTACGCCCACCTTCCTCGTCGCTGACGGTGATCAGTGCCTGATCCTGCAAGAAATCCAGCGTTGGATAGATAACGCCCGGGCTTGGGGTGTAATTACCCTGGGTCAGGGTTTCAATCGCTTTAATCAGCTCATAGCCGTGGCTGGCGTCGCGGGTCAAGATATCCAGAATCACCAGGCGTAATTCGCCGTGGCCGAAGAACCGCTGACGACGACCCCCTCCGCCGCCACCACGACCGTGGCGATGTCCGCAACCCTGCTCGTGGTGATGTTCTTTGTTACAGCCTTCATGGCGATGTTCTTCACCTTTGCAGCAACCTGCATGGTGCTCGTTGTGGCGGCCTTCATGGTGATGTCCTTCACCCTTGCAGCAGCCTTCGTGTTGGTGCTCTGAGTGCTTACAGCAACCTTCATGATGGTTTTGCATCATCGTCTCCTGATGTTGTTTAGATATATCTAATTTATATCTAAAAATTATCAGTTTGCAAGTCTACAAATAAAATGTTGTATAACATTATGATTATTATCTATTTTTATGTGTCTGTGATAACTGGGTAATCATAAGTTAACTATATCAAAAAGTGCTTGCAATATTTTTGATTAGCAATCATTATCATTTAAAAAATCAATTTAGATATATCGTATTATCTTCACAAGGCGAAAAAATGACAAAAAACATCTCACGCTACCCACAGCGCGTTCGCAATGAACTGCGTTTTCGAGAACTTACTGTCCTGCGCGTAGAGCGTATTAGCGCGGGCTTTCAGCGTATTGTACTGGGCGGTGACGCTCTGGACGGTTTTAGCTCACACGGCTTTGACGACCATACCAAGGTCTTTTTCCCTGAACCGGGCAGCAACTTTGTACCACCTGTCGTCACCGATGAAGGCATTGTCTGGGCTGACGGTGTACGTCCGTTATCCCGTGACTACACGCCGTTGTATGACGAAACGCGCCATGAGCTGGCACTGGATTTCTATATTCATGACGGCGGCGTGGCAAGTACGTGGGCGATGAATGCCCGTGGGGGTGACAAGCTGACGATCGGCGGGCCGCGCGGTTCTTTGGTGGTACCAGAGGACTATGCGTATCAGGTTTACGTGTGTGATGAGTCGGGAATGCCCGCGTTGCGCCGACGCCTGGAGTCGCTCAGCCGTTTGGCGGTACGTCCGCACGTCACGGCGCTGGTTAGCGTGCAGGATGCAGCCTACCAGGACTATTTTGCCCATCTCGACGGATTTACTCTTCAGTGGTTTATCGGCCATGATGAGCAGGCGGTGAATGAACACTTATCGCGGCTAAGCGTGCCCGCAGACGATTATTTCATCTGGATCACCGGTGAAGGCAAGGTGGTCAAAAACCTGAGTGCTCGTTTTGAAACCGAGGCGTTCGATCAGCAACGGGTTCGTGCAGCGGCTTACTGGCATCAACGCCGTTAATCAGTAATTAGAGGGCGGAACGCCAAACGCCTGGCGGAATGCGTAGCTAAATGCCGCGGTGCTTGAATACCCAACGTCGAGTGCCACGGCGGTTACGCTTTTATTTTTCTTCAGCATTAATACCGATTCAAGTATTCGCATTTTTTGCTTCCAGACGCTGAAAGGCAATCCGGTTTCTTTTTTGAAATGGCGTGAAAAGGTACGGGCAGACATACCCAAATGCTGCGCCCAGTATTCAACCGAATGCTCCAGTGCGGGGGATTCTTGTATTGTTCGGCAGACTTTGGTTAATTCACGATCCTGCGGCCAGGGTAATACAAAAGCGACTTCCGGGAGTTGCAGAATAATATCGACCAGCACACTAACCAGCTTGCCCTCTTTTGACTGACTATCATAATGGCCTGAAATTGAATTCGTGGCGTAATGAATAAACTCTCTGGCGAAATCACTGATAGCCACTACTTTGCATTCATTGATGCTCTCTTCAAGAAAACCCGGTTTAATATCCAGATTTTCTAAATACACATCATCTAATGCCCAAACCGCATGCTCCGTATTATTTGGGATCCAAATGCCATAATGCGCCGGGATTATCCAGCACTTACCGGCAACATCAATGCGCATGCTGCCTTTGCGGGCGAAATGAAACTGCATAAAAGAGTGTGAATGCTGCGGTACATGGTGGTTGGCTTCCAGGACATAAGAGCGAAAGAATACGTCCTGCGGCAGTTCGGTCATGGAGTTATCCGGGAAGGAGTTCCACTGTTTTTGCGCGAGAGTTTCCATAAATGAATCGTCAATGCTCCCGATGGTGTGTCCGCTGCTCGATAGATCTTGTCCGCGGATCATAATACATACACTCTTTTTTCCATAATAATCTTGCGTAATAATTTTTAGCCCACTTTTGGTAAATACCATGAACTCGCTTTGTTCAGATGCTGTCATCGTCAATGAAACAAATGATAACTGGACCCGAATGGGAAAAGAGCTGCTTTCGCAAGCGGATATCAGAATTAATGGCTCGCGCGCCTGGGACATTCAACTTCATCATACTGGTTTCTTTAAACGGGTATTGCAACAAGGCTCATTAGGGCTTGGCGAAAGCTATATGGAAGGCTGGTGGGACTGCGAACGGCTCGATATTCTGTTCTGCAAAATCCTGAAAGCAAAACTCGACCAGCAGATGCCAGGTAATCTGAAAGATATTTTACGCATTGCCAGCGCACGCCTGTTTAATTTGCAGTCACGGAGCCGGGCATGGATCGTCGGTAAAGAACATTATGATATTGGTAACGATCTCTTTGCGCTGATGCTTGATCCGCATATGCAATATTCCTGCGGTTACTGGAAAGACGCGACCACATTAGACGAAGCGCAAAATGCCAAATTAAAAATGATCTGCGAGAAGCTGCAGCTTAAGCCGGGTATGCGTTTACTCGATATCGGTTGTGGCTGGGGCGGGTTGGCAGAATATGCGGCGCGTCATTATGGCGTGGCGGTAGAAGGCGTTACCATTTCCAAAGAGCAGCAGAAAATGGCGCAGCAGCGCTGTGAAGGGCTGGACGTTAACATTCTGCTGCAGGATTATCGCGATCTTGATAAACACTACGATCGCATTGTGTCCGTGGGGATGTTTGAACATGTCGGGCCGAAAAACTACGACACCTATTTCAGCATCGCTGACCGTTGTTTAAAACCGGACGGACTGTTCCTGCTGCATACTATTGGTAGCAATAAAAAAGGGATGAGCGTCGATCCGTGGATCAATAAATACATTTTCCCGAACGGTTGCTTACCGGCAATTTCCCACATTGCCGAGGCCAGCGAATCACGGTTTGTGATGGAGGACTGGCATAACTTCGGCAGCGATTATGATAAAACGCTGATGGCCTGGCATGAGCGCTTTAATCAGGCCTGGCCGGAGCTGTCATCACGTTATTCCGCCACCTTCAGAAGAATGTTTAATTATTATTTATGTGCCTGCGCAGGGGCTTTCCGCGCCAGAGATATTGAGCTTTGGCAGGTGCTGTTTAGCCGTGGCGTAGAGGGCGGGATCCGCGTTTATCGTTAACGTTCTGCCGGATGGCGGCGCAAGCGCCTTATCCGGCCTACAAAGGTTTGCACTCGCAGGCTTGATAAGCGTAGAAAAGCCTTATCCGGCCTACATAGGTTTGTACTCGTAGGCCTGATAAGCGCAGCGCATCAGGCGTATCTTCGCCAGATGGCGGCGCAAGTGCCTTATCAGGCACTTATGGCTTAGCCCAATTCACTCTCTGCCAGCGCTTTAAGTACCATCGCGACGGCGTGCGCGCCGGGGTCCATATTTCCGAGCAGGCTTTCGCTGCTCAGATACGATGCGCGACCCGCATTGGCTTTGCTCGACAAACAGGTTCGTTCGGCTCCCGCTTGCGCGGCGTCGAAGGCGGCCTGCAGATTTTGCGGCTGCGTGAGCAGCGAAGTCAGAGCCGGTTGCAGTGCATCAATCATGGTGCGATCGCCTTCGTCTGCGCCGCCGTAGAACTTCATCTGCGCCAGTCCCGTATTCAGGGCTTCGGCAACGTTAGCTCCCTGTTCCAGTTTCTGCCCCGCAGCGGTAAAGAAAATAGACATCAGCACACCGCTGGAACCGCCCATCACCACGGTCAGACGTTCGCCAATCAGCGCAAACAGCGTGGCAAGGTTATCCAGCGGCAACTGCTGACGATGCAGCAGGCTGGCAATTTCCCGCGCGCCTGCGGCAAAGGTTGAACCGGTATCGCCATCGCCGACTTTGGCATCAAGCGCATTAAGATGGGTCTCCAGATCGGAAAGGGTTGTGGTGACAAGCTCCACAATCCCGGCCACCAGGGCATTTGCCGAAGGCTTGAATTCCACGCGTGCGCTACGCTGAGATGACGGTACACAGCTGATTTCACGCGGTGGGACCGGCGTCGGCCAGTTACTGGTTTCCACCTCTGTGAGCAGCGCTTTTTCGATGCTCTCTTCCAGCACGATGGCCGTCAGTGAAAAGCCTTTCATATCCAGCGCGGTAACCAACGAGGCCGGGCCAATCAGCCAGTCGATACGCGGATGCAGCGGGCTGCTGGCCAGCTCGTGGGTAATGATGGCCATTTCGGCAACAGAAACGCCGCCAAGATTGTTAATCATCACCGCCAGACGGCCGGTTTCAGGCAGGGCGGCCAGCAGTTTATCCACCATCAGGTTCACCACCTGCGCACTGTTCTGGGTGTCGATGACCGAGGCGCCTGGTTCGCCGTGAATGCCCATACCCAGCTCCGCGTGGCCCGGATGATGACGCGGGGCGGCGTCGGTTTCTTGCGGCAGATGACAGCTGGAAAGCGCAACGCCCAGACTGAAGGTGTTATTGGCCGCGTATTGCGCTTCACGCAGGACGGTGGCGAGGTTGTAGCCGCGTTCGGCAAAATAGCCCGCGATTTTATGCACCAGGATGGTTCCCGCAATGCCGCGCGGGTGTTTGTTATCCGGCAGGGAGATGTCATCGCCGACAATCAGCATTTCAACGTTGTAACCAAGGCGACGGGCTTTCTCGGCGGCAAGACCGAAATTAAGACGGTCACCGGTGTAATTTTTCACGATCAACAAACAGCCCGCCTCACCGGTTACCGCCTGAATGGCGGTCAGTACCGCATCTACGCTCGGGGAAGCGAACACGTCGCCACAGACCGCGGCGGTTAGCATACCTTTACCGATAAACCCAACGTGCGCGGGTTCGTGCCCTGAACCGCCGCCGGAAATGACCGCCACGTTATTTTTGTTGAGGTCACGACGGACCACGATGCGAATGGCCGGATCGCTTTCCAGACGCGCCAGGTTATTCCACGGGCTGGCGATAATCGTACCGTCGATGACGTCGCTCACGAGATGGGTGCGTTGATTAAAAAAGAATTGAGACATAACGGCTCCTTGAGGTTGAGTGTAAGACAAACCCCCGGAAGCATGGTCATGGTGCGGAGGCGATAGAGAGATTCTGGCGAAGTCAGCGTGGAAAAAAACAACGTTAAAATGAGTTTCATTACGGAACGTTGTTATTGTTTTTTGTTCCGAAATGAAACCTAAAAGAACGGTGAACGACCACAATGCGAGCTCGCTCGACTTTTTCCTCTCGCGATGAATGCAGGTCACACGGTACTGTCAGCTTTTTTTTTACCGGTATTTTGGCAAGTGAGTGGGTAAAAGAGAAAGTGAGATTCGTCTGTGCCGGAGATTTGGTGGCAAATGAACGGATCGGGATCGCAAACCTTATATTTTTTATGGTTAAGCGTTCCAATATGAAACATGTGTTGTTTTTATCTGTTTCATATCAGAACAAAAAGACGAAAGATTTTTTTGTGCACGCCTCGCCCTACAGTTATTGCATCGCTCCGGTACCTCCCGTTTTCGCCGTCAGCATCAGGCCAAACAGGTTAACGCCAGGGCTCACCATGTAAAAACATGTACTTATTTGAGGATGAAAGGAATGCTAAAAGTTATTCAATCTCCAGCCAAATATCTCCAGGGTCCTGACGCTTCCACCTTGTTTGGTCAATACGCTAAAAATCTGGCGGACAGCTTTTTCGTGATTGCGGATGACTTCGTGATGAAGCTGGCGGGAGAGAAAGTACTCAACGGCCTGCACAGCCACGACATTAGCTGCCATGCGGAACGCTTTAACGGTGAATGTAGCCATGTTGAAATTAATCGCCTGATTGCCATTCTGAAACAGCACGGTTGCCGCGGTGTGGTTGGGATTGGCGGTGGGAAAACGCTGGATACCGCCAAAGCGATTGGCTACTACCAGAAGTTGCCGGTGGTGGTGATCCCGACTATCGCGTCTACCGATGCGCCAACCAGCGCGCTGTCTGTTATCTATACCGAAGCCGGTGAGTTTGAAGAGTATCTGATCTACCCGAAAAACCCGGATATGGTGGTAATGGACACTGCAATCATTGCCAAAGCGCCGGTACGTCTGCTGGTGGCCGGGATGGGCGATGCGCTCTCGACCTGGTTTGAAGCGAAAGCCTGTTATGACGCCAGAGCGACCAGCATGGCGGGCGGACAGTCCACGGTGGCGGCGCTGAGCCTGGCGCGCTTGTGCTATGATACCCTGCTGGCGGAAGGCGAGAAGGCACGCTTTGCCGCGCAGGCCGGCGTGGTGACCGATGCGCTGGAGCGTATTGTCGAAGCTAACACTTACCTCAGCGGCATCGGTTTTGAAAGCAGCGGTCTGGCAGGGGCGCATGCGATCCACAACGGCTTTACGATTCTGGAAGAGTGCCACCATTTGTACCACGGTGAAAAAGTCGCCTTTGGTACGCTGGCGCAACTGGTGCTGCAAAACAGCCCGATGGAAGAGATCGAAACCGTGCTGAATTTCTGTCAGAAAGTAGGCCTGCCGGTAACGTTAGCGGAAATGGGCGTGAAAGAAGACGTTGACGGCAAGATCATGGCGGTGGCAAAAGCGACCTGTGCAGAAGGTGAAACCATCCACAATATGCCGTTCCCGGTAACGCCTGAAAGCGTACATGCCGCTATTTTGACGGCAGACCTGCTGGGACAGCAGTGGCTGGCGCGTTAATCAGTCGTCGGTAGGTTTTTATCCGGCATCTTCTCCCCCTCTGACAGTCTCTGCCGGAGGGGTTGTCTATGGTTAAACAGCGGAAAGGGATATGACGGCGCACACGCATAGCATCGGGAAGGAAGTCTCTTCAGTCATTGCCCAGTCATGGCATCGTTGCAGCAAGTTTATGCAGCGGGAAACCTGGCAGGCGCCGCATCAGGCGCAAGGGCTGACCTTTGAGTCGATTTGTCGTCGCAAGACGGCGTTGCTGACGATTGCTCAGGCTGCGCTGGAAGATGCCTGGGAGTTTATGGACGGCCGCCCGTGCGCGCTGCTGATTCTGGATGAATCAGCCTGTATTCTCAGCCGTTGCGGTGATCCGCAGACGGTGGAGCAGCTGGCGGAGCTTGGGTTTCGCGACGGCAGCTACTGTGCGGAAAGCATCATTGGCAGTTGTGCCCTGTCGCTGGCGACGATGCCGGGCCAGCCGACAAAAACCTCTGGCGATCAGCATTTTAAACAGGCTCTGCATCCGTGGTCGTTCTGCTCGACGCCGGTCTTCGATAACCATGGTCGACTGTTCGGCTCCATCTCGCTGTGTTGTCTGGTGGAGCATGAGTGCGTTTCTGATTTATCCCTGACGCTGGCGATTGCCAGAGAAGTCGGCAACTCTTTGCTGACCGACAGCCTGCTGGCTGAATCCAACCGCCATCTGAACCAGATGTACGGGCTGCTGGAGAGTATGGATGATGGTGTGATGGCCTGGAACGAACAGGGCGTATTGCAGTTCCTCAATGCGCGTGCGGCGCTGCTTTTGCATCTCGATGCGCAGGCCAGCCAGGGAAAAAATATTCACGATCTGCTCAATCTCCCCATGCTGCTGCGCCGGGCGATCAAACATGCCCGCGGTCTGAATCACGTCGAAGTTACCTTTGAAAGCCAGCATCAGTTTGTTGATGCCGTCATCACCCTGAAACCGATTGTTGAGGAGCAGGGCAACAGCTTTATCCTGCTACTGCATCCGGTGGAGCAAATGCGCCAGCTGATGACCAGCCAGCTCGGCAAGGTGAGCCACACCTTTGAGCAGATGTCGACTGACGATCCGGAAACCCGCCGCTTGATCCATTTTGGACGCCAGGCGGCAAGGGGAAGTTTCCCGATCCTACTGTGCGGGGAAGAGGGCGTCGGTAAAGAGCTGCTGAGTCAGGCGATTCACAATGAAAGCGAGCGCGCCAGCGGACCGTATATTGCCGTGAACTGTCAGCTGTATGCCAATAGCGTGCTGGGGCAGGATTTTATGGGCAGTGCGCCCACCGACGATGAAAATGGTCGGCTGAGCCGTCTTGAACTGGCGAACGGCGGCACGCTGTTTCTGGAAAAAATTGAATATCTGGCGCCGGAGCTGCAATCCGCGCTGTTACAGGTGATCAAGCAGGGGGTACTAACCCGCCTGGATGCCCGTCGGTTGATTCCGGTGGATGTCAAAGTGATCGCCACCACCACGGTTGATCTAGCCAATCTGGTGGAGCAAAACCGCTTTAGCCGTCAGCTATATTACGCGCTACACTCTTTTGAGATAGTGATCCCCCCGCTGCGGGCGCGGCGTAACAGTATTCCCTCGCTGATTTATACGCGGCTGAATAGCCTGAAAAAACGCTTTTCATCCAGTTTGAAGATCGACGACGACGCGCTGGCTCAGCTGGTGGCCTATTCGTGGCCGGGCAATGACTTTGAGCTGAACAGCATTATCGAAAACATCGCCATCAGCAGTGATAACGGCCATATTCGGCTGAGCAATCTACCGGATTATCTGTTTGCCGAACGTCCTGGTCTGGAGACGGCGTCTTCACTGCTGCCAGCCAGTCTGACCTTTACCGCTATCGAAAAAGAGGCGATTATCCATGCTGCTCGCGTCACCAGCGGACGCGTACAGGAGATGTCGCAACTGCTGAACATTGGTCGCACTACCTTGTGGCGCAAGATGAAGCAATACGACATTGATGCCAGCCAGTTTAAGCGCAAGCATCTGGACTAGTTTCTTCAATTCTCGCCATCGAGAACAGCGCGTCCGACAGTCGGTTGATGTAACGCCTGGGTTCATCGCGTAACGTCAGCGTTCTGCTCATTGCGATAAGGATCCGCTCCAGTCGGCGCGTCAGAGTTCGCGTAACGTGTAGCTGTGCCGATGGCAGATTTTTCCCCGGAATAACAAACTCTTTGAGCGGGCCGCTTTGCGCCATATTGCGGTCAATAAGCTGCTCCAGCGCCTGAATATCCTCATCGCCAATACGCTGTTGTAAGCGAGCGAGTCCTTTCTCATCGCTGGCGAGTTCCGCACCCAGTACAAACAGCATCTTCTGCATGGCGTGCAGATCCTGGCGTAGTTCAGCCTGGTGCGTGCTGGCATAGCAGACGCCAAGCTGGGAAATCAGTTCATCCACCGTGCCATAGGCCTCAACGCGGATGTCGTCTTTGTCGATACGGCTGCCGCCAAACAGCGCGGTCGTGCCTTTATCGCCGGTTCGGGTGTAGATGCGGTACATTTATTTTATCTCGCTGAAGGGAAGTACTTTGACCAGTTGACCGGCATTGGCGCCAAGCGTTCGGATCTGCGCAATTCCGGCGCGGATATGCCCACGGATCAGCGCCCGATCTTCGGGCAATTGGGCGTGGGTTAAAGCAATATCACCCGTGGCGTTAAGACCCAGACCGACACGTAGCGTTGAGCTTTTGGCCGCAAGTTTGCTCAATGCCAGCGCGCAGTCATGCTCGTCGCAACAGATTGCCCGGCAAGGGACGCCTTGCTCTTCCAGTCCCCAGCACAGCTCATCAAGCACGCGAGTATCCTGCCAGCGTGAGTGATAAAAGAGATTTACGCCCGGTGATGAAAGTGACATTGCGCCCCCTGCGTTATCAGAATGCCTGACGGAAGATCTCGGCAATTTCTTTCTCGTTCCCTTTACGCGGGTTGGAGAAGGCATTGCCGTCTTTCAGCGCCATTTCCGCCATATACGGGAAATCGGCTTCTTTGACGCCCAGTTCGCGCAGATGCTGCGGGATACCGATGTCGGCAGAGAGGCGAGCGATGGCGTGAATCGCCAGTTCGGCGGCATCCATGGTGGACAGACCGTCAGTGTTTTCGCCCATAAATTCTGCGATATCGGCAAATTTCTCCGGGTTAGCGATCAGGTTATAGCGCGCCACGTGCGGGAGCAGAACGGCATTCGCCACGCCGTGCGGCATGTCGTACAGACCGCCAAGCTGATGCGCCATTGCGTGAACGTAACCAAGGTTGGCGTTGTTGAAGGCCATGCCCGCCAGCAGAGAGGCGTAGGCCATGTTCTCGCGAGCTTTCAGGTTGCTGCCCAGCGCTACGGCCTGACGCAAGTTGCGTGCGATCAGGCGAATAGCCTGAATAGCGGCGGCGTCGGTGACCGGGTTGGCATCTTTGGAAATATAGGCTTCTACGGCGTGGGTCAGGGCGTCCATACCAGTCGCGGCGGTCAGCGGAGCGGGTTTGCCGAGCATCAGCAGCGGATCGTTAATGGAGACCGACGGCAGGTTGCGCCAGCTGACAATCACAAACTTCACTTTGGTTTTGGTATTGGTCAGCACGCAGTGGCGGGTGACTTCGCTGGCGGTACCGGCAGTGGTATTCACCGCAACGATAGGCGGCAGCGGGTTGGTCAGGGTTTCAATCCCAGCATAGCTGTAGAGATCGCCTTCGTGAGTTGCCGCGATACCGATGCCTTTACCGCAGTCATGCGGGCTACCGCCGCCAACGGTAACGATGATATCGCAATGCTCTTTGCGAAAGACCTCCAGACCATCGCGCACGTTGGTGTCTTTGGGATTTGGCTCAACGCCGTCAAAAACCACCACGTCAATGCCCGCTTCACGTAAATGGGCGAGGGTTTTATCTACCGCACCGTCTTTAATAGCCCGCAGACCTTTATCAGTAACCAGCAGCGCTTTTTTACCGCCTAACAGTTTGCAGCGTTCGCCGACAACGGAAATAGCATTGGGGCCAAAGAAGTTCACATTTGGCACCAGGTAATCAAACATACGATAGCTCATAATATACCTTCTTAGATTCAAATTATAATTCAGAGAAACAATTCAGTGCGGTTTCTGCTAATAATCTGTCTTGTTCGACGGTGCCGCCGCTAACACCAACGGCACCAATTAATTTACCGTTTAATATGACAGGTAAGCCGCCGCCGAAAATAACAATGCGCTGTTGGTTAGTAAGCTGCAAACCATATAGCGAAGCACCAGGTTGTACCGCGTCGGTAATTTCATGGGTACCCTGACGCAGGCAGCAGGCGGTATACGCTTTATTAAGAGAGATATCACAGCTGGTGACAAACGCATCGTCCATGCGTTGCATTAGCAGCGTATTCCCGCCGTGATCCACCACGGAAAAGACCACCGGAACATTGATCTCAAGCGCTTTAGCCTCAACGGCCTGCGCCATTTTTTTTGCAGCCGCCAGCGTAATGGTGGCAATTTGTTGGCTCTTATTCACAGTCTCTCCTGAAAATGTTGTAGGGCTGAGGTCACGAAACATATCGCGCAACAGCTATTTTTATCATTGGCTTTACCTTATTTTCTCGCCGCACGTTATTAAGTCAATAGGGTGGATTTTTCATAAAGATTAAATTCATCTTCCTGATTTTGCGTTTATTGATAATGATCATTTAACCTCGTCACAATTCACGATGGATATTCCTGAATTGCGTTTCAATATGGAACGATGCGTTTTTATTAGGTGCCAAATTGGAACGAAATTAATTTTATTTTTTTATTGCTTGGCTCATTTAGAGTTCGGCCATTGCTGATGAAAGGCGAATGCCGGGTGTGGTGTCCCCGGTAATGCGGCCCGGCGTCCCTATTTTTTACCTTTTGAGTCAATAAATCATGAGAAGATCAAAACGATTCGAAGTGCTTGCGAAGCGGCCTGTAAATCAGGATGGGCTGATTGGCGAATGGCCTGAAGAGGGGCTGATCGCCATGGAAAGCCCCTACGATCCGGCGTCGTCGGTGAAGGTCGAAAATGGTCGTATTGTTGAGCTGGACGGTAAGAGCCGCGCCGAGTTCGACATGATCGACCGTTTCATTGCCGACTATGCGATTAACGTGGCCGAAGCTGAGCGCGCCATGCAGCTCGACGCGCTGGAGATCGCCAGAATGCTGGTGGATATTCACGTCAGTCGGGAAGAGATTATTGCCATTACCACCGCCATCACCCCGGCGAAAGCGGTGGAAGTGATGGCGCAAATGAACGTGGTGGAGATGATGATGGCGCTACAAAAAATGCGCGCCAGACGCACTCCCTCCAACCAGTGCCACGTGACTAACCTGAAAGATAACCCGGTACAGATTGCCGCCGACGCTGCTGAAGCGGGGATCCGCGGCTTTTCCGAGCAGGAAACGACGGTCGGGATCGCCCGCTACGCGCCGTTTAACGCCCTGGCGCTGCTGGTGGGTTCCCAGTGCGGTCGCCCCGGTGTGCTGACGCAATGTTCCGTTGAAGAGGCCACGGAGCTGGAGCTGGGGATGCGCGGGTTAACCAGCTACGCCGAAACGGTATCGGTATACGGTACAGAGTCGGTGTTTACCGACGGCGATGATACGCCGTGGTCCAAAGCGTTTCTCGCCTCGGCCTATGCGTCGCGTGGCCTGAAGATGCGCTACACCTCCGGCACCGGCTCGGAGGCGCTGATGGGCTATTCCGAAAGTAAATCGATGCTTTATCTGGAGTCACGCTGCATTTTTATCACTAAAGGCGCGGGCGTACAGGGGCTGCAAAACGGTGCGGTCAGCTGTATCGGCATGACCGGCGCTGTGCCGTCAGGGATCCGCGCGGTGCTGGCAGAAAACCTGATTGCCTCAATGCTCGACCTTGAAGTGGCCTCCGCCAATGACCAGACCTTTTCCCACTCCGATATTCGCCGTACTGCCCGTACCCTGATGCAGATGCTGCCGGGTACCGACTTTATTTTCTCCGGTTACAGCGCGGTACCCAACTACGACAACATGTTTGCCGGGTCGAACTTCGACGCTGAAGATTTCGATGATTACAACATTCTGCAACGCGATCTGATGGTTGACGGCGGTCTGCGTCCGGTCACGGAAGAGGAAACCATCGCCATTCGCAATAAGGCCGCACGCGCCATTCAGGCGGTGTTCCGCGAACTTGGCCTGCCGCTGATTAGCGATGAAGAAGTCGAAGCTGCTACATATGCTCACGGCAGCAAAGATATGCCTGCGCGTAATGTAGTTGAGGATTTGGCTGCCGTGGAAGAGATGATGAAGCGCAATATCACCGGGCTGGATATCGTCGGCGCGTTGAGTTGCAGCGGCTTCGAAGATATCGCCAGCAATATCCTCAACATGCTGAGACAGCGTGTTACCGGTGATTACCTGCAAACGTCGGCCATTCTGGATCGCCAGTTCGACGTCGTCAGCGCCGTCAACGACATCAATGATTATCAGGGACCTGGTACCGGCTATCGCATCAGTGCCGAACGCTGGGCGGAAATTAAAAATATTGCGGGCGTGGTTCAGCCCGGCTCAATTGAATAAGGCGGTACACCGTGGAATGCACAACTGAACGTAAGCCGGTTTTCACCTTACAGGTGAGCGAAGGCGAGGCGGCTAACGCGGATGAGCGCGTGGATGAGGTGGTGATTGGCGTCGGCCCGGCCTTTGATAAGCATCAGCATAAAACCTTGATTGATATGCCGCACAACGCGATTTTGAAAGAGCTGGTTGCTGGCATCGAAGAAGAGGGACTGCATGCGCGAGTAGTGAGGATCCTGCGCACCTCGGATGTTTCTTTTATGGCATGGGATGCGGCAAATCTCAGCGGCTCAGGCATTGGGATTGGTATCCAGTCGAAAGGAACCACGGTGATTCATCAGCGCGATCTGCTGCCGCTAAGTAACCTGGAACTGTTTTCTCAGGCTCCGCTGCTGACGCTGGAAACCTATCGTCAGATTGGTAAAAACGCCGCGCGATATGCACGCAAAGAGTCGCCTTCGCCGGTGCCAGTGGTCAATGACCAGATGGTGCGCCCTAAGTTTATGGCCAAGGCCGCGCTGTTTCATATCAAAGAAACCAAACACGTGGTGCAGGATGCCGTGCCTGTCACGTTGCATATTGCACTGGTAAGGGAATGACCATGAACGACAACATCATGACCGCGCAGGATTACCCATTAGCCACCCGCTGCCCGGAGAAAATCCGGACGCCTGGCGGCAAGCCGCTAACCGACATTACCCTTGAGAATGTGCTGGCGGGCCGCGTAGGGCCGCAGGATGTGCGTATTTCTCAGCAAACGCTGGAGTACCAGGCGCAGATTGCTGAGCAGATGCAGCGTCATGCCGTGGCGCGCAATTTTCGTCGTGCGGCAGAACTGATTGCGATCCCGGATGCCCGCATTCTGGAGATCTACAACGCACTGAGGCCGTTTCGTTCTTCGTTCGCCGAGTTGCAGGCCATTGCCGATGAACTGGAACACACCTGGCACGCCACGGTGAACGCCGGGTTTGTCCGCGAATCGGCAGAGGTATACCAGCAGAGAAATAAGCTGCGTAAAGGCAGTCAGTGACGGAGGCAGCATGCCGTTAATTGCAGGGATCGATATCGGCAACGCCACCACTGAAGTGGCGTTGGCGCAGGATGGCCGGTTTATCGGCAGCGGGATTGTCGCCACGACCGGGATGAAAGGCACGCGGGAGAATATCGCCGGGGTGGTCGCGTCCCTGCAGCAGGCGCTGGATAAAACGCCGTGGTCGCTGCAGGACGTGGCAAAAATCTGCATCAACGAGGCCGCACCGGTGATTGGCGATGTGGCGATGGAAACCATCACTGAAACCATCATTACCGAATCAACGATGATTGGTCATAACCCGCAAACGCCCGGCGGCGTTGGCGTGGGCATGGGAACCACCATCGCCGTGGAGAAGTTGGCGGCGTTGAGCGAGGATCGATTTGCCCAGGACTGGATACCGTTGGTGGGTGAGGAGATGGATTTCCTTGAGGCGGTTTGGTTTATCAATGAAGCGCTGGATCGCGGCGTCAACGTGGTGGCGGCCATCCTGAAAAAAGATGATGGCGTGCTGGTGAATAATCGCCTGCATCGGCCAATACCGGTGGTTGATGAAGTCACTCTGCTGGAGAAGGTGCCGGAAGGCGTGCTGGCGGCGGTGGAAGTGGCGGCCCCGGGACAGGTGGTGCGGGTGTTGTCGAATCCTTACGGTATCGCGACCTTCTTTGCCCTGACCCCTGAGGAAACGCAAACTATCGTCCCCATCGCCAGAGCGCTGATTGGCAACCGTTCCGCCGTGGTGCTGAAAACCCCGCAGGGTGATGTGCGCTCAAGGATTATCCCGGCAGGCAAGATCGTTATCCGTGGCGAAAAGCGCAGTAGTGAAGCCGACGTAGCGCAAGGCGCGCAGGCCATTATGCAGGCGATGAGCGCCTGTGCGCCCGTGTGCGATATTCGCGGTGAAGCAGGCACGCACGCAGGCGGCATGCTGGAACGGGTGCGAAAGGTGATGGCTTCGCTGACCGATCATGACATGAACACGGTGCATATTCAGGATCTGTTGGCGGTCGATACATTTATTCCGCGCAAGGTGCAGGGCGGCATTGCCGGAGAGTGTTCAATGGAGAACGCCGTGGGCATTGCGGCGATGGTGAAAGCCGATCGCTTACAGATGCAGGCCATCGCCAGTGAGCTGAGCGCCCGGTTAAACACGCCGGTTGAAGTTGGCGGCGTGGAGGCCAACATGGCCGTGGCGGGGGCGTTAACTACGCCCGGATGCGCCGCACCGCTGGCGATCCTCGACTTAGGCGCAGGATCTACCGATGCCGCCGTCATCAATAGCGACGGCGTAGTGAAAGCGGTACATCTGGCCGGCGCGGGGAATATGGTCAGCCTGTTGATTCAAACTGAGCTGGGCTTAAGTGATGCATTTCTGGCGGAGGAAATAAAAAAATACCCGCTGGCAAAAGTGGAGAGCCTGTTCAGCATTCGCCATGAGAACGGCGCGGTGGAGTTTTTCCGCGAACCGCTCAGTCCGTCAGTATTCGCCAAAGTGGTGTACTTGAAAGAGGGCGAGCTGATCCCGGTAGATAACCAGATTTCGCTGGAAAAAATCCGTCTGGTGCGCCGACAGGCTAAAGAGAAGGTTTTTGTGACCAACTGCCTTCGCGCGTTACGCCAGGTGTCACCCGGTGGCTCTATTCGCGATATGACGTTCGTGGTGCTGGTAGGCGGTTCTTCGCTGGATTTTGAAATCCCGCAGATGATCACCGATGCGCTGGCGCATTACGGCGTTGTCGCCGGGCAGGGCAATATTCGAGGTACCGAAGGGCCGCGTAATGCGGTGGCAACAGGACTGGTTTTAGCCGGAGAAGCAAAAAAATAGCGCAGAAAACAGCCGCGCAAGCGTTTAGCTGCGGGGTAAGTCAAATAAAGGCGATGTTCTCTTTGATATCCCGGCGGAGTTGGGTACATAGTATAAATGTGTCTCTCACGTGGTTAATTTTAAGGATAAGAGCATGCCAACAGCAATTGAGAAAGCATTGGATTTTATTGGTGGTATGAACACTTCGGCGTCAGTACCACATTCAATGGATGAAAGTACCGCTAAGGGAATCTTAAAGTATTTGCATGACTTAGGTGTGCCAGCAAGTCCGGAAGTTGTGATGGCACGGGGTGAGCAAGAGGGATGGAATCCCGAGTTCACGAAAAAAGTGGCCGGATGGGCAGAAAAAGTCGCCTCCGGTAACCGCATCCTTATCAAGAACCCAGAGTATTTTTCAACCTATATGCAGGAGCAGCTCAAAGAGCTAGTGTGAGCTGACTATCGAATTAAACTCTAACGGACGTTTCCATCCCAGGATGGCGGCGTCCAGATGGGGTTGCCATTAACATGCTGTTTTCTGAACAGGTGTATCGCGTAAATAGCTTTAGCCCCCGCCAGCCATGTTCTTCCGTGTACTCATTCAACATATTGATGCAAGCAAGTATTGATTTTTCCAGGACAAACTCTTTTTTGCTACATGCCAATTTCTACGGAATACCCATAAAAAAAGGACCTGCAATTTCTCGCAAGTCCTTAAGATTTGGTGGCCCCTGCTGGACTTGAACCAGCGACCAAGCGATTATGAGTCGCCTGCTCTAACCACTGAGCTAAGGGGCCGTGGCGGTGGATTATAAAGTAACTCCGCGTTGCAATCCAGACATAAGCGTACGGATGCTGTTTTTATAAACAATGTATTTTCAGTCCGTTATACTGGTTCCTCTGATGTATTGTTCGGAGTAATTATGGTTAAGGACATACTGGCACCGGAGCTGCGGGTGGTGTTTTGCGGCATCAATCCGGGACTGTCTTCCGCAGGTACAGGATTCCCCTTTGCGCACCCCGCTAATCGCTTCTGGAAGGTTATCCATCAGGCGGGATTTACCGATCGCCAGCTTAAACCTGAAGAGGCACAGCACCTACTGGACTTCCGCTGCGGCGTGACTAAGTTTGTCGACAGACCAACGGTACAAGCCAATGAAGTGAAGCTACAAGAGATGCGTAGCGGCGGTCGTCTGCTTATTGAGAAAATAGAAGAGTATCAGCCAGCCGCGCTCGCTATCCTTGGGAAGCAGGCATTTGAGCAGGGACTTAGCCAGCGTGGGGCGCAGTGGGGAAAACAAACGCTGACCATTGGCGCGACGCAAATATGGGTATTGCCGAATCCCAGCGGGTTAAGCCGGATCACGCTGGATAAACTGGTAGAGGCGTATCGCGAGTTGGATGACGCGCTGGTCATGCGCGGGATGTAAAGAAAAACGCCACCTTGTGGTGGCGTTTGAACTTATACGGCGAGATTAATCGTCGAGGAAGCTACGCAATACTTCAGAGCGGCTCGGGTGGCGCAGTTTACGCAGAGCCTTCGCTTCGATCTGACGGATACGTTCGCGGGTAACGTCGAACTGTTTACCCACTTCTTCCAGCGTGTGGTCGGTGTTCATATCGATACCGAAACGCATACGCAGAACTTTCGCTTCACGGGCGGTCAGGCCAGCCAGAACGTCGTGCGTTGCGGCACGCAGGCTCTCGGTGGTCGCAGAGTCCAGCGGCAGCTCGAGGGTGGTATCCTCGATGAAATCACCCAGATGCGAATCTTCATCGTCGCCGATCGGCGTTTCCATGGAGATAGGTTCTTTAGCGATTTTCAGCACTTTACGGATCTTGTCTTCCGGCATCAGCATGCGCTCAGCCAGTTCTTCTGGCGTCGGCTCGCGGCCCATCTCTTGCAGCATCTGACGGGAGATACGGTTGAGTTTGTTGATAGTCTCAATCATATGTACCGGGATACGGATGGTACGCGCCTGATCCGCGATCGAACGGGTGATCGCCTGACGGATCCACCAGGTTGCATAGGTGGAGAACTTGTAACCACGACGGTATTCAAACTTATCAACCGCTTTCATCAGACCGATGTTACCTTCCTGAATCAGATCCAGGAACTGCAAGCCACGGTTGGTGTATTTTTTAGCGATAGAGATAACCAGACGTAAGTTCGCTTCAACCATCTCTTTTTTCGCACGGCGGGCTTTCGCTTCACCGATGGACATGCGACGGTTGATATCTTTAACCTGCTCGATGGTCAGGCCGGTTTCTTCTTCAATCTGCTGCAGTTTCTGCAGGCCGCGGTGAACGTCATCTGCAACGTCGTGCAGTTTTTCAGACCACGGTTTGTTCATCGCGATTGCCGCGTTGAACCAGGTTTCGCTGGTTTCGTTGCCAGTAAACAGGGTGATGAAGTTTTTCTTCGGCATTTTGCACTGCTCGACGCAGAGCTTCATGATCAGACGTTCCTGAGTACGCACGCGGTCCATCATGACGCGCATGCTGTTTACCAGGTAGTCGAACTGCTTCGGCACCAGGCGGAACTGTTTGAACACTTCAGACAGCTTCTGAATTTCTTCCTGCGCGGCAGCATGGCTGCGGCCTTTCGCTTTGATGGTGTCGCGAGTGATTTCGTACTGAGTACGCAGTTCACCGAATTTTTCACGCGCTAACTCAGGGTCGATGCTGTTGTCATCATCGCTGCTGTCGTCGTCGCCATCTTCTTCATCTTCGTCTTCATCGTCATCCATCTCTTCCTGAGAGAGTTCAGAACCGACGTGGGTCGCCGTTGGCGCCATGTCTTCTTCCGCATTTGGATCGACAAAGCCAGTGATCAGATCGGAAAGACGTGCTTCTTCAGCTTCTACGCGATCGTACTGCTCAAGCAGGTAGGTGATAGCTTCCGGGTATTCGGCAACGGAGCATTGAACCTGGTTAATCCCGTCTTCGATGCGTTTAGCGATGTCGATTTCGCCTTCACGGGTTAACAGTTCAACGGTACCCATTTCACGCATGTACATGCGGACCGGGTCAGTCGTACGACCGATTTCGGACTCAACGCTGGACAGAACCTGGGCAGCCGCTTCTTCCGCGTCTTCATCGGTGCTGTTGGAGGTTTCAGCAAGCAGCAGATCATCGGCATCAGGTGCTTCTTCCATCACCTGAATACCCATGTCATTGATCATTTGGATGATGTCTTCGATTTGATCTGAATCGACGATATCTTCCGGCAGATGGTCATTGACCTCGGCATAGGTCAGATAGCCTTGCTCCTTACCACGTTGGACAAGAAGCTTCAGCTGTGACTGCGGGTTTTGCTCCATAAGACGGTATCCACACTTAATTCGTTTGATTGGTGTTGGGCGGTAAAACCGCCAACGGCAAAACGAGGGCATACTTATATTTTGCCGCTGCCTCTCCGTGCGGCTGTCGGGGGCTTCCCGATCGATATTCGGCAGTTAAGCCGTTAAATACTTTTGTCTTTCTGTTATTTCTTGGCCAGTTCCTGGTTCAGTGTCCAGAGTTCCCGGCGTTCTTCGCTGCTTAAACCGTGTGTGCGCTCACGAGCTATCAACTCTTCCTGGCGCAGTTCAAGCATCGAATCAAACATATGGTTGAGTGAGTCGGTGAAGGTTTTTTCCGCGATATCTTTATCTGCTATATCGTCCCACATCGACAGTTTTTCAAGGGTCGCAGCATCATTTGTGCCACGATAGTGTTCTAAAAGTTGCCCGGTGGTCAGACCTGGCTGAGCCAGACAAGTGTTGACCAGTTCTCTGAATAAGCCAAGTCCAGGCAGCTTATTACTATCCAGTGCGCCTAACGGTGGAACCAGCGGGGCGAGGCCCGGGTTCTGTACCAGCAACCCTATAAGTATACGCATGGTCGTACGTTTTAGCTGTGGAACAGGGCGGGAAGCCCCATTTTCTGCCAGTTTAGGCATTAAACGTTCAAGCTGGCTGTCATCCAGAATGCCGAGCTTGTTCCCCAACTCCTGTCGCAAGTAAATGCGCAACGTTTCGCCTGGTACCTGAGTAATCAGAGGTAATGCCAGCGTACTGAGCTGTGCGCGTCCGTCCGGGGTACTCAAATCCACCTGCGGCAGCAGGCTGTTAAATAAAAACGCGGAGAGCGGCAGCGCCTGCTCCATCCGGGCTTCAAAGGCCTCTTTCCCTTCTTTACGCACCAGCGTATCGGGGTCTTCGCCGTCAGGTAAAAACATGAAGCGTAGCTGGCGTCCGTCTGTCATATAGGGCAGTGCGGTTTCCAGTGCGCGCCATGCTGCGTCGCGTCCGGCACGGTCGCCGTCGTAACAGCAAATTACGTTGTTCGTCGCGCGGAACAACAGTTGGATGTGATCGGCAGTAGTTGACGTCCCTAGGGATGCCACGGCGTAGTTAATGCCGTATTGCGCCAGCGCCACCACATCCATATAGCCTTCTACCACTAACAGGCGCTGTGGATCGGCGTTATCCTGCTGGGCTTCATAAAGGCCATACAGCTGGCGGCCTTTATGGAAAATATCGGTTTCCGGGGAGTTCAGATATTTCGGCAGGGCATCGCCCAGCACGCGTCCACCAAAACCAATGACTCGACCACGTTTGTCGCGAATGGGGAACATCACCCGTTCGCGGAAGCGATCGTAACTGCGTCCCTGATCGTTGGTGACCAACATCCCCGCATCGACCAGCGATTTGCGATTCTCAGCATTGCCGCCAAACCGTTTCAGGACGTTGTCCCAGCCGGGGGGCGCAAAACCAATAGCAAAACGGGTGATAACGTCGCTACTTAATCCTCGCTTTTCCAGGTACTGGCGCGCAGGGGTAGCGGCGGGCTGCATCAAAGACTGTTGATAAAAAGTGTTCAGGCCGTCCATCAATTGATAAAGGCTTTGCCGTTGATGGCGCTCTATCTGACTGGGGCCACTGCCTGCTTCATAGGGCACTTCGAGGTTGTGCATTGCGGCCAGTTCTTCGACGGTTTCCACAAACTCGAGCTTGTCGTAGTTCATGAGAAAGTCGACGGCGTTGCCATGCGCGCCACACCCAAAGCAGTGATAAAACTGTTTTTCACCGTTTACGGTGAAAGAGGGGGTTTTTTCGTTATGGAACGGACAGCACGCGTGATAATTTTTGCCCTGCTTTTTCAGCTTTACCCGCGCGTCGATGAGATCGACGATGTCGGTTCTTGCCAGCAGGTCATTGATAAAAACGCGAGGAATTCGTCCAGCCATAAGCCCCTGTTTTTTGATGACTCATATACACAAAATCATTCAGGATGCATCAAGGCGGCAAGGAAGCGAATCCTCAGGAGCGTACAGCAGTACGTGACTGGGGTGAGCGACTGCAGCCAACACTGAGGCAGCTTGAATGATGACGTGTATAAACGAAAATAAGCCGCGCATTCCTTCCGGAAGCACGGCCTTACAACTACAACTCAGTCTGAATTGAGAGCTTTGGCTCTCAATGGATTAGTACAGACGAGTACGGCGTGCGTTTTCGCGAGCCAGTTTCTTCGCGTGACGTTTCACAGCAGAAGCTTTAGCGCGCTTACGTTCGGTAGTCGGTTTTTCATAGAACTCACGACGACGAACTTCCGCCAGAACACCTGCTTTTTCGCATGAACGCTTGAAGCGACGCAGTGCTACGTCGAACGGCTCGTTTTCACGTACTTTAATTACCGGCATGTAACTCTCACCTTTAATAAATTCGGTTTGCCGCTGGCATCAACGCCAGCTTATTTCAAAATGGTGCGGAATTTTACTGCAATTGCTGCTGCTTTGTAAAGCACCGACGCGATTTTGAAAGGGACTTTTATAAGGACAAGGAGTATACACGAGCCGAACTCCTGGGGCGAACAAAGTTTTACATCAACCCGCATTGGTCCTACACTGCGCGGTAATAGAGCGAGGTAAAACAAGTCATGCGTGTACTGGGTATTGAAACATCCTGCGATGAAACCGGCATCGCCATTTACGACGATGAAAAAGGTCTTTTAGCCAACCAATTGTATAGTCAGGTGAAATTACATGCTGACTACGGCGGCGTAGTGCCTGAACTGGCCTCGCGCGATCACGTACGTAAAACCGTACCGTTGATCCAGGCCGCGCTGAAAGAAGCGGGACTGACGGCAAAAGAGATCGATGCGGTGGCGTATACCGCAGGTCCTGGTCTGGTTGGTGCGCTGCTGGTTGGTGCAACCGTAGGACGTTCGCTGGCGTTCGCCTGGGGCGTACCGGCAATTCCTGTGCACCACATGGAAGGGCATCTGCTGGCGCCAATGCTGGAAGATAATCCCCCTGCGTTCCCGTTCGTCGCGCTGCTGGTTTCCGGCGGTCACACGCAGCTGATCAGCGTCACCGGTATCGGTCAGTATGAATTGCTGGGCGAATCGATTGATGATGCTGCCGGTGAAGCGTTCGACAAAACCGCCAAGCTGCTGGGGCTGGATTATCCTGGTGGCCCAATGCTGTCAAAGCTGGCATCACAAGGCGTTGAAAAACGTTTTGTCTTCCCGCGTCCGATGACTGACCGTCCGGGGCTGGATTTCAGTTTCTCAGGTCTGAAAACCTTCGCTGCGAATACCATTCGTAATAACGAAAATGACGATCAGACCCGCGCTGATATCGCCCGTGCGTTTGAAGACGCGGTAGTTGATACGCTGATGATCAAGTGCAAACGCGCGCTGGACCAAACCGGTTTTAAACGTCTGGTGATGGCGGGGGGCGTGAGTGCGAACCGTACGCTGCGCGCAAAACTGGCCGAGATGATGCAAAAACGTCGTGGCGAAGTGTTTTACGCGCGTCCGGAATTTTGTACCGATAACGGGGCGATGATCGCCTACGCGGGCATGGTGCGTTTTAAAGCGGGCGCAACGGCGGATCTTGGTGTGACCGTACGTCCACGCTGGCCGCTGGCGGAATTACCGGCGGCGTGAGTTTTTTGCCCGGTGGCGCTGCGTTTACCGGGCTTACAAAACCGTAGGCCGGGTCAGGCGAATCCGCCGCCCGGCGATAGCTCTCACTACATCCGCAACATTCCTTTCTCTTCCAGAAACGCGATAATTTTTTCCAGGCCTTCTCCAGATTTTAAATTACTAAACGTCCATGGACGCTCGCCGCGCATGCGCAAGGTATCGCGCTCCATCACCTCCAGTGATGCGCCGACGTAAGGGGCCAGATCGGTTTTATTGATCACCAGAAAATCGGATTTGGTGATCCCCGGACCACCTTTACGCGGGATCTTCTCGCCTTCAGCAACATCGATCACATAGATCGTCAGATCCGCGAGTTCCGGGCTGAAGGTGGCGCTCAGGTTATCGCCGCCGCTTTCCACAAAAATCAGATCCAGATTGCCGAATTTCTCACTCAGCGCTTCTACGGCGGCCAGATTCATCGACGCATCTTCGCGGATGGCGGTATGCGGGCAGCCACCGGTTTCCACGCCGACGATCCTCTCTGGCTCCAGTGCGCCCGCCTCGGTGAGAATGCGCTGATCTTCTTTGGTGTAGATATCGTTGGTCACCACCGCCAACTGATAGCTGCTGCGCATGGCTTTGCATAACGCTTCCAGCAGCGCCGTTTTGCCCGAGCCGACCGGGCCGCCAACGCCCACACGCAGGGGATGCTTGTAGTTACTCATTTTTTCTCCTCAGGAGCGGAATAATCGGGAATATTGGGTTTCATGCCGGGCAGACGCGATAGCGGCCAACGGCGTTGCGGAGCCGAGGCTGGTGTCAGGACACGTCAGCGCCTGTGCCAAACCCTGCGCATAGCGATCGCAGAGCGCAATAATCAAACGCTGGGCTGCCTGTTGTCCAAAAGGAACCAGCTTGACGCCAGCCATGACAGCGCTCTCAATCCAGCTGTAGCCGAGGCTTAACGCCAGCTCCGTCAGTGGAATTTTCCAGCGCACGCCCAGCCAGGCTATGCCGCAGAGTTGGCTGTCGACAAAGAGGGTGCGCCATTCTCGCGAGCAATCCGACTCCCAGTCGGTGACCAGCCGCGTAAACGCCGCACCCCGACTGCGTTCTTCATCCCGCAGTTCGCGGGTTTCGCGACAGGCCAGCAGGTAAGCGCTCCAGCGGCGTGCTGCGTCGAGATCGTCCAGCTCGCAGGCGCGATACAGTCTCGCCAGCAGCGGTAGGTCAACGGTAAAAAAGTTCTGCTCCATCTGCTGGATTTGCCAGGCAGAGAAGTCATCGACGCTTTTCACCCAGCCGATTTCCACCGCCCACTCCAGACCCTGGGACCAGGTAAATGACCCTACCGGGAGCGCGCTGCTGGCGAGCTGCATCAGACGTAGCTGTTGGCTGTTATGCATCAGTGCGCATGACCATGGTGATGCCCGTGTGATTCACTGGCATAAGCGCCTGCTTCAGGTTCAAACGGCAACTGGGCGAACGTCACCTCAAGGTTGAACTGGCGCAGCATGTCGTCCAGCACATGATCGTGATGGTAACGCAGTTCATCAGGCAGGATTTGCAGCGGAACGTGGCGATTACCGAGGTGATAACAGGCTTTGGCGAGCAGGAAAGGATCGGTGCAGCGCACCACGGAAACCGACTCCGGTGCGGCGATCACTTCGATCACTTCGCTGCCATCTTCGGTACTTAGCAGATCGCCACCGCGCAGCAGCAAACCACGCGGTAGCATTAGCCCGGCTTCGCGACCGTCGTTCAGTGCTACCCTGGCACGACTTTTTACCCGGACATCAATGGGCAGCGTGACGCTTGCAGTAACGCGGTGAGCGTGGTCAAGGCGTTGGGTCAGATAGATCATCGTTACTCCTCAAAACAGAAAATAGCGTTGCGCCATCGGCAAAACATCTGCCGGTTCGCTGGTGATAAGTTCGCCATCAATACGCACCTCGTAAGTCTGAGCATCGACGGTGATATTGGGTTGCAGGCCGTTGTGGATCATGTCGACCTTTTTCACCGTCCGGCAGCCTTTGACGACGGCGATAGCGCTTTGCAGATTGAGCTGCTGCGGGATGTTTTGCGCGTCAGCGGCCTGCGAAATAAAGGTCAGCCGGGTGTGGTGCCGCGCCGCGCCAAGCGCGCCGAACATCATGCGGTAATGCACCGGCTGCGGGGTGGGGATCGAGGCGTTGATATCGCCCATTGGCGCGCAGGCGATCATCCCGCCCTTGACGATCGTCGCCGGTTTTACGCCAAAAAAGGCGGGCGACCACAGCACCAGATCGGCCAGTTTGCCAGGCTCAACGGAGCCGACTTCATGGGCGATACCGTGGGTTAATGCCGGGTTGATGGTGTATTTGGCGACGTAGCGTTTAACGCGCAGGTTGTCGTTGTCACCGGTTTCTTCTGCCAACGGGCCACGCTGAACCTTCATGCGGTGCGCCACCTGCCAGGTACGCAGGATCACTTCGCCCACGCGCCCCATCGCCTGTGAGTCGGACGAGGTCAGGGAAAACGCGCCAATGTCATGCAGCACATCTTCGGCAGCGATTGTTTCCCGGCGAATGCGGGATTCGGCAAAGGCCACGTCTTCGGCGATATCCGGATCGAGGTGGTGGCAAACCATCAGCATGTCGAGATGCTCGTCGATGGTGTTGACGGTATAGGGCAGCGTCGGATTCGTGGAGGAGGGCAGAATATTCGGATGCGCGCAGGCGGTGATGATATCCGGCGCATGGCCGCCGCCCGCGCCTTCAGTGTGAAAGGTATGAATGGTGCGATCGCCAATCGCCGCCAGCGTATCTTCAACGAATCCGGACTCGTTGAGCGTATCGCTGTGCAGCGCGACCTGGATGTCCATCTCGTCGGCCACAGTCAGCGCGCAGTCGATAGCGGCAGGCGTGGCGCCCCAGTCTTCATGGATTTTCAGGCCAATTGAACCCGCGCTGATTTGCTCGCGTAGGGCGTCAGGGTTTGAGCCATTACCTTTGCCCAGTAAACCGATGTTAACCGGCAACGCATCTGCCGCCTGCAGCATGCGCGCGATGTACCAGGGGCCCGGTGTGCAGGTGGTGGCGTTGGTTCCTGCTGCCGGACCGGTGCCTCCGCCGATCATCGTCGTCACGCCAGAAACCAGCGCCTCCTGCGCCTGCTGTGGGCAAATCCAGTGAATATGCGTATCCACGCCGCCCGCGGTGACGATCTTGCCTTCCCCGGCAATGACTTCAGTTCCCACGCCTATCGGGATCGTGACGTTGGGTTGAATATCGGGATTACCTGCTTTGCCGATAGCGAAGATCCTGCCGTTTTTGATGCCGATATCCGCTTTCACGATCCCCCAGTGATCGACGATCAGCGCGTTGGTTATAACCAGATCCACGCATGCATCGGCGCGCATTTGTCCCTGGCCCATGCCGTCGCGGATCACTTTTCCGCCGCCGAATTTGACCTCTTCGCCGTAGGTGGTGAAGTCTTGTTCCACCTCGATCCACAGGTCGGTATCCGCCAGGCGCACTTTATCGCCGGTGGTTGGGCCAAACATGTCGGCGTACGCCTGCCGGGAAATGTCACTCATTATCTGCCTCCAGTGCGCCCATCACTTCGCTGCGAAAACCCACGATCCTTTGTGCACCGGCAACGCGCACCAGTTCGACTTCGCGTTTTTGTCCTGGCTCAAAACGCACCGCTGTGCCCGCAGCAATGTTCAGACGAAAGCCGCGTGCGGCCAGCCTGTCAAAGCGCAGCGCCGGGTTTACTTCGTAAAAGTGATAGTGCGAGCCCACCTGGATGGGTCTGTCGCCATGATTTTCCACCACGATCGTGCAGGTCTCCCGCCCCTGATTAAGCGCGATATTGCCTTTTGCGATCTGATATTCACCTGGGATCATTGCCGCTCCTTAGACGATCGGGTTGTGGACAGTGACCAGCTTCGAACCGTCCGGAAATGTGGCTTCAACCTGAATATCCGGGATCATCTCCGATACGCCTTCCATCACCTGATCGCGGCGCAGGACGTGACGCCCGTCTTCCATCAGCGCGGCCACGGTTTGCCCGTCACGCGCCCCTTCCATGATGAAAGCGCTAATCAGCGCCACCGATTCCGGGTAGTTCAGCTTCAGCCCGCGGGCCAGGCGACGTTCCGCCACCAGCGCAGCGGTAAACAGCAACAGCTTGTCTTTTTCTCTGGGAGTCAGTTCCATTAGGGTTCTCCTAGGTTTGCCAGATTCGCGGTAGTACGGGTGCTTTGTGCGTCAGCAGCGGGCGCAGGAATTGCCAGATGTCACGCATAACGCGCACAACGATCAGATTGTCGTTAGCAAGAAAACGGATTGTCAGCAGCGAGTCGTTAAGCGTTGCTCCGGCGTAATCGCCAAGCGGAGTCAGCCGTTCGCGCACGCCTTCCAGCATCTCTTCATTTGCCGGATAACACAGCAACGTGCCGACCCAGGGATGATGTGCGACGCCGCTCAGATTCCCCTCCTGCAACTGCAAGCGTTCTATCAGCAGTGGCTGCCCATCTCGCCATACTTCCAGGCGGTTTTGCAGCGTGCCGTAACTGAAGGTCTCCTGCATAACCGGTCGGCCAAGACACAGCAGATCCCAGGCCAGCAGGCGGCTTGCGGATGTCAGATGAAAGACGGTCTGAATAGCGGCGTTGGCGCCGGGAAAGAGGATCGTATCCTGCGGCAGCCACTCCAGCGTCGCGTGGGGTGCGAGGGTAAAATGCTGGCGCAGCAATGCCTGCGGTCCACGGCTGCGGTAAAACTTTCCCGCGCCAGGCTGGGTGATTAACGCGTGGCTGTTTTCGTCGAGCGTTACGGCGATATGGAGCTCATCCCCGCCGACGATCCCCGCCGGTGGATGAAGCAAATAGAGATGGCAAACGTCCTCTTCCGGGTAAAACGGGCGTTGAACCGTCAATGGACCATGATGACGCGCCGAGGCGAGCACCGTTTTGTGCCCGGTGCAGGTAAAATGCAGATCCAGTTCGGCCTGCCAGCCCCGTGTGAGTGTCTCGTGCGCAACCGTGTCCAGAGCGTTTCCCCTATCAGCATGAGGGTGTTTGCATACAAAAAAGTATGCCTCAGCGCATCGGGAAATCGATCATATGAGAAGCTTATGGATAAAGGGGCGACAATACGTCGCCCCACTAGGGTTTTACAGTAAAACGAGGGGCATCCAGACCAGACCGGTAATCACCAGCAGCACGAGAAAAATCAGGCCAAAAATAGCACCGAGTCGCCAGTAATCCACTGTTGGTAAATAGCCGCTGCCGTAGTAGATAGGGCTAGGGCCGGTGGCGTACGGGGTCAGAATGCTGCCCAAACCAATGGCGGCGCCAACCATCAGGCAGAAGACCGGTAGCGGGATTTCCGGCATTGCCAGCGCGGCGGCAATCATCATCGGTGCGAGGGCGGAGGTATAGGCTGTGGCGCTGGCAAAGAAGTAACGCAGCAGATAGAACACCACGATCAGCGCCACCATCACCATCATCGGCGAATAACCGCTCAGCCCGTTTGCCAGCAGCTTGCCGAACCAGGTAATAAAACCGGTGTTATTGAGCCCGGTGGCCAGCGTGATCAGCGAGGCCAGCCAGAAAAAGACGTTCCATGCGGCTTTATTGCTGACGATGTCATCCCAGCTAATGATGCGCAGCACCAGCATCAACGCCACCACGCTGTATCCGACCATCGCAGCGTCAATATAATCACCGCCGAATATCCACAGCACCAGCGCGCCGACCATCAGCACCAGCATCTTTTTCTCGCGAGCGCAGAGCGGTCCCATCGCTTTTAGTTCGGTATCCGCCCAGCGTGGAACCTGATCACCGGATTTCAGCACCGGTGGATACAACACGTACGCCAGCCACGGCACAATCAGCACCAGCAAAATGCTCAGCGGCAGCATGCCTAAGAACCAGTCACCCCAGCTCAGCGCGGTGTGGGACGCGCCTTTCATCAGACCGATCAACAGCAGGTTCGGCGCCATTGCCGTTAAGAAAATGGCGCTGGTAACGCAGTCAGCGACAATGCCCATCCACATGATGTACGAGCCAATAGAGCGTGAACTGGCGCTATTGGGTTGTGAGTTATACAGCGGCGGCAGGTTGCGGATAATCGGGTAGATTATTCCGGCCCCACGGGCGGAGTTGGAAGGTGTGACGGGAGCGAGGATAAGTTCGGAGAACATCACCGCATAGCCGAGAAACAGCGTCCTATGCCCCATCTTTTTCACCAGCATCAGCGCGATTCGCCGACCGAGTCCGGTTTTCTCATAGCCAGTACCAAACATAAAGGCCGCGAAGATCAGCCAGATGACCGAGTTTGAAAAGCCAGATACCGCCCACGACAGCGATTTGGCGGTAAATTTAAAACCGTCCTGCGCGAGTTGCTCCGGGCTGAACAGCAGCCACGGTGAAAGGACGGCGATGATCGAAATGCCAATCATCGCCACTACCGCGCCCGGTACAGGTTCCAGAATAAGCCCGACAATCACACCGGTAAAGACGGCAAAATAGAGCCAGGTGTGGCTCTCAAGACCGGTGGGGACGGGTAGAACAGCAATAATGGCGATGACCACCAGCGGAGCCAGGTATCGCCACCAACCAGCTAAAGGTGCCATTGTTGTATCCCTACGAAAGGGGAGAGGCGTAGCGCCTCTCCGGGAGGGTTATTTGATGTAATGCACGTGCTCGCAGATTTCATCGACGATAGGGTCGCGACGTTCAGCGAACAGCTTTTTGTTTTCAGCGATCAGGTTATTGCCGTGGGTATCGATGGAAACGATCAGCGGGCCGAACTCTTTTACCCGACACACCCACAGGGACTCCGGCATGCCGAGTTCCGTCCAGTGCACCTCTTCGATCTCCTCAACCTGGGTTGCCGCCACGACCGCGCAGCCTGCCGGGAAGATGACGTGCAGCGCTTTAAACTGCTTGCAGCCTTCTTCCGTCAGCGGTCCCATGCCGCCCTTGCCGACCACCAGTTTGACGCCAGTCTGTTCGATAAAGTCTTTCTCAAACGCTTCCATACGCATGCTGGTGGTTGGGCCGACGGAAACCATTTCCCATTTATCACCGTTCTTACGTACGATCGGGCCCGCGTGGAAAATGGCTTTGCCGTTCAGGTCATAAGGAATCGGGCGCTTCAGTTCGATCAGGCGGCGGTGGCAAACGTCACGGCAGGTCACCAGCGTACCGGTCAGGTAAATGACATCGCCAACGCGAATGTCTGCCAGATCTTCTGCTTTGATCGGGGTTGTGAGGATCTTTTTCATAACGCGCTCCGGGTGTGAGACAGGTTTTCGAAGGAGAGGTCAGCATGAACCAACAGCGTGCCGCGACGGTGGGCCCAGCAGCCAGTAGAGACGGCAACGCCGATAGTCGACGGGTGGCGCGCGGCGGATTCGATATGCACGCCCATCACTGAGCTATTACCGGTCAATCCTTGCGGACCAATGCCCAGACGGTTAAGTCCTTCTTCCAGACGCAGTTCCAGTTCGGCCGCTTTCGGATTCGGATGACGTGAGCCGATAGGGCGCAGCACCGCTTTACGAGAAAGAACGGCGGCGGTTTCTACGGAGGTGGCAATACCTACGCCCACCAGCACTGGCGGACAGGCGTTGACTGCCAGCGTGGAGATATTTTCAAAAACAAATTTCACCACACCTTCGTAGCCCTCAGAAGGCATTAACACTTTCGAGCGTCCCGGCAGCGTACAGCCGCCGCCTGCCATGTAGACTTCGATTTCCGCGTCATCGTTATCAGGGATGATGTCCCAGGTGACCCACGGCACACCGGTACCTGTATTTTTGCCGGTATTCACTTCGTCAAAAATCTCGACCGCGTTATGGCGCAGCGGCGCTTTTACCGTGGCGTCTTCAACGGCCTGCTTCAGAATGCTTTGCAGTTCGCCGAGGAGCGGAAAACGGGAACCGACCTTCACGAAAAACATAATCTCGCCGGTGTCCTGACAGGCTGGGCGGTTCAGGTCGATAGCTTTCTGCATGTTGTCAAACATGGTGTGGTAGATGATTTTACCCATCGGCGAGGTTTCGCCTTCACGCAGCTGTTTTAATTTATCCACGACGTCATCGGGCATGCGGGTAGAAATCATGGCGGTAAAATCAGCGACAATGTTCGTCAGCGTATTTATCGCATTTTGGTTATTTTGATTGCTCATCTTGTTAACTCCAGTTCTTTTATTTATCTGGAAATAAATTCTCCGCCACAAACTACCACTAAAAATGTGGATTAATATTATTTGCCACTGTGAATATCTAATTAACAGTTCGTGAATGATGTCCGGATAAGGCAATAAAAATTGCGCAAAGGCAGGGTTTAAGACGCATGAGAGAATTACACTGCGGTGAACAACATTACGGATAGACCGATCATGCTGAACACGTATCCCCTTGCGAAAGACCTGCAGGTGTTGGTTGAAATTGTGCATAGCGGCAGCTTCAGCGCCGCCGCCGCGACGCTGGGGCAAACGCCGGCGTTTGTGACAAAACGCATTCAGATCCTAGAGTCCACGCTGGGGACGACGCTGCTAAGCCGCTCTGCGCGTGGTGTAGCGCTCACGGAGAGTGGTCAACGTTGCTATGAACATGCGCAGGCGATCCTCGCGGGCTATCAGCATCTGGTCGATGACGTCACGCAACTCAAAACGCGCCCGGCAGGGATGATTCGTATCGGCTGTAGTTTTGGCTTTGGGCGCAGTTATATTGCACCGGCAATTACCGAATTGATGCATAGCTACCCTGAATTACAGGTGCATTTTGAGCTTTACGATCGGCAAATTGATTTGGCGCAGGATAATATCGATTTAGATATTCGTATTAATGACGAGATACCGGATTATTATATTGCGCATTTGTTAACGAAAAACAAAAGAATATTGTGTGCGGCCCCACCGTATTTACAAAAATACGGTGAGCCGATGACGTTACAGGAATTAAGTCGTCATGATTGTCTGGTCACCAAAGAACGCGATATGACTCACGGGGTGTGGGAACTGGACAATGGTCAGGAGAAAAAGTCGGTCAAGGTGGCGGGACATCTTTCCTCTAACAGCGGTGAGATTGTGTTGCAGTGGGCGCTACAGGGAAAAGGGATTATGTTGCGTTCCGAATGGGATGTGCAGCCGTTTCTGGCCAGCGGTGAACTGGTGCGTGTGCTGCCGGACTATGCGCAGAGCGCTAATATCTGGGCGGTTTATCAGGAGCCGCTGTATCGCAGCGTGAAGCTGCGCGTGTGCGTGGAGTTTCTGGCGACGTGGTGTCAGAACCGATTAGGCAAACCGGTGGAGGGGTATCACATCCCCCACGCCGGATAAGACACCGTTGCGTCGCTATCCGACAATAAAATCACTCGGGGTCTCGTTCGCGTTTTTTCTTCAGCTTGGTCCAGATCTTCGGCTCCTGACGACGCCACAGACGCTGAATGTTGTCATGGTGACGAAGCAGAATTAAGCACGATAGCATGGACACCGGGAAAGTGAACTGGGGATTGAACCACCAGACGTAAAAAGGGGCGATCAGCGCGCTGACGATAGCGCCTAACGACGAGTAGCCGCTCAACAGGACGGTCAGCAGCCAGGTCCCTGCCATCACGCCAGTTAAGTCCCAACCAATCGGCGCAATCGCCCCAAAGGCTGTGGCAACGCCTTTCCCACCTTTAAAGCCGAAGAACACCGGCCAAATGTGGCCCAGACAGGCGGCGATTGCGATCAATCCCAGCCAGAAGGGGCTGACGCCTAGCGCATAGGCACCCCAGACGGGTAACATACCTTTCAGGACGTCGAAAATCAGTACCGCGACGGCGGCTCCCTTGCCACCGATGCGCAGCACGTTTGTCGCGCCCGGATTCCCAGAGCCGCTGTCGCGCGGGTCCGGCAATCCAGCAAGGCGGCATACCAGAATAGCACTGGAAATTGAGCCACAGAGGTACGCGAAGATAATCATTCCAGGCGCGATTGCACTCATAAGCTGTTCCGTTTTGAAAATGTCGTGTAAAACGCTACTTCTGTGGATAATACGCATATTTCGCCGGAAGTGGTATCCGGGTTAGCCAAAAAGCAGGCAGGTCGTGATGGATATTGTATTTATAGAGCAACTTTCTGTAATCACCACTATTGGTGTTTACGACTGGGAACAAACGATCGAACAACGGTTGGTGTTCGATATCGAAATGGCATGGGATAACCGCAAATCAGCTAAAAGCGATGATGTGGCTGATTGCCTGAGCTATGCTGATATTGCTCAAACGGTTGTTAATCATGTGGAAGGTGGGCGCTTTGCGCTGGTAGAACGGGTTGCGGAAGAGGTGGCAGATCTCCTGCTTAGCCGCTTTAATTCTCCCTGGGTACGGATCAAACTCAGTAAACCTGGCGCGGTAGCCCGTGCGGCGAACGTCGGGGTTATCATTGAGCGTGGCAATAATCTGAAAGAAAATAATTAATTTAATAATTTCTAAAACAAACGGGTATAAAAGGGTCCTTTCGTCGGCTCTTTTTTGCCGTGGTTTCTCTATCTAGGGGTTTATTAATGAGTGATATGCACTCGCTGCTGGTGGCGGCAATTTTGGGTGTGGTCGAAGGATTGACGGAATTTTTACCCGTTTCCAGTACTGGCCATATGATTATTGTTGGCCACCTGTTGGGTTTTGAGGGTGACACTGCAAAAACATTTGAAGTGGTTATCCAGTTAGGTTCTATCCTGGCCGTTGTGGTGATGTTCTGGCGACGTCTGTTTGGCCTGATCGGTATTCACTTCGGCAAGGCTCCGCATGAAGGCACTGGCAAAGGTCGACTGACGCTGGGACATATCCTGTTGGGGATGATTCCAGCCGTGGTACTGGGGCTAATCTTCCACGACACCATCAAATCGCTGTTTAACCCGATCAACGTGATGTATGCGCTGGTGGTGGGTGGTGTACTGCTGATTGCCGCAGAATGCCTGAAGCCGAAAGAACCGCGTGCGCCGGGTCTGGATGATATGACCTATCGCCAGGCGTTTATGATTGGCTGTTTCCAGTGTCTGGCGCTGTGGCCGGGTTTTTCTCGCTCCGGGGCGACGATTTCTGGCGGCATGCTGATGGGCGTGAGTCGTTACGCGGCCTCTGAATTCTCCTTCCTGCTGGCCGTACCGATGATGATGGGCGCGACGGCGCTGGATCTCTACAAGAGCTGGTCTTTCCTCAGCGCATCAGATATCCCGATGTTTGCAGTCGGATTTGTGACGGCGTTTATCGTGGCGCTGGTGGCGATCAAAACCTTCCTGCAACTGATTAAACGCATCTCGTTCATTCCGTTTGCGATTTACCGCTTTATTGTGGCGGCTGCCGTTTACGTCGTGTTCTTCTGATGTCTTACCGTGGTGCCGGATGGCGGCGTTCTGCCTTATCCGGCCTACGGGTTATATCCGTTTCGAACCTGTAGGCCGGATAAGCACAGCGCATTCGGCAACGCAGTGTCTACGCTTTCGGGCAACGCTGCTCCTTCCAACTGGCTACCGCCGCGATGCGACGCCGGGTCAGTTCTTCACGAATTGCCTGACCTTTGAATCCAGCTTCAACCACGTCTTTCGTTGGCACCGCCTGCGCAACCTGCCAGGCTTCGCGCAACAGTCTGCCTTGCGGATAATCTGCCGCTTCAAAACCGGTTCGCCCACGCACATCGGCCTCGCTGGTGAGGGCGATTTGCTCCACGCGCTGCGGTTTGCGCCAGGCATCGATGGAATCAAACAGCTTAACGATGGTTTTCGGCTGCAGGATCGGGAAGGTATGAATGAGGTCGTGGAACTCGGAAACCAGTTTGGCTAAATCACGGATGTCATTCGGCACGCGCAGGCGCTGGCACAGTTGTTCGACAAGCTTAACACCTGCCGGACCGTGGCCGTGATGGCGCGGCCACAGCGCTTTAGGCGTCAATGCCTTGCCAAGATCGTGGCACAGCGTAGCAAAACGCACGTCGACCTCCGGACTTAACATGGCTGCCATCGACAGCGTCATCAGCGTGTGAATGCCGGTGTCGATTTCCGGATGCCACTGCGCGGGAGCAGGAACGCCAAACAAAGCATCCACTTCCGGAAACAGGACGCGCAGTGCGTCGCAGTCGCGCAGGACCTGGAAAAATACCTGTGGGTTACGGGTGGTTAATGCGCCTTCGGTTTCTTTCCACACCCGCTCTGGTGTCAGATGCTCCAGTTCACCAGCGGTGGTCATGTCACGCATCAGCGTCATGGTTTCGTCAGCAATACGAAAACCGAGATGCGCATAGCGGGCAGCAAAGCGCGCCACGCGCAGCACGCGCAGCGGATCTTCGCTAAAGGCAGATGAAACATGGCGCAGCAGACGGTTTTCCAGATCGTCGCGTCCGTTGTACGGGTCGATAATCTCCCCGTCGTCATCGCGGGCGATTGCGTTGATGGTCAGGTCACGACGCTGAAGATCGGCCTCCAGCGTCACATCTGCGGCGGCATAGCAGGTGAATCCGGTATACCCCGAGCCTGACTTACGTTCGGTACGCGCCAGCGCATACTCTTCACGGGTTTGCGGATGCAGAAACACGGGAAAATCGCGGCCTACCTGCTGGTAGCCCGCGTCGAGCATCTCTTGCGGCGTGGCGCCAACAACAACCCAATCTTTATCTTTAATCGGTAGCCCTAATAACGCATCCCGAACAGCACCACCGACCAGATAAATCTTCACGCCACTTTCCTTTTGAAAACTATGATCCCTTAATCATATGTCAGTGTGGCGGAGAAGGCGATTCAGTTCATCCAGCGATCTTTGCGTTTACGGCTTGGGATCATGTGTGGCAGAACCAGGCCGAGCAGCAGACCAAGACCCAACACGCCGCCACCGTACATAAACCACTGCATGATGATGGTGCGCTGTTTGTCATCAAGCTGAAGGTTGGCTGCGCTGACCTTCTTTTGCGCCACGATAAGCTCGTTTTTCAGCTTCTGGTTTTCTTGTTTCAGCCCGTCGATCACGCTGTCGCTTTGCGCTACCTTTTGCTGCATATCAGCGGTGCGCTGATTCCACGTGGTATCGATATTATTGAGCTTATCGGTCAAGGTCTTAACCTGGTTTTCCAGGTCGGGAACGCGGGTACGCAGGCTCGGCGTACTGTTCAGCTCTTTCAGTGGGATCCAGGCGGTACGTCCGGTGCTGTCTTTCACCTGGCCGTAGTTAGTGTTGGCATCGGTCTGTAATAGCGTGACTTCCTCGCCGGCGTTAACCGTACCCACGAGGCGATAATTATCTCCCGGACCGCTGCGGACCCAGGTGTTCAGTTCGTCAGAGACATAGCGCTTTTCTTCGGCATGAGAGACTGCAGTGGCGCTAAGTGCGAGTAAAGTTAATCCAATCAGGCGTAATTTTGGCATCAGGCTGTCGTTATTGTCATAGAAAGTGGAACGATAGTAGTGGCATCAGTGTCTCTACGCAAAGCATTCGACATCAATCGGAATCATCTGTGTCCTTTTTGCCACCACTCGAAACTTTTACGCCCGTCAAATTGCTCGTTGCATGGCAATTTGGCGCAAAATACTATCTACTGACCATAAAGAACGAACTTAGTTCGCAGTCAGTTTTCTCAACTGTGACATAACCCATAAGTACAAGACCATGGCCCAGGAAATCGAATTAAAATTTATCGTCAATAGTGATGCTGTAGATGCGCTACGTGAACGTCTGAATACGCTGGGGGGAGAGCACCATGCGCCCAGCCAGTTGCTGAATATCTACTACGAAACACCGGATGCGTGGTTGCGTGGTCACGATATGGGGCTGCGTATTCGCGGTGAAAATGGTCATTACGAAATGACCATGAAAATTGCCGGACGCGTGACGGGCGGACTGCACCAGCGGCCGGAATATAACGTTGCGCTAAACGCGCCTGAGCTGGACCTCACCATGCTCCCAACGGAAGTCTGGCCTGATGGCGAGCTGCCCGCTGAACTTGCTTCTCAAGTGCAGCCGTTGTTCAGCACCGATTTTTACCGTGAGAAATGGTTGGTTGATGTTGATGGCAGCCGGATTGAAATGGCCCTCGATCTGGGGGAGGTGAAAGCGGGCGAGTTTGCAGAACCTATCTGTGAGCTTGAACTTGAACTGCTAAGCGGCGATACCCGTGCGGTACTGAAGCTGGCAAACCAGCTGGTTTCGCAAACTGGTTTACGCCAGGGTAGCTTGAGCAAAGCAGCGCGCGGTTATCACCTGGCTCAGGGGAATGCGCCGCGCGAACTCAAACCGACACGCATTTTGAAAGTTCCGGCGAAAGCGAGTATTGAGCAGGGGCTGGAAGCGGCGCTGGAGCTGGTATTATCACAGTGGCAGTACCATGAAGAGCTGTGGGTGCGCGGCGTTAAAGGGGCGAAAGCCGAGGTGCTGGCGGCTATGGGCCTGGTGCGTCACATTCTGATGCTGTTTGGCGGTAATGTACCGCGAAAAGCGAGCGCTCACTTACGTGATTTGTTGACCCAGTCGGAAGCGATCATTTTGTCGGACGTTTCTGCTGTATCGGCGGTTTACAGCACGCAAACGGCAATGGCCAAGCTGGCGCTGACCGAATGGCTGGTGACCAAAGGATGGCAGCCGTTCCTTGATGCGAAGGCGCAGGGAAAAATTGCCGACTCCTTTAAGCGTTTCTCTGATACCCATCTTTCACGCCATGCCGCTGAGCTGAAGACCGCTTTTGCGCAGCCGCTGGGCGATCAGTACGCCGATCAGCTTCCTCGTTTGACGCGCAACATTGATAGCATGCTGATGCTGGCGGGATACTACGACGAAAATGTCGCATCAGAATGGATCGCCAACTGGCAGGGTTTGCGTCACGCCATTGCGGCCAATCAATATATTGAAATTGAACACTTCCGCAATGAGGCGATTGCGCTGGAACCTTTCTGGCTGCACAGCGGAAAACGATAATCAGGGCCGAGGCCGGGATGCCTGATGGCGCTGCGCTTATCAGGCCTACGCGATGTGTGTAACTGTCATGTAGGCCTGATAAGGCTAAACGCCGCCATCCGGCACCATTCAAAGGATAACCCGTAAATGAAGCAGCTCTCTTCACCGTTACAGCAGTACTGGCCGACCGTTGTTGAGCGGCTGCCAGCAGCAATATCTGAGTCCTCGCTTAGCGTTCAGGCGAAGTCAGTACTTACATTCAGTGATTTTGTCCGTGACAGCATTATTGCCCATCCTGAATGGCTGGCTGAGCTGGAAAGCACCCCACCCCTGGCGGATGAATGGCAACACTATGCCGACTGGTTACAGCAAACATTGGCTGACGTTAGTGATGAAAACACGCTGATGCGTGAGTTACGCCTGTTTCGCCGTCGCATTATGGTGCGTATCGCCTGGGCACAGACGCTGTCGCTGGTGACCGAAGAGAGTATTTTGCAGCAGCTAAGCCATCTGGCTGAAACGTTGATCGTCGCCGCGCGTGACTGGTTATACGCCACCTGCTGTCGCGAATGGGGTACGCCCTGTAATCCTGAAGGTGTGGCGCAGCCGCTGCTGATTTTAGGCATGGGGAAACTGGGCGGCGGCGAGCTGAATTTTTCCTCCGATATCGACCTGATTTTTGCCTGGCCTGAGCACGGCAGTACGCAGGGCGGGCGCCGCGAGCTGGATAACGCCCAGTTCTTTACCCGTTTGGGCCAGCGGCTCATCAAGGTATTAGATCAGCCCACAATGGATGGGTTTGTCTATCGGGTGGATATGCGTTTACGCCCGTTTGGCGACAGCGGTCCGTTGGTACTGAGCTTCTCTGCGCTTGAGGATTATTACCAGGAGCAAGGGCGCGACTGGGAACGCTATGCGATGGTCAAAGCCCGCATTATGGGCGATGCCGACGGCACTTATGTCAGCGAGCTTCGTGCCATGCTGCGGCCTTTTGTTTTCCGTCGCTATATTGATTTCAGCGTGATCCAGTCGCTGCGTAACATGAAAGGGATGATTGCCCGAGAAGTGCGCCGCCGTGGCCTGAAAGACAACATCAAGCTGGGGGCGGGCGGTATTCGTGAAATCGAATTTATCGTACAGGTATTCCAGCTGATTCGCGGCGGGCGTGAACCGTCGCTGCAATCCCGCTCGCTGTTACCGACGCTGAGTGCCATCAATGCGCTGCACCTGCTGTCTGATACCGATACGGAACAACTGCGAGCAGCCTATCTCTATTTACGCCGCCTGGAAAACCTGCTGCAAAGCATCAATGATGAACAGACCCAAACGCTGCCAGGCGATGAACTGAATCGCGCGCGGCTGGCGTGGGGGATGAACGTTGATGACTGGCAGCAATTAACTGATGTGCTGGCCAATCATATGGACAACGTGCGCCGGGTATTTAACGAGCTGATTGGCGATGACGAGGCCGAAACTCAGGAAGAGTCGCTTTCAGAACAGTGGCGCGAACTGTGGCAGGATGCATTACAGGAAGATGACACCACGCCGGTGCTGACGCATCTGGCGGATGACGATCGCCGGCGCGTGCTGTCTCTGATTGCTGATTTCCGCAAAGAGCTGGATAAACGCACCATTGGTCCACGCGGACGCCAGGTGCTGGATCATTTAATGCCGCATCTGCTGAGCGATGTCTGTACGCGTGACGACGCCTCAGTCCCGCTATCGCGCATTACCCCTCTGCTGGTGGGGATTGTTACCCGTACGACCTATCTGGAACTGCTGAGCGAATTCCCCGGGGCGCTGAAGCATCTGATTTCGCTCTGTGCGGCCTCGCCGATGGTCGCCAGCCAGCTGGCGCGGTATCCGCTGTTGCTCGATGAACTGCTGGATCCGAACACCCTGTATCAACCCACCGCGACGGATGCTTACCGTGATGAGCTGCGCCAGTATTTGCTGCGCGTGCCGGAAGATGACGAAGAGCAGCAACTTGAGGCTCTGCGCCAGTTTAAGCAAACGCAGCTACTGCGTATTGCTGCGGCTGATATCGCCGGTACGCTGCCGGTGATGAAGGTGAGCGACCATTTAACCTGGCTGGCGGAAGCTATTATTGATGCGGTAGTCCAGCAGGCGTGGACGCAGATGGTCGCGCGCTACGGTCAACCCACTCATCTTGGCGAACGCGAAGGGCGTGGCTTTGCCGTCGTCGGTTATGGCAAGCTGGGCGGCTGGGAACTGGGTTACAGCTCGGATCTCGATTTGATCTTCCTGCATGACTGTCCGATGGACGTGATGACGGACGGTGAGCGTGAGATTGACGGGCGACAGTTCTATCTGCGTCTGGCGCAGCGCATTATGCACCTCTTCAGTACCCGTACTTCGTCCGGTATTTTGTACGAAGTGGATGCGCGTTTGCGTCCGTCAGGGGCGGCGGGAATGCTGGTGACATCGGCTGATGCTTTCGCCGATTATCAGCGTAACGAAGCCTGGACATGGGAGCATCAGGCGCTGGTGCGTGCTCGTGTAGTGTACGGCGACCCGCAGTTAACCTCTCAGTTTGATGCGATTCGTCGCGATATCATGACCCTTGTCCGCGATGGGAAAACCTTGCAGACCGAGGTGCGCGAAATGCGTGAGAAAATGCGTGCCCATTTGGGCAATAAGCATCGCGATCGTTTTGATATCAAAGCGGATGAAGGCGGCATCACAGACATTGAGTTTATTACGCAGTATCTGGTGCTGCGCTATGCGCATGAAAAACCGAAGCTGACGCGCTGGTCGGATAACGTGCGCATTCTGGAATTACTGGCGCAAAACGACATTATGGACGAGCAGGAAGCGTTGGCGCTTACCCGAGCTTATACGACGTTGCGTGATGAACTTCACCATCTTGCATTGCAGGAACTTCCGGGCCATGTGGCGCCGGAGCACTTCGACGCTGAACGTACGCTGGTGCGTGACAGCTGGCAGAAGTGGCTGGGTGCCGAGTGAAGTGTGCTATTATCGCGCGCAAATTTTAAGACACTCAGAGAATCTCTTAGGAGACAGGAATGAAAGTAACTCTGCCAGAGTTTGAACGTGCAGGAGTCATGGTTGTCGGTGATGTGATGCTGGATCGCTACTGGTACGGTCCTACCAGCCGTATTTCACCTGAAGCGCCTGTTCCGGTGGTAAAAGTGGATACCATCGAAGAACGTCCCGGTGGCGCAGCAAACGTGGCGATGAACATTGCCTCTCTGGGAGCGAATTCGCGCCTGGTGGGCCTGACCGGTATTGACGACGCGGCGCGTGCGCTGAGCAAAACGCTGACGGATGTAAACGTAAAATGCGATTTCGTATCCGTGCCGACCCATCCGACGATCACCAAACTGCGCGTGCTTTCCCGCAATCAGCAGCTGATTCGCCTGGATTTCGAAGAAGGTTTTGAAGGTGTGGATCCGCAGCCGCTGCACGAGCGTATTAACCAGGCGCTGGGTTCTATCGGTGCTCTGGTGCTCTCCGACTACGCCAAAGGCGCGTTGGCAAGCGTGCAGCAGATGATTGCTCTGGCGCGTAAGGCTGGGGTGCCGGTGCTTATCGATCCGAAAGGAACCGATTTTGAACGCTACCGTGGCGCAACGCTGCTGACGCCGAACCTGTCTGAGTTTGAAGCGGTGGCGGGCAAGTGCAAAAGCGAAGATGAACTGGTTGAACGCGGCATGAAAGTGATTGCTGATTTCGACCTTTCCGCACTGCTGATCACGCGATCCGAGCAGGGGATGACGTTGCTGCAACCGGGCAAATCGCCGCTGCATATGCCGACGCAGGCGCAGGAAGTGTATGACGTGACCGGTGCAGGCGATACGGTTATCGGCGTGCTGGCGGCGACGCTGGCGGCGGGTAACTCACTGGAAGAGGCGTGCTATTTTGCTAACGCCGCAGCCGGTGTTGTCGTTGGTAAGCTGGGGACCTCCACTGTTTCTCCGATTGAACTGGAAAACGCCGTGCGCGGGCGGGCTGATACTGGTTTTGGCGTGATGAGCGAATCTGAGCTGAAACAGGCCGTTGCCAGCGCCCGCAAGCGCGGCGAGAAAGTGGTAATGACCAACGGGGTGTTTGACATCCTGCATGCGGGCCATGTTTCCTATCTGGCGAATGCGCGCAAGCTGGGCGATCGCCTGATCGTGGCGGTCAACAGCGATGCTTCGACCAAACGTCTGAAAGGTGAAACTCGTCCGGTCAACCCGCTGGAACAGCGTATGATCGTACTGGGCGCGCTGGAATCCGTCGACTGGGTGGTCTCTTTTGAAGAAGATACGCCGCAGCGTCTGATTGCTGGCATTCTGCCGGATCTACTGGTCAAAGGCGGCGACTATAAGCCGGAGCAGATTGCGGGCAGTGAAGAGGTGTGGGCGAACGGCGGTGAAGTGCTGGTGCTGAACTTCGAAGATGGCTGCTCCACGACAAATATCATCAAGAAGATCCAGAAAGACAGCGATAAGTAACACCTGGAAAGTTTGCCGGATGGCGGTGTAAACACCTTATCCGGCCTACGAGATTGTAGGCCGGATAAAACGCGTAAGCGTTGCCATCCGGCATTTCTGTTTCTTATTGTTCAGTCGTTTTCTCAACAGGCTGTGGACTGTTTTTCAGCGGCTCGGCCAGTGCCGACAGCGAACCGCCGGACAAGCCAATTTCATTTAACAGCGAGTCGATCAGCGGCGCTTGTGTACGATAGGAAAGGGCTGCGGATAATGCCTGCTCTGCGAGATTCCCACCGTTTACGTTACCTGCGGTTACTTCACCGACTGCGCCGCCGCGATTGAGACCATCAACCTGAATAATCTTGATCCCATCGATAGACTTCATTGGCTCGACGGATTTCTCAATAACCGCTGGCAGGGACTGCAGCAGCGCCAGCTTAAATTTCAGGCTGGTCTGTTCATCGGAAAGCACGTTGATGGCATCGTTAAGTGCGCGTTGTGCTTCTGCTTCTGCCAGACCTTTTTTCCGCGTTGCCTCGGCTAGTTCAACAATCGCTGCCGCCTGCAATTCTGCCGCTTCTTTCTCCGCTTTCGCGCGCACGGTCAGCTCAACGGCCTGGGTTTCCGCATCCTGAGCTGCGGCAATCAACGCCACCTGTTTGGCACGATCCGCTTCTGCGGTCTGGCGGGTGGTTTCTACGTTCTGCTGGGCACGAACCGCATCGGCCAGCGCATCGTTAGCGCGTGCTTCAGCCTGAGACTGCTGTTCGGACTTGGCGGCAATGGCGATGGACTTGGTCTGGTTGGCGATCTCTGTTGCCTGCTGCTGTTCGATCTCTTTGATGCGAACTTCACGCTCGGCCTCGACTTTTCTTGAACGAACCGCCTGCTCGCGATCGATTTCTGTTTCCTGAATTTGGCGTTCGGCAAGGATACGCGTCTGTTCAGCTTCACGATGGCGCTCGGCTTCAAAGGCGGCAATTTTGGCGTTTTGCTCGGCCGTGCGGGTTTTCACCTGCTGCTCCTGCTCGAGCTTCATGAAGGCTTCCTGCTGCTCGATCTCCAGCTTACGCGACAGCGCATCACGATTTTTCTCACGGACGGCAACTTCTACGTCCTGCTCGACTTCGTTACGTTCGCGACGACGACGTTCCGTTTCCTGGGTCAGCTTGGTCAGACCCTCGGCATCAAAGGCGTTGTTAGGGTTGAAATGGACTTTTTCGGTCTGGTTGAAGTTGGTGAGTGAAACGCTCTCCAGCTCCAGACCGTTTTTGGACAGGTCTTCCGCGACGGTGTTTTGTACGCCCTGAACGAAGTTTTCACGCGTATCCTGCAGTTCGTGCATGGTCATCTGCGACGCAGTGGCACGCAGGGCATCGACAAACTTATCTTCTATTAGCACACGCAAATCCTCTGGTGACAGCGTCCGCTGTCCCAGCGTCTGTGCGGCGGTAGCAATCCCTTCAACAGACGGTTTTACACGCACAAAAAAGGCGACGACGACATCTACGCGCATACGGTCTTTGGTGATAAGACTGTCGACAGTAGAACGGCTCACCTCAAGTTTGAGGGTGTTCATGTTGATAGGAATGATTTCGTGGAAGATAGGCATGACAATTGCGCCGCCGCTCATCACCACTTTTTGCCCACCAAGGCCGGTACGCACAAATGCCTGTTCAGCAGATGCACGACGATACAGGCGGGCAAAAATAATCCCGATAATGACTAAGACGACCACCGCGACAATGGCGGTAAACATCCATGAAGGTAACATGCCAAAAACATCATCCATCTATAAGGTCCCTCTGTGTAAAATTATAAAACAGTCGGCCAGGGGTTTAGCTCGGCCAGGTAACGCGTTGCAGAGAGTCGGCAAATAATCAGCACCTTGTCTCCTTTTTTGAATTCTTTGCCTGCTTCAGGCTCCAGCAGCACATAGTGGGTCTGCCCAAACTTGTCGGTAAATTTGCCTTCGCATGGGGTTCCGGCACTCGCAGAATGGCCGGTAATAATTGCCATGCTGCCGATAAACTCATCCTCGCCGAGGGCGGTGGTTTCATCTCGTGGTAGCCATGGAGCAATAATTTTCCCGCTGTAATGCACGGCGAAGACCGCAAAAATAAAGCTCACCGGCGCGAGCAGCAGATTGCTGAGCGGTGCTTGCCACAGCGTGACCCAGCCATGCTGAAGGAGGATACCGAAGAGTCCAAAGAAGCCAGCGAGTAAGCACAGCACGATCAGCGCTGGAATCCGTCCGATATTGAGATAGTGCAATGCCTGTCCGATATTGCCGGAGGTCAGGGCATCGTAATGTTCGAGATGCGCATCAAGCGCACCAGAAAGGTAATGACCGAAAATAAGAGAGATGATTTCCAGTAGACCAATCAGCATTACAAATGAAATAGCAAACAGGTAGGGGGCGTTATAATCCGCAAGTAGAACCAAGTATTTTCCTCCTGTTACTGCGTTCTCTGTCCGTGTCAAAAGTAATGGTTTTACCTCTTACTTTTACATGACGTTACAATAACATGCGTTACCTTGGTCTTAAATCCGAAAAGGGGCTCATCCCCCTCTTAAATTTCATAGGAAACTGTGAACCCGCGCAGTTGTTTTGCGCACAATATGTACAGAATAACTTCGTATCCAGGGAAATACTGAAATTAGAAAAAGCATATGGCCTTAGCAGATATTCAATAACTGGAGGGTATGCTCATGAACAGCAATATGTATTCACTGAACAATTTCGATTTCCTGGCCCGTAGTTTTGCCAGGATGCAGGCTGAGGGCCATCCCATTGATATCCAGGCGATAACCGGGAATATGGATGAAGAACATCGTAGCTGGTTTTGCAAACGCTATGCGCTGTACTGCCAGCAAGCGACGGAAGCCAGGAAGCTAGAACTGGAACACTAACAGAAAAACGGGCCTTGCGGCCCGTTGTCGTTTTTACTCTTGCGGATCAACTGACGGGATCGCGGGGGCAGGCTTAACGTCTGCCGTTTTATCACGTGATTCAAGCTCAGTCAGACGTTGCTCAAGCAGCGCCAGCTTTTCACGCGTGCGCAATAAAACCTGAGTCTGTACATCGAATTCTTCGCGGCTTACCAGATCCAGACGGGTCAGCTGTGACTGCAGCGTTTGACGAATTTTCTTCTCGACGTCTTCGCCAAACTCGCGGATCCCTTTCGGCATCGACTCGTGAACCTGACGAGCAATCTGCTCAATTTTTTTCGGGTCAATCATTGTGGTTTCCCTGAACTGGTACGTGTTGCTGCCTATTGTAGTGCGAACTGGCACAGGCATAAACCAGAATTGTGTGAAGCTAAGACGAGTAAAGGCGTTGATGAAGGTAATCAATAGCGTTATAGTTAACCCGCTTATTCTCAGGGCGGGGCGAAATTCCCCACCGGCGGTAAATCAACTGATGTTGAAAGCCCGCGAGCGCTTTTTGTTACGGCAAAAAGGTCAGCAGATCCGGTGTAATTCCGGGGCCGACGGTTAGAGTCCGGATGGGAGAGAGTAACGATCCAGTCGGGCATGGACCCGCTCACGTTATTTTTTTGCCGCTTAGACGGTACTCCTAAGACTGCCCTGATTCTGGTAACCATAATTTTAGTGAGGTTTTTTTACCATGAATCAGACGCTACTTTCCTCTTTTGGTACGCCTTTCGAACGTGTTGAACATGCGCTGTCTGCGCTGCGTGAAGGACGCGGTGTAATGGTGCTTGACGACGAAGACCGTGAAAACGAAGGCGATATGATTTTCCCGGCAGAAACCATGACCGTAGAACAGATGGCGCTGACCATCCGTCACGGTAGCGGTATTGTTTGCCTGTGCATCACTGAAGACCGACGCAAACAGCTCGATCTGCCAATGATGGTGGAAAATAACACCAGCGCTTACGGTACCGGTTTTACCGTGACCATTGAAGCCGCAGAAGGCGTAACCACCGGCGTTTCCGCAGCAGACCGTGTTACAACGGTGCGTGCGGCAATTAAGGATGGCGCAAAACCTTCCGATCTTAACCGTCCGGGGCACGTTTTCCCGCTGCGTGCTCAGGCAGGCGGCGTGTTGACCCGCGGTGGTCATACTGAAGCAACCATCGACCTGATGACGCTGGCAGGGTTTAAACCAGCCGGTGTGCTGTGCGAACTGACCAATGATGACGGCACCATGGCCCGTGCGCCAGAGTGCATCGAATTTGCCGGTAAGCATAATATGGCTGTAGTGACTATCGAAGACCTGGTGGCCTACCGTCAGGCGCATGAGCGCAAAGCCAGCTAATTGCTGACTACCGCGACAACCGTGGTAGGGATAAAAAAACCGAAGTCAGTTTTCTGGCTTCGGTTTTTTGTTATTGCAGCCTGGCTATTTAGTTCTGGCCAGTTTAAGTGCCCAGGCTCCGCTCATTACCAGCAACAGCACTAAACACAAACCAAAAGCGAGCAGGCAGGCCTGCGCCATATTCATAAAATGCCATGGCGGGAGCAGATACCAGCCTTCGGACTGCTGGTACAGATCGACAAACCACTTTTGCACACTGCTAAGCGCTACGCCATCAGGAACGATAGGTGCGTCATAGCCGCAATCTCCAGTGGGCTTAAACCATTCTGGAGCCCAGTTTGCCAGCGGCAAATTGAAAGGGAATGTCGGATCGGTGGAACATCCCTGTACGCCAAAGAGCGAATCCGGGTCCGGGTTATGTACCGCATAATGAATGCCATTAAGTTTGATGGAGAACTTAATACCTATAATGCTGCCATAAAATGCCGCAATGCAGCCGACCAGTTTTAGAATAAGGTTTTTAGGGTTTATTGCCGCGATCAGCCCACCCAAAACCATCACAAACATGGCAAAGCGGATGTATACACATTGCTCGCAGGGGGCCATGTAGAGATAGATTTGGAAGAACGAGTGCGCCAGAATAATTAACCCACCCATGGCACAAGCCATTAGCAACCACAAAAAGCGTCGCTCCTGCCATCTCACCAGGGTATCAACCGGTGCGGTACATAAGTCTCGCCACAATCCTTTAATAAAAGCCATAGCCGGTTCCCTGTTTATTTTGTCGCTAGCTCTCTGACAAGCTCAGCCATGGAATCAATCGATTTGATACTTTTGGTGTAGATCAGGTACTTACCATCGACGACGTAAGCCGGAACCCCCTGGATTTTGGCAACATCATAAGCCGCTTTCCATTTTTCCAGTGTCTCCTGGACTACGGGTTCTTTTAAGGCGACCTCGAAATCTGCTTGACTCATACCCGCAGCATCCAACCCTGTTTTGATGAATGAAGCGGGATCTTTACCGTCAGACCAGCGTTCTTTCTTATCGTGGTAGGCAGTGTAGTAAGCAAACTTAGCTTTTTTGAACTGTGATTTGGCATCAAACAATGAAATTCCTGCGGCCTGATCCTTAGCAATCATTACTGCAAATACTTCACTGGCCTGTTTGCCATATTTTCCTTTGGTTTCGAGATGAAACGGTGTGAAGGCGACGAGATCGGCAACTTTTTCTGACACCGGGCCGGTCACGGCTTTATCATATTTGTAGCAGAATGGGCAGTCGTAGCTGAATACTTTTATCAACGTCTTATCAGCATTGGGAATCGGTTTCTCCAGTACCATATAGTCAGTACCTTCAGTAAAAGCCGATGCTGCAAATGGTGATACCAGCGCCGCCGTTAATACCACGCTTTTAAATAATGAAGTAATCAATTTAGATGACATAATTAATCCTTAATCTAACGAAATTATTTAAACATTTGTTGTGGGCGAACCAGTAATGCGCGGTAGTGAGTTTGGTTTGGTTTATCGGAAAGGACATCAATTTCGACTTTGACTTCTTTTGTTTTGTAGTCAATTTCGTTGATTTTGCCGATGGTTGGCTGTCCAACGTCAAATAAATTAATAGAACCACCAAATCCAAACATCGTGTCGCGGTCTTTTTGATATTCAATTACCGACGTGATAGGACTGTAGAAATCATAACCGCGCTCTTTCCCGTATTCCCAAACCTGCTGAACGGTTCCTTTTTTCTCGTCAATTTTATATTCGACGAATCGGGAGTATTTCATTGTAGGTAGAGCCGGTTGTTCGAGTCCACGGCCATCGCCATTGTCAAAGATGGTTAGTGTTCCTTTGCTGGAGAGCCAGGCGGTGTGTTGGGTGTAGGTAAAATCGAAATCAGTATTCTCGCACTTACCGTTTTCATCACACTTCAGCGCGTTGCCCTTATCATCAACCGGTTTTAACAGTTTGCTTGCCAGCGCCTTATTCCAGCCTTTAGACGGTGCCAGGATCCATTTAACCTGTTTATCACGACCGATTTTGACGACACCCTGATGGCGGGAAGAAAGAATGATGGAGTCATCTTTAGCGTCATAGGCAATGGAGTTTACGTGAGCCCAGTTACGGCCCGCACCAACGCCGAGGGCGTCACCATAGGGGGTATCTGGCTCTAGTTTTGCCTGTTGGCCTGCATGAGCGAGATCCACGTTGACGCATACCGCGCCTGCGTCCAGAGCACCCAGCAGCGCGTCACGCATCGGGTCGAGAATTTGTGTCAGATCCCATACGTCAACAACACGTCCAGATTTATCGACTTCAATAATCTGGTCGCGGATGGTATGTACGTGAAGGCCATCTTCTTTGCGATAATCGCGTTTACCTACGCGTAGCAGTACGGTGCCGTTCACTGTTTCGACCGACTCATGTGAAGCATCCAGGAATCCGCGAGGCAGCTTATGGTCGGCCAGAATTTGCCCCAGCATATCGAATTCATACCAGTGCTGGCCCTGGACGGCGGTGAAGGTGCCTCGCGGTGTTTCACGAATACCCATCAGGTAGCCGCGCTTGTTGATATCCATGTCATGGCCGTCATAGAAGGTGTCCTGATCCAGCCACCACCGATATTCACCTTCCGTATCGACGACAAAGGTAAAGGGTGCGATATCAAAGGGGAGTGCGCCGCCAGCTGGACCCGCATCCAGGATGCCGGCATTTTTATCTTTTTCACCATGCCAGTGGAATTCCGCCCCCTGCGGGGTAAAGGTGTGGGTATTCACCAGATAAAGACGATCTTCAAAACCCGGTGCTACTTTAATCACTTTTGTTTGCTGTAAATCAGATATTGAGCGGTTATCCATGTAGTGATTTACGATGGCGGAAGTTTGCACCACATAATCATCTTTCATGGCCTTACCGTTTTCTTTATATTCAACGGTTACCTTATTTGCGAACTTTTGATAAAGGCCAAAAATAGTAATGCCATCGTACGTGGCGAGTGACTCTTTGCCGACGGTATAAGTCACCGGAACGCCTTTTTCACCTTTACCATGGACGGTAACTTTAACATCTGAAATAACGTGGCTATCTAATTCAACCAGCGCAGTAAGCGGGGCATTTCCATAAGGGTCAACTACTATTGCGCCCAATTTTCCTGCAGGTTGGGCCGGTTGAAAACCAGCGGCAAGAGAGTTTCCTGCTGCTAATCCAAATGTCAGTGCCAGAGTCCCTGCCAGAAGTGTTTTTCGGTATTGTGTAAACATGGATATATCTCCTTATATTACCTATAAATATAATCTTGCTGAATATATTATGTTTTTACTGTTTTGATAAAATAAAGCAGCATTGCTAATACTATTTTTGTAATGCCTTAATTAATATTGATGAAATGTATTATTCTGCAGAAACTAATTTTTATTATTTTTTTTGATAGTATGAGTGAGATATTTTAAGAACAATATTTATTATTGCGTAGTGTGATCTTGTCGACATTGTTTTAATTGTTTATAACGAGTTTGGCTAATAGCGTAGCCGCTGATTTATATGATCGAAATCATATATTTGTTTCTGAAATATGCCACTATATGAGTATGTCAGAATAAGTTTGTGTAAAATTTTAACGTTAAATGTTTAATGATGTTAAATTTTAAGGGTAAAAGAATGTTTATTGCCTGGTATTGGATTGTATTAATTGCACTCGTTGCGCTGGGGTATTATTGCCATATGAAACGTTATTGTCGGGCATTCCGCCAGGACAGAGATGCCTTACTTGAAGCGCGAAACAAACTCTTTCGCCGCTCTGGTGAAGATAACAGCGCGGTTAAGGAACAGGATTAGTCCTTCATATTCTGCTATGGATGAGCGGATGCTGTAAATTTGCAGGGTGGCATCCGCCCTCTGGATTATCCGATTCCCATTGACTGGAGGATGACGAGGCTTAATCCCATCACCGACATTCCACATAACACCCCATAGCTGGGATTATTATTGGGATCGATCTCTTTTGCCAACGGCATCAATTCATCGACGGACAGCGCCACCATAATACCTGCGACTGCCGCCATTATTGCCGCCATCACCACCGGTGATATCAGGCTACCGAGAATTAACCACGCCAGTACGCCGCCCAGTATTTCTGCCATACCTGAAATCCCTGCCCAGAATATCGCCGTACGTTTGGAGCCTGTGGCAGCATAGACGGGACCCGCCACCGCTAATCCTTCAGGAATATTGTGCAATGCAACGGCGAGGGCAATACCAAAGCCCAGCTCAAGGTTGCTACTGGCGGTAACAAACGTCGCAATCCCTTCAGGAAAGTTGTGCAGGCTGATGCCGAGCGTTAATAAAATCGCGGTGCGTTTAATAGAGCCGGGTAGAGGCTGCGTTGTTTTTTGTACCAGATCCTGAGGGTGCGCGTGCGGCAATAGACGATCCAGGCCAAAGTAGCCCAGTAAGCCAACGATGAACATTCCGTAGCCTAATACCGGCGACATACCTTCAGCGGCCAGCGCAGCAGGTAGCATCTCCATAAGGGAGATCAGTAACATAATCCCGGCGGCGAAGCCTAAAGAAAAGGCGAGAACGCGGTTAGACGGTTTTTGCCCTAACACGCCGAGAAATGCGCCGATAAACGTGGCGGCACCTGCCAGTAAAGTCAGAAGTAAAGGTACTGACATCGACAAATAAAACTCCTTATCAATCTGCTATCCGGGTTGGATCGTCAAAATAACTGATGATCTTCATCATCGTTATCTGAGTTCTTCATCAACCGAATAAGCGTATTGTGGTGGTATCAAAATGACTCCCTCAGTAAGGATATCATCATGTCTTCAACTCGTATGCCAGCATTGTTTTTGGGTCACGGTAGCCCGATGAATGTTCTGGAAGATAACGTTTATACCCGTGCCTGGCAGCAACTGGGGGAAACGTTGCCGCGTCCGAAAGCCATTGTGGTTGTCTCGGCGCACTGGTTCACCCGTGGAACGGGTGTGACAGCGATGGAAGCCCCCAAAACGATCCACGATTTTGGCGGTTTTCCGCAAGCATTGTATGACACTCATTATCCGGCTCCCGGCTCGCCTGAACTGGCGCAGCATCTGGTTGACTTGCTTGCTCCTGTGCCTGTTACCCTGGACAAAGAAGCCTGGGGTTTTGACCACGGTTCCTGGGGCGTTCTGATCAAGATGTATCCGAATGCGGACATTCCGATGGTGCAGTTGAGTATCGACAGCACCAAACCCGCGTCATGGCATTTTGAGATGGGCCGTAAGCTGGCGGCGCTGCGTGATGAGGGCATTATGCTGGTGGCCAGTGGTAACGTGGTGCATAACCTGCGCACTGCGCGTTGGCACGGTGAGAACACGCCTTATCCGTGGGCGACTTCATTCAATGACTATGTTAAGGCAAACCTGACATGGCAGGGACCGGTTGAGCAGCACCCATTGGTGAACTATCTCGATCATGAAGGTGGATCGTTGTCGAACCCGACGCCGGATCACTATCTGCCGCTGCTGTATGTACTCGGGGCTTGGGACGGTAAAGAGTCTGTCACGATCCCGGTAGATGGTATTGAGATGGGAAGTTTAAGTATGTTGTCGGTGCAGGTTGGATGATGAATGCCCGATGGCACTGCGCTTATCGGGCATTAAGTTCGCGTCGTAGGCCGGGTAAGGCGAAGTCACCACCCGGCTCTCTCAATTATTCGACAAAAATATGCGGATAGAAACGTGACAGATCCTGCGTGATTAATGCGCGGTCTTCACGAATGCCGATCCCGGCTGGTTGATCGTTGATCAGCCAGCTGCCAATCAGCATATAGCTGTCGCCAAACTTCGGTAGCTGATGAAACTGCTGCACGATCATGCCTTCTTCACCGTACGGTCCTTCCACGGATTCGATCGTTTTACCGTTCTCAACGATGGAGACGTTAGCCCCCTCGCGCGAGAAGATCGGTTTTACGACGAATTTATCCATCTGCGGATGGTCGTCTTCGGCGAAGTACGCTGGCAGCAGGTTCGGATGGTCCGGGAACATTTCCCATAACAGCGGCAACAGTGCTTTGTTGGAGATAATGCTCTTCCAGGCCGGTTCCAGCCAGCGAACGCCAGCGTCTTCCAGCTTGGTGGAGAACATTTCACGCAGCATGAATTCCCACGGATAGAGCTTGAACAGGTTAGCAATTACCTGATCCTGCATGTCGGTGAACTGACCTTTTTCACCAAGACCAATATCTTCTACATAGAGGAATTCTGTTGCGATCTCAGCTTCGGCAGCGCAATCCTGCAGATACTGGATCGTACCGCGATCTTCTACCGTATCACGACAGCAGGTCAGATGAAGCAGTTGAAAACCATACTGCTCACGCAGCTCGGTGAAACGCTCGATCAGTTTTTCCTGCAGACTGTTGAACTGATCGCTGCCTTCCGGCAGGTTGCCCGCATTGAGCTGATCTTCCAGCCAGATCCACTGGAAAAACGCGGCTTCGTACAGCGAGGTTGGCGTATCGGCGTTGTTTTCTAAAAGCTTGGGTTCACCCGTGCCGTCCCACGCCAGATCGAGACGTGAATAGAGCGACGGTTGCTGTGTCTGCCAGGACTGGCGGACAAAGCCCCAGGTATGCTTCGGAATGCGAAATTTGGTCATCAACTCATCGCTGGCGATGACCTTTTCCACCACCTTGAGGCACATTTGATGCAGCTCTGCGGTGACCTCTTCCAGCTTTTCAACCTGAGCAAGAGTGAGCTTATAGTACGCGTCTTCACACCAGTACGGCTCGCCGTACATAGTGTGAAAATTGAAACCGTATTCGGTGGCTTTGTCGCGCCAGTCCGGGCGCTCAACAATACTGACTCTTTCCATGACGATCAGCCACCCATTGAACGTGTGGTGGTACCGCTTGCGCTACGCTGCATGGTGCTCTGTTTGGCCACAGACTCACCAAATCCGCCGCGGGTTACGGTAGAGGTGGTGGCAGGTTTCGGTGCCATAGCGGTTTTCGGTACGGTCATGGTGCGACCCGGCGTTGCTGCGCCGTAGTTTTTACCGCTGGCATCCGTGTATTTGCCGTAAGCCGGGCTGGCTGGGTTTTTCGAGCTGAACAGCGGTTGCTGAGCGCCCATTCCGCCGCCCATCAGTCGACCCATCATGTAGCCCGCCATCAGCGGCATCCAGAAGCTGCCGCTGCTTTGATTCTGCGCCTGAGCCTGGCCTTCACCGGTCGGTGCCATACCCGCTTGCGCAGGAGCCTGCTGGCACTGGCCTTCGCCGAATTCAGCGATACAGTCTTCACGAGTGGCGTATTTTGGCGCGGTACGTTCAGCTTCTTTCAGCGCATTGTTAAACGCGGTAGTACATTCGGCGCTTTTACCCGGATTCGCCGCAGAGCAGTCGTCAGCGTTCTGATAAAGCGAAACCGTTTCGTCGCTCTTTTCACAGCCCGCGAGCATAAACACAGCGGTAACTGCAAGGGCGACAGGAGTCAGATGGCGCGCGCTCCAGCTTTTGCGGAACGAGGCGTGATGTATAGATTTTGTCCGTTTCATTTATGTCTTCCAGGACCCAGTGGTAACTCTGCTCAGAATAGAGGATGACTGGTCGAAATTGAAGCGGTAAGAGGCGAGAATGCGGAAGAAGGGGCGGATCTTTACGTTGTCTTACGTTCAGACGGGGCCGAAGCCCCGTCATCAGCATCAGTTACGGAACGGGTTGTTGCCGGTGCTGCTGGTTGAACGTGCTGCTGTCGGCTGTGCCGCAGGCGTCGCGCTGTTGGACGTATAACCGTCCGCCGCGGCATCTTGCTGCGCGTTTTCCGGCGCGATCGTATCCGGAGTCGTGGATACTGGTTTACCCAGCGTATTGTTCAGTGCCACCAGATCCTGCTCGTTCAGCGTACCGAGCGCAGATTTGACGTTTAACTGGTTGATGAGATAGGTATAACGCGCATTCGCCAGTTGCTGCTTGGCGTTGTACAGCGTGGTGGTGGCATCCAACACATCCACAATGGTACGTGTACCTACGGAATAGCCAGCTTCCATCGCATCCAAAGAACTTTGTGCAGAGACAACCGCTTGTTTGTACGCGTTAATGCTACTGATAGACGCATTAATGTTGTTGAACGAAGAACGAACGGTCTGCACCACGCTGCGGTGTGCGCTTTCCAGTTGTTCACTCGCGCCAACAAAGTTGTACTGCGCTTGTTTCACCTGCGAGTTAACCATTCCGCCCTGGTACAGCGGCAGTGAGAAGCTCAGACCGATTTTATTCTGGCCCATGTTGCTGTCGTCATACTGGGAGGTGTTGGTTTTAGACCCGCTGTACGAGGTGTCAGATACCCCGGTAGAGGCGGTCAAATCCAGGGTCGGTAAATGACCATCCTGCGCCAGACGAATCTGCTCACGAGCCAGATCCTGGCTCAAACGGGCCTGCAATAACGACAGGTTGCGGTTTTCTGCTTCTTTCAGCAGCGCGTTCACCGCCTGCGGTTTGTTGGTTTTAAAACCATCAACGTTCAGTGAAGCCAGTTCCGGGTAGTAGTTACCGGTTACCTGGCGCAGCTGTTCTACCGCGTTATCCAGATTGTTACGCGCGGTAACTTCATTCGCCAGTACAGTATCGTATTGTGAACGGGCGTTTTGTACGTCAGTGATGGCAACCAGGCCAACGTTAAAACGCTGAGTGGTCTGATCTAACTGACGATAGACCGCATCTTTCTGTGCCTGAGTGTAAGAAAGCACGTCAATTGCGTTCAGTACGTTAAAATAGGCCGTGGCGGTATTCAGGATCAGCGTTTGCTGATCGGTCTGATAGGTCACGTCCTGGATGCCCGCTGATTTTTCTTGCAGCGTCAGGGCACGCCATTTAGACATGTCAAAAATAGACTGAGTTAACTGCAAAGATGCGCTGGTGGCGTTGGAGTTGACGCCATTTGCATCACGGTAGCCATTGCTGTAGGTGTAATCGGCACCTAAACCCAGTTGCGGCAGTAATGGGCTACGCGCTTCGTTAATTTTTTCGAATGCAGCATCGCGATCGGCGGCGGATTTACGCAATTCCGGGTTGCTCAGGCGTGCTTGCTGATAAACCTGCATCAGGTTTTCTGCCTGGCTCAAAGTACTGAACCCCGACAGGCTCAGGCCGATAAGGATGGGGAGCAATTTCTTCATTTGCATTCCTTGTTGTGAAGCAGTATTTAGCGCTGATCAAATTGTAAAAATATTTGCTGATTCTAGCAGAATCCGCCACTTCAAAAAGTTGGCGTTACGTGCCATACGGCGTTAATTTGCATCAATTTAACACAAGGGCGTTCAAACATCAGTCAAACGACCTTGAAATTCACATTTTAATCACTATTGGTTTCAGGACAGCACAATGCGTAAACCAGACAACTTGCCAATGACTTTCACTAAAAATGATGTAGAAATTATTGCACGAGAAAAGCTATACCGCGGTTTTTTTTCACTGGATCTTTATCGGTTTCGCCATCGCCTGTTTAACGGGGGGATGAGCGGCGAGGTAACGCGCGAAATTTTTGAGCGCGGACACGCGGCAGTCTTGCTACCCTTTGACCCTGAGCGAGATGAAGTTGTGCTGGTCGAGCAGATCCGTATCGCGGCATTTGATACCAGCGAAAGCCCGTGGTTACTGGAGATGGTGGCCGGGATGATCGAAGAGGGCGAAACCGTTGAAGATGTAGCCCGTCGTGAAGCAATGGAAGAGGCCGGGCTGGAAGTTAAACGGACGAAGCCCGTTCTGAGCTATCTGGCAAGCCCGGGTGGCACCAGTGAGCGCCTGTCTATTTTAGTCGGCGAAGTGGACGCCACGACCGCGAGCGGGATCCATGGTCTGGCTGATGAAAACGAAGATATTCGTGTTCATGTGGTGAGCCGGGAACAGGCTTATCAATGGGTTGAAGAGGGGAAAATCGACAACGCAGCGTCTGTCATCGCCTTGCAATGGTTACAGCTGCACTATCAAGAGTTAAAAACTGAGTGGAAAAAATGAAGCGTTACACACCTGACTTCCCTGAAATGATGCGTCTGTGCGAAACCAACTATTCGCAATTGCGCCGCCTGCTGCCACGTAATGATGCAGCCGGTGAAACAGTGAGCTATCAGGTAGCAAACGCACAATATCGGTTAACGATCGTTGAATCGACCCGATACACTACGCTTGTTGCGATCGAACAAACGGCACCGGCCGTCACATACTGGAGCCTGCCGTCATTGACCGTGCGCCTGTATCATGACGCAAGGGTGGCTGAAGTGTGTTCAAGTCAGCAGATCTTTCGCTTCAAAGCGCGGTATGATTATCCAAATAAAAAGTTGCATCAACGCGACGAAAAGCATCAAATTAATCAGTTTCTGGCCGACTGGTTACGGTACTGTTTAGCACATGGAGCGATGGCGATTCCGGTTTATTAGCGTCGTGAAACCTAAGGACACCATTTGGAAAGCCTGTTAACCCTTCCTTTGGCTGGTGAGGCCAGAGTCAGGATCTTACAAATTACAGACACTCACCTGTTTGCCGAAAAGCATGAAACGCTGCTGGGTGTGAACACCTGGGACAGCTATCAATCCGTACTGGATGCAATACATGCAGAGTCGCCTGAGTACGATCTGATCGTCGCGACGGGTGATTTGGCGCAGGATCAATCCGCTGCGGCTTATCAGCATTTTGCTGAGGGCATCGCAAGTTTTCGTGCGCCCTGCGTTTGGCTACCGGGCAATCACGATTTTCAGCCGGCAATGTACAGCGCGCTGCAGGATGCGGGCATTTCCCCGGCTAAACGCGTTTTCATTGGCGAACAGTGGCAAATCTTGCTGCTCGACAGCCAGGTGTTCGGCGTTCCCCACGGTGAGTTAAGTGAATTCCAGCTCGAATGGCTGGAGCGTAAACTTGCTGATGCGCCAGAGCGTAATACCTTGCTGCTTCTGCATCATCATCCTCTGCCTGCGGGCTGCAGCTGGCTCGATCAGCACAGTCTGCGTAATGCCGCTGAGCTGGATAACGTGCTGGTGAATTATCCTCGCGCCAGGTATCTATTGTGCGGGCATATTCATCAGGAACTGGATCTGGACTGGAACGGTCGCCGTCTGCTGGCGACGCCGTCGACCTGCGTGCAATTTAAACCGCACTGTTCCAACTTCACATTGGATACCATCAGCCCAGGCTGGCGGACGCTGGAGCTTTTTGCCGACGGGACGTTGCAGACTCAGGTACGTCGTCTGCAGGGTAATCGGTTCCACCCTGATACCGCTTCAGAAGGCTACTGATGTCTACGCTTCTCTATCTTCACGGATTTAATAGCTCTCCTCGTTCGGCGAAGGCGTGTTTACTGAAAAACTGGCTGGCGGAACACCACCCGCACGTTGAGATGATCGTGCCGCAGCTACCTCCGTATCCTGCGCAAGCCGCAGAGATGCTGGAATCGATCATTCTTGAACACGGCGGAGAGTCGCTGGGGATTGTCGGTTCCTCTTTAGGCGGCTATTACGCCACCTGGCTGTCGCAATGTTTTATGCTGCCGGCAGTGGTGGTGAACCCTGCCGTACGGCCTTATGAACTGCTGGTCGACTATCTCGGTCAAAACGAGAACCCCTACACGGGGCAGCAATATGTGCTAGAGTCACGCCATATTTACGATCTTAAAGTCATGCAGATTGACCCGCTGGAAGCGCCGGATTTGATCTGGCTGCTCCAACAAACGGGCGATGAAGTGTTGGACTACCGCCAGGCGGTGGCGTATTACGCCTCCTGCCGTCAGACAGTTATTGAGGGCGGAAACCACGCATTCACGGGCTTCGAAGATTATTTCAACCCGATTGTCGATTTCCTTGGACTGCACAGTTTCTGACGATCAATTCGAATTGCTTATTTAAACCATGACGCAAACTTATAACGCTGATGCCATTGAGGTACTCACTGGGCTTGAGCCGGTACGCCGTCGCCCTGGGATGTACACCGATACGACCCGTCCGAACCATCTTGGGCAGGAAGTGATTGATAACAGTGTGGATGAAGCACTGGCGGGCCACGCAAAACGCGTGGACGTGATCTTACATGCCGACCAGTCTCTGGAAGTCATTGATGACGGACGCGGCATGCCGGTAGATATTCACCCTGAAGAAGGCGTTCCGGCGGTTGAGCTGATCCTCTGTCGTCTGCACGCGGGCGGCAAGTTCTCTAACAAGAACTACCAGTTCTCCGGTGGTCTGCACGGTGTGGGTATCTCCGTTGTTAACGCCCTGTCCAAACGTGTGGAAGTGAACGTGCGCCGCGACGGGCAGGTATACAACATCGCGTTTGAGAATGGCGATAAAGTGCAGGATTTACAGGTTGTCGGTACCTGCGGCAAACGCAATACCGGGACCAGCGTGCACTTCTGGCCGGATGAAAGCTTCTTTGACAGCCCGCGTTTTTCTGTTTCGCGCTTAACGCACGTACTGAAAGCCAAAGCGGTACTGTGCCCAGGCGTTGAGATCACTTTTAAGGATGAGGTCAACAACAGCGAGCAGCGCTGGTGCTACCAGGATGGTTTAAATGACTATCTGAGCGAAGCGGTGAATGGCCTACCGACGCTGCCGGAAAAACCGTTTATCGGTAATTTCAGCGGTGAGACGGAGACGGTGGACTGGGCGCTGCTCTGGCTGCCGGAAGGCGGCGAGCTGCTGACCGAAAGCTATGTGAACCTGATCCCAACCATGCAGGGCGGTACGCACGTTAACGGTCTGCGTCAGGGACTGCTGGATGCGATGCGCGAGTTCTGCGAATACCGTAACATCCTGCCGCGTGGCGTGAAGCTGTCGGCGGAAGATATCTGGGATCGCTGTGCTTACGTGCTGTCGGTAAAAATGCAGGATCCGCAGTTTGCCGGACAAACCAAAGAGCGCCTCTCTTCGCGTCAGTGTGCGGCATTCGTCTCTGGCGTGGTGAAAGATGCATTCAGCCTGTGGCTGAACCAGAACGTGCAGTCAGCCGAACTGCTGGCTGAGATGGCGATTTCCAGCGCGCAGCGTCGTCTGCGTGCAGCGAAAAAAGTAGTGCGTAAAAAGCTGACCAGCGGTCCGGCACTGCCGGGTAAACTGGCGGACTGTACCGCACAGGATCTTAATCGCACCGAACTGTTCCTTGTCGAAGGTGACTCGGCGGGCGGATCGGCCAAGCAGGCGCGCGATCGTGAATATCAGGCGATCATGCCGCTGAAAGGTAAGATCCTCAATACCTGGGAAGTCTCTTCCGATGAAGTACTGGCTTCGCAGGAAGTTCACGATATTTCCGTGGCGATCGGTATCGATCCGGACAGCGACGATCTGAGCCAATTGCGCTATGGCAAGATCTGTATCCTGGCGGATGCGGACTCCGATGGCCTGCACATCGCCACGCTGCTGTGCGCGCTGTTTGTGAAGCACTTCCGCACGCTGGTGAAACACGGTCACGTCTACGTGGCGCTGCCGCCGTTATACCGTATCGACCTCGGCAAAGAGGTCTATTACGCGCTGACGGAAGAAGAGAAAGCGGGCGTACTGGAGCAGTTAAAGCGCAAGAAAGGCAAGCCGAACGTGCAGCGCTTTAAAGGTCTGGGTGAAATGAACCCGATGCAGCTTCGTGAAACTACGCTGGATCCGAACACCCGTCGCCTGGTGCAGCTCATTATCGATGATGAAGACGATCAGCGTACCAACGCAATGATGGATATGCTGCTGGCCAAGAAGCGTTCTGAAGATCGTCGTAACTGGTTGCAGGAGAAAGGCGACCTGGCGGATCTCGAAGGGTAATTGCATGTAGAAAAGCCGGAGACGGGCGTAAAATGCCTTATCCGGCTCTCATCTGACGAAGCGATTTATGCCGGATAGCTAAGCGTCACCCGGCAAATCGACAATCTTAAATGCCCGACTCCAGAATACGAATATTCATGTCCAGCACGTCACCTTTCACGGCTTCGCTGTAGGCTTTCATATGCGGGGTCTGCAAATGCGCTTCAAGATGCGCGATGCTTTCCCACTGCTCAACCATCACGATTGAATCTGGTGCTGTAGTCTGAAAACTCACACCTGCGGCATGATCCACCATCGGCGCATAGCCGTGGCAGCCTTCTTCTTTCAGTACGGTCGGAACGATTTTGGCAAACTGATCCAGTACCGCCTGGCGGTGATGTTGACCTGGACGTGTACGGATTTCTGCAATAACGGTAAGCATGGTTAACTCCTTCTAATTCCAGGTTACCAGTTAACCAAAAATTTCGGTCAGATGCTTGCGATATTCTGCGATATAACGCGGGACGTCCGGCATTTTAATCACGTCATTGGTGATAAAGGTCGGCAGCGCTTCCATTCCCAGGAACTGGTTTGCTTTATGGAACGGGAGATAGACGCCATCAACGCCAACGCCATGGAAGAACTGGTCTTTTTCAGTGAAGGCTTCCATCGGTGCGTTCCAGGTCAGAGACAGCATGTATTTTTTGCCCTGAATCAGTCCGCCGGAACCGTATTTTTTTGACGCATCTGAACGCGTGCGACCATCGCTGGCGTACAGCGTACCGTGCCCGGCAGTGAACACGTCATCAATGTATTTTTTCACCGTCCACGGCGCGCCCATCCACCAGCCAGGCATCTGCCAGATAACCGCATCGGCCCAGACGAAATTCTGCACTTCTGCTTTTACGTCATAATCGCTGTCTGCGCGTACGACTTTAACATCATGCCCGAGGTCGCGCAGGATACCGTCCGCGACCTCGGTCAGGGTGTCATTCAGTTGACCATTCGAATGGCCGAATTTTTTCGCCCCGTTGATAATCAGAATGTTGCTCATTTTGTGTCCTCAAGGAAATACGTTTGAGGACGATTTTACTCCCACCAGCGGTGCGGTGAAATTAGCAAAATGTGCAAAGTCTTTTGCTATATGAGCAACAATAACGCAATTACCAACTGACTTTTGCTTCAAAGCCACCTTCCGGAGCGTTGCCGAACGAGGCTGACATCCCATGCAATATCGCGATACGACGGACAATCGACAGGCCGAGACCGCTGCCGGTCACGCTTTGCCCCGGTGGGCGATAAAAGCGTTCTCCAATGTGCATCAGAACTTCCGGCGCAATACCTGGACCATTGTCTTTGACGCTAAAATTGCGGGCGTTTAGCGTCACTTCCACAATGCTTCCCCGGGGACTATAGCGAATCGCATTATCCAGCAGATTTCGCACCATCAGGCTGAGTAACAGCGGTTGCCCGGTACATGTGATGCCGTGCGCGTTAATCTGCAAACGTACGTCAATATGCGCCTGCTGGGCCGAATGGTAGATATCCATCACCGAAGATTGCAGCAACTCCTCCAGCGAGATTTCTGCCACATCCTGAAGATTGTCGAGGGAGTCAAGGCGCGAAAGCGTCAGTAACTGATCGACCAGACGCGTGGCGCGATCGATCCCGGCCTGCATCTGCATTAAGGCTTTTTGCCGTGCCTGCGGGTCATCGTCAGACAGTTGCGCCACTTCGGTTTGCACTTTCAGCGCCGTCAATGGACTACGCAACTCGTGAGCGGCATCTGAAGTAAAGCGCCGTTCACGCACCATGGTGGTATGAATTCGGGTGAAAAGTTGGTTGAGTGATTCAACCAGCGGGCGAACCTCGCCAGGAATGCCTTTCAAACTGAGCGGTTCTTCTGATTCCGGGTCGCGTAAACGTAGCGCCTGCGCCAGTTTCTTCAGTGGCTTAAGTTCAAGACTTAACAACACAATCAGGATTAACAGCATCAGCGGCAGAGCGACCAACCACGGCACCAATTGTGCTGTCACAATCGCTAAAGCCATATCTTCACGATATTCCCATTCCTGGCCGACAACGATTCGATACTTTTTATCTGCGGAAGTCAGCCAGACAAAACGCCATTTATCGTTGTCGCCATTCAGATAGCCATCGTCAAAACCTTCCCGGCGGTAGCTGTAGGGAATGTATTGGCCATTGTCGCCATCGTGAAGAACCATTTTCCCTTCTGGCGTGTAGGCCGCGAAGGTCAGTACATCGTCGTCAATATGACCATGCTTGAATTTTTTCGGGGTATGCGCGATGCGTTCAGAGGCTTTGAGTTCATCAAGATCCAGCGTGACCAGACGCTTGGCGAACAGCATTTGCTGCGTGTCGAACATCTCATTCACGTTATCGGTGGTTTGCTTCCAGGCGACAAAGCTGGAAATCAGCCAGGTCACTAAAACCAAAATCATGAAGATAAGCGTTAGCCTGATGCGCAGGCTGAGGCGTTGTGCGAGTTTCATGCGTCACCCAGGGTGTAGCCAATGCCATGCACGGTACGGATAAAGTCGCTGCCGAGCTTACGGCGTAAGTGATGGACGTGTACTTCAACCGCATTGCTGGAGACGTTTTCGTCCCAGGTATACAGTTTTTCTTCAATCAGTTTGCGGGGCAGGACGCGGCCCTTGTTACGCATAAGCAGCTCCAGCAGCGCGAACTCTTTGGGCTTAAGAGACAACGGTTCGCCAGCCGCTGTGGCGACCAGCGCGCCGGGATCAAGCGTCACCTCGCCATGGCGTAATGTGTTGCTGGCCTGGCCGCTGGCACGACGCACCAGCGCCTCCAGCCTGGCGGCAACTTCGATCAGCGCAAAGGGTTTGCACAGATAGTCATCTGCGCCCAGGCGCAGGCCTTCAACGCGTTCTGCCAGCGCGTCGCGAGCGGTCAGAATCAGCACAGGCTCCTGCTTTCCGTTGGCTCGCCATTCGCGCAAAATGTCCCGTCCGTCTATGCCTGGCAGCGTCAGGTCGAGGATTACCGCATCATAAGGTGCGCTGTAGAGTGCTTCTTTCCCTTGGCGACCTTCGGTAAACCAGTCGATGCTGAAACCCATTTTACTCAGACCTGTTTTCAGGCCATCGCCAATCAACGTGTCATCTTCGATCAGTAAAATACGCATATGTTCATCCCTGCGAACTCATTTGCAGTTAGTAAACCTGTGGCTACAGCCTCTGTACAGCAAAAAAAGTATCTTTTTTTGCCTTAAGAACTTGTTAAGGATTAACTTATTTAATAGTCGTAAACCAACATGAAAGGGAGACATGACGATGAAAAAATTAGCTGCAATGGTTGCCGTAATGGCACTGTGTTCCGCACCTGTTCTGGCAGCTCAGCAGGGCGGCTTCTCTGGGCCAACGACAACCACCACGCAGAGCCAAAACGGCGGATTTGTCGGCCCGAACGGTAGCAGCACGACGGTAGAAAGCGCCAAATCACTGCGTGATGACACCTGGGTTACCCTGCGCGGGAACATCGTTGAGCGTATTTCCGACGACCTGTACGTGTTTAAAGATGCGACCGGCACGGTGAATGTGGATATCGACCACAAGCGCTGGAACGGCGTAACCGTCACACCGCAGGATGTGGTTGAAATCCAGGGTGAAGTGGATAAAGACTGGAACTCCGTTGAAATCGACGTAAAACAGATTACCAAAGTTGCTAAGTAATCCCCATCAGGGCCGCATTCGCGGCCCTTTTCTTTGTGACTCAACACGCCAGATAGGGTAGTATCTGCGGCAATATTGCCCTTCAATAGAGGGGTACAAAGTTGAGGAACCACGATTAATGAGCGATATGGCAGAGCGCCTGGCGCTGCATGAATTCACGGAAAACGCCTATCTGAACTATTCCATGTACGTCATCATGGACAGGGCGTTGCCGTTTATTGGCGATGGTTTGAAACCCGTTCAGCGTCGCATCGTATACGCGATGTCCGAACTGGGGCTGAATGCCAGCGCCAAATTTAAAAAATCCGCCCGTACCGTCGGTGACGTGCTGGGTAAATACCATCCGCACGGCGACAGCGCCTGCTATGAAGCGATGGTGCTGATGGCGCAGCCGTTCTCTTACCGTTACCCGCTGGTTGACGGGCAGGGGAACTGGGGGGCACCGGACGATCCGAAATCCTTCGCGGCGATGCGTTATACCGAATCACGCCTGTCTAAATATGCGGAAGTCTTGCTGGGCGAACTCGGTCAGGGAACGTCGGACTGGGTGCCAAACTTCGACGGCACCATGCAGGAGCCGAAGATGCTGCCTGCGCGTCTGCCAAATATTCTGCTGAACGGCACGACCGGTATTGCCGTTGGTATGGCAACGGACATTCCGCCACATAACCTGCGTGAAGTGGCAAAAGCAGCGATTACCCTGATTGAGCAGCCGAAAACGACGCTGGATCAGTTGCTGGATATCGTGCAAGGGCCGGATTACCCGACCGAAGCGGAGATTATTACTTCGCGCGCGGAAATTCGTAAGATTTACGAGAACGGACGCGGCTCCGTACGTATGCGTGCGGTATGGACGAAAGAAGACGGCGCGGTGGTGATTTCCGCGCTGCCGCATCAGGTTTCCGGGGCAAAAGTGCTGGAGCAGATCGCTGCTCAAATGCGCAATAAAAAGCTGCCGATGGTAGACGACCTGCGCGACGAATCGGATCACGAAAACCCGACCCGTCTGGTGATTGTCCCGCGCTCTAATCGTGTGGATATGGAGCAGGTGATGAACCACCTGTTTGCCACTACCGATCTGGAAAAGAGCTACCGTATCAACCTGAACATGATCGGTCTTGATGGTCGTCCGGCGGTGAAAAACCTGCTGGAGATCCTCACCGAATGGCTGGCGTTCCGCCGCGATACCGTACGTCGCCGCCTGAATTATCGTCTGGAAAAAGTGCTCAAGCGCCTGCACATCCTTGAAGGTTTGCTGGTGGCGTTCCTCAATATTGACGAAGTCATCGAAATTATTCGTCATGAAGATGAACCTAAGCCTGAGCTGATGTCGCGGTTTGGCATTTCTGAAACCCAGGCTGAAGCCATCCTTGAGCTGAAATTGCGCCACCTTGCCAAACTCGAAGAAATGAAAATCCGCGGTGAGCAGGATGAGCTGGCGAAAGAGCGCGATCAGTTGCAGGCCATTCTGGCTTCCGAACGTAAAATGAGTAACCTGCTGAAGAAAGAGCTGCAGGCCGATGCAGACGCCTATGGCGACGATCGTCGTTCTCCGTTGCAGGAGCGCGAAGAAGCGAAGGCGATGAGCGAGCACGACATGCTGCCATCTGAGCCGGTGACCATTGTGTTGTCCCAGAGTGGCTGGGTGCGTAGCGCGAAAGGCCACGACATCGATGCGCCAGGATTAAGCTATAAAGCGGGCGACAGCTTTAAGTCGGCAGTGAAGGGTAAGAGCAACCAGCCGGTGGTGTTCGTGGACTCGACCGGACGCAGCTATGCCATCGACCCGATTACGCTGCCGTCGGCGCGCGGTCAGGGTGAACCGCTGACCGGGAAGCTCACGCTGCCGCCAGGCGCGACGGTTGAGCACATGCTGATGGAAGGCGACGATCAGAAACTGCTGATGGCCTCCGATGCGGGCTACGGTTTTGTCTGTACCTTCAATGACCTGGTCGCACGTAACCGTGCGGGTAAGGCATTGATTACGCTGCCAGAAAATGCGCGCGTGATGCAGCCGGTGGTGATTGAAGATGAAACCGACATGCTACTGGCTATTACTCAGGCTGGCCGCATGTTGATGTTCCCGGTGAGCGATTTACCGCAGTTGTCGAAAGGCAAAGGGAACAAGATCATTAATATCCCTTCAGCGGAAGCGGCGAAAGGCGAGGATGGCCTGGCGCAACTTTACGTGCTGCCGCCGCAGAGCACGCTGACCATCCACGTCGGTAAGCGCAAAATCAAACTGCGTCCTGAAGAGTTGCAGAAAGTGACCGGAGAGCGCGGCCGTCGCGGCACGCTAATGCGTGGTCTGCAGCGTATCGACAGCATTGAGATTGACTCGCCTCGACGCGCCAGTCACGGCGACAGCGAAGAATAACGCTACCGTCCGGCTCTCCCTGTTAAAGCCCAGGGAGAGCCAACGTTAAAAATTCCCGTGAAACCGTTGTTTATTCGTGCGTTGCGATTAACAATACGCTTTTCCAGAGAGCCGCCCTTAACAAAGCCCTAACCTGATACCGCGTGATGAATCAGGTGACGTAAAATGCCAGGCTCTTAGGCCTTAGAGGTTGTTATGCTATATATTTTTCGTTTAATTATTACTGTTATTTACTGCGTTCTGGTCTGTATTTTCGGTTGCATATACTGTCTGTTCAGCCCACGAAATCCAAAACACGTTGCAACGTTCGGCCATATGTTTGGCCGCCTGGCTCCCCTTTATGGCCTGAAGGTCGAGTGCCGCATGCCGGCAGACGCGCAGAACTATGGTAATGCTATCTATATTTGTAACCATCAGAACAACTATGACATGGTTACCGCTGCGAATATCGTTCAGCCGCCGACGGTGACGGTAGGTAAAAAAAGCCTGCTGTGGATCCCTTTCTTCGGGCAGCTGTACTGGTTAACCGGTAACCTGTTGATTGACAGAAACAACCGCGCTAAAGCGCACAGCACCATTGCTGCCGTGGTGAATCATTTCAAAAAACGCCGCATTTCTATCTGGATGTTCCCTGAAGGGACGCGTAGCCGCGGTCGCGGTCTGCTGCCGTTTAAAACCGGCGCGTTCCATGCAGCGATTGCTGCTGGTGTCCCGGTCATTCCGGTGTGCGTTTCCACAACCTCGAACAAGATAAAACTCAATCGACTCAATAATGGTCTGGCAATTGTCGAGATGTTGCCACCGGTGGATATTAGCCACTTTGGGAAAGATCAGGTTCGTGAACTGGCAGCGCATTGCCGCACGCTGATGGAACAAAAAATCGCAGAACTCGATAAAGAAGTTGCTGAGCGGGAAGCCGCCGGAAAGGTTTAATCCGCGCAATTCGGGTTTTTTACAGGAAATGACTTCCTGCGTGTTAATAGCCAGTTTTTTATGGAGTTTATATGTCATTCAGTCGGCGTCAGTTCATTCAGGCATCGGGGATCGCACTGTGTGCAGGTGCTGTTCCGCTGAAGGCTAATGCTGCCGGTCAGCAACAACCCTTACCCGTGCCTCCGCTGCTGGAATCCCGCCGGGGGCAGCCGCTATTTATGACGCTGCAACGTGCGCACTGGTCCTTTACACAAGGCACGCGCGCACCTGTATGGGGAATTAACGGCCGCTATCTGGGACCGACAATCCGTGTCTGGAAAGGGGATGACGTCAAGCTTATCTACAGCAACCGTCTGACTGAAAATGTCTCGATGACCGTCGCCGGGTTGCAGGTACCAGGCCCGCTGATGGGCGGCCCGGCGCGCATGATGTCCCCGAATGCTGACTGGGCGCCGGTGCTACCGATTCGCCAGAATGCCGCCACGTTGTGGTATCACGCTAATACGCCAAATCGTACTGCTCAGCAGGTCTATAACGGTCTTGCCGGGATGTGGCTGGTTGAAGATGAAGTGAGTAAATCACTGTCTATTCCCAACCACTATGGCGTGGATGATTTTCCGGTCATAATCCAGGACAAGCGGCTGGACAACTTTGGCACGCCGGAATACAGCGAGCCCGGCAGCGGTGGCTTTGTCGGTGATACGCTGCTGGTCAATGGGGCGCAGAGCCCGTATGTCGAAGTCTCCCGCGGCTGGGTGCGCTTGCGTTTGTTGAACGCTTCAAACTCGCGTCGTTACCAGCTGCAAATGAGTGATGGCCGTGCTCTGCATGTGATTTCCGGCGATCAGGGTTTTTTACCTGCGCCTGTTTCGGTGAAGCAGCTCTCGCTGGCACCGGGCGAGCGTCGTGAGATCCTGGTGGATATGACGAATGGTAATGAGGTCTCTATCACCTGTGGTGAAGCGGCCAGTATTGTCGACAGGATCCGCGGGTTCTTTGAGCCTTCCAGTATTCTCATCTCCACGCTGGTATTGACGTTGCGCCCGACAGGTCTCCTGCCGCTGGTGACTGACAGCCTGCCAATGCGCCTGCTGCCAACGGAAATCCTCAGCGGTTCGCCGATTCGCAGCCGTGATATCAGCCTGGACGACGATCCTGGCATCAACGGTCAGCTGTGGGACGTCAATCGTATGGATATTACTGCCCAGCAGGGCTCCTGGGAGCGCTGGACGGTGCGGGCGGATATGCCCCAGTCCTTCCATATTGAAGGTGTTTCGTTCCTGATCCGTAATGTGAATGGCGCGATGCCGTTCCCGGAAGACAGAGGCTGGAAAGATACTGTCTGGGTTGATGGCCAGGTTGAATTACTGGTTTATTACGGACAGCCTTCCTGGGCCCATTTCCCGTTCTACTTTAATAGCCAGACGCTGGAAATGGCGGATCGTGGCTCAATCGGACAGATGTTGGTGAACCCGGCGCCGTAATGCGCCGGGGTATTCGTTACGCCCGCCAGAACATGCGCGAGAACAGGATCAGAATGGGGTAAATCTCCAGACGCCCCATGATCATGGCCGCGCACATCAGTAGCTTTGCTTCCTCGTTTAAGGTGCCAAATGTCGTGGCGGTGACGCCAAATCCCAGCCCCATATTGTTGATGCAGGCGGCGACGGTGGCGAAAGAGGAGAAGAGATCGTAGCCCATCAGATTGAGCGCCCAGATAAAAAAGCTGGTGAACAAAACGTAGAGAAAGAAAAAGCTCCATACCGAACGCACCACCCGGTCGCTTACCACGCTATTGCCCACTTTGATATTCAGCAGGGCTCGAGGGTGCGCGAGCTGGTGTAACTCCTGACGGCACTGCTTGAACATAATCAAAAAGCGTAGCACCTTAATCCCCCCGCAGGTCGATCCCACACAACCGCCGAAGAAACTGGCGCTGAGCAGCATGAAGATCGTGTGCGAAGGCCACTGCGCGTAATCCGCCGTCGACAGGCCATTATCTGTCAGCATCGAACTGGCCAGAAAAAAAGCATGCACCAGGCTGTCCGTTAATCCGTACATGCCTGCCCGCCAAACTTGCCAGGTGGCGATCAGAGTGACCACCAACGCAATAAGCAAAAAGAAACGCAGTTCGGCATTACGACGAAAGGGTTTGAAGGTACGTTTCACGATAGCAACGTACCAGAGGGTGAAGTTAAACGCAGACAGCAGTGAAAATACCCCGGCGACAAGCTCAATGGCATGGCTGTTATAAAAGCCGATGCTCTCGCTGCGAGTGGAAAATCCGCCGAGAGAGACCGTCGACAGCCCGTGGCATAAGGCGTCGAAAAACGACATCCCGGCAGCCCAGTAGGCCAGAGTACAAATAAGACCCAGAATGACATAGGTCATCCACAGCGTGCGTGCAGTATCAGCAAGTCTTGGCGTGAGGCGTTCTTCTTTAAAAGGGCCCGGCATTTCAGACTGATACAGCTTCATGCCACCAATACCCAGCAGAGGCAATACCGCCACGGCGAGGACGATAACACCCAGACCGCCAATAAAATTGAGCTGAGCCCGATAGTACAGATACGACTTCGGCAAGGCGCTGACATCATCAATCACCGTTGCGCCTGTAGTGGTAATCCCAGAAACTCCTTCAAACAGGGCATCCGCAAAAGAGAGGTTTAAGCCATCGTCCATCCACATCGGCATCGCGCTGATAAACGAAAACAATAGCCAGAACAGGACGATAATGACGAAACCATCCCGGGTGCGCAGTTGAATCCCCGCATGTTTGGTTGCCAACCACGCCCCGCCGCCGAGGGTGAAGAAAGTCATAAACGTGCTGAAAAAAGCGAACAAGCTCCGCTCTTTGTTTAACAAAGCGATGAGCATCGGTGGCAGCATAGAAAAGCTGTAGAGAAGAACCAGAAATCCGCACAGGTGAACAACAACCCGTAACTGGGAAATATGCAGTGAATCGTTGAGTCGCAATGAAAAATCCCCCGCCGAAAAAGAGTTATCTCAGCTGGCCGGCATGGTCTTAATTATGATCGATAAAAATGATCGTCGTAAAATTTAACAATTTATATAACTTTCTACTGGTCTGGTTCAGACTCCACTTCATTTCTTGCCGACATACAGCGTATAATCCTCGGCCTTTGATTATTTTTTTACCATTTTTGGAAGCATTATGAGCGCAATATCCCTGATCCAGCCGGACAGAGACCTTTTCTCCTGGCCGCAGTACTGGGCTGCCTGTTTTGGCCCGGCACCGTTTTTGCCGATGTCACGCGACGAAATGGACCAACTTGGCTGGGATAGCTGCGACATCATTCTGGTTACCGGCGATGCATACGTCGATCATCCCAGCTTTGGCATGGCAATTTGCGGACGTATGCTGGAAGCGCAGGGCTTTCGCGTAGGGATTATCGCCCAGCCGGAGTGGAACAACAAAGACGATTTTATGCGTTTGGGTAAACCGAACCTGTTCTTTGGTGTGACCGCAGGCAACATGGACTCGATGATCAACCGTTACACCGCCGATCGCCGACTGCGCCATGACGATGCCTACACACCGGACAACGTTGCGGGCAAACGTCCGGACCGCGCCACGCTGGTCTATACCCAGCGCTGTAAAGAAGCATGGAAAGATGTGCCGGTTATTCTCGGCGGTATTGAGGCCAGCCTGCGCCGTACCGCGCACTATGACTACTGGTCCGATACCGTTCGTCGCTCTGTTCTGGTGGATTCCAAAGCCGACATGCTGATGTTCGGCAACGGCGAACGTCCGCTGGTGGAAGTGGCGCATCGTCTGGCGATGGGCGAAACCATCGATCAGATCCGCGACGTGCGTAACACTGCGATTATGGTTAAAGAAGCGCTGCCGGGCTGGAGTGGGGTGGATTCCACGCGCCTCGACACGCCGGGCAAGATTGACCCGATCCCGCATCCGTATGGTGAAGATCTGCCGTGTGCTGACAACAAGCCGGTCGCACCGAAAAAGCAGGAAGCGAAAGCGGTAACTGTACAGCCGCCGCGCCCGAAACCGTGGGAAAAAACCTACGTGCTGCTGCCGTCCTTCGAAAAAGTGAAGGGCGATAAAGTGCTGTATGCGCATGCGTCGCGTATCCTGCACCACGAAACCAACCCAGGCTGTGCGCGTGCGCTGATGCAAAAGCACGGCGATCGCTACATCTGGATCAACCCGCCAGCCATTCCGCTCTCTACCGAAGAGATGGATAGCGTCTTTGCGCTGCCGTACAAACGCGTGCCGCATCCGGCGTATGGCGACAGCCGCATTCCGGCCTATGAGATGATCCGTTTCTCGATCAACATTATGCGTGGCTGCTTTGGCGGCTGTTCGTTCTGTTCGATTACCGAGCACGAAGGTCGCATCATCCAGAGCCGCTCTGAAGACTCGATCATCAATGAAATCGAAGCCATTCGCGACACCGTTCCAGGTTTTACCGGCGTGATTTCCGACCTCGGCGGCCCAACGGCGAACATGTATATGCTGCGCTGTAAGTCACCGCGCGCGGAGCAAACTTGCCGTCGTCTGTCATGCGTCTATCCGGATATCTGTCCGCATATGGACACCAACCACGAACCGACGATTAACCTTTATCGTCGTGCGCGTGATTTGAAAGGCATTAAAAAGATCCTCATCGCTTCGGGCGTGCGTTACGACATCGCGGTTGAAGACCCGCGTTATATCAAAGAGCTGGCGACCCACCACGTTGGCGGCTACCTGAAGATTGCGCCAGAGCATACCGAAGAAGGCCCGCTGTCGAAGATGATGAAACCGGGGATGGGCAGCTACGATCGCTTTAAGGAATTGTTCGATACCTACTCTAAGCAAGCGGGTAAAGAGCAATACCTGATCCCGTACTTTATTTCCGCGCACCCGGGTACGCGTGACGAAGATATGGTGAATCTGGCGTTGTGGTTGAAGCAACGTCGTTTCCGTCTGGATCAGGTGCAGAACTTCTATCCATCGCCGTTGGCGAACTCCACAACCATGTATTACACCGGGAAAAACCCGCTGGGTAAAATTGGTTATAAGAGTGAAGACGTGGTGGTGCCGAAAGGTGATAAGCAGCGTCGTTTGCATAAAGCCCTGCTGCGTTACCACGATCCAGCCAACTGGCCGTTAATCCGCCAGGCGCTGGAAGATATGGGTAAAAAGCATCTGATCGGCGGTCGTCGCGAATGTCTGGTCCCGGCGCCTACGCTGGAAGAGATGCGCGAAGCGCGTCGCCAAAACCGTCATACTCGCCCGGCATTGACCAAGCACACACCGGTGGCGCATCAGCGCCAGACGCCTGCCGCAAACAAAAAACGCGGGAAAGTGGCAGGGCGCTAATCTGCCTTGCCCGGTGGTGAAACGCTTATCAGGCCTACAAATAGCACGATTTTGTAGGCCGGATAAGGTGCTTGAACCGCCATCCGGCAGAGAGACTCAGTATTTATGCTTCACGAATTCTGGCCGCTAATGCGGCCAGTTTTGCATCATCCGCTCGTTCATGATCGTGTGACGAAAGATATCCTTCATACTGCTCGAAAAATTTGTTCTGCCGCGCTTCAATCGGTTTCCAGTGGGTTAGATCGCCAGTACCGTGCATGGGGCTTAATTTGCTGTGCACATGGTCTACGCCGAAACCTTCGAAGAACATCCCCGTACGACTGACATCCGGGAAAGCTTTATCCAGTTTCTTAGCCACTTTTTGGGTCGCCAGCATCAGATCAGCCAGTGCCTGCGGCGGCATATCGAAGGCATAGCTGGGATAATGCTTTTTCGGGATCACCACGGTAAAACCGTCGGTGTTCGGGAAAATCGACAGAAAAGCCAGATGATGCTCGTCTTCCCAGACCTTATGGCAGGGTGCTTTACCTTCAACTATTTGACAGAAAATACAGGTCATTCCTTTTCTCCGCAGGTAAGGTGATTCGTCAGGACGCAGTCAGTTTAGTACAGACCCAACACCTTCCACCACATCAGACCCACGGTGATAAACACCGCCTGGTTAAACAAGCTGATGATAAATCCTGTACGCCACCAGACGCCCGTTGGAACGTACCCGGCACCAAACAGGATTGGACCGCGAGCGTGGGTGTACTGGGTGAGCGAGCAGTACAAACTGCTGGTGAAGGCCAGCATTAATGCCGTGGGGGCTGCGGGAATATTCAGATGCAGACCGACACCAAGGAAAACGGCGTACAGCGCGGCAATCTGTGCATTACCGCTGGCAAAAAAGTAGTGGGTATAGAAGTAGGCGGCGTTCAACAGCAGCAGGACGATCACCCAACTGGTACCGTGCATAGTACTGCTCAGGCTATCGCCGATCAGATTGCCAAACCAGGTGGTGAAGCCCAGTTTTTTCAGCTGGTTCGCCATCATCAACAGCGCGGCAAACCAAATCAGTGTGTCCCATGCGCCTTTCTCGCTCTTCACATCTTCCCAGCTCAGAACGCCGCTTAGCAATAAAATGGACAGTCCCACGAACGAAGCAGTGGTGGCGTCGACGCCTAACGTATCGCCAAAAATCCACAGCGCCAGCAGCACGCCGACGGTAGCCAGCATCAGCCATTCGCCGCGAGACATACTGCCCATTTCCGCCAGCTCTTTGCGCGCCAGGTTAGGGGCATCCGGCGTGTGTTTAATTTCCGGGCGCACGATCCAGTAGACCAGCAGTGGAACCAGCAGTAAGGACACCAGGCATGGCAGCAGCGCCGCCATAAACCAGCCGCCCCAGGTCAGCGTGACGCCCGCATTGGCCGCCAGCTTCACCGCCAACAGGTTGCCGGTATAGCCGGTCATAAAGAGCGCGGCGGTGACGTCGTTGACGTTGCCAATACAGGTGATAAGAAAGGTACCGATTTTACTGCGGGACTCATCTTCCGGGTTCGAATGGAAACTGCGTGCCAGAGAGTCAGCAATCGGATAGATGACGCCGCCGCAGCGTGCTGTATTACTCGGCATTGCCGGGGAGAGGATCAGATCGGCAAAGGCCAGACCATAGGCGAGTCCCAGCGTGCGCTTGCCGAGCAGACGGATCATCTGCAGCGCAATGCGTCGTCCGAGGCCGGTTTTGATAAACCCGCGGGCAATCATAAAAGCCACGACGATAAGCCAGATAAGTGAACTGTTCAGCTCACTCAGTGCTGTGGTGATAGCGCCGCTGGCGGTTTTATCCCCGGCAGCATAGGCGAGTGCAAAAACCGTAATCCCAATAATGCCGACCGCGCCGATGGGTAAAACTTTTGCCACGATAGAGGCAATAGTCGCGACGAAAATAATTGCCGAATGCCAGGCTGGTGCACTTAGCCCGGAAGGTGGAGTAAGCTGCCACAGTCCGGCAGAAATGAATATTATAAGAATTAATGGGAGCCATTTGACTCCGCTACTTTTTTTCTCAGTCACGTTTACGCACCTATGGATATGGTGAATGTATTCATCAAATAAATATATTTATTTAATAATTAACAGGTTATGTTGCGTAATGCTGCTCCAGCGACTGCAAGAAATACATCAATATATGTGTGTGAATTGTTTCCTGATATTTCAAATCAGTAAAGGCCCGACGAGAGTGTCGGGCTGGAGGGAAGGGGTTAACCGCCGAACTGATCCGGGTCTGGCCCCAGACGTTTGCCCTGATCGAGTTTCGCGATTTCGCCTAATTCGTCTTTATCCAGGCGGAAGTCCCAGACGTTAAAGTTTTCTGCGATACGCGCAGGGGTGACCGATTTTGGAATCACCACCAGCCCGCTATCCAGGTGCCAGCGGATGACAATCTGCGCCGGTGATTTGCCATATTTCTCAGCGAGGTCACGGATGATCTTTTGATCAAAGACGTCTTTGCCGCCCTGCGCCAGCGGGCTCCAGGATTCGGTCTGGATTTTATGCGTTGCGTTCCAGGCATGCAGTTGGCGCTGTTGCATAAGCGGATGAAGTTCGATCTGGTTAATCACCGGAGGTACGCCGGTTTCATCCATCAACCGCTGGAGATGATTGATCTGAAAGTTGCACACGCCGATGCTCTTAATCAGCCCTTCTTTTTGCAGGTCGATCATGTTTTCCCACGCTTCAACGTAGTGGTCGATCGCCGGAACCGGCCAGTGCATCAGGTATAGATCGAGGTAATCAAGCTGGAGTTTTTCCATGCTTTCGAGCAAGGCTTCCCGGGGGCGTTTTTGGTCATCATTCCACAGCTTGGTGGTGATGAATAACTCGTCCCGTGGTACGCCAGCATCGCGTATTGCTTTGCCGACACCTTCTTCGTTTTTGTACGCCGCAGCGGTATCAATTGAGCGATACCCCACTTCCAGCGCTTTATGAATGGCGGTGATGACTTCTTCGTTGCTTGCCTTCCAGACCCCCAGGCCCAGTTGTGGCATGACGTTACCATCCTGTAGCTTGATAATGGTTGGACCGGTCATAATTTCCCCCCACACTTAATCCTTCAGGCTGCCTCTTTGTTGGCTGCTTGCGTTTACCCCGGTCACGTACTTATGTACGCTCCCGGGGATTCACTTAATTGCCGCCTCGATGCACCATGAATGATTGGGTGTAAATTGAGTTCACCGGGGCAGCCCCCGGTGAGTTAGGTGTGACTTAAGCCTGGTATAAATACCCAAAAACGAAAGGCGGAGGTTAAAAAACCTTAGCGGGCAGCTTCGTAAATCCGACGGCTGACTTCAAGCGTAATGTCCTGATGTTCGCCTAGTTGCGTACCCCCGTGTGCTTCCAGTTTTTCCAGCAATGCCGGGATGGAGCTACCGTCCAGGCCATAGTCAGACAGGCGATTGGGTACGCCCATTTGTTCGAAGAAAGCACGGGTAGCGGCAATGGCAGCGTCGATGCGCTGGTCGTCGGAACCTTCGGTGATATTCCAGATACGCTCTGCGTATTGCAGCAGTTTGGCACGCTTGGTATCACGTTTTTCATTCCACAGCGCTGGCAGAACGATGGCCAGCGTTTGAGCATGATCCAGACCGTGCATTGCGGTCAGTTCATGGCCCAGCATATGCGTTGCCCAGTCCTGCGGTACGCCTGCGCCAATCAGGCCGTTCAGCGCCTGGGTTGCCGCCCACATGACGTTCGCACGCACGTTGTAATTTTCCGGCTCCTGCAAGGCTTTCGGACCTTCTTCTACCAGCGTGAGCAGAATGCCTTCGGCAAAGCGATCCTGAATTTTCCCGTCTACCGGATAAGTCACATACTGTTCCACGGTATGAACAAAAGCATCCACAACGCCGTTTGCAACCTGACGCGGCGGCAGGGTGTAGGTGTAAACCGGATCCAGTACGGCAAACACTGGCTGCACGAACGGGGTCATAAAGGCCAGTTTATCGCCGGTGGTTTTACGCGAAATTACCGCGCCGGAGTTAGATTCAGAGCCGGTTGCAGGCAGGGTTAATACGGAGCCCATCGGGATGGCGCTTGTTACGTCGTTGCCGTGGGTTTCCAGAATGCGCCATGGATCGATGCCATCAGCGTACTGTGCCGCTGCCGCGATGAATTTGGTGCCGTCCAGCACTGAACCGCCACCTACCGCCAGCAGAAACGTCACTTTCTCATCACGCACGATTTTTACTGCGTTCATCAGCGTTTCATAAGACGGGTTTGGCTCGATACCGCCAAACTCCAGCACATCCAGGCCTTTCAGCGCGTCCTGAACCTGTGCCAGGACGCCAGTTTTTTTCACGCTGCCGCCGCCATAGGTAACCAGTACGCGAGCGTCCTGAGGAATTTGATCGCGCAGCTCAGCAATCGCGCCTTTACCAAACAAAATACGTGTTGGGGTATGGAGATTAAAGTTGTTCATTGCTCGTTCCCTTTGGTGGGTAATAAAAGAGGGCAGGTGAGTGTCTGCCGGATGATGAACATTGTGGTCGCCCGCCGCGTTGCTCTCAATGCTCATTTCTGCCGATGTCTTGCCCATTTCTACAGACTGCTGGAGAAAACGGATAAATCTGCGCATTATGTCAAGGTCGAAAACCGATGATGAAATGGTGCCCCATGAACCGTGATGAGATCTGTCTTCTGCTGACAGATAAAATTAAGCAGCTGAAAAGCAATGAAAATAGACTTAACGAACTGCTGCCAGATGTCCGCCTGCTACACGGTACGGAGCCGGCGGCGCGTACACCGGTCATGTATCAGCCAGGCATCATATTTCTCTTTTCGGGACATAAAATTGGTTACATCAATGAGCGCATTTTTCGCTATGACGCCAACGAATACCTGCTGCTAACCGTACCTTTACCCTTTGAATGTGAAACCTATGCGACGCCGGAGGTTCCTCTGGCCGGTATTTATCTGAATGTCGATATCCTGCAATTGCAGGAGCTGCTGATGGACATTGGGGAAGACGAGCTGTTCCAGCCCGCCATGGCGGCCAGCGGGATTAACTCTGCAACGCTCTCTGACGAAATTCTCTGCGCTGCTGAGCGCCTGCTGGATGTGATGGAGCGACCGCTGGATGCGCGTATTCTGGGGAAACAGATTATTCGCGAGATCCTCTACCATGTGCTGACCGGACCGCGCGGCGGCGCGTTACTTGCGCTGGTCAGTCGCCAGACGCATTTCAGTTTGATAAGCCGGGTGCTGAAGCGGATTGAAACCAAATACACCGAAAACCTCAATGTAGAACAGCTGGCGGCAGAGGCGAACATGAGCGTGTCGGCGTTTCATCATAATTTTAAAGCGGTGACCAGCACGTCGCCGCTGCAATATCTTAAGAGCTATCGCCTGCATAAAGCACGGATGATGATGGTTCACGATGGGATGAAGGCCAGTGCGGCAGCCATGCGCGTCGGCTATGAGAGCGCATCGCAATTCAGTCGGGAGTTCAAACGTTTCTTTGGCGTAACGCCGGGGGAAGATGCGGCAAGAATTCGTATGATGCAGGGGAGTTGATTTCTTGTAGGCCTTAAAACTGCGCGCCATCAGGCAAAATGCCGGGAATTACCCCGGCTAAGGATAATACTCAGGCGCTACAGTATTTTTTTTTAATCACCACGAACAATGTTCCCAACAATCCTGCGGTTAACAGGGCAATCGGCAGGATCATTAGAAAGGTCATCACCTGATCTTCATGGCGTTTAACGAACGGGATCATGCTCAGCGCATAGCCGAAACTGGTGACGACGGTGACCCACAGCAGGCCACTCAGCCAGTTAAAAAACTGGAACCGACGGTTAGGAAGCCCTGAAATGCCCGCCATCGTTGGCAGCAAGGTGCGAACAAACGCCAGGAAACGCCCTGCCAGCAGCGCCATCAGACCGTGTTGGTCAAACATGCAGGTCGCGCGCTGATGGTATTTTTCCGGTAATTGCGCCAACCAGCCTTTCACCGTGCGCGTGTTGCCTAGCCAGCGTCCCTGAATATAACTCAGCCAGCAGCCCAGACTGGCTGCGGCCGTCAGAATAGCTATGGTAGGTAAAAAACTCATCACGTCCTGAGCGATCAGCGCTCCTGCCAGTAATAACAGGCTGTCTCCGGGTAAAAAGGAGGCGGGCAGCAGGCCATTTTCTAAAAACAGCGTGGCGAACATGACGAAGTACACCACGCTCACAACGTGCGGATCCGCCAGTGCGGCAAAATCGTGTTGCCAGAGCGCGGAGACAATATCTTGAATGACTACCATGGACTTTCCTGTGGAACAGCGTTTATGTGTGGATTGTACTCCTGAATTGCCCGGGATGCCTTGATCCCGGACGCAACAATTGCAGACTTTTCCACCAGAAGTGTCTGCATATATGTCCATTTGTGGCAATTTTACTCGATTCGGGCAAATCCTGCGGCCAAATCGGCAATCAGATCGTCAACATTCTCTAAACCGATATGTAAACGGATGAGCGTTCCGCTGAAATCCACCTCGCCTTGCGGACGGATTGCCGCAATGTGTTCCGGCTGGTTGGCGAGAATCAGCGACTCAAAACCGCCCCAGGAGTAGGCCATACTGAACAGGCTGAAGTGATCCAGATACGCAGCAAGCTCCTCATTATTGAGCTTCTTATTCAATACAAAGGAGAACAGGCCGCTGCTGCCGGTAAAATCACGCTTCCAGAATTCATGCCCTTTACTGCCGGGCAGTGCCGGGTGGTTCACGCGGGCGACCTGCGGATGGCTGGCCAGCCACTCGGCGACCTTTAAGCTGCTTTCATGGTGCTGACGCAGGCGAACGCTCAGCGTACGCAGTCCACGGCTGGTCATATAGGCGGTATCGGCGTCCAGCATTTGCCCCATCAGATAGGCATTTTCGCGCAGTTGATCCCAGCAGCGGGCATTAGATACCGCCGTGCCGACCATGCCGTCAGAATGACCAATCAGATATTTGGTGCCTGCCTGAATAGAGATATCAATGCCAAAATCCAACGCTTTGAACAGCACCCCGGCAGCCCAGGTGTTATCAATCATGATGATTGCATCCGGCGCGACGCTTCTGACGGCGGCAACAATAGCTGGAACATCATGCACTTCCATAGTGACAGAGCCGGGAGATTCCAGAAATACGACTTTCGTGTTCGGCTGTATGTGCTTAACGATATCGGCGCCAACCAGCGGATCGAACCAGCCGGTGGACACGCCGAGCTTGCCGAGAATTTTGGTGCAGAAATCCTGACTGGGTTCATAGGCGGTATTGGTCATCAGCACATGATCCCCTTGCTCCACAAAGGCAAGGATGGTGTTGGCAACGGCCGCCGCACCGCAGGGGAAGAGCGCGCAACCCGCACCACCTTCCAGTTCGCACATCGCTTCCTGCAGAGAGAAATGCGTCAGGGTTCCGCGACGCCCATAGAAAAGCGCACCGTTCGCCCGGTTGTGCGTGGCCTGTTTTTTGGCCTCTACGGTGTCAAATACCAGCGAAGAAGCGCGCTGGATCACGCTATTTACCGAGCCCAGCGTGTACTTTTTACTGCGTCCTGCGTGAACGAGTTTGGTTTCAAGTTGTTTATCTGCCATGTTGTCTTACCTGTTTTTATACGTCTGGATGTCTAAACTACCATGAATCAAAGATGACGCATCCTGCAGAACGGTCATACAGTAGAAAATAATCTCAAAATGCTTCTGGTGACTTTTTTACTGCGTAAGCGCAAGGAAAAGAAACCAAAGGTGCGGCAATATGTAAATAGTAATGAGAACGACTATCAATTCGACGTCGTTTTGATATGATTACGCTCAGATTTTGTGATTTGCGTCCTGGAGATACAGAGTGGGTAATAATTTGATGCAGACGGATCTTTCCGTCTGGGGTATGTATCAGCACGCCGATATCGTGGTTAAGTGCGTGATGATTGGGCTGATTTTGGCGTCAGTGGTCACCTGGGCTATCTTCTTTAGTAAGAGCCTTGAGTTCTTTACTCAGAAACGCCGCCTTAAGCGTGAACAGCAACTGCTGGCGGAAGCCCGCTCTTTAGATCAGGCAAGTGAAATTGCCGCAGGATTCGATGGCAAAAGCCTGGGCGCACAGTTGATTAACGAAGCGCAGAACGAGCTGGAACTGTCAGAAGGCAGCGACGATAACGAAGGCATTAAAGAGCGTACCGGCTTCCGTCTGGAGCGTCGTGTGGCGGCGGTAGGTCGTCATATGGGCCGCGGTAACGGATACCTGGCCACCATCGGGGCTATCTCTCCATTCGTCGGTCTGTTCGGTACCGTATGGGGCATCATGAATAGCTTTATCGGGATTGCACAAACTCAAACGACCAACCTCGCCGTTGTTGCGCCGGGTATTGCAGAAGCGCTGTTAGCGACCGCAATCGGTCTGGTCGCAGCAATTCCAGCGGTTGTTATCTACAACATTTTCGCACGTCAGATTGGCAGCTATAAAGCGATGCTGGGCGACGTCGCGGCACAGGTGCTGTTGCTGCAAAGTCGCGATCTGGACCTGAATGCAAGCGCGTCCGCGCATCCGGTACGTTCAGCGCAGAAATTACGTGTAGGATAATGTTCCATGGCTATGAGCTTTAATGAAAACCTGGACGATAACGGTGAAATGCATGAAATCAACGTGACGCCGTTTATCGACGTTATGTTGGTTTTATTGATCATCTTTATGGTTGCCGCGCCGTTGGCAACCGTAGATGTGAAGGTGAATCTCCCTGCCTCCACCAGCACGCCGCAGCCGCGTCCGGAAAAACCGGTTTACCTGTCAGTTAAAGCCGATAAGAGTATGTTTATTGGCAACAATCAGGTGACGGATGAAACCATGATTAACGAGCTAAATGCGTTAACTGACGGGAAGAAAGACACCACGATTTTCTTCCGGGCAGATAAAACCGTTGATTATGAGACCATGATGAAGGTGATGGATACGCTGCATCAGGCGGGCTTCCTGAAGATTGGTCTGGTTGGCGAAGAGACTGTGAAAGCGAAGTAATCTTCCTCATTGCCGGGTAATGGTTGCCGCCTTACCCGGCGTGTCTCTCCTGATTCAACTCCCTCGCACACTTGTTCTTATCTGTTCTCATCTAACGCGACCGTGGTTATCCTGGTGGGTTCGTAGTTCCCTTCAGACAGCTTTCGCGTCAGGCGTAAGGTGGCCGTTTCCCGCGCGAGTATATGCTGGTAGGTGCTTTCCAGTCGGGCCATGATTTTGTCCCGCAGTTCTGGTTGCTGCTCCATAATGGCTTCGATCGCGGCACCGTAGATCTCTTCTTTAGCCTGTAGCGAGTAAATTTCACGGCGATTTTGCCATTTCATCCGCACCAGTGCAGCGGGAATAGAGACTATCTCCTGAGCAACGCTTTCCAGTGTCGCGGTTTTATTGGCAATCAACACGGCTAAATTTTGCTTTAAGACAAACTCATCGCTTTTATGGTTATCTAAAGCCAAATAAACATTATTATCCTCAACATCTTTCATTTTATTTCTCTTCCAGAGAATAAAAAATAGGGTCGCTGGTCTCACGGGTAATTAAATTAAGCCAAATTTTGTTGCCCTGTTCATTTATGATGGCTGTTTTTTGAGTCAAAATTTTACTTAATTCTTGTGCATTAATGTCGCCTTCTGCCTGTAGTGAATTGAGCAGGCGAGAGAATGACTCAATTTTTGCTGCACGAAATAGACGCTCTTTTAAATGGCGGTCGCACTCTTCAAATAGCATATTTCGTGACTGGCCGGTAGCAGCAGAGCTAATCAAAATATCGGATTCGTAATCGCTTAATGTTATCTTCCCCTGAGTCAAATTTTCACTATTATCTGTGGAGGTGGTATTGTCAGGTGAGCTGGATAAGTGAAAACGCGAGGGAACAAGATGCTCGGGAAGCATGTTGAAATATCCTTTGATGCCAATGATATGTTGTTTTAAATAAACCATGCCGCGTTGACAATAGCATGGCGTAATTTTAAAATCAAAAAAAATGGAGCCAGTATATGAACAGTATATTTTATTCTGTTATTACCCTGCTATTGCTGACCTGCGGGGTACTTTTGTTGATGCGCAGTGCAAATAAAAACCGTAATGCAGAAAATGGATACGCTGAAAACCAGCCGGAAATACTGAGTAAAGAAGAGGGTGAAGATCATTTCTCGGTACTGATGAATTCGATTACTCCGGTTTGGTATTGGCGTGTCAATCACGAATATATCGATTTTATCCACTCGACGATCAAACGGATGACAATGGTGGAGCTGAATGAGACGCCAGGGCTATTTGATGCACAGCGGCGTTGCAGCGATCTCAACTCTGCGGTGTATAAATATTACGACAATATTAAAAAACGCTGTCTGAGTGGCGAGAAAGTCCCGCATGCCGATTTGGACGTGCTTAACTTACGTCAGTGCTTCAGGGAGTTCAGCCTGGAAGCCTATCCTGCACTTGTCGCGCTGGTGTGGCCGGAATATCAGCGCCCAGAAATCAAAGCAGAAGAGGTGTGAGGGACTGGCTGGCCCGTATTACGTACCGGGGAGGCTAACGCCGCCACCCGGCACGGTGTTACCTACGGTTATTTGTCAGATGAGGCCTGCCACAGGTTCAGCTTACCGTCCGCGACATGCTTATCGATCTGCGCCAGTTCTTCGGCGCTGAACGTCAGATTCGCCAGCGCCTGAACGTTTTCTTCCAGTTGCTCCGGTCGACTGGCGCCAATCAATACCGACGTTACCCTGTTGTCTTTTAGCAGCCAGCTTAAGGCCATTTGTGCCATCGACTGTCCACGCTGTTGCGCCATCTCATTAAGCAAGCGCAGGCTGGTAAGGTTTTCTTCCGTCAGCATGTTTTCCGTTAACCCACGAACTTTTTTCCCTTCACGCTGCATGCGTGAACCTTCCGGAATACCGTTGAGGTATTTCCCCGTCAGCAGTCCCTGAGCCAGCGGCGTAAATGCGATGCAGCCCATGCCGTTGGATTCCAGAGTATCCAGCAGGCCGCTGCTGTCTACCCAGCGGTTAAGCAGGTTGTAAGACGGCTGATGGATCAGCAATGGAATTTTCCATTCCCGCATCAACTCGGCCATTTTCTGCGTACGTTCCGGAGAATAGGATGAGATGCCGACATACAGCGCTTTACCGCTTTGCACGGCGTGGGCCAGCGCCGAGGCGGTCTCTTCCATTGGCGTATTTTCGTCAACGCGGTGAGAGTAGAAGATATCGACATAGTCGAGACCCATGCGTTTCAGACTCTGGTCGAGGCTGGCGAGCAGGTATTTGCGCGAACCGCCAGAACCGTATGGCCCAGGCCACATGTCATAGCCTGCCTTGGTGGAGATAATCAGTTCATCGCGATAGTGTGCAAAATCCTCGCGCAGTAATCGGCCAAAATTCTCTTCTGCGCTGCCTGGTGGCGGCCCATAGTTATTGGCTAAATCAAAATGCGTGATGCCTAAATCAAATGCTTTACGCAACAGGGCGCGCTGTGAATCCAGCGCCTGAACGTGCCCAAAACTGTGCCATAAACCCAGCGATAGCGCGGGTAAACGCAAACCGCTGCGCCCACAGTAACGATAGAGCATCTGCTCGTAACGTTCAGGATTGGCAAACCAGGTCATGAGATCTCCTTAGTGCAGGTGAATTTCGAAACAACGTTTCTATTCTAGCGGGTTCACGGTGAATATCCCGTTCACCAGGTCACACTGAGATGAAAAACTGGGCAAAAACAGGTCACTGTGCTTTGCTTAAAAAAACATCAATCAGGAGTGCGACGATGCCGCGTTTGACTGCCAAAGATTTTCCGCAAGAACTGCTCGACTACTATGACTATTACGCGCATGGCAAAATAACGAAACGCGAGTTTCTCAATCTGGCAGCGAAATATGCAGTGGGTGGCATGACGGCGTTGGCTTTATTCAATTTATTGAAACCCAACTATGCCCTCGCAACGCAGGTAGAATTTACCGATCCCGATATTTTGGCGGAATATATTACCTATCCTTCGCCTGAAGGGCATGGTGATGTGCGGGGGTATTTAGTTAAACCTGCGAAGGTGACAGGGAAAGTTCCGGCGGTGGTGGTAGTGCATGAGAATCGTGGGCTGAATCCGTATATTGAAGATGTGGCGAGACGGGTGGCGAAGGCGGGCTTTATGGCACTTGCGCCGGATGGATTAAGTTCGGTAGGAGGATATCCTGGCAATGATGATAAAGGTCGGGAATTGCAGCAGCAGGTTGATCCCGTAAAGTTGATGAATGATTTTTTTGCCGCCATTGAATTTATGCAACATTATTCAGGGACGACGGGAAAGGTAGGTATCACCGGATTTTGCTACGGTGGTGGTGTGTCGAATGCCGCTGCTGTGGCTTTCCCTGAACTGGCCTGCGCGGTGCCTTTTTATGGGCGGCAGGTTACTGCATCAGATGTCCCTAAAATAAACGCGCCTTTATTACTGCACTATGCGCAATTAGACACACGTATTAATGAGGGATGGCCTGCCTATGAAGCGGCGCTTAAGGCCAATAAGAAAGTCTATGAAGCCTATATCTATCCCGGGGTTAATCATGGCTTTCACAACGATTCGACCCCCCGTTATGATAAAGCTGCCGCTGATTTAGCCTGGGAACGTACTCTTGCATGGTTTAACAAATATTTGCGATAGAAAACAATAGATTATTTAATGCTTATAACTAATTACCTGAATAATAATGCTACCTAATTTCATTAGCATTCATATTGATATAGTGTGGAGAGAGAGTGGATGTACTTAAGAAAGTAAAAAAATAAAGAACGCATTATATCTTCTCTACTGCCTGCCGATAACAAGGATAAGTATCGCCTGATGGCGAATTCCTCATCAACGGCAAGGAAATTATTATGCGTTTGCTGAAAAACTTCACTATTCGTATTGTCATGTTGGCAATACTGGGACTTTTTTGCCTGCTCTGGTCGGGCGTGGGTTTATTCAGTCTTCATTCGTTATCAAAAATATCTGAAGGCAATGATATTGACCGTCATCTTGTCCATCAGATGACGGTTCTCAGTCAGGGCAACGATCAGTACTTTCGCTTCGTAACGCGCTTAAGTCGCGCCATGGATGTCAAAATGAGTGGCGGAACGCCTGATTTTGCGCCAGCGCAACAGTCCCTGGAGAATATGAGCAAAAAACTCCAGGAGATGAAAACATTATCTCCGGGCCCTATGGACCCTGACGTCGCTAACGCAGTACTGACGAAGTGGCAGGCGCTGCTGGACAACGGCGTGATCCCGCAAATGCAGCTGGCGCAGCAGGGAACGCTTACGGCCTTTGCTGAGCATGCCAGCACTATTACACCTGCGTTGAGCCGTGAATTTGGCGCCAGTGCCGAGCGTTTTAACGCCACGGCAGGTGAGCGACTCGATACCACCCGCGTGATGGTCGATGGCAAAACCTCTATCATCCGGACGCTAATTATCACCGCCGTGATCCTTGGGATTGCCCTCCTTTTCTTTACCGACCGCTACCTTGTTTCCATGATGGTGAAACCGCTGGGACGTATTCGCCAACAGTTCCAGCAGATTGCGCAGGGCGATCTTAGCCATCCCATCGAAGATTTTGGTCGTAACTGTGTGGGTCAACTGGTGCCGTTATTGTGCGCGATGCAGGATAGCCTGCGTGAAGCCGTCAGTACCATCCGTTCAGGTAGTGACAACATCTGGCGAGGGGCGACGGAAATTTCCACCGGGAATAACGATCTCTCCTCACGTACTGAAGAGCAGGCTGCGGCACTGGAAGAGACCGCTGCCAGCATGGAGCAACTGACCGCAACGGTAAAACTGAACGCAGAAAATGCGCGTGAAGCCAGCCTGCTTGCCGATACGGCCACAGAAACGGCAGGCAAAGGGAGCACGCTGGTTTCAGAAGTGGTAGAGACGATGGACGGCATTGCCGCCAGCTCTAAACAGATCGCGGAAATCACGTCAGTTATTAATAGCATTGCTTTCCAGACCAACATTCTGGCGCTGAACGCGGCGGTTGAAGCAGCCAGGGCAGGCGAGCAGGGGCGCGGTTTTGCCGTCGTCGCCGGTGAAGTACGCAACCTTGCCAGTCGCAGCGCCGGGGCGGCGAAAGAGATTGAGACGCTGATTGGCGAGTCATCGCGTCGTGTTGATCAGGGCGCTCGTCTGGTTAAAGAAACAGGATTAACCATGGAGGCGATTCTGCGCGGCGCCACCGAAGTGACTGTCATCATGAAGCAAATTGCCTCTGCCTCGGAAGAACAGAATAAGGGTATCTCGCAGGTGAGCGTGGCGATCACGCAGATGGACAGCGTAACGCAACAGAATGCTGCGCTGGTAGAGCAAGTTTCCGCCGCGGCAGTGGCGTTGGAACGACAAACAGAGGAGCTGCAACGCTCGGTGCAACAGTTCCGCCTTTCCGCTAATGATGTGCAATACGCAGCCAGCCAAACCACTTCCTCTTCAGCAGACAGCAAAACGTCTGCGGCCGCTAAAACGGATGAGTGGGTGTCCTTTTAAGCCGTTATAAAAAGTTCGTGATACCTCTGGTCTTTGCTTAAAAAATCGCTATATAATTTATTATATAGCGATTGGAGGTTATGCATGGACAACCATTTTGGTAAAGGTCTGATGGCCGGATTAAACGCCTCAAGTGCGGACAGTGCACGCTCAGTGGCGAATTTTTGTGCGGATTATAAGCGTGGTTTTGTGCTGGGATTTTCACATCGAATGTTTGAAAAAACGGGTGATCGACAGCTCAGCGCGTGGGAAGCGGGGATCCTGACGCGCCGTTATGGGCTGGATAAAGAGATGGTGATGGATTTCTTTAAAGAGAACCAGTCCAGTACAACAATTCGGTTTTTCATGGCCGGCTATCGACTCGAAGCTTGATCCGAAAGGGGTATTATCTTGCTTTAATTAATTACACTATTGACCTACGCCTTCGTTTTGTTGCTCCGCCGAAGTATTATAATGCACATAACCATATAAAAAGTGTGGTAATGGCGCGCCGATCGCAATATGCAACATGCGAATGGTGCAAAATAAAAGCCAGGTCTTCGCAACGGAATAACTATAAAATGACTGGAGATAACTCTCTCATCAATTCGAGCGGCATTAATCGCCGTGATTTCATGAAGCTTTGTGCAGCACTGGCCGCTACCATGGGGCTCAGTAGCAAAGCCGCCGCAGAAATGGCCGAATCAGTTTCTCGTCCTCAGCGCCCACCGGTTATCTGGATTGGTGCTCAGGAGTGTACGGGTTGTACTGAATCGCTGCTTCGCGCGACACACCCTACAGTGGAAAACCTCGTTCTGGAGACAATCTCTCTGGAATACCATGAGGTGCTCTCTGCCGCCTTCGGCCATCAGGTCGAAGAGAACAAACATAACGCTCTGGAGAAGTACAAAGGGCAATATGTTCTGGTAGTAGATGGTTCTATCCCACTGAAAGATAATGGTATTTACTGCATGGTTGCCGGCGAGCCGATCGTGGATCACATCCGCCGGGCCGCAGAAGGCGCAGCCGCTATCATTGCCATCGGCTCTTGCGCCGCGTGGGGTGGTGTTGCTGCCGCTGGCGTTAACCCAACGGGTGCCGTCGGCCTGCAAGAAGTTCTGCCAGGCAAAGCCATCATCAACATCCCCGGCTGTCCGCCGAACCCGCATAACTTCCTCGCAACGGTCGCGCATATCATCACTTATGGTAAGCCGCCGAAGCTGGATACCAAAAACCGTCCGACATTCGCCTATGGCCGTTTGATTCACGAACACTGCGAACGTCGCCCGCACTTCGATGCTGGTCGTTTTGCTAAAGAGTTTGGTGATGAAGGCCACCGTGAAGGTTGGTGCCTCTACCATCTGGGCTGTAAAGGACCAGAAACCTACGGCAACTGCTCAACGCTGCAATTCTGCGATGTGGGCGGCGTGTGGCCGGTGGCTATCGGTCACCCTTGCTACGGCTGTAACGAAGAAGGCGTCGGCTTCCATAAAGGTATTCACCAGCTTGCTCATGTGGAAAACCAAACGCCGCGTTCCGAGAAACCTGACGTCAACATGAAAGAAGGCGGCAATGTTTCTGCCGGAGCGATTGGACTGCTGGGTGGCGTAGTAGGACTGGTTGCCGGTGTCAGCGTGATGGCGGTTCGTGAACTGGGGCGTCAGCAGAAGAAAGATAACGCTGACTCACGGGGAGAATAACCGTGAACAGACGTAACTTTATTAAAGCAGCCTCCAGCGGGGCATTGCTGTTGGGCGCAGCGCCGTCCATCAGCCATGCGGCTGCAGAAAACCGTCCGCCGATCCCTGGTTCTCTTGGGATGCTCTATGACTCGACGCTGTGCGTAGGCTGCCAGGCCTGTGTCACCAAGTGTCAGGATATCAACTTCCCGGCGCGTAACCCGGAAGGCGAGCAAACCTGGTCGAACAACGACAAACTGTCGCCGTATACCAATAACATCATTCAGGTGTGGCGTAGCGGAACAGGCGTTAACAAAGACCAGGAAGAAAATGGTTACGCATACATCAAGAAACAGTGCATGCACTGTGTTGATCCGAACTGCGTTTCCGTTTGCCCGGTCTCCGCGCTGAAGAAAGATCCGAAAACCGGCATCGTCCATTATGACAAAGATGTCTGCACGGGCTGTCGTTACTGCATGGTCGCCTGCCCGTACAACGTGCCTAAGTACGACTACAACAACCCGTTTGGTGCACTTCACAAATGTGAACTGTGTAACCAGAAAGGCGTTGAGCGTCTGGACAAAGGTGGTTTACCGGGTTGTGTTGAAGTGTGCCCAGCCGGTGCGGTGATTTTTGGTACGCGTGAAGAGCTGATGGCTGAGGCGAAAAAACGTCTCGCGCTGAAGCCAGGTAGCGAATACCACTATCCGCGTCAGACGGTGAAAGCAGGCGATACCTATCTGCATACGGTACCGAAGTACTACCCGCACCTGTACGGTGAGAAAGAAGGCGGTGGTACGCAGGTTATGGTACTGACGGGTGTTCCTTACGAGGATTTGGATCTGCCGAAGCTGGATGATCTTTCAACTGGTGCGCGTTCCGAACATGTTCAACATTCCCTGTACAAGGGCATGATATTACCCCTGGCTGCGCTGGCGGGCTTAACCGTGCTGGTTCGTCGTAACACGAAAAACGACCATCACGATGGAGGAGACGATCATGAGTCATGATCCTAAACCGCTGGGCGGAAAAATAATCAGCAAACCGGTCATTATTTTTGGGCCGCTTATCGTCCTGTGTATGCTCCTGATCGTGAAACGTCTGGTCTTCGGACTGGGCTCAGTCTCCGATCTGAACGGCGGTTTCCCATGGGGTGTATGGATCGCGTTTGACCTGTTGATTGGTACTGGCTTCGCGTGCGGTGGTTGGGCGCTGGCGTGGGCGGTGTACGTTTTCAACAGAGGGCAATACCATCCGTTGGTTCGTCCGGCGCTGCTGGCGAGTCTGTTTGGCTACTCGTTGGGTGGTCTGTCGATCACCATTGACGTCGGTCGTTACTGGAACCTGCCGTATTTCTACATTCCGGGCCACTTCAACGTGAACTCGGTACTGTTCGAAACGGCGGTCTGTATGACCATCTATATCGGCATCATGGCGCTGGAATTTGCTCCGGCTCTGTTTGAACGCTTGGGGTGGAAAGTTTCCCTCAAACGTTTGAATAAAGTGATGTTCTTTATTATTGCCCTCGGCGCGCTGCTGCCAACCATGCACCAGTCTTCAATGGGTTCATTGATGATTTCTGCGGGTTATAAGGTGCATCCGCTATGGCAAGCTTATGAAATGCTGCCGCTTTTCTCGGTATTAACCGCCTTTATTATGGGCTTCTCGATCGTCATCTTTGAAGGCTCGTTGGTACAAGCCGGTCTGAAAGGTAACGGTCCGGACGAGAAAAGTTTGTTCATCAAGCTGACGAATACCATCAGCGTGCTGCTGGCGATTTTCGTCGTCCTGCGCTTTGGCGAACTGATCTATCGCGACAAGCTGTCCTATGCGTTCTCAGGCGATCTTTACTCCCTGATGTTCTGGCTTGAAGTCGTGCTGATGGTCTTCCCACTGGTGGTGCTGCGCGTCACTAAGCTGCGTAATGACTCGCGCATGCTGTATCTGTCTGCGCTGAGCGCGTTGCTGGGTTGTGCAACATGGCGTCTGTCCTATTCGCTGGTGGCGTTCAATCCTGGTGGTGGCTACCACTACTTCCCGACCTGGGAAGAGCTGTTGATTTCTATTGGTTTTGTGGCTATTGAGATTTGTGCATACATCGTACTCATTCGTCTACTGCCGATACTTCCTCCTTTAAAACAAAACGATCAAAATCGTCATGAGGCGAGCAAAGCATGAGCCAGAGAATTACTATTGATCCGGTAACCCGTATTGAGGGTCATTTACGCATCGACTGCGAAATCGAAAATGGCGTGGTATCTAAAGCATGGGCTTCCGGTACCATGTGGCGCGGCATGGAAGAGATCGTGAAAAACCGCGATCCGCGCGATGCCTGGATGATTGTGCAGCGTATCTGTGGTGTTTGTACGACCACTCACGCTATCTCTTCCGTTCGTGCAGCAGAAAGTGCGCTGAATATTGATGTTCCGGTGAACGCACAGTATATCCGTAACATCATTCTGGCCGCGCACACCACGCATGACCACATTGTTCACTTCTATCAGCTGTCTGCGCTGGACTGGGTGGATATCACCTCTGCCCTGAAAGCTGACCCAGCGAAAGCGTCTGCCATGCTGAACGGCGTGTCCTCCTGGCACCTGAACAGCGCAGAAGAGTTCACCAAGGTTCAGAACAAGATCAAAGACCTTGTTGCCAGCGGTCAGTTAGGCATTTTTGCTAACGGTTGCTGGGGTCATCCGGCAATGCAGTTGCCGCCGGAAGTGAACCTGATTGCGGTCGCGCACTACCTGCAGGCGCTGGAATGCCAGCGTGATGCCAACCGCGTTGTGGCACTGTTGGGCGGTAAAACGCCGCACATCCAGAACCTGGCGGTAGGTGGGGTTGCTAACCCAATTAACCTTGACGGCCTCGGTGTGCTGAACCTTGAACGCCTGATGTACATCAAGTCCTTCATCGATAAGCTGAGCGACTTCGTTGAGCAGGTGTACAAGGTTGATACCGCGGTTATTGCTGCGTTCTATCCTGAGTGGCTGGAACGTGGTCAGGGTGCGGTTAACTACCTGAGTGCGCCGGAATTCCCGACAGACGGTAAAAACGGCAGCTTCCTGTTCCCGGGCGGTTACATCACCGATGCCGATCTGTCGACCTATCGTCCAATCACCTCTCACTCCGATGAGTACCTGATCAAAGGGATTCAGGAGAGTGCGAAACACGCGTGGTACAAAGACGAAGCGCCGCAGGCTCCGTGGGAAGGCACAACGGTTCCTGACTACACCGGTTGGTCAGACGACGGCAAATACTCCTGGGTTAAAGCGCCGACCTTCTACGGCAAAACGGTTGAAGTGGGTCCGCTGGCCAACATGCTGTGTAAACTGGCGGCCAAACGCGAGTCTACCCATGCCAAGCTGAATGAAATCATCGCGATTTACACCAAGCTGACCGGTAAAACTATCGAAGTGTCGCAGTTGCACTCTACGCTGGGCCGTATTATTGGCCGTACTGTTCACTGCTGTGAACTGCAGAACGTTCTGCAGGATCAGTACAACGCGCTGATTGTGAACATCGGTAAAGGCGACCACACCACCTTCGTGAAACCGGATATTCCGGCAACAGGCGAATTCAAAGGTGTTGGTTTCCTCGAAGCGCCACGCGGTATGCTGTCTCACTGGATGGTGATTAAAGACGGCATTATCAGCAACTACCAGGCGGTTGTACCGTCAACCTGGAACTCTGGCCCACGTAACTTTAATGATGAAGTGGGACCGTATGAGCGCTCGCTGGTAGGTACGCCGATTGCCGATCCAAACAAACCGCTGGAAGTGGTTCGTACCATTCACTCCTTCGACCCTTGTATGTCATGTGCGGTGCATGTGGTGGACGTTGACGGGAACGAAGTGGTCTCAGTTAAGGTTCTGTAATGCGGATATTAGTCTTAGGGGTCGGCAATATTTTGCTGACCGACGAAGCCATCGGGGTACGTATCGTTGAGGCATTAGAGCAACGGTACATCCTGCCAGACTTTGTTGATGTTCTGGACGGTGGTACGGCTGGGATGGAGCTTCTCGGCGATATGGCGAACAGAGATCATCTGATCATTGCTGACGCCATTGTGTCGAAGAAAAACACGCCAGGAACGATGATGGTCCTGCGGGATGAAGAGATCCCAGCGCTGTTTACCAACAAAATCTCACCGCACCAGCTTGGCCTGGCCGACGTATTGTCGGCCCTGCGTTTTACCGGCGAGTTTCCGAAAAAGCTGACCTTAGTCGGCGTTATTCCGGAATCGTTGGAACCGCATATCGGGCTAACGCCAACGGTTGAAGCGATGATTGAACCTGCGCTGGAGCAGGTTCTTGCCGCGCTTCGCGAATCAGGCGTTGAAGCGATCCCTCGGGAGGCGGCTCATGTCTGAGGAGTTTGTCGGTTTTCAGACGGCCCCGAAGACGCAGATTCAGGCAGCGTTTGAAGAGGTTGCCCGGCGTTCGATGCACGATCTCTCTTTCTTGCATCCGAACATGCCGGTATATGTTTCTGATTTTACGCTGTTTGAAGGACAGTGGACGGGGTGTGTTATCACACCCTGGATGCTCAGCGCACTGATTTTCCCCGGACCGGACCAGATCTGGCCGGTGCGTAAAGTCAGCGAAAAAATCGGGCTGCGTCTGCCGTATGGCGAGATGACCTTTACCGTTGGTGAACTGGAGGGCGTATCGCAATACCTTTCCTGTTCACTGATGTCGCCGCTTTCGCACAGTATGTCGGCGCAAGAAGGTGTGCGTCTGACTGACGATTGCGCGCGCATGCTGTTATCGCTGCCGGTGAGCGATCCGAATGCGCCGCAGCTAAATCGCCGCGCGCTGCTGCTGGGTCGTCGGAACTGCGAAAATGCATGAGCTGTCCCTTTGTCAGAGCGCGGTTGAGATTGTTCAACAGCAGGCAGAGCAGCACGGTGTCAAACGTGTAACCGGCGTTTGGCTGGAAATCGGAGCGCTCTCGTGCGTTGAAGAGAGCGCCGTCCGTTTCAGTTTCGACATCGTCTGTCAGGGCACGCTGGCGCAAGGGTGTGAGCTGCATATTGATTACAAACCAGCCCAGGCATGGTGCTGGGATTGCAGTCAGGTTGTGGAAATCACCCAGCATGATGAGCAGTGTCCACTATGTCAGGGCGATCGTCTGCGGGTTGATGCAGGCGATTCACTGAAAGTGAAAAGTATTGAAGTCGAATAACCCATAGGTTGCTATGGGGCGGAGTCAGATATGTGTATTGGAGTCCCTGGTCAGGTTCTGGCCGTTGGTGAAGATATTCACCAGCTTGCGCAGGTTGAAGTGTGCGGCATCAAACGTGATGTCAATATTGCCCTGATTTGTGAAGGTGATACCGCTGAGCTGGTCGGGCAATGGGTGCTGGTGCACGTAGGGTTCGCCATGAGCATCATTGATGAAGATGAAGCTAAAGCCACGTTAGACGCACTTCGCCGCATGGAGTACGACGTCACCAGCGCGTGACAATCGGTTAGTGCCTGATGGCGTTACGCTTATCAGGCCTACGCCTTCTATGTAGGCCGGATAAGGCATTTATGCCGCCATCCGGCATCTTGCGTTAACCCTGGCGCTTATCTTCGGTATTGGTGTCGAAGTCGCTGGCGTCATGACGTTCATGAAGCTGCTCGTTTAGCGGCCCGTTAGTGCGGTTTACAATACGACCTCGCTTAACTGCCGGACGCGCGGCAACCTCTTTTGCCCAGCGTTGCACGTGCTTGTAACTTCCTGCATCGAGGAACTCTGCCGCGTCGTACACGTTACCCAGCACCACATTGCCAAACCACGGCCAAACCGCCATATCGGCAATGGTGTATTCATCTCCTGCCACAAACTGATTTTGTGCTAACTGCTTATCCAGTACGTCGAGTAAGCGTTTGGCTTCCATCGTGAAGCGGTTAATAGCGTACTCAATTTTTACCGGCGCATAGTTATAGAAGTGACCAAAACCACCGCCGAGGAACGGCGCCGCACCCTGTAACCAGAACAACCAGTTCAGCGTTTCAGTACGTTTTGCCAAATCCTGCGGCAGGAAATAACCGTATTTTTCCGCCAGATAGAGCAGGATTGCGCCAGATTCGAATACGCGAACCGGTGGGTTTTGCGAGTGGTCGCGCAGCGCCGGGATCTTCGAGTTCGGATTCACCTCAACAAAGCCGCTGGAAAACTGATCGCCATCGCCAATGCGAATAATCCAGGCATCGTATTCCGCGCCCTTCACGCCCTGCGCCAGTAACTCCTCCAGCATAATCGTCACTTTCTGCCCGTTTGGCGTCCCCAACGAATAGAGCTGTAGCGGATGCTTGCCAACCGGCAGCGTCTTCTCGTGGGTGGCGCCGGAAATCGGGCGGTTGATATTGGCGAATGCGCCGCCGTTCGACTTTTCCCACGTCCAGACTTTCGCGGGCTGATAGGTATTGTCTGACATATTGACCTGCCTTCTGAGTGGTTGTGTTGATGCAGTGTAGCAGTTAGGTAGAACTCAATTTAACAGATTGGGACTTTATGTCGCTTTGTGCTGAAAGGGGAAGATAAATCTAACCCGTTCATTGTACCTGGCCCGTACTCCATGAAGAGGAAATCAATGTTGGACGGAAATTGCTACCGTATTCACCATCAAAAATTGGCGGTGAATAAGCAGTAATAATGAAAAATGGTGTTCCAGGAGTAAGCGGTTATCAGGGCCCTGCGGGTGGGTGGGGTGCGGTAAAAGCCGTCACTGCTTCGGTGTTTTCGCAAAAGGCTGTCGCGCGCGACATTATCGCGATGTTCAAAATGAACCAGGTGAAAGGGTTCGATTGTCCGGGCTGTGCGTGGCCGGACCCCGGGCATCGTGCGCCAATGGAGCTGTGCGAAAATGGCGTTAAGGCGGTTTCCTGGGAGACAACCAGTAAGAAAGCGTCACCGGAATTTTTCAGTCGTCACCCGGTTTCCACACTCTGGCACTACAGCGATTATGAACTGGAAAACATTGGTCGTTTGACGCATCCAATGAAATACGATGCAGTGTCAGACACCTGGCAGGCGGTGGATTGGGATATCGCCTTTCGGGAGATCGGCGAGCGTCTGCGCAGCTATGACTCAGCACAACAGGTTGAGTTTTATACCTCCGGCAGAACGTCAAATGAGGCGGCGTTCCTGTATCAGCTGTTTGCCCGCGAATATGGTAGCAGCAACTTTCCTGATTGCTCAAACATGTGCCACGGACCGACCAGCGCAGGGCTAACGCCGGCCATTGGCCTTGGGAAAGGGACCGTTGAACTTGATGATTTTGACCACTGCGATCTGGTGATTTGTATCGGGCATAACCCTGGTACTAACCATCCACGCATGCTGACCACCTTACGCGACGTTGCCAAACGTGGAGCCAAAATTATCTCCATCAACCCGCTGAACGAAAGGGGGCTTGAGCGCTTTAGCTTCCCGCAAAGTGCGAAAGAGATGTTCACCGGTCAGGCGACGGAGCTGAGCAACGACTACTACCAGGTAAAAATGGGCGGTGACGCCTCGTTGCTCAAAGGCATAATGAAGGCGCTGATCGAAATGGACGAAGCGCGGATCCTACTGGATCAGCAGCCGACGCTCGATCATGCGTTTATCGACCAACATACCGCGGGATATGCAGCGCTGTATGACGACTTACGTCAGCATAACTGGGCTGAGCTGGAACATGACTCGGGCCTGACGCGTAGTCAGATGGAAGATCTGGCGCACAGCTACAGTAAATCCAGCGCCACGATTGTTTGTTATGGTCTGGGCATCACTCAGCATAAAAACGGCACCGAGAACGTTCAGCAGCTGGTAAATCTGTTGTTGCTGAAAGGCAATATGGGTAAGCCGGGGGCGGGGATCTGCCCGTTACGCGGCCATTCTAACGTGCAGGGCGATCGTTCTGTGGGGATCAACGAAGCGGCGTCCGAAGACTTCCTGCAACGCCTTGAGAAGCATTTTTCTATCCGCGTTCCGCGCAAGCATGGACGCTCCAGCGTGGAGAGCATTCGGGCCATCGAGCGGGGAGACGCAAAAGCGCTCATCTGCATGGGCGGCAATCTGGCGGTAGCGATGCCCCAGCCGCAGCGTACCTTTGCGGCGATGAAAAATCTGGATCTGCAGGTCCATGTGGCGACCAAACTGAACAGATCGCATCTGCTGCTGGCAAAGCATAACTACCTGCTACCTGCATTAGGCCGAACGGAGCGCGACATGCAGGCGACGGGGATCCAGTCAGTCACCGTCGAAGATTCTATGTCGATGGTTCACGCTTCCTGTGGCGCGCTGAAGCCGGCTTCCCGCTGGCTAAAATCGGAGCCCGCGATTGTGGCGGGCATGGCGCGTGCCACGCTGCCGCATTCTCCGATCAACTGGGAAGCATTTACCGGGGACTACACGTTGATCCGTGACGCCATTGAAGCCGTGATCCCGGCGTTCCACGATTACAACGCACGTATTGCCGAGCCGGGTGGATTTCGTATGGATACACCTGCTTCGCGCCGTGAATGGCGAACGGAGAATGGCAAAGCCAATTTTATCGTCAGCCATCAGCGGGCGGTAGAGCGGGAACATCAGCCTGCTGATGCACTGGTTCTGGCAACGCTGCGTAGCCACGATCAGTACAACACCACGATTTATGGTATGAACGATCGCTATCGTGGCATTACTGGCCGTCGGGATGTGGTGTTTTTAAGCGCCGAAGAAGCGACGAGCCGCGGTCTGAGCCAGGGTGATGTGGTCAACGTTCAGGCGCTGGACGACAACGGTCAGCCCTGCGCGGATCGCATCATGTACGGCTTAACGGTGGTGATTTACAACATGGCGGCTGGCTCAATTGGCGCTTATCTGCCTGAAGCGAATGTCCTGCTTTCGCTGGATGCGGTAGATACACAAAGTTTGACTCCGGCGTATAAAAGCGTACCGGTCACCCTGACCAAAGCGTAGTTCCTGCTGTGAATTTTTCGCCTCTGAGCGCCAGCCGCTGCGTTGAGGTGTATGATGATGTCGACCTCTGTCCGGTTAGTGTCGCAGAGCAGGCAATCAGAGCGAAAAATTCACGCCAACCTGCTCAGGCTGTATTGTTTTGAGGTAAGGTGCATGAGCAAAGGAACGACCAGTCAGGATGCCCCATTCGGGACATTATTGGGCTATGCCCCAGGTGGCGTAGCAATCTACTCTTCAGATTACAGCTCCCTCGACCCACGGGACTACGACGATGATGCAGCATTTCGCAGCTATATCGACGATGAATACATGGGCCACAAATGGCAGTGCGTAGAGTTCGCACGCCGCTTTCTCTTCCTTAACTATGGCATGGTCTTCACCGATGTGGGTATGGCCTGGGAGATCTTCTCCTTACGCTTTCTGCGCGAAGTAGTGAATGACAACATCCTACCGTTACAGGCATTTCCGAATGGTTCGCCCCGCGCGCCGGTAGCAGGGGCTCTGCTTATCTGGCAAAAAGGCGGCGAATTTAAAGATACCGGGCATGTGGCGGTCGTCACCCAGTTGCTGGAAAACAAAATCCGTATTGCCGAACAGAACGTGCTCCATACGCCGCTGCCTCCCGGACAGCAGTGGACCCGCGAACTGGAGATGGTGGTTGAGAACGGTTGTTACACCCTGCGTGATACCTTTGACGACACGACCATTCTTGGTTGGATGATCCAGACCGATGATACCCGATTCAGCCTACCGCAGCCGGAGATCGCCAATGACTCGCTGAAAATTGGCGGCGCGCGACTGGAAGATAACGGGCAATTTGACGGTAAATGGCTGAATGAGCAGGATCCGCTGCAAAAAGCCTACGTGCTGGCGAACGGCCATGTGATTAATCAGGACCCGCATCAGTACTTCACCATTACCGAGAGCGCCGAGCAGGAGCTGATTAAAGCCACCAACGAGCTGCACCTGATGTATCTGCACGCGACTGACAAGGTGCTGAAAGACGACAACCTGCTGGCGCTGTTTGATATCCCGAAAATCCTCTGGCCGCGCCTGCGCCTTTCCTGGCAGCGTCGTCGGCATCATATGATTACGGGGCGTATGGATTTCTGTATGGATGAACGTGGACTGAAGGTGTATGAGTACAACGCCGATTCCGCATCGTGCCATACCGAAGCCGGTTTGATTCTCGAAAGATGGGCCGAGCGTGGTTACACAGGGCAGGGACACAACCCGGCTGAAGGGTTGATCAACGAACTGGCGGGTGCCTGGAAGCACAGCCGTGCACGTCCGTTTGTCCACATCATGCAGGATAAGGATATCGAGGAAAACTATCACGCGCAGTTTATGCAGCAGGCGCTGCGTCAGGCCGGGTTTGACAGCAAAATTCTGCGAGGTTTGGATGAACTGCGCTGGGATGACGCCGGTCAATTGACTGACGGTGACGGCCGTCTGGTGAACTGCGTCTGGAAGACCTGGGCGTGGGAAACCGCAATTGAGCAGGTGCGCGAGGTCAGCGAAACGGAGTACGCCGCGGTGCCAATTCGTACCGGGCATACGAATCAGGAAGTGCGTTTAATCGACGTGCTGCTGCGCCCGGAAGTGCTGGTCTTCGAACCTCTGTGGACGGTTATCCCTGGCAACAAAGCGATTCTGCCGATCCTCTGGCAACTGTTCCCGCACCACCGTTATCTGCTAGATACGGATTTCACTGTTAATGAAGAGCTGGCGCAAACCGGTTATGCGGTGAAACCTATTGCAGGACGTTGTGGCAGCAACATCGATCTGGTGAGTCATCAGGAAGAGCTACTGGATAAAACCAGCGGTAAGTTTGCCGAGCAGAAGAACATTTATCAGCAGCTTTGGTGTCTGCCAAAAGTTGCCGGTAAATATATCCAGGTTTGTACCTTTACCGTAGGTGGGAACTACGGCGGTACCTGCCTGCGTGGTGACGAGTCGCTGGTGATTAAAAAAGAGAGCGATATTGAACCGCTGATTGTGGTGAAGGAATAACCGCTCAACCCCTGTGATGGTGATGTTGCCATCACGGGGTTATTTGATGGTTTCTAATCTTATTTTAAAAGGCTTTCTAGGCTGATTCTTAAACCTGCTCGAATCTTATGACCTTCGCTAATTTTTATCCATGCCGATGAATCGAAGATCTCTATGTATGGGGGAGCGAAGGCATGATGATTTGGAGGAGAGCCGCTGGCGGCGAATAATCGAACTGAGATCGATTGAGAGTCCGCTTCGCCAAAAGCAAAAAACCCGCCATAGGCGGGTTCTTCTAAATAGTGGTGCCCGGACTCGGAATCGAACCAAGGACACGGGGATTTTCAATCCCCTGCTCTACCGACTGAGCTATCCGGGCAACGAGGCGCATTAAAACCGATTCGCTTCGTTTCGTCAACGAAATTTCTTCAAATCAACGCAGACTGCACAATCTATCACCACATTGTTGCTATTGCACGCATTCTCAGGCAAAAAATGCCGTCCACGCGGCGGAAAGCGGCATTGCCAGCAGAAGGGCAGGAAGCATATTCACAACCGCAAACATTTTGATTCCACAAATACGTAAACCGGTTGCCAACAACAGCAGTCCACCTACGGCGCTGAAATCGGCCATCATGGCTGGCGTCGTCAGGGGCAAAATAAGTGCTGCGCAGGTGGCAAGCGTTAGCTGGATTGCCAGCATTGGTACACAAATTGCCGATACCGCGATACCTAATGAACAGGCAAAAATGATGGCCGTGAAGAAATCAAGAAACGACTTGGCGATTAAAATATTCGGGTCGCCGGTCATCCCTTCATGTATAGCCCCGAAGATCCCGGTACCACTGGCGCAAAATAGCACGATGATGGCCACATAGCTCTGGATGAAGGATTCGTGCGTGGTGTTGGCATCCGACTGGGTGAAAAGCTGCTGCGCTTTGGCAACCGCGGTATTGATCCCTTTTTCCAGATAACAGAACTCACCAATTAATGCACCGACCAACGTAGCTAGGACCATCACCGGTAGGTTAGCGCATTTGATAACCAGCAAAATACCAATTCCCAAAGAGCACAGTCCGAATATGGAGGTCATGGAGGCACGAATGCGTTCCGGTAAATGCTGGCTGAGTAGTGCGCCGAGAACACCACCAAATAAAATAGCGCCAGCATTAATAAAGGGTCCAATTACCACGTTTGCTCCTGCATACCCATTATCGTCTTGATGTTAAAGGCAATTCTCTGGGTAAAATATGTTTTCAGATTGCATTATTATGCCGCGATTGACAGGCGGATTGCTTGTTTATCTGTGAGGTTCAGGCTCCGGATTTTATCTTGCGCCTGAAAGTGAAAGGTGCCATGATTGCGCGAATTTTCTCCTGTCTGAATGGGGCTGCCTGGGATGATATTACTCCCCCTACATCGCCTTCAACATCGCCTTTTTGCGCGACGTTTGCCCCTTCCTGCGACTTATCTTTACGCTCCCACCATGCGGTGAGGGCAGCGCACGCTCACTGCAGGATAACAGTAAAATCAGAGGCTATCTGCTTTTACTGATGTCTGGCGGTCGGGGCTGGTAACCAGTTTGACCTGTCATTTCGTGGGCAAAGCAATATGGCTTTGTCCGGGACTTTTGATTTTCCCGAAACGGGTTATTGCGCTTATGAAATCAATGAAAATTGCCGCCAGTGGAGAACTGGTTTCTCGTCTGTCCAGCCATCGTCAGGTGGTGTCGCTGGACAGTACTGATTTTACTGACGTTGCGGCAGTCGTCATTACCGTTGCGGATAGCCGCAGCGGGATCCTTGCTTTGCTGAAACGCACCGGTTTTCATATACCCGTGTTTCTGTTCGCAGAGTCGGATGTTGATCTGCCGGCGGGCGTGAATGCGGTCATTCGCGGTCAGGCGCAGGACTGGCTGGAGCTGGAGTCTGCTGCCTGTCAGTATGAAGAAGATTTGCTGCCGCCGTTCTATGACACGTTGACTCAGTATGTCGAGATGGGGAACAGCACATTTGCCTGCCCAGGACATCAACACGGTGAGTTCTTTAAAAAGCATCCCGCGGGGCGCCATTTCTACGAGTTCTTTGGCGAGAATCTGTTTCGCGCGGATATGTGCAACGCCGACGTTAAGCTTGGCGATCTGCTGATTCATGAAGGCTCGGCGAAACATGCGCAGAAATTTGCCGCGAAAGTTTTCCACGCGGATAAAACCTACTTTGTGCTGAACGGGACCTCTGCGGCCAATAAAGTAGTAACCAATGCGCTGCTGACGCGCGGCGATCTGGTGCTGTTTGACCGTAATAACCATAAGTCGAACCACCACGGTGCGCTGATCCAGGCGGGTGCGACGCCGGTGTATCTGGAAGCGGCGCGTAATCCGTTTGGCTTTATTGGCGGTATTGACGAGCACTGTTTTGATGAGGAGTATCTGCGCCAGCAACTTCGCGAGGTTGCGCCGCAAAAGGCCGATCAACCGCGCCCGTTCCGTCTGGCGATCATTCAGCTCGGCACCTATGACGGTACGATCTACAATGCCCGGCAGGTGATCGACAAGATCGGTCATCTGTGTGATTACATCCTGTTTGACTCTGCATGGGTCGGTTACGAGCAATTTATTCCGATGATGGCCGATGGGTCACCGCTGCTGTTGGATCTCGATGCTAACGATCCGGGGATCTTTGTCACCCAGTCGGTACACAAACAGCAGGCCGGATTCTCGCAAACCTCGCAGATCCACAAAAAGGATAACCATATTCGCGGTCAGGCGCGGTTCTGCCCGCATAAGCGTCTGAATAATGCATTTATGCTGCATGCTTCTACCAGTCCGTTTTACCCGCTGTTTGCAGCGCTGGACATTAACGCCAAAATCCATGAAGGCGAGAGCGGTCGTCGGCTGTGGGCGGAGTGTGTGACGCTGGGCATTGAGGCCCGTAAAGCGATTATTACCCGCTGTAAGATGATTCAGCCATTTGTTCCCCCGGTAGTTGATGGCAAACCGTGGGAAAGCTATCCGACGCAGGTGATTGCCAGCGAGCGTCGCTTCTTTAGCTTCGAACCAGGTGCTAAATGGCATGGTTTTTCCGGCTACGCGCGCGACCAGTATTTCGTCGATCCTTGCAAACTGCTGTTAACCACTCCGGGCATTGACGCACAAACCGGGCAATATACCGAGTTTGGTATTCCGGCGACGATTCTGGCGCATTACCTGCGTGAAAACGGCATCGTGCCGGAGAAATGCGACCTTAACTCGATTCTGTTCCTGCTGACCCCGGCAGAAAGCGCAGAGAAACTGGCGCAACTGGTGGCGATGCTGGCGCAGTTTGAGCAGCATATTGAAGACGATACGCCGCTGGCAGATGTGCTGCCCACCATCTTCAATAAGTATCCGGTACGCTATCGGGATTACACCCTGCGTGAACTGTGCCAGGAGATGCACTCACTGTACGTCAGCTTTGATGTGAAAGATCTGCAAAAAGCGATGTTCCGTCAGGAAAGTTTACCTGCCGTGGCGATGAACCCACAGGATGCGAACAGCGCTTTTATCCGTGGTGATGTTGAACTGGTGCGGATTAGTGAAGCAGCTGGCCGCATTGCGGCGGAAGGTGCGCTGCCTTATCCTCCGGGCGTGCTGTGCGTGGTACCGGGCGAAGTATGGGGTGGGGCGGTACAGCAATATTTTCTGGCGCTGGAAGAGGGCGTAAACCTGCTGCCAGGCTTCTCGCCGGAGCTGCAAGGTGTTTACAGTGAAACGGATGCAGACGGTATTAAGCGTCTGTATGGATATGTTGTGAAGTAAGCGCAAAAAAAGCGGGTTACCTTTTGGCAACCCGCTTTTCTCTGCGTAAACGTTAGTGCGCGATAGTCTGGGTGCCTGCTGGAACGCGTACGTGTTTGTATTTAAACAGCGCAACGAAGGCAAAAGCCAGAACCAGCGAGTAACCTGCGAAGATCAACCACACGGTCTGCCAGTCGGTAATACCGTTCAGCGTATAGTGTTCAACGACTTTACCGCTCACCAGTCCGCCCAGAATACAACCGAAGCCGTTGGTCATCATCAGGAACATACCCTGTGCGCTGGCGCGGATTTCAGGGCGTACTTCTTTCTCCACGAACACAGAACCAGAGATGTTGAAGAAGTCGAAGGCGCAGCCGTAAACAATCATCGACAGAACCAGCAGCACGGTACCGAACGGCGTTGGATCGCCGTAGGCAAACAGGCCGAAGCGCAGCATCCACGCCACAATACTGATAAGCATCACGTTCTTAATACCGTAACGGCTTAAGAAGAACGGGATGGTCAGGATAAACAGCGTCTCGGAAATCTGTGAAATCGACATCATCACCGATGCGTGTTCCACGATAAAGCTACCGGAGAACAGCGGGTTGTTATCGAAGCTGTGCAGGAAGGTGTTACCAAACATATTGGTAATCTGCAGCTCTGCGCCCAGCATCATTGAGAAGATGAAGAAAATCGCCATACGCTTGTTTTTAAACAGCGCGAAAGCATCCAGACCGAGCATTGATGTCCAGCTCTGGTTTTTCTGCTGATTGGCAACCGGAATATGCGGCAGCGTCAGGGTGAACAGTACCAGTACCAGGGACAATGTCGCACCGATGTACAGCTGCATATGGCTCAGTTCAAAGCCGGAGAAGCTCACTGCCCACATCGCCAGAATAAAGCCGATGGTGCCCCAGATACGAATTGGCGGGAAGTCGGTAACGATATCCATCCCGGCAGATTGCAGGCGATAGTAGGAGATGGTGTTGATTAGCCCCAGTGTTGGCATATAGGCCAGGGAGTTAAGCAAGATCACAAAGAACATGGCCCCTGGCGTGGTGACTTCGGCTGCGGCAAACAGCGTTCCTGCGCCGACCAGGTGGCAAAGGGCGTAAACCCACTTCGCACTGATCCATTTATCGGCCACGATCCCTAACAGCGTTGGCATAAACACGGCGGCGATCCCCAGCGAGCTATACACCGCGCCAATGGATGCACCATCGAATTTAAGGGTGACAAACATATAGGAGCCGAGGGTAGTGAGCCAACTACCCCATAAGCAGAACTGCAGAAACGAGAGAACTTTCAGCTGCAGCTTAAGATTCATGTTAATTTCCTCACACCGTAATGCGGATGAATGTTTTAAAAGGCACATTTGCCGTGGCTATATGATGTGATTCTATCAATGAGATGCACTCTTTTTTTGTTACCTGTGACAAATATTTGCAAACAATTTCTGATTGCAAAGCAAAAGAGTGATGGAGTTAACATTTTTGGTGCTTCAGGCCCCCGTTTTAGGGGGCTGAAGAGGAATACATTAGCGGCGTCGATAGGATTTTTGTGCGGAATTGACCTTATAAAGGTATCGGCGTGATTCAGCAGATGGATGTCGGGTGGTCAGCGTTTGATAAACGTCACCTGGAGACATGCTGTTAATGATATTCGCGGCCTGAATTTTATCGTTCGAGAACACGCGCAGCACGCTGCCCGCGCCGCCGTTATACGCGGTGATTACCGCATAGCGACGTGAGGTCGGATTATCGATACCGCCCAAATAGACATTGTTGAGCATTGCCAGATAGGCCGTACCGGTATCAATGTTGCTGGCCGGGTCAAACAAGAAGCTACGGCTTGGTGTGCCTGAGCGCCCTTGCGAGCGGAACACATCTTTCCCGGCGCTGTGCTGTACCACCTGCATCAGTCCCAGCGCATCGGCATGGCTCACCGCATACGGGTTAAACGAGGATTCGGTTTGCATGATAGCCAGAATCAGCGACTCGTCGACGCCATACTTACGTGAAGCCTGACGCACCATGCCAACGTATTTATGCGCGCGCTTATCAAGGTGGTTCGGCACCAGATTGATCGTCACGCTATAGATGATACGCAGGCCATTGCTGCGGCTTTTAAGTCGTGTTTGCAGCAGGTAGTTGGCAAAGTTGGTGGCACGCCCCTCCCAACGAATGGGCTGGCCGGTATTATCAACCACCTGTCCGTACAGGAATGGCTCTTTGGAAATCTTAATGTCGTCGACATCGGAATAGAGGTCGATAGATCCCGGATCATCGCCCATCAGCAATGTCTTAATAATCGCCCGACGCAGGTGTCCGGCGGGATCTGTCCCGGCAATGGTCTCGACGGTTATCGTACCGTCATCAAAGTTGATGTGGCTGCGGGTTTGATACTGATCGGTATACTTGACGTAGTCCTTCGGACCCGCAATCAGCACTTCCTTAAATCCCCACAAATTCTCAATATTATGGGCAAATTGCCCCATCAGAATATCAAAACCGTTGGTATCCTTGACCCAGGCTTCGTTATAGGAATCGCCTTTTTTGGTCGAACTGGAACAGGAGATGAGCAACGGCGCAATAACGGCAAGCGCGAGAAATTTTTTCATCATTCCGGGAGTGCGTGTTGTGTTTGTTGTTTGCAAGGACCAGATTAAAACGTAGGCCGGATAAGCGCAGCGCCATCCGGCAACGGTTCTTATGACTCTGGCGTATAGCCTTCAATATGCACATCCTTACCTTCAAACAGGAAGTTAATCATCTCCTGTTCCAGTAACTTACGGTGTTCGACGTTCATCATATTGAGTTTTTTCTCGTTAATCAGCATGGTCTGTTTATGCTGCCATTGCGCCCATGCTTCTTTAGAAATCTCGTTATAAATGCGTTTTCCCAGATCGCCCGGGTACAGCTGAAAATCCTGGCCTTCTGCTTCGCGTTGCAGGAAAGTGCAAAAAATCGTTCTGCTCATAAAAAGTCCTCTCTATCGTCCGGTACGTTAAACGTGTGTACCGGCACGTAATTGCTGTAACAAACGCTCCACGGGGGCCGCCAGTCCGACCGACGGCGGTTGCGCTAAGTTATACCAGAGCGCGTTGCCTTCATCCATGCATGAGGTGAATGAAGACACGGGAAGCCACATAGGCACAATATCTAAGTGGAAATGGCTAAAGGTATGGCGAAACGCATTAAGTTGGGTCAGATTATCTGCGTTAATTTGTCGTTGCGCCAGCCAGTTGCGCAGTCCATCTTCGTCGTCAAACTGCGGAAAACAGTATAAACCACCCCACAAGCCGCTGGGCGGTCGCTGTGAGAGCAGCACTTCGTCATCATGCTGCATCAGTAAAAAATAGCCCGTTCGTTCCGGTAGCGTCTGTTTGGGCTTTTTACCGGGATACAGCGCCCAACTTGCATTGGCGCTCGCCACACAGCCATTTTCCAACGGACACAGGGAACATTTAGGTTTTGAGCGCGTACAGACCATGGCGCCTAAATCCATCATCGCCTGATTAAAACGCTCAACACCCTGGGCCGGCGTAACTTGCTCGCTCAGCTCCCACAGCTTCTTTTCGACCTCTTTTTTACCCGGCCAGCCGCTTACAGCATAACAGCGAGCCAGCACGCGTTTGACGTTACCGTCGAGAATCGGAAAATGCTGACCCAGAGAGAGAGAAAGGATCGCGCCTGCGGTTGAACGTCCGACGCCAGGTAGGGCGGCTACTTCATCAAAGGTTTGCGGAAATATACCGCTATGCAGCGTCACAACCTGCTGCGCGGCTTTATGTAGATTTCGCGCACGGGCGTAATAACCCAGCCCGGTCCACAAATGCAGAACTTCATCCAGCGGCGCATGGGCTAAATCCGTTACCGTTGGGAAGCGCGCCATAAAGCGCTCAAAATAAGGGATAACGGTCGCAACCTGAGTTTGTTGCAGCATTACCTCAGAGAGCCATACTTTGTAAGGCGTCTTGTCAATTTGCCAGGGCAGCGTTTTCCGCCCGTATTTGTCGTACCAGCTCAAAACCTGAGCCGAAAATTGAGACGCTTGCATGATTACCGTTTCATTATTGCCGGGGGCAAGATTGCAGCACAGCGGCAACGGGGTGTAAACCGGAACTTTCCGCTGCTCACTTTCTTCCTTTACTTGCATCCGGCAACTAACTTTGGATAATGCCCGTTTTCAGAACTCAAACACAGCAGACTAAACTTTTATGAAGAACGACGTCATTTCACCGGAATTTGATGAAAACGGCCGCCCTCTGCGCCGGATTCGTAGTTTTGTTCGTCGCCAGGGGCGACTGACGAAAGGGCAGGAACACGCGCTGGAAAACTACTGGCCGGTGATGGGCGTTGAGTTCAGCGAAGAGCCTGTAGATTTCGCAGAACTGTTTGGCCGTGACGCGCCAGTCACGCTGGAAATCGGTTTTGGTATGGGAGCGTCGCTGGTTGCAATGGCGAAAGCGCGTCCGGAACAGAATTTCCTCGGCATTGAGGTTCACTCACCTGGCGTTGGTGCGTGTCTGGCTTCAGCCCATGAAGAGGGTGTCGAGAACCTGCGCGTCATGTGCCATGATGCCGTTGAAGTCCTGCATAAAATGATTCCTGACAATTCTTTATCTATGGTTCAGCTGTTTTTCCCTGACCCGTGGCATAAAGCACGTCATAATAAACGCCGTATCGTTCAGGTACCGTTTGCTGAGCATATCTTAAGTAAGCTGAAGCTGGGCGGCGTGTTCCATATGGCGACCGACTGGGAAGCGTATGCGGAGCACATGCTTGAAGTGATGTCCTCGATTGACGGGTATAAAAACCAGTCAGAGAGTAACGATTATGTACCGCGCCCGGAATCGCGCCCGGTAACCAAATTTGAACAACGTGGTCATCGTCTTGGCCACGGCGTATGGGACTTAATGTTCGAGAGGGTGAAATAATGGCAAAGAACCGTAGCCGTCGTCTGCGTAAAAAGATGCACATCGAAGAATTCCAGGAAGTAGGATTTTCGGTTGCATGGCGTTTCCCGGAAGGTACATCTGGAGAGCAGGTCGATCAAATCGTTGATGACTTTATCAATGAAGTCATCGAACCGAACAAGCTGGCTTTTGACGGCAGCGGCTATCTGGCCTGGGAAGGTCTGATCTGTCTGCAGGAAATCGGCAAATGCACCGAAGAACACCAGGCAATCGTGCGTAAGTGGCTGGAAGAGCACAAACTCGAAGAAGTGCGTACCAGCGAACTTTTCGATATTTGGTGGGACTAAGTAGCACAGGGTCGGCAAATGCCGGCCCGATTTGTATTGAGGGAAAGATATGATGCGCAAAACGCTGCTGGCGGCAGTCCTAACGTTCACGGCGATGGCCGCACATGCAGATTACCAGTGCAGCGTCACCCCGCGTGACGATGTGATTTTGAGCCCACAAACGGTGCAGGTGAAGGGCGAGAATGGCGACCTGGTTATTACCCAGGCTGGTGATGTCACCTTCAACGGTAAACAGTACAACCTGAACGCCGCACAGCGTGAGCAGGCCAAAGATTATCAGGCGGCGTTGCGTAGCAGCCTGCCGTGGATCGACGAAGGTGCCAGAGCGCGCGTAGAGAAAGGTCGCGTGGCGCTGGACAAAATCATCGCCAAAGAGGTCGGTGAAAGCAGCAACATGCGTGGCCGCTTAACCAAGCTGGATGCGCAATTGAAAGAGCAGATGAACCGCATCATCGAGCATCGAACTGATGGCCTGACTTTCCATTATAAGGCGATTGATCAGGTCCGCGCGGACGGACAACAGCTGGTTAATCAGGCGATGGGCGGCATTTTGCAGGACAGCATCAACGAGATGGGAGCGAAAGCCGTGCTCAAAGGCGGTGGTAATCCACTGCAGGGCGTACTCGGAAGCCTCGGTGGTTTGCAGACCTCAATTCAGAACGAATGGAAGAATCAGGAACAAGACTTCCAGCAGTTTGGCAAAGATGTTTGTTCCCGCGTTGTGACGCTGGAAAACGATCGTAAAACGCTGGTTAGCACTCTGAAATAATCTTCACCTCTTATTAACGGCACAGAAACATTCTGTGCCGTTTTATTTTGTATATTTCTGTTTTTTTGATATCCATCTCTAAGAACGGCAATTTGGTGGAGATATAAATCTGGTTAATTGGAACTCGTCACATTATTCATCTGTAGGATAGACATAATGCTGCAAATTCAAGTAACTGGAGAAATAACATGGAGTTTTTCAAGAAAACGGCACTTGCCGCACTGGTTATGGGTTTCAGCGGCGCGGCGCTTGCACTGCCAAACATCACCATTTTAGCGACCGGTGGGACGATTGCCGGCGGCGGTGATTCCGCGACAAAATCTAACTACACGGCAGGCAAGGTTGGCGTAGAAAATCTGGTTGAGGCCGTACCTCAATTGAAAGATATCGCTGTCGTTAAAGGCGAGCAGGTGGTGAATATCGGCTCCCAGGATATGAATGACGAAGTCTGGTTAACGCTGGCGAAAAAGATTAATACCGAGTGTGATAAAACCGACGGCTTCGTGGTAACACATGGTACGGATACCATGGAAGAAACCGCCTATTTCCTCGACCTGACCGTCAAGTGCAACAAGCCGGTGGTGCTGGTCGGTGCAATGCGTCCGTCTACGGGGATGAGCGCTGATGGCCCGTTCAACTTGTATAACGCGGTAGTAACTGCCGCAGACAAAGCCTCTGCCAACCGCGGAGTGCTGGTGGTGATGAACGACACCGTTATGGATGGTCGTGACGTGACTAAAACCAACACTACCGACGTCGCTACCTTCAAATCCGTTAACTACGGCCCGCTGGGTTACATCCATAACGGTAAAATCGACTACCAGCGTACGCCTGCGCGTAAGCACACCACGTCTACTCCGTTCGATGTGTCTAAGCTGACCGAGCTGCCGAAAGTTGGAATTGTTTATAACTACGCTAACGCCTCCGATCTGCCGGCAAAAGCGCTGGTGGATGCGGGTTACGCCGGGATCGTCAGTGCGGGTGTAGGTAACGGTAACCTGTATAAAACCATTTTCGATACGCTGGCAACCGCCGCGCATAAAGGTACCGTTGTAGTGCGTTCATCCCGTGTACCAACGGGCGCCACTACACAGGATGCAGAAGTTGATGATGCAAAATACGGATTTGTGGCTTCAGGTTCCCTGAACCCGCAAAAAGCACGTGTTCTGCTGCAGCTTGCGCTGACTCAAACCAAGGATCCTAAGCAGATCCAGGAAATGTTTAATCAGTATTAATCGATGAAGGTGGCTGCGCTTACCGCCCTAACCCTGTAGGCCGGATAAGACGCAGCCGCCATCCGGCAATTTTCCTGATGGCGCTACGCTTATCAGGTCTACGTTCACCAGCCATCACTCCGCCAGAAACAGCTCCAGCAGCGAATTCAAGAACAGCTTACCGTGTTGGGTAATCTGCCAGTACTCATCGCATTCACTCAGGTAGCCCTGGGAAATAGCCTCATCGATCTGTCGACGAATAACGTCTTCGGTGAGACCGGTATATTGCGTGAACTCCGCGCGAGGCGCGGCTTCCAGCAGCCGGAAACGATTCATGAAGAACTCGAACGGCTTATCGGCTTCGGCGACATCGCGCTGGCTTTCGAGATAACGCCCTTGCATATACCCACGCGGATGCCGTGTTTTGGTGGTGCGCAGGATGCGTCCGTCAGGGAATGTGATCTTACCGTGTGCGCCGCAGCCAATGCCAAGATAGTCGCCAAAACGCCAGTAGTTAAGGTTGTGCTGACACTGATAACCCGGTCTGGCGTAGGCTGAGGTTTCGTACTGCTGATATCCCGCGGCGGTCAGTAGCTGGTGGCCTTGCTCAAAAATATCCCACAGCGCGTCATCGTCCGGTAAAACCGGCGGTCGGGAACCGAACAGCGTGTTGGGTTCGATGGTCAACTGATACCAGGAAAGATGTGGCGGGTTGAGCGCGATGGCCTGCTGTAAATCGCCCAGCGCCTCTTCCAGCGTCTGATCCGGTAAACCATGCATCAGGTCGAGGTTAAAGCTGCGTAGCCCCAGACCGCTCGCCAGGTGTGCTGCTCGTTTGGCTTCTTCCGGCCCGTGAATACGTCCCAGACGTTCGAGTTTGGCGGAGCTAAAGCTCTGTACGCCAATCGAGATACGGTTGACGCCAGCGCGTTGATAATCCACAAAGCGATCGGCTTCCACCGTCCCGGGATTCGCCTCCATCGTGATTTCTGCATCTTCGGCCAGATTCAGCCGTGCTCGCACGCCGTCGAGCAGCGTTTGCATCGCCGGGCCAGAAAGCAGGCTCGGCGTGCCACCACCGATAAAAATCGTCTTTACTTCACGGCCCTGGGCATGGGCCACCTCAGTATCCAGATCGCTCAGCAGATGCTGCACATAGTCGTCATGAGGGACTTCGCCCTTTAGCGCATGCGAGTTGAAGTCGCAGTACGGGCATTTCTGCACGCACCACGGGATGTGAATATAAAGACTTAGCGGCGGAAGCTTAACCATTACGCAGGGCATCCAGCAGCAGCTTTAGCGCCTGTCCGCGGTGAGAAATTGCACTCTTTTCTTCACGGGTCAGTTCGGCTGCGGTTTTCCCTTCAGACGGCACAAAGAAGATCGGGTCGTAGCCAAAACCACCGTTTCCGACAGGTTCACGGGTAATCACGCCCGGCCAGCTTCCGTGGCAAACAACAGGCGTTGGATCGTCTGCATGGCGCATATACACCAGCACGCAGTGGAACTGCGCCTGGCGCTTGTCATCAGGAATATCTTGCAGGGTGTGAAGCAGTTTTTCCAGGTTCTGCTGATCGGTCGCATCTTCGCCGGAATAGCGGGCTGAATAGATACCCGGCGCGCCGCCAAGGGCATTTACTGCCAGACCTGAGTCATCAGCAATGGCCGGTAAGCCGGTAATTTGCGCGGCATGACGCGCCTTCAGAATGGCGTTCTCAATAAACGTCAGCCCGGTCTCGTCTGCAGAATCAACACCCAGTTCCGTTTGGGCAACAACATCAAGACCGAAATCACTCAGAAGAGAGGCGAGTTCACGCACTTTACCGGCATTGCCGGTCGCGAGGACAACTTTTTGCATGGGATACCTAATCAGTTAACGCCGCAATTTCGGGCGGGATCTGTTGCGGATGAATGATTTTAACCTGTTTGTGACGTCCAAGCTCGCCCTTCTCAATGACGACCTGGCTTTTTGCCACACGGAACTGTTTACCGAGAAACTTCACCAGATGGCTATTGGCCTGGCCATCAACCGGTGGGGCGGTAATGGCGACTTTAACTTCGTCGCCATGTAAACCCACAATACTGTCACGGCTGGCTTTAGGCTGAATGTAGAGCCGTAAAACCAGACCGTCGTCGCAGGGTGTAACGGCACTCATAGCGCCATCCACAGCCCCGGCAGCAGCATGTTGCCTGTCGCCTGTAACACTTCCGCGATGCCCATGTTAATAACGTAGAGCAGCAGAACCAGAATCATTGGGGAGAAATCGATCCCGCCCATGCCTGGAAGTATGCGACGAATAGGACGCAGCAGCGGATCTGCCAGTTGAATCAGCACGTACTCTACAGGACTGTGGCCCTGGCTGACCCAGCTCATAATTGCCATCACCAGCAGCACCCAGAAAATCAACAGCCCGATAGTCTTCAGGACAATCAGTACGGCGGCGATCCAGATGATCGGCTGGAACGTGACCACCTTAAACAGCACGATTGCTTTGATAAAGCTGAGAACGAGCGCAACTAATGCCGATGCGCTGTCGATCGGCCCCATCGGGGGAATAATGCGGCGTAACGGCCCAATGATGGGCTGAGTGATTTTCACTATAAACTGCGAGAACGGGTTGTAAAAATCGCAGCGAGACCATTGCATCCACACGCGCAGCAGCAGCGCCATGGTATACAGCTCAATTACCGTTGAGAGCAGGAAGGTCAACGTATTCATGGTGTTCCTTAGTTTTCCTTATTTTTTAGTGTAATCACGAGCACCAAAAATGGCAGTGCCAATGCGCACCATCGTGCTACCCGCCGCGATGGCGGCATCCATATCATCAGACATTCCCAGTGAGAGAGTGTCGATGCCTGGGTAGCGTGTTTTCAACCCGGCAAATGCTACCGCCATTTGCTGTGCAACTTCAAACTGCCTTACATAATCTGACTCTGGAGCCGGAATCGCCATCAGACCACGCAGGGTAATGCGCGGCAGTGCAGCGACTTCAGCGGCCAGTGCATCAAGCTCTGCCAGCGGAATTCCTGACTTACTGTTCTCATCGCTGATATTAATTTGAATCAGTACATTGAGCGGCGGCAGTTCCGCCGGGCGCTGTTCGCTCAGACGGGCAGCGATACGCAGACGGTCGATCGTATGGCACCAGTCAAAGTGCTCAGCGACCAGACGACTTTTGTTGGACTGCAGCGGGCCGATAAAGTGCCACTGCAGATCGTTGACGCCTTTTTCCTGGAAGTAGCGGATTTTATCCACCCCTTCCTGCACATAGTTTTCACCGAAGGCACGCTGCCCTGCGGTAATGGCTTCTTCGATGGCGCTTGCAGGTTTGGTTTTACTGACTGCAAGCAACGTAACTTCTTCTGAAGACCGCCCGCAACGCGTCGCGGCGGCTGAGATTTTGTCCCGGACATGTGCCAGGTTATGCGCGATATCGTTCATTTTCCGAGGATGTTCATATGAATATGGAAGAAATAGTGGCCCTTAGTGTAAAGCATAACGTGTCGGATCTACACCTGTGCAATGCATGGCCTGCGCGCTGGCGCATACGTGGAAAAGTCGAAATCGCACCCTTTACTACGCCTGACGTGGAGAATCTGCTGATGTGCTGGCTCAGTGAGCAACAACAGGTACAGTGGCAGGAACAGGGGCAGATTGATTTTGCTATTGCGCTGGCAGGTTCCCGGCGGCTGCGCGCCAGTGCTTTTGCTCATCAACAGGGAACCTCGCTGGCGCTAAGATTGCTCCCGCTTGATTGCCCACGTTTAGACGATCTCCAGACCCCTGACGTCATACCTGAACTGCTGCGCAGTGAAAATGGGTTAATTCTGGTGACAGGCGCTACCGGTAGCGGTAAATCAACGACCCTGGCGGCGATGGTTGAGTACCTTAATCAGCAAGTTGCGGGGCATATTCTGACGCTGGAAGACCCGATTGAATATCGCTACACCAGCCAGCGTTGTCTTATTCAACAACGGGAGGTGGGCGTGCACTGCGCTTCTTTTGCCGCTGGTTTACGCGGCGCGTTGCGTGAAGATCCCGACGTCATTTTGCTGGGCGAGCTACGCGACGTGGAAACCATTCGTCTGGCGTTAACCGCAGCGGAAACCGGGCATCTGGTGCTGGCAACGTTACATACGCGAGGGGCGGCGCAGGCCATCGCGCGGCTGGTGGATACCTTTCCCGCACAGGAGAAAGATCCGGTGCGTAATCAGCTGGCAGACAGCCTGCGGGCGGTACTTTCGCAAAAGCTGGAGGAAGATAAGCTGGGAGGACGCGTGGCGCTATTTGAGCTGCTCGTCAACACGCCAGCCGTGGGCAATTTGATTCGTGAAGGGAAAACGCATCAGCTACCCGGCGTAATTCAAACCGGGCAGCAGACAGGTATGCAGACATTTGCACAAAGTCAGCAGCAGCGTCAGGCGCAAGGACGGATTTAGTAACCCTGCTCGAAATAGCTTTCGAGGATGACCACGGCAGAAGCGGAATCTACTTTGCCTTTATTCAACGCCCGGTATCCGCCTTGTTCGAACAGGCCGGAGCGGGCCTCGACGGTGCTCAAGCGTTCATCATGCAGCGTTACGGTTACGCCAAAGCGACCGTGAATACGGTTAGCGAACTTACGCGCGCGCGCGGTAAGGGGCTGTTCTGTGCCATCCATGTTGAGTGGTAGGCCGACAATGATTTCATCCGGCTGCCATTCTTTCAGCAGGCGTTCAATCAAACTCCAGTCTGGCGTACCGTCCTGCGCCTTAATGGCGGGCAACGGTCTGGCCGTACCGGTAATGCGCTGACCAACAGCAACACCAATACTTTTCGTACCAAAATCAAAAGAGAGTAATGTTCCGCTCATCAGGCATGTCCCGCCACGCCAGGCATGGTCTGAATATCTATCCCGATAAGCTTCGCCGCATCGCGCCAGCGGTCGGCAATCGGCGTTTTGAATAAGATGTTGAGGTCTGCGGGCGCCGTGAGCCAGGCGTTATCCAGTAGCTCTTGTTCCAGTTGACCTTTTTCCCATGATGAATAACCCAGCGCAACCAGCACTTCGGACGGTTGCTCCTGCGTACCCAGGGTTTCTAGTACATCGCGGGAGGTTGTGATGATGGTGTTATCTGAGATGCGAATACTGGAGGCAAAGCGTGACGGTGGAGTGTGGAGAATAAATCCACGGTCTTCCGCCAGCGGGCCGCCGAGCATCACTGGTTTATCCAGACGAATGGCCGGATCGCGTTCTTCTGGGGTAATCTTCAGCTTTTCCAGAATCCCTTCAATTTGTAAGTTTTCCAGAGGCTTATTAACGATAATCCCCATTGCTCCGTTCTCATTATGTTCACAGATGTACACCACGGAACGGCGGAAAATCGGATCCTGGAGAGCAGGCATGGCAATAAGAAAGTGATGCTGTAAATTCATTGTCAGAGGTTCTGTTTCCTGGTTCAAAAAAGCAACAGAGCCCAGTATGTGGGCAAAGCTCGAAGATGTCACCCTCTGAAGATAGCATTGCCGGATGACGGCTTCGCCTAATCCGGCCTGCGGGGTGCAATTCCAGGCCGGATAAGACGCGATGGCGTCGCTATCCGGCAACGTATTTATTTCTGCAAACGCGCCTCAATGGCATCCATCAGCATACCGGTAATCGAAACCGGGAACTCCGCTTCAATTTCACGAATACAGGTTGGGCTGGTAACGTTAATTTCCGTCAGGCGATCGCCAATGATATCCAGACCGACAAAAATCAAACCTTTCGCTTTCAGCGTTGGCCCAATGCGACGTGCAATTTCCCAGTCGCTGTCGGTCAATGGACGCGGCTCGCCACGACCGCCAGCGGCCAGGTTGCCACGGGTTTCGCCGCCCTGCGGAATACGCGCCAGGCAATAAGGAACGGGTTCGCCATCGACCACCAGGACGCGTTTATCGCCATCTTTAATTGCTGGCAGATAGTTCTGCGCCATGCAGTAGCGGGTACCGTGCTCGGTCAGCGTTTCAGCAATGACGCCAAGGTTCGGGTCGCCTTCCTTCACACGGAAAATAGATGCGCCGCCCATACCATCCAGCGGTTTGAGAATGATGTCGCTGTGTTTTTGCCAGAAGGCTTTCAGCTGCGCTTTGTTACGCGTGACCAGCGTTTCCGGCGTCAGGTCGGCAAACCATGCGGTGAACAGCTTTTCGTTGCAGTCGCGCAGGCTCTGCGGTTTGTTGACGATCAGCGTCCCTTTTTCTTCTGCACGTTCCAGAATATAGGTAGCGTAGATGAACTCGGTATCAAACGGCGGATCCTTACGCATCAGAATAACGTCCAGGTCTGCCAGCGGGAGATCCTGCTCGCTCTTGAACTCATACCATTTGTCGTAGTTCTGCTCTACGCTCAGGGTACGCGTATGCGCGCGGGCTTCACCGTTGATCAGATAAAGATCGGCCATCTCCATATAATGAATTTCGTAACCGCGACGTTGCGCTTCCAGCAGCATAGCGAAGCTGGAATCTTTCTTGATGTTGATGCTTGCGATGGGATCCATCACGATGCCGAGCTTGATCATTTTCTTCTCCGTTTATGCCTTAGCCCAGATCGCCAAAACGCACCTGTAGCGCAGTAATGGCGGTGAGCGCGGTTGTCTCAGTACGCAGAACGCGAGGTCCTAACAGAATATCAGTAAACTGATAACGTGCGGTCATGGCAATTTCATCTGCCGACAACCCGCCTTCCGGGCCAATCAGCAAGCGGATGCGCTCCACCGGCAGCGGCAGCGTATTGATGCTGGCGCTGGCGCGCGGATGCAGGTTCAGTTTCAGACCTTCGTCCTGTTCCGCGCACCATGCTTCCAAATCCATTGCCGGGCGAATTTCGGGCACCCGGTTTCGACCGCACTGTTCGCAGGCGGCAATGGCGATTTTCTGCCACTGCTGGAGCTTCTTGTTCAGGCGTTCACTGTCCAGTTTAACGCCGCAGCGCTCAGAAAAAAGTGGCGTAATGAGGCTTACACCCAGTTCGATCGATTTCTGGATAGTAAATTCCATTTTTTCGCCACGCGACATCACCTGACCCAGGTGGATGTGTAACGGCGACTCACGATCGTCGAGTTCAGCGTTAAGTACCTTCACATCCACGCTTTTTTTACTGGCGTGGGTGATTTCAGCGTCGAATACCTGATTGCTGCCATCAAACAGCTGTAGCGCCTGGCCCGGTCCCATACGCAGCACGCGGCCGATATGGTTGGCTGCATCTTCACACAGTGAAATTTGGCTGCCGGAAGTGATTGGCTCAGGGTGATAAATGCGAGGAATGCGCATAGTTAAACATCCGCGTCATGGCCCTGGGCTACGAAAGGCCAGGGCATGGTTAAAAATATTGACGCTAGTGTAGGTTAGCTCTTTTGCGCCTGGCAAGCGCGTTGCACATATGGGTTATGGTTCCCCTGTACCTTTGCAATGCGTTCGTCGCGCTCACACTCCCAGTCGGTGACCGGATATTGCTTATTCCAGGCGTTAAAAAGCTGAGTTTGCTGGCGGGAGAGCGTTAGATCGTACTGGTCGCGCATGTAAAAATAGGTACGAGCAATGGCACCGCGGGCGCGGGCTGGCGGCTCGGCAACTTTCTCTTTGAAGTCGACCTTCATGGCGCATTGCCCATACTGACCCTCGCCACCGTTCCACTGGCTGTACATGAAGTTAGCGCGATCGCCATTTACCTCACCCACCGCAGGTTGCAGGTTATGCATGTCGCTTTCCATTTTGCGATAGACCGGATCTTTGGCGCAGTTTTTACGCCCTCCGTCCTGCCAGCACTGACGCTGATGACCAAATTGCCAGGCGGGGACAACGTGCTCCCATTCAATTCGACTGGCGCGGTTTTCATTTTTTCGCACTTTATAGCCGCAGGATTCGAGGTCAACGACCCCTTTTTTGCCTTGCCAGTTAATTTTACAACCGCAGTAGAAATCGCCCGGCGCATCGGCGTTAACCTTGACGCCTGCTGCTTTTGCCTGAGAAAAACTGTTGATGCCTTCGGCTAAAACCGGGCCTGAAAACGCAGCGGCTAACAGGGCCGCAGCAAAAGAAAAATGACGGTACATCACAAACTCCGTGTCAAAACGAGCCCGCAACGTAGCGAAAGTTATTCCAGTATGCAATCAGTTAGGTCAGAAAAGTTCCTGATAATTCTGAAGATTATTCTGCAACCAGCGGTTCGCCGCAGTGAACACAGCGGTAGGTGGCCTCACCGCGTACAACGCGGTTATGGCGGCGGACGGTCAGTTGGTGCTCCTGACACTTACAGCGGTAAGTAAAGGTCTTGCGCTGCACCGATTGCAGTTCAAACTGATGCGTGCGCCGGGCCGGTACGCCCAGAACGCTTTCCATCATCCATTTCCATTCTTTCCCGTGTGGCGGCACGCGCCCAAAGTGTTTCCACACCAGTAAATGCGCCAGTTCATGGGGCACAACTTCGTTAATGAATGCGTCGACGTTTTCCATCAGCAGGACGGGATTAAGGCGAATTTCATAGGTTTGTAGCCATGCGGTACCCGCGGCGGTGCCGCGCTGTTGGTAAACCAGCTTTGGCTCCGGATATTGGCGTTCGAGCTTGAGATTGGCCTGGGCGAGTTTTTCCCGCAGGCTACGCATAACGGCTTGTTGGATGGCGATAGGGAGACGGGAGGTTTTCATAACGCCAGAGGATAGTGCGACAGGGAAGGGACTGCAAGAGGAAGGCTTCCTCCGCTGGGGAGGAAGCCTTTGGTGATTAGTCGTGTGCGCCAATTTCGCGCAGTTTACGACCCTTCATCAGGTTACGCTCAATGTGTTCCAGAGAGACGTTTTTAGTTTCAGGGATCAGCCACAGAGTCAGGAAGATGAACAGTACGTTCAGGCCGCCGTAGACCCAGAAGGTGTTGGCGCTGCCCAGCGAGTTCAGCATCGTCAGGAAGGTTGCGCCGACGATCATGTTGGCAATCCAGTTGGTTGCAGTAGAGCAGGTGATGCCGAAATCGCGGCCTTTCAGCGGCTGGATTTCAGAGCACAGTACCCAAATCAGCGGACCGGCGCTCATGGCAAAGCCAACGATAAACATCAGCAGCATCAGTACTGCGAAGTATTGTGCGGATGCCGAGTGAATACCCACGTGCATCATTGTACCCAGCACGCCCATACCAACAGCCATCACGATAAAGCCAAGGATCAGCGTAGGCTTGCGGCCCCAACGGTCAACCAGGCCAATGGCGATAAAGGTTGCCAGCACGTTGGTCAGACCGACGATAACAGTCCCCCACATCTGCTCGGTGGTGTTGGTGTAGCCCGCCAGCTCAAAGATTTTCGGTGCGTAATACATGATGACATTCATCCCGGTGAACTGCTGCATCACCTGTAACAGAACGCCAAGGAATACCGCGCGACGGAAGTTGCTGTTTTCTTTAAACAGCGCCCAGCCGCTCTGCTTCACCTGCAGACTTTCACGGATTTCATCCAGCTCGCGTTTGGCTTCTGCGCTGGTGTCACGCAGACGCAACAGGACGCGTTCAGCATCAACAAAACGACGTTTAGCTGCAAACCAACGTGGGCTGTCCGGCAGGAAGATAACGCCGACCAGAAGCAGCAGGGCAGGGATGATGATTACACCCAGCATCCAGCGCCATGCGCCGCTGTAGCTAAAGGCTGTATCGGAAAGATACGCGCCCAAAATACCGATGGTGATCATCAACTGATACATGGAGATCATGCTGCCACGAATCTTTTCCGGGGCAATTTCAGACAGGTACAGCGGCGCGGTATAAGACGCAACGCCTACAGCCAGGCCGAGCAGCACGCGGGAAACCAGCAGGACTTCAACGTTTGGCGCAGCGGCGGAGAACAGTGAACCCGCAACAAACAAGATCGCACCGATCATCAGGCTTTTTTTGCGTCCCAGTTTGAAGGAGAGCCAACCGCTGCCGACAGCACCTACCGCCGCACCAAACATCATGGAACTCACCACCCATTCCTGAGTGTGCGGGGTAATTTGAAACTCGTCGGTGATGAACGGTAAAGCACCGGCAATAACACCGATATCCAGGCCAAAAAGTAATCCAGCCAGGGCTGCCAGAAAGCAGACAAAAAATGTCATGGCTTTGTTGGAACGCCCCGTTTTTTTATTGTCAGGCATGATGCCCTCCGGTTGGGTAGCTAGTTTTGTTGATGTTAAGGGTAGGTGAGTACGGGGTAAAAAAATGCGAATCACATCACATTAGTGTAATCGCTTACACTGTCATTCATGCGGATTATTGGTTAATTCATTGAAAGTTAACATTATTTATTGGGATTAAATAATGTTGGTCGTCTGAATTTAAGACAATGATGAAATATAATGTAACAGTGATGCAAGTGTGCTGGATAAGAGATGTTAATTCAAGGTAGAGGGAAATATGGTGTGATGTAATCGCTTTCATTTTCATTTAAAGCAATAGTAATCAGCGCGGTTTGGTGATGGATGTGGGAGAGGAAATAGGTATAAAAAAAGACCAGCGCGAGGCTGGTCTTCATAAGCGTTAAGTCTGGTTTAAATTACTTCAGACCGGCAGCGTCGCGCAGCAACTGTGCTTTGTCGGTTTTTTCCCATGGGAAATGTTCGCGACCAAAGTGACCGTAAGCAGCGGTTTCTTTGTAAATCGGGTGCAGCAGATCCAGCATCTGAATCAGGCCATACGGGCGCAGGTCGAAGAACTCACGTACCAGCAGGGTCAACTGCTCTGAAGGCACTTTTTCAGTACCGAACGTTTCCACCATGATAGATGTCGGTTCTGCCACGCCGATTGCGTAGGAAACCTGAATCTCACAACGGTCAGCCAGGCCTGCGGCAACGATGTTTTTCGCTACGTAACGGGCTGCATAGGCTGCGGAACGGTCAACTTTAGACGGATCTTTACCAGAGAATGCACCGCCGCCGTGACGCGCCATGCCGCCGTAGGTATCAACGATGATTTTACGACCGGTCAGACCGCAGTCGCCCATCGGGCCGCCGATAACGAAACGACCAGTTGGGTTGATGAAGAATTTGGTCGAAGCGGTCAGCCATTCAGTCGGCAGTACCGGCTTGATGATCTCTTCCATAACGGCTTCTTGCAGCGATTTCTGGTCGATATCTTCAGAGTGCTGAGTAGACAGAACAACCGCATCAATACCGACGATTTTGCCGTCGTCATACTGGAAGGTTACCTGGCTTTTGGCATCCGGACGCAGCCAGGATAAGGTGCCGTTTTTACGCACTTCAGCCTGACGCTGCACCAGACGGTGAGCATAGGTAATAGGTGCTGGCATCAGCACGTCGGTTTCGTTGGTTGCATAACCAAACATCAGGCCCTGGTCGCCTGCGCCCTGTTCCAGCGGATCGGCACGGTCAACACCTTGGTTGATGTCCGGAGACTGTTTACCAATCGCGCTCAGTACCGCGCAAGAGTTGGCGTCAAAGCCCATGTCGGAATGCACATAGCCAATTTCGCGAACCGTGTTACGGGTGATCTCTTCGATATCAACCCATGCGCTGGTGGTGATCTCACCGCCAACTAAAACCATACCGGTTTTGACGTAGGTTTCGCAGGCAACGCGTGCTTTTGGATCCTGTTCCAGGATTGCATCCAGCACAGCATCAGAGATTTGGTCAGCGATTTTGTCAGGATGCCCTTCTGATACGGACTCGGACGTAAAAAGGTGTTTTGCCATATTTAATTTCACCTAAGGAGAATTTGGTTAGCTCAAACTGTCGAGTGGAATAGCCATGTGTAGAAGATTCTACCATGAGTCTGCAGATGACGGACACTGGCAGTCTGAGTGTTAATCGGTATAGATGGATTAACATCTGGACGGCCATTTTAGGACAGTTCTTCGCCTGATTTCCAGCTTTTTTTGATTGAGGTCGCATTGTACTGAAAATGTAACTGGAAATTTTTCCTGACGGTGCTGGCAATGTTCATATTTATCTTTTGCTTTTTGACTTTCTTATCGGTATAAAACGCGGCGCGCGGCTCATATCCGTCATACTTCAAGTTGCATGTGCGTTGGCTTCCTCGCTCGCCCCAGTCACTTACTCATGTAAGCTCCCGGGGACTCTCTGCGTTGCCGCCTTCCCGCAACTCGAATTATTTAGGATAGACAAAAGCACACGACGTTTTCATCGTGTTGCCACTTCCAGCCGGGTTAAAACTTTAGCTTTGGCTTGTGGGTTCGTTCCGTAAGGAGCAACCGTGGAGGTGATACGAGATAATGAACCGTTGTATTCTGCAGAATCTGTCGCACCGTTCTGGTGTACATATGTCCCCCGCAATCTGCATCTCTGCTTTGCATACCTGTCGATGTTATATACACAAAATCATTTATGCTGCGTCGAGGCGGCAAGTGAATGAGTCCCCTGAACGTACGAGTAGTACGTGACTGGGGCGAATGAGCGTAGCCAACAAAGAGGCTGCATGAAAGATGAAGTGTATACCCATCTCGGCGTATCTCAGGACTCAAGAGCCGGTAACGGTCACTAAGAACTGAACAAGGGCGCTCTTGGTAAACAAGAGTTTTCTCGTGGTTTCGCCGAACCGTCAGCATTAAGTTCGGTTACGTGTTTACATTGATATGAAAAAGAAACCGGTCGCACAGTCGGAGCGTCAGCACTATCTGCTGCAAATTCTGCCTGTATTTGGGTTGTTATCGCGTCTTCGGATTGCGATAGTAGTCAACTGTTTTACACTTGTTAATAAAATTGAGGTTCGCTATGTCTGACGACATTTCTTTGGGTTCGCCTTCGTCAGCAGGCGAACACGGTGTACTACGCTCCATGCAGGAGGTTGCAATGAGTTCCCAGGAAGCCAGCAAGATGCTGCGTACTTACAATATTGCCTGGTGGGGTAATAACTACTACGACGTCAATGAACTGGGTCACATCAGCGTGTGCCCGGATCCGGACGTACCCGAAGCGCGCGTTGACCTTGCTGAGTTGGTGAAAGCCCGTGAAGCGCAGGGCCAGCGTTTGCCTGCATTGTTCTGCTTCCCGCAGATCCTGCAACACCGTCTGCGTTCGATTAACGCCGCGTTTAAACGTGCCCGTGAATCTTACGGTTACAACGGTGACTATTTCCTCGTTTACCCGATCAAGGTCAACCAGCACCGCCGCGTGATTGAATCGCTGATCCACTCCGGCGAACCGCTGGGGCTGGAAGCGGGTTCCAAAGCTGAACTGATGGCCGTTCTGGCTCATGCCGGAATGACCCGTAGCGTGATCGTGTGTAACGGTTATAAAGACCGCGAATATATCCGTCTGGCGCTGATTGGCGAGAAGATGGGCCATAAGGTCTATCTGGTCATCGAGAAGATGTCTGAAATTGCAATCGTGCTGGATGAAGCTGAACGCCTGAATGTCGTTCCGCGTCTGGGTGTGCGTGCGCGTCTGGCGTCGCAGGGCTCTGGCAAGTGGCAGTCCTCCGGCGGGGAAAAATCAAAATTCGGCCTGGCGGCAAACCAGGTGCTGCAGCTGGTCGAAATTCTGCGCGAGCGCGGTCGTCTGGACAGCATTCAGTTGCTGCACTTCCACCTTGGCTCGCAGATGGCGAACATTCGTGATATTGCCACCGGCGTACGTGAATCGGCGCGTTTCTACGTTGAGCTGCACAAGCTTGGCGTCAATATCCAGTGCTTCGACGTGGGCGGTGGTCTGGGCGTGGATTACGAAGGTACCCGTTCGCAGTCTGACTGTTCCGTAAACTACGGCCTGAACGAATACGCCAACAACATCATCTGGGCAATTGGCGACGCCTGTGAAGAACACGGTCTGCCGCATCCGACGGTAATCACCGAGTCTGGCCGCGCGGTTACCGCGCACCATACCGTGCTGGTATCTAACATTATCGGCGTTGAGCGTAGTGAACACACAGAAGCAACGCCTCCGGCTGACGATGCGCCGCGTGCTCTGCAAAGCATGTGGGAAACCTGGCAAGAAATGCATGAACCGGGAACTCGCCGTTCGCTGCGTGAATGGCTGCACGACAGCCAGATGGATCTGCACGATATTCACGTTGGTTACTCTTCAGGTACTTTTAGCCTGCAAGAGCGCGCGTGGGCTGAGCAGCTTTATCTGAACATGTGCCATGAAGTGCAGAAACAACTCGACCCGAGCAACCGCGCGCATCGCCCGATTATCGACGAGCTGCAGGAGCGTATGGCGGATAAGATTTACGTCAACTTCTCGCTGTTCCAGTCGATGCCGGATGCGTGGGGGATCGATCAGCTGTTCCCGGTAATGCCGCTGGAAGGACTGAATCAGGTACCTGAGCGCCGCGCGGTGCTGTTGGATATCACCTGTGACTCTGATGGCGCTATCGACCACTACGTTGACGGTGATGGCATTGCGACCACCATGCCGATGCCGGAATATGACCCGGAGAACCCGCCGATGCTGGGCTTCTTTATGGTGGGGGCGTACCAGGAGATCCTCGGCAACATGCACAACCTGTTTGGTGATACCGAAGCGGTTGACGTGTTCGTCTTCCCTGACGGCAGCGTAGAAGTTGAGCTGTCCGACGAAGGGGATACCGTGGCGGATATGTTGCAGTACGTGCAGTTGGATCCGAACACCTTGCTGACGCAGTTCCGTGACCAGGTGAAAAACACCGATCTGGATACCGAGCTGCAGCAACAGTTCCTCGAAGAGTTTGAGGCCGGTCTGTACGGATACACCTATCTGGAAGATGAGTAACGATAAATGCCTGCTGGCGCTACGCTTACCGGGCCTACGAAAGTAGGCCGGATAAAGCGAAGCCGCATTTGTGGCACTTACTTGAATCCGTACAAAATAACGGCGATAATTTGCCGTAAATATGCAGTTACCAAATCAATCCCTTCCTCGTCGGGCTTAACGACGCGGAGGGGATTTTTTTTCATCGATTTTTAAAGAGGTCAGTACATGAGCACCTTAGGTCATCAATACGACAACTCCCTGGTTTCTAACGCCTTTGGTTTTTTACGTCTGCCGATGAACTTCATGCCATACGACAGCGACGCCGATTGGGTGATCACCGGCGTACCGTTTGATATGGCAACGTCTGGTCGTGCGGGCGGGCGTCATGGTCCGGCGGCGATCCGTCAGGTTTCCACTAACCTGGCGTGGGAGCATAACCGCTTCCCGTGGAACTTCGATATGCGCGAGCGCCTGAACGTGGTGGACTGCGGCGATCTGGTTTATGCCTTCGGTGATGCGCGTGAAATGAGTGAAAAACTGCAGGCTCATGCTGAGAAGCTGCTTTCTGCCGGTAAGCGCATGCTCTCTTTCGGCGGCGACCACTTCGTCACGCTGCCGCTGTTGCGCGCACACGCTAAGCATTTTGGTAAAATGGCGCTGGTGCATTTTGATGCCCACACCGATACCTACGCGAACGGCTGCGAATTCGACCACGGCACCATGTTCTACACTGCGCCGAACGAAGGTCTGATCGATCCGAATCACTCTGTGCAGATTGGTATTCGTACCGAATTCGACAAAGACAACGGCTTTACCGTGCTGGATGCCTGCCAGGTGAACGATCGCGGCGTAGATGACATCATCGCCCAGGTTAAGCAGATTGTCGGTGATATGCCGGTGTATCTGACCTTTGATATCGACTGTCTGGATCCAGCGTTTGCGCCGGGTACCGGTACGCCAGTGATTGGCGGTCTGACTTCCGATCGCGCGATCAAGCTGGTACGTGGTCTGAAAGATCTGAACATCGTCGGGATGGACGTCGTTGAAGTGGCTCCGGCCTACGATCAGTCTGAGATCACCGCGCTGGCGGCGGCTACGCTGGCTCTGGAAATGCTGTATATTCAGGCGGCGAAGAAAGGCGAATAAGTTGTTTTGCCGGATGTCGCTAACGCTAATCCGGCCTACAGCTGGTTGATGCTTGTAGGCCGGATAAGGCGTTCACGCCGCCATCCGGCAGTGTTCAAGGGTTATTTGATCCCGTCTGCGCTCATGCGATCGCGTATATGTTGCGCACGTTCTGCCGATGCCGGGTGATCGTCAAACATTGAGCTTTGACGTCCAGCTTCCAGTTTGGCCAGTTTCTCAAAGCTGGTGGCTAAACCTGCCGGATTGATCCCGCGTTTGCGCAACAAATCATACGAGTAATCATCCGCCTCGGATTCCTGACGCTGGGAGAACTGCGAGTTCACCAGTTTCTCGCCAAGATCGCCCAGTTGCGACTGCGACAGGCTGCCGACAATGCCGCCAGCGGATGCCGCCGCTGCACGTACGGCGTTGGTACCCAGCGCAACCTGCATACCTTTTTTCACGTGACCCAGCGCGACGTGGCCCATTTCATGGCCGATCACCGCTTCGACTTCGTTGTCGGTCATCATATCCATCAGGCCGCTGTACACGCGGATACAGCCGTTTGCCATGGCAAAGGCATTCACATCTTTCGCCATATAGACTTTGTAGTTCACCGGCTGGCCGTTAATGTTATCGCCAAGCGCGGCGGATATTTTGCCAAGACGCGTTGCGTACTCGCTGCTGGCCGGGGCGATAGTAGCCTTGCTGTCCATATCTTTACAGGCCTGATCGCTTAGCGCTTTTACCTGAGCATCGCTCAGACTGTAGGCCTGAAAAGCCTCCGCGCCAGAAGAAAGCAGTCCGTTGGAGTCCATGTTCTGGCAGCCGGTCAATGCCGCAGCCATGCTCGTAGCAAGCAGTAAAGCGCGAATTTTCATTTTTTCTCTTCCGCACAAAGTCAGGATTATTCTAAAAATTACGTCGTTTGCAGGTGAACCGACGCTCGGCCTAAGTATAAAGAAAAGAACAATACGCGGGCGAGAAGATTGCGCAACTTGCGCGCATGATCCAGAGATTTCTGAAGCGGCAAAAGGATGCTCCATGTACATGACACGCGGCTTGGGTTACATTGTTGGCACTTTTTTCCGGCGTAGCCCAAAACGCGCTGTCGTCAAGTCGTTAAGGGCTCAGCCTTCATTATCCGATCTGGAGTCAAAATGTCCTCACGTAAAGAGCTTGCCAATGCTATTCGTGCGCTGAGCATGGACGCAGTACAGAAAGCCAAATCCGGTCACCCGGGTGCCCCGATGGGTATGGCTGACATTGCCGAAGTCCTGTGGCGTGATTTCCTGAACCACAACCCGACTAACCCGTCCTGGGCTGACCGTGACCGCTTCGTGCTGTCCAACGGCCACGGCTCCATGCTGATTTATAGCCTGCTGCACCTCACCGGCTACGATCTGCCGATGTCCGAGCTGCAGAACTTCCGTCAGCTGCACTCCAAAACTCCGGGTCACCCGGAAGTGGGTTACACCGCGGGTGTTGAAACCACTACAGGTCCTCTGGGTCAGGGCATTGCGAATGCAGTGGGTATGGCTATCGCTGAAAAAACGCTGGCGGCGCAGTTTAACCGTCCAGGTCACGACATCGTTGACCACTTCACCTATGCTTTCATGGGCGACGGCTGCATGATGGAAGGTATCTCTCACGAGGTATGTTCCCTGGCTGGTACGCTGAAGCTGGGCAAACTGGTTGCTTTCTACGATGACAACGGCATCTCTATCGATGGCCACGTTGAAGGTTGGTTCACCGATGACACCGCGAAGCGTTTTGAAGCTTACGGCTGGCATGTGGTTCGTGGTGTTGATGGCCACGATGCTGACGCGATTAAGCGCGCAGTAGAAGAAGCACGCGCAGTGACCGACAAACCGTCCCTGCTGATGTGCAAAACCATCATCGGTTTCGGTTCTCCGAACAAAGCGGGTACTCACGACTCTCACGGTGCACCGCTGGGCGATGCAGAAATCGCACTGACCCGTGAACAGCTGGGCTGGAAATACGCGCCGTTCGAAATCCCGTCTGAAATCTACGCGCAGTGGGATGCGAAAGAAGCCGGTCAGGCAAAAGAAGCTGCATGGAACGAGAAATTCGCTGCTTATGCGAAAGCCTTCCCGCAGGAAGCGGCTGAATTCACCCGTCGTATGAAAGGTGAAATGCCGTCTGACTTCGACGCCAAAGCGAACGAGTTCATTGCTAAGCTGCAGGCTAATCCGGCGAAAATCGCCAGCCGTAAAGCTTCTCAGAACGCGATTGAAGCCTTCGGTCCTCTGCTGCCTGAATTCCTCGGCGGCTCCGCTGACCTGGCACCGTCTAACCTGACGCTGTGGTCTGGTTCGAAAGCGATTAACGAAGATACTGCCGGTAACTACATCCATTACGGTGTGCGTGAATTCGGTATGACCGCTATCGCGAACGGTATCTCCCTGCACGGTGGTTTCCTGCCGTACACCTCCACCTTCCTGATGTTTGTGGAATATGCCCGTAACGCGGTGCGTATGGCTGCGCTGATGAAACAGCGTCAGGTCATGGTCTACACCCACGACTCCATCGGTCTGGGCGAAGACGGCCCGACTCACCAGCCGGTAGAGCAGGTTGCTTCTCTGCGTGTGACCCCGAACATGAGCACATGGCGTCCGTGTGACCAGGTTGAATCCGCCGTTGCGTGGAAATACGGTGTTGAGCGTCAGGACGGCCCGACCGCGCTGATCCTCTCCCGCCAGAACCTGGCACAGCAGGAGCGTACCGAAGAGCAGCTGGCAAACATCGCTCGCGGCGGTTACGTGCTGAAAGACTGCGACGGTCAGCCGGAACTGATCTTCATCGCTACCGGTTCTGAAGTTGAGCTGGCTGTGGCTGCGTGGGACAAACTGACTGCCGAAGGCGTGAAGGCTCGCGTGGTTTCCATGCCGTCTACCGACGCGTTCGACAAACAGGATGCCGCTTACCGTGAGTCTGTGCTGCCGAAAGCGGTTTCCGCTCGCGTTGCAGTGGAAGCAGGTATCGCTGACTACTGGTTCAAATATGTGGGCCTGAACGGCGCAATCGTCGGTATGACCACCTTTGGTGAGTCTGCTCCGGCAGAGCTGCTGTTTGAAGAGTTCGGCTTCACCGTAGACAACGTTGTCGCGAAAGCTAAAGAACTGCTGTAATTTCGATTACAGATGAAAACGGGTCGCTCAGGCGGCCCGTTTTTTTTTGCTTTTCCGCAACGCGCCGCGCGTTGCGCAATCGCACGGCGCAGTCTGCTATCCAGACCGTCTGCGGCATCATTGAAGGGCTCCGGGACTCGGACCTCGCGCTGGTGATTAGATGCAGGTTAGGGGGCTTTCTGATTTAAATCAGGGTGTGTAACACGACAATGAAATAATTTTGCTACGGTTATTCGTCATTCTGGAATATGGAATAAATTTAGCGTTGAAGGGCGTTAAAATGTGACGCAAGTCAGATAACTGTGTTCTGTTGCTGGACAATCATTCCTTTTATTCCTCGTTTCGCTTATTCTAGCTGAAGCGTTTCAGTCGATTAAATGTTCGACAATTAACCAATTAGTCGCAGTTTGCGACAGGTAAGGTTTCCCTGAGCGATTTGCTGCATTACTCTGTCTGCCACATCGTTTCTGAGAAATCCTTGCAGGAGACCTATGACCGTACGCGTAGCGATTAATGGTTTCGGTCGCATCGGACGCAACGTGGTTCGTGCTTTGTATGAATCCGGGCGTCGGGCGGAAATCACCGTGGTGGCAATCAACGAACTTGCGGATGCTGCAGGCATGGCGCATTTGTTGAAATATGACACCAGCCATGGACGTTTTGCCTGGGATGTTCGTCAGGAACGTGACCAGCTCATCGTTGGCGATGACGCTATCCGCATTCTGCATGAGCGAACCCTCGATGCACTTCCATGGCGCGAACTGGGTGTCGACATCGTGCTGGATTGTACGGGGGTCTTCGGCAATCGCGAACACGGCAAGGCGCATATTGCCGCTGGTGCAAAAAAAGTGCTCTTTTCACATCCTGGTAGTCACGACATCGACGCAACCGTTGTGTATGGCGTTAATCAGGATCAGCTGCGCGCTGAGCACCGGATCGTTTCCAACGCTTCCTGCACCACGAATTGCATAATACCCGTCATTAAATTGCTGGATGATGCTTACGGCATTGAGTCTGGTACCGTCACCACGATCCACTCCGCGATGCACGATCAGCAGGTTATTGATGCTTATCATCCTGACCTACGTCGCACGCGAGCGGCCAGCCAGTCGATTATTCCGGTTGATACCAAACTGGCGGCGGGCATCACGCGAATTTTCCCGCAGTTTAACGATCGTTTTGAAGCGATAGCGGTGCGTGTACCGACCATAAATGTGACGGCGATCGACTTAAGCGTGACGGTGAAAAAACCAGTAAAAGCCATTGAAGTCAACCAGTTGCTGCAAAAAGCAGCACAAGGTGCATTTCATGGTATAGTTGACTATACGGAATTACCGTTGGTCTCTGTAGATTTTAACCACGACCCGCACAGCGCCATCGTTGATGGTACGCAAACGCGTGTGAGTGGCGCTCACCTGATCAAAACGCTGGTCTGGTGTGATAATGAATGGGGCTTTGCTAACCGTATGCTCGACACTACGTTAGCGATGGCTGCTATTGGTTTCAGGCTCGACGCTTGAGCGTCGACAAAACTTTATGAATCAACGAGAGGATTCACCATGTCTGTAATTAAGATGACCGATCTGGATCTGGCTGGTAAACGCGTTTTTATCCGTGCGGACCTGAACGTACCAGTTAAAGAAGGGAAAGTAACCAGCGATGCGCGTATCCGTGCTTCTCTGCCGACCATCGAACTGGCCCTGAAACAGGGTGCGAAAGTGATGGTAACTTCCCACCTGGGTCGTCCTACCGAAGGCGAGTACAACGAAGAATTCTCTCTGCTGCCGGTTGTTAACTACCTGAAAGACAAACTGTCTGCTCCGGTTCGCCTGGTAAAAGATTACCTGGACGGCGTTGAAGTCGCTGCCGGTGAACTGGTGGTTCTGGAAAACGTTCGCTTCAACAAAGGCGAGAAGAAAGACGACGAAGCACTGTCCAAAAAATATGCTGCGCTGTGCGACGTATTCGTAATGGACGCTTTCGGTACAGCTCACCGTGCACAGGCTTCTACTCACGGTATCGGTAAATTCGCTGATGTAGCTTGCGCAGGTCCGCTGCTGGCTGCTGAGCTGGATGCGCTGGGTAAAGCACTGAAAGAACCTGCTCGTCCGATGGTTGCTATCGTTGGCGGTTCTAAAGTTTCCACCAAACTGACCGTTCTGGATTCTCTGTCAAAAATCGCTGACCAGCTGATCGTTGGCGGTGGTATCGCGAACACCTTCGTTGCCGCTCAAGGCCACAACGTGGGTAAATCCCTGTACGAAGCTGACCTGGTTGACGAAGCTAAGCGTCTGCTGACCACTTGCGACATCCCGGTCCCGACTGACGTTCGCGTAGCGACTGAATTCTCTGAAACTGCACCGGCTACTCTGAAGTCCGTTAGCGATGTGAAAGAAGACGAGCAGATCCTGGACATCGGCGACGCTTCTGCACAGCAGCTGGCTGACATCCTGAAAAATGCGAAAACCATTCTGTGGAATGGCCCGGTTGGCGTGTTCGAATTCCCGAACTTCCGCAAAGGTACTGAAATCGTTGCTAACGCTATCGCAGACAGCGAAGCGTTCTCTATCGCAGGCGGCGGTGACACCCTGGCAGCAATCGACCTGTTCGGCATTGCTGACAAAATCTCCTACATCTCCACTGGCGGCGGCGCTTTCCTCGAATTCGTGGAAGGTAAAGTATTGCCAGCAGTAGCGATGCTCGAAGAGCGCGCTAAAAAGTAAGCATTTAATGGGCAGGGAAACCTGCCCAATTATTAGCGCGCTTTAGAGCGCGCGCCCTTTCCAAGGCCGAAGATACAGGATTCGTAATATGTCTAAAATTTTTGATTTCGTAAAACCAGGCGTAATCACTGGTGATGACGTACAGAAAGTTTTCCAGGTAGCAAAAGAAAACAACTTTGCCCTGCCAGCTGTTAACTGCGTTGGTACCGACTCCATCAACGCCGTTCTGGAAACCGCTGCAAAAGTTAAAGCGCCGGTAATCGTACAGTTCTCCAACGGTGGTGCTTCTTTCATCGCGGGTAAAGGCGTGAAGTCTGACGTTCCTCAGGGCGCTGCAATCCTGGGTGCTATCTCTGGCGCGCATCACGTTCACCAGATGGCTGAACACTACGGTGTTCCGGTTATCCTGCACACTGACCACTGCGCGAAGAAACTGCTGCCGTGGATCGACGGTCTGCTGGACGCGGGTGAAAAACACTTCGCAGCAACCGGCAAACCGCTGTTCTCTTCTCACATGATCGACCTGTCTGAAGAGTCTCTGGAAGAGAACATCGAAATCTGCTCCAAATACCTGGCGCGCATGTCCAAAATGGGCATGACCCTGGAAATCGAACTGGGTTGCACCGGTGGCGAAGAAGACGGCGTGGACAACAGCCACATGGACGCTTCTGCACTGTACACCCAGCCGGAAGACGTTGATTACGCATACACCGAGCTGAGCAAAATCAGCCCGCGTTTCACCATCGCAGCTTCCTTCGGTAACGTACACGGCGTTTACAAGCCGGGTAACGTTGTTCTGACCCCGACCATCCTGCGCGACTCTCAGGACTATGTTTCTAAGAAACATAACCTGCCGCACAACAGCCTGAACTTCGTCTTCCACGGCGGTTCCGGTTCTACTGCTCAGGAAATCAAAGACTCTGTAAGCTATGGCGTAGTGAAAATGAACATCGACACCGATACCCAATGGGCTACCTGGGAAGGTGTTCTGAACTACTACAAAGCGAACGAAGCTTACCTGCAGGGCCAGCTGGGCAACCCGAAAGGCGAAGATCAGCCGAACAAGAAATACTACGATCCGCGCGTATGGCTGCGTGCTGGTCAGGCAACCATGATCACCCGTCTGGAACAGGCTTTCAAAGAACTGAACGCGGTTGACGTTCTGTAATTTACGCCGTTCTACGTGACATGAGGCCCGCAAATGCGGGCCTTTTTTATTGCCATTTCAATATGCTGCTGGCAGAGAATTCTGTGATCTGTTTGGCAAAATCCAGGTTTATTGTTTACCCTTGTCAGATTGCCAGTCCCGTTGGGACGGCTTTATTTTTCCCATTTGGGTAAGCAAAAAAGGAATATTGAATGGAAGATTTGAATGTTGTCGACAGCATAAATGGTGCGGGCACCTGGCTGGTCCGCAATCAGGAGCTGCTGTTAAGCTATGCCGTCAACATCGTTGCGGCCATCGCCATTGTCATTATCGGTATGATTGTGGCGCGCATCGTATCAAACACCGTTAACCGCCTGATGGTGGCACGTAAAATTGATGCAACCGTTGCTGACTTCCTCTCCGCACTGGTGCGCTACGGTATTATCGCGTTCACGCTGATTGCCGCTTTGGGTCGCGTTGGGGTACAAACCGCTTCTGTGATTGCCGTTCTCGGTGCCGCAGGTTTAGCCGTTGGTCTGGCGCTGCAAGGTTCGCTGTCCAACCTCGCCGCTGGCGTGCTGCTGGTGATGTTCCGTCCGTTCCGCGCAGGTGAGTATGTAGACCTCGGCGGCGTAGCGGGAACCGTACTCAACGTGCAGATTTTCTCCACGACTATGCGTACCGTAGATGGTAAGATTGTTGTGATCCCAAACGGTAAAATCATTGCCGGGAACATCATTAACTTCTCTCGTGAGCCGGTTCGTCGTAACGAATTTATCATCGGCGTGGCTTACGACTCCGATATCGATCAGGTGAAAAAAATCCTCACCGATATCATTCAGTCTGACGAGCGTATCCTTAAAGATCGTGAAATGACGGTGCGCCTGAATGAGCTGGGCGCTTCCTCGATTAATTTTGTGGTACGCGTCTGGAGCAACAGTAGCGATCTGCAAAGCGTCTACTGGGACGTACTGGAGCGTATTAAACGCGAGTTTGACGCCAACGGTATCAGCTTCCCGTACCCGCAGATGGATGTGAACTTCAAGCGTGTGAAAGAGAGCGCGGCAGAGTAATCGCGTGCCCGGTGGCGCTATCGCTTACCGGGCCCACAGGTTTTGTAGGCCGGATAAGGCGTCAGCCGTCATCCGGCATTTCCCCACCCTTGGTATTAATTCTTCTTATCCCTGATTAAAATTATCCATTTCCGCTAATGTTTTCCCCGCGCTATAGTCTGCTCCTAAGAGAAACAGTTCGGGATGATTAACGTGTTATCGTATTATTTTCAAGGGCTTGCACTTGGTGCGGCTATGATACTTCCGCTCGGTCCGCAAAACGCCTTCGTGATGAATCAGGGGATCCGTCGCCAGTATCACATCATGATTGCTTTACTCTGCGCTATCAGCGACTTAGTGCTGATTTGCGCGGGGATCTTTGGCGGTAGCGCCTTGCTGATGCAGTCACCATGGCTGATGGCGCTTGTCACCTGGGGTGGGGTGGCATTTTTACTCTGGTACGGTTTCGGGGCGTTAAAAACGGCGATGAGCAGTAACCTGGAACTGGCCAGCGCCGAGGTGATGAAGCAGGGCCGCTGGAAAATTATCGCTACTATGCTGGCGGTGACATGGCTCAATCCCCATGTTTACCTGGATACCTTTGTGGTGCTTGGGAGTCTGGGAGGCCAACTGGACGTTGAGCCTAAGCGCTGGTTTGCGCTGGGTACTGTCAGCGCTTCGTTCCTGTGGTTCTTCGGCCTGGCATTGCTGGCGGCCTGGCTCGCTCCGCGTTTGCGCACTGCTAAAGCACAGCGGATCATCAATACCCTGGTAGGATTGGTGATGTGGTTTATCGCTTTTCAGTTGGCAAAAGAAGGTGTTGCGCACGTTCATGCGTTGTTCAACTAAGTGTTGTCTGATGGACAACGCAGCGAGATCGGCTAAGCTTGCCTGCATGTGCCCTGAGTTTCGGGGTAATTAATGAAACATGGAGGAACGACCGTGAAGTTCAAAATAATGGCCCTGGCGGCATTAGTCGGATTCAGCGCACTATCGGTACAGGCAAATGAGTTGCCAAATGGACCGCACATCGTGACTTCCGGAACGGCAAGCGTGGATGCGACACCAGACATCGCTACTCTGGCGATTGAAGTGAACGTAGCTGCAAAGGATGCGGCTTCAGCGAAGAAGCAGGCTGATGAGCGCGTGGCGCAATATCTGTCCTTCCTTGAACAGAACCAGATAGCGAAGAAAGATATTAGCGCGGCAAACCTGCGCACCCAGCCGGACTACGACTACCAGAATGGTAAAAGCGTCCTTAAAGGCTATCGTGCGGTACGTACCGTTGAGGTCACGCTGCGTCAGTTGGACAAACTCAACGCGCTGCTTGATGGTGCGCTGAAGGCCGGTCTGAATGAGATCCGTTCGGTATCGCTTGGCGTTGCCCAGCCGGATACTTACAAAGATAAAGCGCGTAAAGCAGCAATTGATGATGCTATTCATCAGGCTGAGCAGTTAGCTGCGGGCTTTAACAGCAAACTGGGGCCCGTTTACAGTGTGCGTTACCACGTTTCCAATTATCAACCGAGCCCGATGGTACGGATGATGAAAGCAGATGCAGCACCTGCGACATCCGCTCAGGAAACCTACGAACAGCCGGTTATTCAGTTTGACGATCAGGTTGATGTGGTCTTCCAGATTGAGCCGACGGCGGGGCAGCCAGCAGCAACGCCAGCCAAAACCCAGTAATCATTGCAGACCCGGCTTTCCAGCCGGGTTTTTTCTGTGAGCAACTGTAAAAATGAGACCCCACATCCAGTCTTTTTTTTCGCCGTAATGAGGATAGGCCATAGCGATTTTTAAGGGGACGCTATGGATATTTTTATCTCGAAAAAGATGCGTAATTTCATTCTGCTGGCGCAAACCAATAACATTGCCAGAGCGGCAGAAAAAATACATATGACCGCATCGCCTTTCGGTAAAAGCATTGCCGCACTGGAGGATCAAATCGGCTATACGCTGTTTACCCGCAAAGATAACAACATCAGTCTGAATAAAGCCGGACAGGAACTGTATCAGAAGCTGTTTCCCGTTTATCAGCGCCTTTCTGCCATTGATAACGAAATCCATAACGCCTCTCGCCGCTCGCGGGAAATCGTCATCGGGATCGACAATACCTACCCAACGATTATTTTTGACCAGTTGATTAGCCTTGGTGACAAGTATGACGGCGTGACGGCTCAGGCCGTTGAATTCAGCGAGAATGGGGTGATTGATAACCTGTTCGATCGCAAACTGGATTTTATTATCTCGCCGCAGCACGTTTCCCCCCGCGTCCAGGAACTGGAGAATCTGGCGATTAGCGAGCTGCCTCCGCTGCGTCTGGGGTTTCTCGTTTCCCGGCGCTACGAAGAAAAACAGCCGCAGGATCTGCTGCGCGAGCTGCCCTGGCTGCAAATGCGCTTCCAGAATCGCGCCAACTTTGAGGCGATGCTGGATGCATACATGCGGCCCTGCGGGATCAACCCGACGATTATCTACCGTCCGTACAGCTTTATGGCCAAGATCAGCGCGGTAGAGCGCGGGCAGTTTTTGACGGTAATCCCTCACTTCGCCTGGCGGCTGGTGAACCCGTCGACGCTAAAGTATTTCGATGCGCCCGGCAGCCCCATGTATATGCAGGAGTTTCTCTATTCGCTGAAAAATCATCGCTATACCGCCACTATGCTCCAGCATATTGCTGAAGATCGTGACGGTAGCGCAAGTTAACCGAGCATCGATCCTGTTTCGAGAAGATTACGATGCAGATCGAACGCATGGCTGAGATCGTGATGGATATGTCCGCCGGGTGCTTTCTCCAGATAGCGGTGCAGATAATCCCGGTAAAGAGGGTGCGCACAGTTATCGATAATCGTGTGCGCCCGCTGCATCGGAGATAGCCCACGCAGATCGGCAATCCCTTGTTCGGTCACGATCACTTTAACGCTATGTTCGCTGTGGTCGACATGGCTGCACATCGGTACGATGGTGGAGATTTTCCCGCCTTTGGCAATCGACGGCGCCATAAAGATAGACAGGTAGGCATTGCGCTCGAAATCCCCGCTGCCGCCGATGCCATTCATCAGGTTCACCCCCGCAACGTGCGTGGAATTGGCATGGCCGTAGATATCAAACTCCAGACCGACGTTGAGCGCAATAACCCCCAGCCGACGGATGATCTCCGGGTTATTGGAGATCTCCTGCGGGCGCAGCACAATCCGGCTGGCGAAGAAGTCCATGTTGTCGTAAATCTTCTGTAGCGACGGGGCTGAAATGGTCAGGCTGGAGGCGCTGGCACCTGTTATCTTGCCCGTTTCCAGCAGATGCACCACCGACTCTTGCAACACCTCCGAATACATCATAAAGGGCGGGATATCCGGGTTCTCGCCCAGTCGCGCCATTACCGCGTTGTTGATATTGCCCACGCCGCTTTGTAAGGGCAGAAACTCAGCTGGAATACGTTTGTGCGCCATTTCTGCCAGCAGGAAAGTGACGACGTGATCGGCAATTTGCTGGCTGACCGGATTGGTTTTATCCGCCGCATTTCCAGCATCGGGCAGCTCGGTATCCACCACCGCAACCACCTTTTTGGGGTCTATCTGTACGCACTGACTGCCTACGCGATCCATGGTATGAAAAATGGGTACGCTGTTACGCCGCGGCGGCGCACCGGGTATCACGATGTCGGCAAACTCCGCCACGCGCGGATTATGGTAATGATTCAATTCAATGATCACTTGTTTCGCCCGCAGCAGCCAGGTCGGCGCATTACCAATACCGCTGGAAAGCCAAATCCGGCCATCTGGCGCAATGGCGGAGGCTTCAATGACGGCAACATCGATCTCGCCAAAAAAGCCGTAATTAACCATTTGCGCCACTTCACTCAAATGGAGATCGACAAACCTCACCTGGCCCTGATTAATTTTCTCGCGCAGGCCCGATGACGTTTGATAAGGCGCCCGCCAGGAAACGGCATCCGCCGCGGATAGAACATCATCAGCGGCGGCGCCAATTGATGCTCCGGTCAGCAGGCGGATCTGAAAAGGCTGCCCGTTCTGATGCCGTTCGCAGGCGCGTTGGGCAATTGCGCTGGGTAACGCTTTGGGTGAACCCGCAGGGGTAAAGCCGCTAAACGCCACCATATCATCGTGCTGGATAATTTCTGCCGCCTGTTCGGCGCTCATCCGTTTCATGGCCGTCTCCTTCCTCGGACGTGATTAATGGCCAACAAAATTTGGTTTACGTTTTTCCATAAACGCGTTCATCCCTTCCTGATAATCCTCGCTGTCGTACACCGCGCGGCGCATGCCCTGAATACGCTCGAACTCATCGGAATTCATGGTGTGCGCTTCACCCAGCACGCGCAGTTCTTCTTTGATGACGGCGATGGCCAGCGGCGCTTTTTCCGAGATGTGGTGCGCCATTTGCAGAGTGAAATCTTCCAGTTCCTCGACGGGCACGACATGGTTAAGGATCCCGACCGCCATGGCGCGTTGAGCGGTGATGGGCGAAGCGGTAAAAATCAGCTCTTTTACTATGTGAAAACCAGCGTCGCGGGTCAGGTTGTGGATGCCCACCAGGTTATACGGCACACCGAGGTTGACCGGGGTCATCGAGAAAGTGGAGGTACTGGCTGCAATGATCAGATCGGAACTCATGATCATCTCAAACGCGCCGCCCCAGACGCTGCCTTCGACCATGGAGATCACCGGCTTCGGGTATTTTTGGATCATACGGGTTATTTGACGCAGCGGATCGTCATAAGAGAGCGGATCGCGACGTCCGGTCGGGAGTTCATGAATATCATGCCCGGCAGAGAACACTTTGGCTCCACTCGGAGCGCGCAGAATGATGCAGCGAATGTCCGCACGATTGAGATCGCTCAGCGCCTGCATCAGATCGTCAATAAACACTTTACTCAGGGCATTGAGCTTGCGGGCGTAATTGAACTCAATAACCGCGACTTTCTGGATGATGACCACGTTGACGTATTGATAAGACATAATGTTCTCTTTATTGAAAGTAATGATGCTGAATAAATTCGCTGATGCGCCGCAGACCGGTGCGCGGCGAAAGATCATTGTTTTTGACGGCCTGTAGCGTCTGCTGGAAATAGCGGTCGAAATCGGTGCGGGCAAACAGCAGATGCAGGGCTTCTTCTTCAGCCTGCTGGTGTAACCAGTCCACCGCCTGCTGCTGGCGAACTTTTTCCAGTCGGCCGCTGGCGGTCAGGCACGTTTTAAAGTCGCTAATCGCCTGCCAAACCTCCTCGATACCGCGTTTTTCCAGGGCGCTACAGGTCAGAACCCGCGGCTGCCACTCGTCATATTTGCGGCGCAGAATATGCAGGGCGGATTCGTACATATGGCGGGCAATGGCAACGCTGGTATGGTTATCACCGTCGTCCTTATTGATGACGACCAGATCCGCCATTTCCATCAGTCCTTTTTTGATGCCCTGTAAATCGTCGCCACCGCCAGCGATTTGCAGTGAGATAAAGCAATCCACCATGCCTGCGACTTCGGTTTCTGACTGTCCTACGCCGACGGTTTCCACAATCACCACGTCAAAGCCAGCCGCTTCGCACAGCAGCATTAATTCGCGGGCGCGCTGGCTGGCACCGCCTAAATGACCGCTGGAAGGGACCGGTCGAATAAACGCAGATTCGGCGCGGGCCAGCTCCGTCATGCGGGTTTTATCGCCAAGAATGCTGCCGCCGCTGACCGGGCTGCTGGGATCGACGGCGATCACCGCTACCCGTAATCCGTGGTGGATAAGCAGCATGCCGAATGCTTCTAGGAAAGTGCTTTTGCCCGCGCCCGGCGTACCGGTGATCCCCAAACGCAGGGCGTTACCGGTGAACGGCATTATCGCGTCCAGCAATTGCGTACTCAGTGGCTGGTGGCGCGGGTGGTTGCTTTCGACCAGCGTCATCGCCTGGGCGAGCGTAGCCCGTTCGCCGAGTCGCAAACGGCGGACGGTATCTTCAAGCGTGGCGGCGTTAATCATGATGCTGACTGATACGGGTTAACACATCGCGGACGCTGTCGAGCATTGGCGTGCCGGGGCCATAAATGGCTGCCACGCCATGTTCGTGCAGGAAGGCGTAATCCTGTGGCGGAATAACGCCTCCTGCTACCACGCAGATATCTTCACGCCCCCATTTTTTGAGTGCGGTAACCAACTCAGGAATCAGCGTTTTATGGCCCGCCGCCAGTGACGATGCGCCTATTACATGCACATCGTTTTCTACCGCCAGACGGGCGATCTCTTCCGGAGTGGAGAACATCGGGCTGAGATCGACATCGAAACCGAGATCGGAATAGGCGCTGGCGATTACCTTCGCGCCGCGATCGTGGCCGTCCTGACCCATCTTGGCGATCAGAATACGCGGGCGGCGGCCATTTTCCGCGAGGAACTGCTCGGTTTGCGCAACGATAGCGTCAAACTCATCGGCGGATTTGTCTGACTGATGATAGCTTTGCGCAATCACTCCGGTGACGCAGTGGCTGGGAACCAGATACCGATCAAAAGCGACTTCCAGCGCGTCGGAGATTTCACCCAGCGTGGCGCGAACGCGGGCGGCGTTGACGGCGGCAGCCAGCAGGTTTTCATTATGCTGCGCGGCGTGGGTCAGTGCTGTGAGCGCGGCTTTGACGGCATCATTGTCGCGAGTTGCGCGGATATGCTGCAGCGAAGCAATCTGCTCGTTGCGCACCTTCACGTTGTCGATCTCCAGTACCGACGTCTCGTCTTCTTTATCCAGTTTGTACTTATTGACGCCGACGATAACGCGCTTACCCTGGTCGATCAGCGATTGTTCACGCGCGGAAGCTTCTTCGATCATCCGTTTAGGGAGTCCGGCTTCGATTGCTTTCGCCATGCCGCCTGCCTCATCAATCTGTTTGATGATCGTGCGCGCCTGCTTCACGATTTGATCGGTGAGTGACTCGACGTAATACGATCCGGCCAGCGGATCAACGGTGCGGCAGATCTCTGATTCTTCCTGAATGATGATTTGCGTATTACGCGCAATACGGGCGGAGAAATCGGTGGGCAGACCGAGCGCTTCATCAAAGGCGTTGGTATGCAGCGACTGGGTGCCGCCAAGCGTAGCGCCGAGTGCTTCAATAGTGGTTCGTACCACGTTGTTATATGGATCCTGCTCGGTCAGGCTCCAGCCGGACGTCTGGCAGTGGGTACGCAGAGCGAGAGATTTCGGGTTGGTCGCGCCAAAGCTGCTGACCGCTTCACTCCACAAATAGCGCGCCGCGCGCAGCATGGCGACGTTCATAAACAGATCCATGCCGATACCGAAGAAGAACGACAGGCGCGGGGCGAAGTCATCAATTTTCAGTCCGGCGGAGAGTGCAGCTTTGATGTATTCAATACCGTCTGCCAGCGTAAACGCTACCTGCTGCACGCAGTTCGCTCCGGCTTCACCCATGTGATAGCCGCTGATGCTGATGGTGTTAAAGCGTGGCATGTTGCCGGAGCACCAGGCGATGATGTCGGCGATAATGCGCATGGACGGTTTTGGTGGATAAATGTAGGTGTTGCGGCACAGGTACTCTTTCAGAATATCGTTCTGAATGGTCCCGGTGAGTTGTTCCGGCGTTACGCCTTGTTCTTCTGCAGCGACGATATAAAACGCCAGCACCGGCAGAACCGCGCCGTTCATGGTCATCGATACTGACATCTTATCCAGCGGGATCTGGTCGAACAGTATCTTCATATCTTCGACGGTATCGATCGCCACGCCCGCTTTGCCGACGTCACCCGCCACGCGCGGGTTGTCAGAGTCATAGCCACGATGGGTGGCAAGGTCAAAGGCGACGGAAAGCCCTTTTTGCCCGGCGGCGAGGTTGCGGCGGTAAAAGGCGTTGGACTCTTTGGCGGTAGAGAAACCGGCGTACTGACGAATGGTCCACGGCTGCGCGGTATACATGGTGGCGCGCGGGCCACGCACGTAAGGCGGCAGGCCGGGAAGGGTGCCCGTGACTTCCAGATTATCGAGGTCCGCTTCGGTGTACAGCGGCTTGATGGCAATCCCTTCCGCCGTCTGTCTTTCCAGCGACTCGACGGTTTTTTCCCGTCGACTGAGTTCTTTATTGGCGAGTGTTTGCCACTCCTGCACGTTTGCCATTTTTTGCTCCGTATTACGCAATAAGTTGAATCTTTGCGAATACGGTGAGCTTTTTCATTTGGCTTGTCGCCAGCAAAAAATAGCCAACAGGGCGTCGTTTTTTGCCGCGTGGCGTGTTTGATTTTGTGATTTATTTCAAAGACGTGGCGGGAATAGCATGAAAAGAGGGTAAAAGGCTTGTTGGCCGGATAGGGCGTTACGCCACCATCCGGCACTCAGAGGTTATGAGCGGTTTAATCCTGACGCAGTACGTTGTGACCATAGGCCAGCAGCGCATCGGTGACGTTGCGCATCATGCGGCTTTCCGGTGCAAAACGGTGCCAGTACAGCATCCGGCGCTGGAACAGGCCCGGTGTTAAGTCGATAAGCTCGCCGCTTTCCAGTTCTTTCTCAATCTGTAAGTGGGGGATCATGCAGCAGGTGGTTCCCTGGCGCGCCAGTTGAACGAAGGCTTCAGACGAGTTAACGATATGGCACGGCACGCTGCCTGGCGGCAGGTCGAAGTTTTGTTGCAGGAACGCCTGGTGCATATCATCAAGATGGTCAAACGCTACCGCCGGGGCTTTCAGCAGGGCAGAGCGGGTGACGCCGTTAGGGAAATAACGCTCGGCGAAAGGTTTCGAGCCAACAAACAGGTAGTCCAGCGCGCCGAGTTTATCCACCAGACAGCTTGGCAGCGCCTGATGTTGAATACTCACCGCACCGACCACTTCACCACGACGCAGACGTTCCTGAGTTCGGGTTTCATCCTCAACCTGCAGGTTCAGCCGAATCGGCGAATTTGCCAGTACCGGAGCCAGCGCCGGAAGCAACCAGGTCGCCAGACTGTCGGCGTTCACCGCCAGTGAGAGCAGCAGCGGCGTCGAGCCGGTTTGTTCATCACCCAGCCACTCGTCTTCCAGCAGTTCAACCTGACGCAAAAGCGCCAGTAGTTTCTGCCCCTGTTCGGTTGGGCGTGGTGGTACGGTACGCACCAGCAGCGGTTGTCCGAACATATTCTCAAGCTGTTTTATGCGCTGTGAAACCGCGGATTGCGTGATGCACAGCTTTTGCGCCGCGCGCTCAAATCCTCGTTCACGAATAACCGCATCCAGTGCTTGTAGTGTTCTGTAGTCCGGACGTTTCATTGCTTTGACGCACTCCTGAAAATTTTGCTTGTTCTGCACTATGACACAAATTTAGGTTGGGTAAAGACGAAATCCGCCGCTTGCGAGCGGGTGTGGGAACATTTTTCTGCACAATGTTCTATAATGCGCGTGAATTTTCCCACCATATTCACACCACAGGCGAAACGATCATGACGCAGGATGAACTGAAAAAAGCAGTAGGATGGGCGGCACTTCAGTATGTACAGCCCGGTACCATTGTGGGCGTAGGTACAGGTTCAACAGCCGCACACTTTATTGATGCGCTGGGCACAATGAAAGGTCAGATTGAAGGTGCGGTATCCAGTTCGGACGCTTCAACCGAAAAACTCAAAAGCCTCGGTATCCACGTGTTCGATCTTAACGAAGTGGACAGCCTCGGCGTATACGTTGACGGCGCGGATGAAATCAACGGCCACATGCAGATGATCAAGGGCGGCGGCGCAGCGTTGACCCGTGAAAAAATTATTGCTTCCGTGGCGAAGAAATTTATCTGCATTGCCGACGCGTCCAAAGAAGTCGATATTCTCGGTAACTTCCCGCTGCCGGTTGAAGTGATCCCAATGGCGCGCAGCGCTGTGGCTCGCCAGTTAGTGAAGCTGGGCGGTCGTCCTGAATACCGTCAGGGCGTAGTGACGGACAATGGTAACGTGATCCTTGATGTACACGGTCTGGAGATCCTCGATGCCATCGCGATGGAAAACGCCATCAATGCGATTCCGGGCGTGGTAACCGTCGGTCTGTTTGCCAACCGTGGTGCGGATGTCGCGCTGATCGGTACACCAGACGGCGTGAAAACTATCGTAAAATGATCTGACGGGAGTGTCTTCTCCCGTTAAAAAAATTTTGGCAGGGCAAATTTGGTGACTTGTGTCACGTTTATAATATTGTCCTGCCGATCTCTCCAAAGAAAAAGTTATCGCCAGTATTTTCCTCTGACATTTCTCTCTGAATGACATTTCTTCAGCACGGCGACGCAAACGTTCATATTGCCGCAATATTATTTTTTGATATGTTGAAGAGACGGATGAAAATCCCACACACAACACATCAGTTTGAACAAAAAAAGACAGGGTCGGGGAAATGGCAAAGGTATCACTGGAGAAAGATAAGATTAAATTTCTGCTGGTTGAAGGCGTGCATCAAAAAGCGCTCGAAAGCCTTCGTGCAGCAGGTTATACCAACATCGAGTTTCATAAAGGCGCTCTGGACACTGAACAACTGAAAGAGTCCATCCGTGATGCCCACTTCATTGGCCTGCGATCCCGTACCCATCTGACTGAAGATGTGATTGACGCCGCAGAGAAACTGGTCGCGATTGGCTGCTTCTGTATCGGCACCAACCAGGTTGATCTCAGCGCTGCGGCAAAGCGCGGTATCCCCGTGTTTAACGCACCATTCTCTAACACGCGTTCCGTTGCGGAACTGGTGATTGGCGAACTGCTGCTGCTGCTACGCGGCGTACCCGAAGCAAACGCCAAAGCACACCGCGGCGTGTGGAATAAACTGGCTACCGGCTCGTTTGAAGCGCGTGGCAAAAAACTGGGGATCATCGGCTATGGTCACATTGGTACTCAGCTAGGCATTCTGGCGGAATCGCTGGGGATGCACGTCTATTTCTATGATATTGAAAATAAACTCCCGCTCGGCAACGCCACGCAGGTGCAGCATCTTTCCGACCTGCTCAATATGAGCGACGTGGTCAGTTTGCACGTACCGGAAAATGCCTCCACCAAAAATCTGATGGGCGCGCGTGAGATTGCGTTGATGAAACCAGGCGCGCTGCTGATTAACGCCGCACGCGGTACAGTTGTTGATATTCCTGCGCTGTGCGACGCGTTAGCGACCAAGCACCTGGCAGGGGCAGCAATCGACGTATTCCCAACCGAGCCGGCAACCAACAGCGATCCTTTCACTTCGCCGCTGTGTGATTTCGACAACGTGATCCTGACGCCGCACATTGGTGGTTCAACGCTGGAAGCACAGGAAAACATCGGTCTGGAAGTGGCTGGGAAACTGACCAAGTATTCCGACAACGGCTCTACGCTGTCTGCTGTTAACTTCCCGGAAGTTTCGCTGCCGCTGCACGGCGGTCGTCGTCTGATGCACATTCACGAAAACCGTCCGGGCGTACTGACTGCGCTGAACCAGATTTTTGCCGAGCAGGGCGTCAACATTGCCGCGCAGTATCTGCAGACTTCCGCACAGGTAGGTTACGTGGTTATTGATATTGAAGCGGATGAAGATGTGGCAGAGAAAGCGTTGCTGGCGATGAAAGCCCTTCCGGGAACCATTCGCGCTCGTCTGCTGTACTGATTTCCTCTACATGGGCAGGCGATGACCTGCCCATCTTTCCTCTGATTTCCCGGCCTCAAAATCTCTTCCTGTCACGCATACATTCTGTTTTCGAGCCTTGCCGCAATTGGTAAAAAAGCTACCACTCCCAGATTTTGGACGGCGTCACCACCGCAGGCAGCGGGATATCCCATTCTTCGACAGGTAGCTTTTCCACTCGCTGACAATCGTGCGCGTAGCCTACGGGCTGGATCTTATGCTGCTGCCAGTTTTGAAGCGTCCGATCGTAAAATCCGCCGCCCATACCCAGGCGTTGCCCGACCTCATCAAACGCCACTAACGGCGTAATCAGTACATCCAGCTGTGAGAGCGGCAATACGTCACGTACATCAAGTCGTGGTTCCTGGATCTTTAAGCGATTGGTTACCAGGTCGCTGTGCGGATGATAATGCAGGAACAGCAGGTTGCCAGGGCTGAAGGGATGAAGAACCGGAAGATAGACGCGCTTGCCCGCTCGCCACAGCTGATCTATTAGCGGCTGGGTATCGAGTTCGCCATCGAACGAGAGGAATACCGCCACGGTATGAGCGAGTACAACAGGGGGAAAGCTGAGCATTCGGGTTGCGGCTTGCTGACCGTATTGTCGTTGCTGTTCGGAGGTAAGCGCGCGACGACGCTGCCGAATCAGTTGACGGATTTCTTGCCGGGATAAAGGGAGTTCAGAAAGTAATGTCATGGCTGTTGCCAGGTAGAAGGGAATCTCCGAGATGCCGCCGCAGGCTGTAACCCTTGAACCCTTGGTTCAAGGTGAATGCGTCGTCACAGTTTTAAGGCTTCTCGGACGGGCCGAGCATGCTCACCAACCGTGGAGCGCCACATTCTTGTGGTATGAAATATCGGCTCAGGGGACTGGCCCGCTTGCAAACATCTCAGAGAAATTTTGTCTTCACGGTCACTCTACCACAGTAAACCGAAAAGTGTTATTCAAAGTTTTGGCCCGTTTTTTCGGTTATGCGACCCTGATCAAGCAACGCCTGTTCGATGGTCTGTTGTAGCATCCGAATACGTTGTTCCATGCTCGCCGCGTACTCACGCGTCTTCGCTTTTTCCTGAGTTAATTCATAGCTGATGTTCAACGCGGCGATGAAAACCAACTGCTCAGTATTTGTGACTCTAGTGCGAACTTTCAGATCTTGCAATCGCTGATTGAGATCGTCCGCAGCCTGATTCAACGCATCCCTTTGTTCAGGCGGGCAATTCACTCGCAGTGAACGGCCAAATATTTGGATATCGACGGGTTGTGCAGACATGCCACCTTCCTGCTGATTGACTGCGCTGCCTTCGTCTCCAGACCGTGGGTCCGCGAAGGGGCGACACTATAGCTACCCTGGTATCAAGATACAAGCCCTTTTCTGGTCCACCAGGGTCCAAAGTGGTAGCATACCATGAATATTCCTCCCTTTGATGACGAATGCTTATGTCTATACAGAACGAAATGCCTGGTTACAACGAAGTTAGCCAGTTTTTGAACCAACAAGGGGCTGGATTAACCCCGGCCGAAATGCACGGCTTGATAAGCGGAATGATTTGCGGCGGAAACAACGACAGCTCATGGCAGCCGCTGCTGCACGACCTGACGAACGAAGGTCTGGCCTTTGGTCACGAGCTGGCTCAGGCGCTGCTGAAAATGCACTCTGCCACCAGTGATGCCCTCGAAGACGACGGCTTCCTTTTTCAGCTTTATCTGCCTGAAGGGGATGACGTCAGCGTGTTCGATCGCGCCGATGCGCTGGCGGGATGGGTAAACCACTTTTTACTGGGCCTTGGCGTCACGCAGCCGAAGCTCGACAAAGTGACCGGCGAAACCGGGGAAGCGATTGACGACCTGCGCAATATCGCTCAGTTGGGATATGACGAAGACGAAGATCAGGAAGAGCTGGAAATGTCGCTCGAAGAGATCATCGAATACGTGCGCGTAGCCGCCTTGCTGTGCCATGACACGTTTACGCGTCAGCAGCCGACCGCGCCGGAAGTCCGTAAACCGACTCTGCACTAAGAACGAAACGCAAAGGAGAGTGTGATGAGCGAGATATCTCAGCAAGAATTCCAGCGTCGTCGCCAGGCTTTACTGGCACAAATGCAGCCCGGCAGCGCCGCGCTGATTTTTGCCGCACCGGAAGCGACGCGTAGTGCGGACAGTGAATACCCTTACCGCCAAAGCAGTGATTTCTGGTACTTCACCGGTTTTAACGAACCTGAAGCCGTGCTGGTGCTGATTAAAAGTGATGACACTCATAACCACAGCGTTTTGTTCAATCGGGTTCGCGATCTGACGGCGGAGATCTGGTTTGGCCGCCGTCTGGGCCAGGATGCTGCCCCGGCAAAACTTGGCGTTGACCGGGCGCTGGCCTTCAGTGAAATCAATCAACAGCTGTATTTGCTGCTCAATGGTCTGGACGCGGTATACCACGCTCAGGGCGAGTATGCCTGGGCCGACGAGATTGTGTGCACGGCGCTGGATAAACTGCGCAAAGGCTCCAGACTAAATCTGCACGCGCCTGCCGCGATTATCGACTGGCGTCCGATGGTGCATGAAATGCGCCTGTTCAAATCACCGGAAGAAATTGCGGTCATGCGTCGTGCCGGAGAAATCACCGCACTGGCGCATACCCGCGCGATGGAAAAATGCCGTCCGGGAATGTTTGAATACCAGTTAGAAGGGGAGATTCACCATGAATTTACCCGTCATGGCGCGCGTTATCCGTCCTATAACACGATTGTCGGCAGCGGTGAAAACGGCTGTATTCTGCATTACACCGAAAATGAAAGTGAAATGCGCGATGGCGATCTGGTGCTGATTGACGCTGGCTGTGAATACAAAGGCTATGCGGGCGACATTACGCGGACCTTCCCGGTAAACGGTAAATTTACCCCAGCACAGCGTGAAATCTACGATATCGTACTGGAATCCTTAGAGACCAGCCTGCGTCTGTATCGTCCCGGAACGTCCATTCAGGAAGTCACTGGCGAAGTGGTGCGCATCATGATTACGGGCCTGGTGAAGCTTGGCATTCTGCACGGTGATGTCGATCAGTTGATTACCGAAAATGCGCACCGCCCATTCTTTATGCATGGTCTAAGTCACTGGCTGGGTCTGGATGTGCACGACGTCGGCGTTTATGGTCAGGACCGCTCACGTATTCTTGAGCCGGGAATGGTACTCACCGTCGAACCGGGACTGTATATCGCGCCGGATGCCGATGTACCACCAGCCTATCGTGGTATCGGTATTCGTATTGAGGATGACATCCTCATCACCGAGGACGGCAATGAAAACCTGACCGTCAGCGTAGTGAAGAAAGCCGATGACATTGAAGCTTTAATGGCTGCGGCGCGACTGCAATGAGCGTGATTATCGTTGGTGGTGGTATGGTCGGTGCGACGCTGGCGCTGGCCATTTCCCAGCTCAGTCATGGGACGCTGCCAGTTCATCTGATAGAAGCGAGCGAACCTGAAACTGACCGTCATCCTGGGTTTGACGCCCGGGCGATCGCGCTGGCGGCAGGTACCTGCCAACAGCTGGCGCGAATTGGCGTATGGCAGGCGATTGCCGATTGCGCAACGGCCATTAAAACGGTTCACGTCAGCGATCGCGGCCATGCTGGATTTGTGACGCTGGATGCGCAGGAATACCGTATTCCGGCTCTGGGTCAGGTGGTAGAACTGCACGACGTCGGGCTGCGTCTGTTTGCGCTGCTGCGCAAAGCACCTGGCGTCACATTGCACTGCCCCGACCGCGTAGCCAGCGTGTCGCGCACGCAGGAGCGCGTTGAAGTGACGCTGGAGAATGGCGAGATGATTACCGGTCGCCTGCTGGTGGCTGCTGACGGCACGCGTTCCGCACTGGCGACTGCCTGCGGTGTTGACTGGCTGCAACAGCCTTATGAGCAACTGGCGGTGATTGCCAACGTCACGACCTCTGTACCGCACGACGGGCGAGCGTTTGAACGCTTCACGCAATATGGTCCGCTGGCAATGCTGCCAATGTCTGACGGTCGCTGCTCGCTGGTGTGGTGCCATCCGCTGGAGCAGCGTGATGAGATCATGGCCTGGTCCGACGAACAGTTTTGCCGTGAACTGCAAACCGCTTTTGGCTGGCGACTGGGACGTATTACCCAGGCTGGTAAACGCAGCGCTTATCCGCTTTCGTTAACTACGGCGCTGAAAGCGATTACCCATCGTACCGTGCTGGTAGGGAACGCCGCCCAGACGCTGCATCCCATTGCCGGGCAAGGTTTCAACCTTGGCCTGCGCGATGTAATGAGCCTTGCTGAGACGTTGACGCAGGCGCAGAACGGCGCGGAAGATGTGGGTGATTATGCGGTGCTGGCACGCTATCAGCAGCGCCGCGAGCGCGATCGCGAGACGACGATTGGTGTGACCAACAATTTAGTGTATTTGTTTGCCAATCACTGGGCCCCGCTGGTTGTTGGGCGCAATGTCGGGTTGATGGCGATGGAATTATTCACCCCTGCGCGCGATGCGCTGGCGGAGCGGACCCTGGGTTGGGTTGCACGATAAATATGACCTGTAGGCCGGATAAGGCAACGCCGACATCCGGCAAGGGTCCCCGCAAAAATGCCTGATGGCACTGCGCTTATCAGGCCTACGGATTACAGGTTTCGAGGTATAAACAGTGCAAAGTGTTGATGTAGCAATTGTTGGTGGCGGCATGGTGGGACTGGCGGTTGCCTGCGGCCTGCAGGGCAGTGGGTTGCGCGTTGCTGTATTAGAACAACATGTTCCGCAGCCGTTGGCGGCGGATGCACCTCCTCAGCTTCGCGTTTCGGCCATTAATGCAGCCAGCGAAAAACTGCTTACCCGTCTTGGCGTCTGGTCCGACATTGTTGCTCGTCGCGCTTGCTGCTACCACGGCATGGAAGTCTGGGACAAAGACAGCTTTGGACGTATTGAATTTGATGACCAGAGCATGGGCTACAGCCATTTGGGTCACATCGTTGAAAACTCAGAAATCCATTATGCGCTGTGGCAAAAGGCTCAGCGTTCAGCGGATATTACGCTGATGGCGCCAGCTGAAATACAGCAGGTGGCCTGGGGCGAGAACGAGGCATTTCTGAGCCTCAAAGATGGTGCAATGCTGACGGCGCGTCTGGTCGTCGGTGCCGATGGTGCTAATTCCTGGCTGCGCAATAAAGCGGACATTCCGCTCACCTTCTGGGACTACCGTCATCATGCGCTGGTGGCGACTATCCGCACGCAGGAAGCTCACGGTGCGGTTGCGCGTCAGGCGTTTCATGGTGAGGGGATCCTGGCATTCCTGCCACTCAGCGATCCACACCTGTGTTCTATTGTCTGGTCGCTCTCGCCGCAGGAAGCAGAACGTATGCAGCAGGCAAGCGTTGACGAGTTTAATCAGGCGCTGAATATCGCCTTTGATAATCGTCTGGGGCTGTGCAGCCTTGAAAGCGAACGTCAGGCGTTTCCGCTGACGGGACGTTATGCTCGCCAGTTCGCGGCCCATCGTCTGGCGCTGGTGGGGGATGCGGCGCATACCATCCACCCGCTGGCGGGTCAGGGGGTTAACCTTGGCTTTATGGATGCGGCGGAACTGATCGATGAGCTTAAGCGGCTACAGCGTCAGGGCAAAGATATTGGGCAGTATCTCTATTTACGCCGCTACGAGCGCAGCCGTAAGCACAGCGCAGCGCTGATGCTGGCGGGGATGCAGGGTTTCCGTGAACTGTTTGCAGGCGAGAATCCGGCGAAAAAACTGCTACGCGATATTGGGCTGAAACTGGCCGATACCCTCCCGGGTGTAAAACCACAACTCATCCGTCAGGCGATGGGACTGAACGATCTTCCCGAGTGGTTACGTTAGTGTCCGTAAGGACAATCTTAAGAGTTTGAGACCCGTCACACTTTCCTCTCCCGGCCTTCGCGCCGGGGTGCTTCTCTCATTTGAAATAATCTAATTCCACGCCTTTTTTCGCATTAGTTTTTCTAATATTACGTTTTTTTCATAACGCCATTTTTGACATTTTTTCCACATTTAATGTGGGTTGGTGCTGTGATTTTACGCTTACCTTTGTTTGTTGTTCTGATTAATTGCTATTTGTATGGAGTTTTATTCTGTTGGTGATCTGGCTGTTTTTCGCCATAAGCTAATGTGATGGTTAATTTTGACTTATGGTTTAGCGTCTGTTTCGGTGGTAAGTTCAGGACAAAGAGAACGTTTGCGTCGTAGCCCCTGGAGCGGCTGCGGTGCTGGGTTTCGTGGCGAAAATTTCACCGCGAAAGAGTTGGTAGCCCCGCTTATTCAACGAGGAAAAGATGGCTCAACAGACTCCTTTGTACGAACAACACACGCTATGTGGCGCGCGCATGGTCGATTTCCATGGCTGGATGATGCCACTGCATTACGGTTCTCAGCTCGATGAACACCATGCTGTTCGCACCGACGCCGGAATGTTTGATGTGTCGCATATGACCATCGTCGACCTGCGCGGTAGCCGCACCCGGGAGTTCTTGCGTTATCTGCTGGCAAATGACGTCGCGAAGCTAACGAAATCGGGTAAAGCCCTCTACTCCGGGATGCTCAACGCTTCGGGCGGCGTGATAGATGACCTGATTGTCTACTACTTCACTGAAGATTTCTTCCGCCTCGTTGTAAACTCCGCCACCCGCGAAAAAGACCTCTCCTGGATTACCCAACACGCTGAACCTTACGCCATAGACATCACCGTTCGTGACGACCTGTCGCTGATTGCGGTGCAGGGGCCAAATGCGCAGGAAAAAGCAGCTACGTTGTTTACTGACGAGCAGCGCCATGCGGTTGAAGGCATGAAGCCGTTTTTCGGCGTTCAGGCAGGTGATTTGTTTATCGCAACCACCGGTTATACCGGCGAAGCAGGCTATGAAATCGCCATGCCGAATGAAAAAGCGGCTGATTTCTGGCGTGCGCTGGTACAAGCAGGCGTCAAACCTTGTGGTCTCGGCGCGCGCGACACCCTGCGTCTGGAAGCGGGTATGAACCTGTATGGCCAGGAGATGGACGAAGGTATTTCTCCGCTGGCGGCCAACATGGGCTGGACCATCGCGTGGGAACCGGCTGACCGCGACTTTATTGGTCGTGAAGCGCTGGAAATGCAGCGTGAAAAAGGCCACGAACAGCTGGTCGGGCTGGTGATGACTGAGAAGGGCGTGCTGCGTAATGAACTGCCAGTGCGTTTCACCGATGCTTCTGGCAACCAGCATGAAGGCATTATCACCAGTGGCACATTCTCCCCAACCCTGGGTTACAGCATCGCGTTGGCGCGCGTGCCTGCGGGTATCGGTGAGACTGCGATCGTACAGATCCGTAACCGTGAAATGCCGGTAAAAGTGACTAAACCTGTTTTTGTGCGTAACGGCAAAGCCGTCGCGTAATTCATCCTTTTTTGGAGATTGATTGATGAGCAACGTACCTGCAGAACTGAAATACAGCAAAGAACACGAATGGCTGCGCAAAGAAGCTGACGGCTCTTACACCGTTGGTATCACCGAACACGCTCAGGAGCTGTTAGGTGACATGGTTTTCGTTGACCTGCCAGAAGTTGGCGCCACCGTCAGCGCGGGCGATGATTGCGCCGTTGCGGAGTCCGTAAAAGCGGCATCCGATATCTATGCGCCAGTAGGCGGTGAGATTGTTGCGGTTAACGATGCGCTCAGCGACTCCCCGGAACTGGTCAACAGCGAACCGTATGCGGGCGGCTGGATTTTCAAAATCAAAGCCAGCGATGAAAGCGAAATTGAATCGCTGTTGGATGCCACTGCGTACGAGGCATTACTGGAAGACGAATAAGATTGTGCCGGATGGCACTGCGTTTATCCGGCCTACGGTTTTATGTAGGCCCGGTAAGCGTCAGCGCCACCGGGCAATTGAGTTAGAGACAATCACGATTCACTGCACGTTTCAGGAACCATCGCCCATGACACAGACGTTAAGCCAGCTTGAAAACAGCGGCGCTTTCATTGAACGCCACATCGGACCGGACGCCGCGCAGCAGCAAGAGATGCTGAATGCGGTTGGCGCCGAGTCGTTAAACGCGCTGATCGGCCAGATTGTGCCGAAAGACATTCAGCTCGCAACCCCGCCACAGGTTGGCGAGGCGGCGACCGAATACGCTGCGCTGGCTGAATTAAAAGCCATCGCCGGGCGTAACAAGCGCTTCACGTCCTACATTGGCATGGGCTACACCGCCGTGCAGTTGCCACCGGTTATTCTGCGTAACATGCTGGAAAACCCAGGCTGGTACACCGCATATACGCCGTATCAGCCGGAAGTCTCCCAGGGACGACTGGAAGCTCTTCTGAACTTCCAACAGGTCACACTGGACCTGACGGGGCTGGATATGGCTTCCGCTTCTCTGCTGGATGAAGCCACTGCGGCTGCTGAAGCCATGGCGATGGCCAAACGTGTCAGCAAACTGAAAAATGCCAACCGTTTCTTTGTGGCGGCTGATGTTCACCCGCAAACGCTGGACGTGGTTCGCACCCGTGCAGAAACCTTTGGCTTTGACGTCATTGTTGATGACGCGGCGAAAGCACTGGATCACCAGGATGTGTTTGGCGTGCTGTTGCAGCAGGTTGGCACTACCGGTGAAGTGCACGACTACAGCAAACTGATTGCCGAGCTGAAATCCCGTAAAGTTGTGGTCAGTGTCGCTGCCGACTTTATGGCGCTGGTACTGCTGACTGCACCGGGCAAACAGGGCGCGGATATTGTTTTCGGCTCTGCGCAACGCTTCGGCGTACCGATGGGTTACGGCGGCCCACACGCGGCATTCTTCGCCGCTAAAGACGAATTCAAACGCTCCATGCCAGGCCGTATTATCGGCGTATCGAAAGATGCGGCGGGCAATACCGCACTGCGCATGGCGATGCAGACTCGCGAGCAGCATATCCGCCGTGAGAAAGCGAACTCCAACATTTGTACCTCGCAGGTTCTGCTGGCCAACATCGCCAGCCTGTATGCCGTTTATCATGGTCCGGTTGGCCTGAAACGTATCGCTAATCGCATCCACCGCCTGACTGATATTCTGGCGGCCGGTCTGCAACAGAAAGGGCTGAAGCTGCGCCATGCGCACTACTTCGACACTCTGTGTGTTGAAGTGGCCGACAAAGCGGCTGTTCTGGCGCGTGCCGAAGCGGCAGAAATCAACCTGCGTAGCGATATCCATAACGCGGTAGGTATTACGCTCGATGAAACCACCACCCGTGAAAACGTGGTGCAGTTGTTCAATGTTCTGCTGGGCGACAGCCACGGTTTGAATATCGATACGCTGGATAAAGATGTGGCGCTCGACAGCCGTTCCATTCAGGACAGCATGCTGCGTGACGATGCGATCCTCAGCCATCCGGTGTTTAATCGCTATCACAGCGAAACCGAAATGATGCGCTACATGCACTCGCTGGAGCGCAAAGATCTGGCGCTGAACCAGGCAATGATCCCGCTGGGTTCTTGCACCATGAAGCTGAACGCTGCCGCCGAGATGATCCCTATCACCTGGCCGGAATTCGCTGAACTTCACCCGTTCTGCCCGCCAGAGCAGGCAGAAGGTTATCACCAGATGATCGGCCAGCTTTCCGAGTGGCTGGTAAAACTGACCGGTTATGACGCCGTCTGCATGCAGCCGAACTCCGGCGCGCAGGGCGAGTATGCGGGTCTGCTGGCGATTCGTCACTATCACGAAAGCCGTAACGAAGGCCATCGCGATATCTGTTTGATCCCGGCTTCTGCCCACGGCACCAATCCGGCATCTGCACAGATGGCGGGGATGCAGGTTGTGGTTGTCGCGTGTGATAAGAACGGCAACATCGACCTGGACGATCTGCGAGCAAAAGCAGAACAACATGCTGCGAATCTCTCCTGCATCATGGTGACCTATCCGTCTACTCACGGCGTGTATGAAGAAACGATCCGTGAAGTGTGCGACGTTGTACACCAGTTTGGCGGCCAGGTTTACCTTGATGGTGCGAACATGAACGCTCAGGTTGGGATCACCACGCCGGGCTTTATCGGCGCAGATGTCTCGCACCTCAACCTGCATAAAACATTCTGCATTCCGCACGGCGGCGGCGGCCCAGGTATGGGACCGATTGGCGTCAAATCACATCTGGCACCGTTTGTACCGGGTCACAGCGTAGTGCAGATTGAAGGAATGCTCACCCGTCAGGGCGCAGTTTCAGCGGCGCCGTTCGGTAGCGCATCCATTCTGCCAATCAGTTGGATGTATATCCGTATGATGGGTGCAGAAGGTCTGAAGCAGGCAAGCCAGGTGGCTATCCTTAACGCTAACTACATTGCCAGCCGTCTGAAAGATGCTTATCCGGTGCTGTATACCGGTCGCGACGGTCGCGTGGCGCATGAATGCATTCTCGACATTCGCCCACTGAAAGAAGAGACCGGCATCAGCGAACTGGATATTGCCAAGCGCCTGATCGATTACGGTTTCCATGCGCCGACTATGTCATTCCCGGTCGCGGGTACCCTGATGGTTGAACCGACTGAATCTGAAAGCAAAGTGGAACTTGATCGCTTTATCAATGCGATGCTGGCAATCCGCGCTGAAATCGATCGCGTGAAAGCCGGTGAATGGTCACTGGAAGATAACCCGCTGGTTAACTCACCGCACACGCAAAACGAGCTGGTCGCGGAGTGGAATCACGGTTATAGCCGAGAAATCGCCGTCTTCCCGGCTGGTGTGGCGAACAAATACTGGCCGACCGTGAAACGCCTTGATGATGTTTACGGTGACCGTAACCTGTTCTGCTCCTGCGTGCCGATGAGCGAATATCAGTAACTTTTCCGCGCAGTAAAGCTTTTGTAGGCCGGGTAAGGCGAAGACGCCTCCCGGCTTTTTCATATCTGGAGGTATCCATGGGAATCGCATTGGTTACTGGCGGCAGTCGCGGCATCGGGCGGGCAACCGCGCTGCAGTTAGCGCAAGAGGGTTACACGGTTGCGGTTAACTTTCATCACAATATCCGTGCAGCAACGGAGGTGGTGAATACTATTGTCGCTGCCGGGGGAAAGGCGTTTGCTCTACGGGCTGATATCAGCGATGAAAGCCAGGTTGTGGCAATGTTTGAATCTATTGACCGCGAAGGTGAACCACTGACTGCGTTAGTTAATAATGCCGGGATTTTGTTTGAACAGAGCACGGTGGAAAGCCTAACCGCCGAAAGAATTAACCGCGTGCTGGCGACCAATGTTACCGGCTATTTTTTGTGTTGTCGGGAAGCGGTAAAGCGCATGTCGTTCAAACACGGAGGGCAAGGCGGGGCGATTGTGAATGTCTCTTCGGCGGCATCGCGGCTTGGTGCGCCATTCGAATATGTTGATTACGCGGCCTCAAAAGGCGCTGTGGACACACTCACCACCGGCCTTGCTCTGGAGGTTGCGGCGCAAGGGATCCGCGTAAACTGCGTACGACCTGGTCTTATCTACACTGAAATGCACGCATCAGGCGGCGAGCCGGGAAGGGTCGATCGCGTGAAATCGATGTTGCCTATGCAGCGCGGCGGACAACCGGAGGAGGTCGCGCAGGCGATTACCTGGCTGCTGAGCGAGAAGGCGTCGTACGTAACGGGCAGTTTTCTGGAACTGGCTGGCGGGAAGTAGGGTTTAATCGCCGGTTGGCGCTACGCTTATCCGGCCTACGGGAATTTAATCTGTAGGCTGGATAAGGCGTTTACGCCGCCATCCGGCAAAAAATCAAAGTTTCTCGCCGTTGCTGGCAATCACCGCTTTGTACCAGTTAAAACTTTTCTTGCGTGAACGCGACATATCGCCGGTGCCGTCGTCGTGTTTGTTCACGTAGATAAAGCCGTAGCGCTTGCTGTACTGACCGGTGGTGAACGAGACACAGTCGATGCAGCCCCACGGAGTGTAGCCCATCAGGTCTACGCCATCATACGTTACCGCTTTCATCATCTCTTCAACGTGGGCGCGCAAATAGTCGATGCGATAGTCGTCGTTGATGCTGCCGTCTTCTTCCACTTTGTCGTAGGCACCAAATCCGTTTTCTACGATAAATAGCGGTTTCTGATAGCGCTCATACAGTTCGCATAAGGCGTAACGCAGACCGACCGGATCAATCTGCCAGCCCCAGTCGGACGCTTTTACGTGCGGGTTCGGTACGCTGCCCTCAAAACCAGAAATGGCATCGCCGCTGCCGCCTTCCGCTTTTACCGCGTTGGTCATGTAGTAACTGAATCCGAGATAGTCACAGGTGCCTTCACGCAGGATTTGCTCATCTCCGGCTTCCATTCGGATGTTGAATTCGCGGCGTTCCCACTCGTTCAGTACATATGATGGATAGTAGCCGCGCAGTTGAACGTCGGTGAAAACGTAGCGCTCACGCATCGATTCCTGCGCGAACATCACATCTTCAGGCTTACAGGAGAATGGGTAAAGTGGCACCATCGCCAGCATGCAGCCGACTTTCATTTCCGGGTTGATGCGACGTGCGGCTTTCACTGCCAGAGCGCTGGCCACGAACTGGTGATGCAGCACCTGGTACATGGTTTCTTCCGGGTTTTCATGCTCGGTATACACCACGCCGGAGCAGCAATAACCAAACAGCGGTGCGCGCCAGTTGCGCTGGTTGTTGATCTCGTTAAAGGTCATCCAGTATTTGACCTTGTGCTTGTAGCGCTCAAAAACGACTTCAGCAAATCGGACAAAGAAATCGACGACTTTACGATTGGTCCAGCTACCGTATTGTTGAACCAGGTGCAGCGGCATTTCAAAGTGGGAAAGGGTGATGACCGGTTCGATGTTGTACTTCAGCAGTTCATCGAACATGTCGTCGTAGAACTTTAGCCCTTCTTCATTCGGCTGGCTTTCGTCCCCTTTGGGGAAGATACGGGTCCAGGCGATTGAGGTACGGAAGCATTTGAAGCCCATCTCGGCAAACAGCTTGATGTCTTCTTTGTAATGACCGTAAAAATCGACGGCTTCGTGGTTGGGGTAGTACTTACCGGGCTCAACTTCCTGAGTGATTTCTCGCGGAACGCCGTGTGCCCCTCCGGTCAGTACATCGCAAATGCTGGGGCCTTTGCCACCTTTGTTCCAGCCGCCTTCAACCTGGTGCGCCGCAACCGCGCCACCCCATAAAAAATCTTTTGGTAAGGTAAGTTTTTTCATCTGCGCTCAGTCTCAAATTAATACCATCTGATTTTGAGTCTAACAAAGGAAAGATAAATGTCACGATATAACAAAATAGCGCTAATGTGATTTGTTACATCCAAAAAACAGATTGTTTTTTTACGCTATTCTTTTCGCCAACTTGCGGCCGAGTGATTCCAGAATATAAATAACAGGGATCTGCGTAGTTATATCGTATACCCCGGCAATGCGCGTCTGTGGAACGTGCCAGGAGAGATTAAAGTCAGCCAATTTGGCCAGCCGCGAATGTTCATGACTGGTGACAGACAGGACCCTACAGTTATGCAGGCTGAACTGGCTGGCAAAACGCAGGATCTCTTCTGTTTCACCGGAAACGGAAAGCACGATCGCCAGCGCGTTTCTGGTCATGTCATTCGTTACCGGGAAATAAGGATCATCAATGTGATTACTGAATTTTCCAACGTTTGAGAAAAAACGTGCGCCATATTTGGCTAAGGCTCCGGATGTTCCCGCTCCGACGAATATAATACGTTCGGAAGATAATATAATATCAACAGCCTGATCGAGCAGGTTATCGAACTCATCATTATTAACGCCTTTAAAGAAGCTGATAATTTCGCTGGCACCGAAATTAGCCTGTTGCGGTTCATTCTGCTCTAAATATAATTTGAAGCGCACGCGAAATTCTGAGTAACCTTCACACTTAAGCTTGCGGCAAAAGCGCAGTACGGTGGTAGTGGAAACACCCACGGCATCGGCCAGTTCGCGAATGGTCATGTACATGACTTTGTCACGGTTTTTGATGACATAGTTGTAGACCAGCATCTCAAGATTGTTGAGACTGGCGATGGCAGCGTGGGAGAACATACTCACAATGGCAAAACTCACTCATCAGACTTCATCTACAGGGAATAATAACATGCAGCCAAATGACATCACTTTTTTTCAGCGTTTCCAGGATGACATTCTGGCCGGACGCAAGACCATCACTATTCGTGACGAGTCTGAATCACACTTCAAAGCCGGGGACATTTTACGGGTTGGGCGCTTCGAAGATGACGGTTACTTCTGCACGATTGAGGTTGTTGGCACCTCAACCGTCACGCTGGATACGCTGACGGATAAACATGCCCAGCAGGAAAACATGACGCTTGAAGAACTTAAACGTGTCATTGCCGAGATTTACCCGGATCAGACGCAATTTTATGTGATTGATTTTAAATACCTTTGATTTTAATAGTACGCATGTTAGCTGAAATTTAAAAACTAAAACTATGATTTTTAATGGTAAATATTTATCTGGTAATTATTTTAGCTAACAGGTGTTCACTGGAACCATTCTCAGTTACGCTAGAGGAGCAATCACGATAGGGTTCGTTTCTCGGGAGTAAGTTATGGTTCAGAAGCCATTAATCGCGCAGGGATATTCGCTGGCAGAGGAAATAGCCAACAGCATCAGTCACGGTATCGGGCTGGTGTTTGGGATTGTCGGACTGGTGTTGTTGCTGGTTCAGGCAGTGGATACCAATGCCAGCGCTATGGCGATTACCAGCTATAGCCTGTACGGCGGCAGCATGATCCTGCTGTTCCTCGCCTCAACCTTGTATCACGCGATCCCCCATCAGAGAGCGAAAGTCTGGCTGAAAAAATTCGACCACTGTGCGATTTATCTGCTGATTGCCGGGACCTATACGCCATTTCTGCTGGTGGGGCTTGATTCGCCGCTGGCTCGTGGGTTGATGATTGTTATCTGGAGCCTGGCGCTGCTCGGTATTTTATTCAAACTGACCATCGCACACCGGTTTAAAATTCTGTCGCTGGTGACTTACCTGACAATGGGCTGGCTTTCGCTGATTGTGGTGTATCAACTGGCGGTGAAGTTGGCGGCGGGAGGCGTGACGTTGCTGGCTGTTGGCGGTGTGGTGTATTCGCTGGGCGTAATTTTCTACGTCTGTAAGCGTATTCCTTATAACCATGCGATCTGGCACGGTTTTGTGCTGGGCGGCAGCGTTTGCCACTTCCTGGCGATCTATCTGTACGTGGGGCAACACGCATAGATTCAGTGCAACCCCGGGGGCGGCGTAAACGCCTCGCCCGGGCTGTATTTTGTTGGCCGGACGAGGCAATGCCGCAATCCGGCGGCCTGTGCCGAATTGCCTAATGGCGCTGCGCTTATCAGGCCTACCAATTACTCTTCGTCTAACGAATATGGCAGCGGTACGATACGCAGCGTTTTTGCGTCGTCACGAACGCGGAACACGCTGTCGGCCTCCATGTCGTTATTCATCACAACCTGCACCAGTACCTGACCATCGGCCAGTTGTACTGCAGCAAGTACGGTACCAGTACGACGCCAGTTCTCGCCCATTTTTAATTCAAGGTCTTCGCCAGCTTCCGGTACTCGACCGGCGGCACCCGCCAAAGTCCACATGGCGCGTTTGTTGGCTCCGCGGAATTTTGCACGAGCCACCATTTCCTGACCGGTGTAGCAGCCTTTTTTAAAGCTGATCCCGCCCAGAGCCTGCAGATTGGTAGCCTGTGGAATAAACTGTGCACTGTTGGCTGTATCAATAACGGGGATACCCGCTTCGATATCCAGCGCCAGCCACTGCTGGCTGTTATTTAACTCAGCTTCGCCACGCAGCTTTTCAACCAAGGTTTCTGCTGTGGTGGCATCAACGATCAGCAGAAAACGTTCGGCAGGGTGTTCGAACCACAATACCGTGGAGGCACCTTCGGTAATGACCTGCTTATCACTGTTCGGTAATTCGCTAAAGAGATTGGCCAGCGCTGCACGAGCCTGGAATCCCGCTACACCCAGCAAGACGCGCTCGTCGTCTGGGGCGATCGCCACCTTCGAGAAGACCGCGTATTTTTTCAGCTCAGTGAGCTGCGCATCACGCAGGCTACGGCGCTCAAGCCATGCAAAACCGTCACCCCGGCGGAACAGACGCAGGTTGCTCCACATTTTACCTTTGGCGTCACAATGTGCAGCCAACAGGTGCTGATGCTCGGTCATCTGGCTGACATCCGCCGTGACCTGACCCTGAATATACTTCTCACTGTCGACACCGGTGATGGTGGCGAGCGCCCAGTCATCGAGCGTCATTAGCGTCAGAGGTAAACGCGTTGACGCAAAAGGCTGGCGAGGAGGAAAAGATGTAAAAGCCATAATAATGTCCTGATTTGCTTAACGCAGTGATGATGACTAATGGTAAAAGAGCTATGGCCCATTGCAAGCGGTTTAAACAGGCTATTTGTGCCATATATTGTGCTTTGCGAGGAGACATCCAAAATTGGTGAATCCTTTGGCTTAATAAGGTTTTATTTAGCGAGCGAGCTTCAGTTTACTGATATTCCCGTAAAAAGAGCGGGAAAAACACGTTACAATAGCGGGATACTTCGTTTTCGCGAGACAGGGAGAAGAACATGGATATTAACAACAAAGCACGTATTCATTGGGCATGCCGCCGCGGTATGCGCGAGCTGGACATCTCGATCATGCCGTTTTTCGAACATGAATATGACAGCTTAAGTGACGAAGAAAAACGTATCTTTATCCGTCTGCTAGAATGTGATGATCCAGATTTATTTAACTGGTTGATGAATCATGGGAAACCAGCTGATGAGCAGCTGGAACAGATGGTGCGACTTATCCAGACACGGAATCGGGAACGTGGTCCAGTGGCAATCTGATTTACGCGTATCATGGCGCGCGCAGTGGCTTTCACTGCTAATTCATGGGCTGGTCGCGGTGTTTATTTTATTGATGCCCTGGCCGTTGAGCTACACCCCATTATGGCTGGTTTTACTCTCTCTGGTGGTGTTCGATAGCGTTCGCAGTCAGCGTCGAATCAACGCCTGTCAGGGTGAGATTCGGCTATTGATGGATGGCCGTCTGCGCTGGCAAGGGCAAGAGTGGTCTATCGTTAGCGCCCCCTGGATGGTTAAAACAGGCATGATGCTGCGTTTGCGATCTGATGCCGGAAAACGTCAACATTTGTGGCTGGCAGCAGACAGTATGGATGATGCAGAGTGGCGGGATTTACGACGGTTGATGCTGCAAAAGGCGAAGCAAGGGTAACGCATGACACATGCCTGATGGCGCGCAGCTTGAATGCCTACAGTTAGGTGCGTCATGCAGGCCGGATAAGGCATTTACGCCGTCATCCGGCAAATCGGTTATCAGGACCAGTGCTCGGCCATTTCCCCAAGAATTTGCTCGCACCAGGCCTGAATGCGTTCATCGCTGAGATCGTACTGGTTTGTCTCATCCAGCGCCAGGCCAACAAACAGTTGTCCATCAGCAATGACGGGTTTATCGCTGGTGAATTCGTAGCCTTCGGTGGGCCAGTAGCCGACAAACTTTACACCTTTGGTGATCAGTTTATCGTGCAGCATACCCAACGCATCCAGGAACCATTCGCCGTATCCCAACTGATCGCCCATACCGTAAAGTGCGACAATCTTGCCTTCCAGGTTGAGGTCGTCCAGTTGCTCCCAGACCGCTTCCCAGTCCTCCTGAATTTCACCGAAATCCCAGGTTGGGATGCCCAAAATGAGCACGTCATATTGCTCCATTAGGGTCGGGGAATCGTCTTTGAGGTTGTGCAGTGTCACCAGTTCGGGACCCAGGATATCGCGGATTTTTTCTGCTGCCATTTCGGTGTAGCAGGTGCTGGAACCGTAAAAAAGACCCATGTTCATGACGTAAACATCTCAATTCTGCTGTAGCGTTGCGGGTAGTGTAACAGAATCGCCGCATTCTCGGCACAATGAGGCATAATGCATCAAAAATGAGAGTGGAATAAGGGGCGCGAGTGGAACAGGATCTGGCGCGCATCGAGCAGTTTCTTGATGCCCTGTGGCTGGAACGAAATCTGGCGGAAAACACATTAAGTGCGTATCGTCGCGATCTGACCATGCTTGTGGAATGGTTACATCACCGCGGCGCTTCGCTTGCGACCGCGCAAAGTGATGATCTGCAAGCCTTGCTGGCTGAGCGGATGGATGGAGGGTATAAAGCCACCAGTTCCGCACGTTTGCTCAGTGCGACGCGACGTTTTTTTCAGCATCTGTACCGCGAAAAATATCGCGAAGATGACCCCAGCGCCTCGCTTGCATCACCTAAACTTCCGCAGCGCCTGCCTAAAGATCTCAGCGAAGCGCAGGTTGAGCGGCTGCTACAAGCGCCGCTTATTGAGCAACCGCTGGAGCTACGCGACAAAGCCATGCTGGAAGTGCTGTATGCAACAGGCCTGCGCGTGTCTGAACTGGTAGGACTGACGATGAGTGACGTCAGCCTGCGTCAGGGTGTGGTACGGGTGATCGGTAAAGGTAACAAAGAGCGCCTTGTCCCGTTGGGTGAGGAGGCTGTGTACTGGCTGGAAACTTACCTGGAGCATGGGCGTCCATGGTTGCTCAACGGCGTATCGATTGATGTGCTGTTTCCTAGTCAGCGGGCGCAACAGATGACCCGTCAGACCTTCTGGCATCGTATCAAACACTATGCTGTGTTGGCGGGAATCGACAGCGAAAAGCTGTCACCGCACGTCCTGCGGCACGCGTTTGCCACGCATCTGCTCAACCATGGCGCAGACCTGCGCGTGGTGCAGATGCTACTGGGGCATAGCGATCTCTCGACAACGCAGATTTATACTCATGTCGCAACGGAGCGCTTGCGGCAACTACATCAACAGCATCACCCGCGAGCGTGAGTGCTGACAGGATAGGATAGGCTATGAAAAAACGTTTTATGATGTTCACCCTTCTGGCGACGGCGTTTTCCGGCATGGTACATGCAGACGACGCGGCAATTCGTCAGTCATTAGCAAAGCTGGGTGTGCAGAGCACCGAGATTCAACCTGCTCCGGTTGCGGGCATGAAAACCGTACTGACCAATAGCGGCGTGCTGTACGTAACTGAAGACGGTAAACATATTATTCAGGGACCGATGTACGACGTGAGCGGCGCAAGTCCGGTGAATGTCACCAACCAACTGCTGATGAAGCATCTGAACGCGCTGGAAAAAGAGATGATCATCTACAAAGCGCCGCAGGAAAAACACGTCATTACCGTTTTCACCGACATCACTTGTGGTTACTGCCACAAGCTGCATGAAGAGATGAAAGATTACAATGCGTTGGGGATCACCGTACGTTATCTGGCCTTCCCACGTCAGGGGCTGGACAGCCAGGCTGAACAAGACATGAAGTCTATCTGGTGTGCTAAGGACAAAAACAAAGCCTTTGACGACGCGATGACTGGCAAGGGCGTGAAAGCGGCGACCTGTGATGTGGATATCGCTAACCACTATGCGCTGGGCGTACAGTTTGGCGTCAGCGGTACACCGGCGATTGTGCTGAGCAATGGCTATGTCGTACCTGGTTATCAGGGCCCGAAAGAGATGAAAGAATTCCTCGACGCACATGCAAAACAGACCAGCGGTAAATAATTCGCGTGAAACAACAGATACAACTTCGTCGGCGTGAAGCCGACGAGACAGCCGAGCTACCTGCCGACTTACCGCCGCTGCTGCGCCGTTTATACGCCAGCCGTGGTGTACGTAGCGCGCAGGAGCTTGAGCGTAGCGTCAAAGGAATGCTGCCGTGGCAGCATTTAAACGGTGTCGAAAAGGCGGTTGAGATCCTCTACAGCGCCTTTCGTGCGGGAACTCGCATCATCGTTGTTGGCGATTTCGATGCCGATGGCGCGACCAGCACGGCGCTAAGCATCCTGGCGATGCGCGCGTTGGGCTGCAGTAACGTTGACTACCTGGTGCCAAATCGTTTTGAGGACGGTTATGGTTTAAGCCCGGAAGTCGTTGATCAGGCCCATGCCCGTGGTGCTCAGCTGATTGTCACCGTAGACAACGGCATCTCGTCTCACGCGGGTGTCGAACATGCCAGAACGTTGGGGATCCCGGTCGTTGTGACCGATCACCACCTGCCTGGGGATACGCTGCCGGGCGCAGAGGCGATCATTAATCCTAACCTGCACGACTGTGAGTTCCCGTCGAAATCGCTGGCAGGCGTTGGTGTAGCCTTCTATCTGATGCTGGCGCTGCGCACTTTCCTGCGTGACAAAGGCTGGTTTGATGAGCGAGGCATTGCACCGCCGAACCTGGCGGATTTGCTCGATCTGGTTGCGCTTGGCACGGTGGCGGACGTGGTCCCGTTGGATGCCAATAACCGCATTCTGACGTGGCAAGGCTTAAGCCGTATCCGTGCTGGAAAATGCCGCCCAGGTATTAAAGCGCTGCTGGAGATTTCCAATCGCGACCCCCTAAAGCTGGCAGCCAGTGATTTAGGTTTTGCCCTCGGGCCACGGCTGAATGCGGCGGGGCGTCTGGACGATATGTCCGTTGGCGTAGCGCTGTTGCTGTGCGACAACATTGGTGAAGCGCGCGTGCTGGCCAATGAGCTGGACGCACTCAACCAGACGCGCAAAGAAATTGAGCAGGGTATGCAGGCCGAAGCGCTGACCCTGTGTGAAAAGCTGGAACGCAGTAGCGATACGCTTCCGGGCGGCCTGGCAATGTATCATCCCGAGTGGCATCAGGGCGTTGTGGGGATTCTGGCATCGCGTATTAAAGAGCGATTCCATCGCCCGGTGATAGCGTTTGCCCCGGCAGGTGACGGTACTCTTAAAGGCTCCGGGCGTTCGATTCAGGGGCTGCACATGCGCGATGCGCTGGAACGCCTGGACACCCTTTATCCGGGCATGATCCTCAAGTTTGGCGGTCACGCCATGGCTGCGGGCTTATCGCTTGAAGAGGCGCAGTTTGAGCGTTTCCAGCAGCGTTTTGGCGAACTGGTAACCGAGTGGTTGGATCCCGCCTTACTGCAAGGTGAAGTGGTGTCGGATGGCCCACTGAACGCGTCGGAGATGACCATGGAGGTCGCACAAATGCTGCGTGATGCCGGACCGTGGGGACAAATGTTCCCGGAACCGCTGTTTGACGGGCATTTCCGTTTGCTCCAGCAGCGTCTGGTCGGTGAGCGTCATCTGAAGGTAATGGTGGAGCCCGTAGGCGGTGGTCCGCTGCTGGACGGCATTGCGTTTAACGTCGATACCACCTGCTGGCCGGACAACGGCGTGCGCGAAGTTCAGCTTGCCTACAAACTGGATATTAATGAGTTTCGCGGCAACCGTAGTTTGCAGATTATAATCGACAATATCTGGCCACTTTAGCGTCACTAATCGCTATAAAAAAGGGCGTGGATTAGTTACAATCCCGCTCTTATCACCGCATTTTGACTAGTCCAATAAAAGAAATCAGACAATGTTTGAAATTAATCCGGTAAATAACCGCATTCAGGACCTCACGGAGCGCTCTGACGTTCTTAGGGGGTATCTTTGACTATGATGCCAAGAAAGAGCGTCTGGAAGAAGTAAACGCCGAGCTGGAACAGCCGGACGTATGGAACGAACCCGAACGCGCGCAGGCGCTGGGTAAAGAGCGTTCTTCTCTTGAAGCCATCGTTGATACGCTCGATCAGATGAGCCAGGGCCTGGAAGATGTCTCCGGCCTGCTGGAACTGGCTGTAGAAGCCGACGACGAAGAAACCTTTAACGAAGCCGTAGCAGAACTCGACACGCTGGAAGATAAGCTGGCCCAGCTGGAATTCCGTCGTATGTTCTCCGGTGAATATGACAGCGCAGATTGCTATCTCGATATTCAGGCAGGTTCTGGCGGTACGGAAGCGCAGGACTGGGCAAGCATGCTGATGCGCATGTATCTGCGTTGGGCTGAAGCGCGCGGCTTCAAGACTGAAATTATTGAAGAGTCTGAAGGTGAAGTGGCGGGTATTAAATCCGTGACCATCAGAATTGCTGGCGAATATGCGTACGGTTGGCTGCGTACTGAAACCGGCGTACACCGTCTGGTTCGTAAGAGTCCGTTCGACTCCGGCGGACGTCGCCATACGTCGTTCAGTTCTGCGTTTGTTTATCCGGAAGTTGATGATGATATTGATATCGATATCAACCCGGCGGATCTGCGTATTGACGTTTACCGTGCCTCCGGTGCGGGTGGTCAGCACGTTAACCGTACGGAATCTGCGGTGCGTATTACCCACATCCCGACTGGGATTGTGACGCAGTGTCAGAACGACCGTTCCCAGCACAAGAACAAAGACCAGGCCATGAAGCAGATGAAAGCGAAGCTTTATGAACTGGAAATGCAGAAGAAGAATGCCGAGAAACAGGCGATGGAAGACAACAAGTCAGATATCGGCTGGGGTAGCCAGATTCGTTCTTATGTCCTTGATGACTCCCGCATCAAAGATCTGCGTACCGGGGTTGAAACCCGTAACACGCAGGCGGTGCTGGATGGCAGCCTGGATCAATTTATCGAAGCAAGTTTGAAAGCAGGGTTATGAGGAACCAACATGTCTGAACAACACGTACAGGGCGCTGACGCGGTAGCCGACCTTAACAATGAACTGAAAACGCGCCGTGAGAAGCTGGCGAGCCTGCGTGAGCAGGGGATCCCGTTCCCGAACGATTTCCGTCGCGATCATACCTCAGACCAACTGCATGCTGACTTCGACGCGAAAGAAAACGAAGAGCTGGAAGCGCTGAACATTGAGGTATCCGTTGCTGGCCGTATGATGACCCGTCGTATTATGGGTAAAGCATCATTCGTTACGCTGCAGGACGTTGGCGGCCGTATTCAGCTGTACGTTGCTCGCGATGACCTGCCGGAAGGCGTCTACAACGAGCAGTTCAAAAAATGGGATCTGGGCGATATCCTCGGCGCGAAAGGTAAGTTGTTCAAGACCAAGACCGGTGAGTTGTCTATTCACTGCACCGAACTGCGTCTGCTGACCAAAGCGCTGCGCCCGCTGCCGGACAAATTCCACGGTCTGCAGGATCAGGAAGCGCGCTATCGTCAACGTTACCTGGATCTCATCTCTAACGATGAATCCCGCAATACCTTTAAAGTGCGTTCACAAATTATGGCTGGTATCCGTCAGTTCATGGTTGCTCGTGGCTTTATGGAAGTAGAAACCCCGATGATGCAGGTGATCCCTGGCGGTGCGGCAGCGCGTCCGTTTATCACTCATCATAACGCGCTGGATCTGGACATGTACCTGCGTATCGCGCCGGAACTGTACCTCAAGCGTCTGGTGGTTGGCGGCTTCGAACGCGTATTCGAAATTAACCGTAACTTCCGTAACGAAGGCATCTCTGTTCGCCATAACCCAGAGTTCACCATGATGGAACTCTACATGGCTTATGCGGACTACAAAGATCTGATCGAACTGACCGAATCGCTGTTCCGTACGCTGGCGCAGAACGTTCTGGGAACGACTGAAGTGCCTTACGGTGAAGAAGTCTTCGACTTCGGTAAGCCGTTCGAAAAACTGACCATGCGTGAAGCGATTCAGAAATACCGTCCGGAAACCAACATGGCCGATCTGGATAACTTCGACTCTGCAAAAGCGATTGCTGAATCTATCGGCATCAAAGTTGAGAAGAGCTGGGGTCTGGGCCGTATCGTGACCGAGATCTTTGAAGAAGTTGCGGAAGCGCACCTGATTCAACCGACCTTCATTACCGAGTACCCGGCAGAAGTTTCTCCGCTGGCGCGTCGTAATGACGAAAATCCGGAAATCACTGACCGTTTCGAATTCTTCATCGGCGGACGTGAAATCGGTAACGGTTTCAGCGAGCTGAACGATGCAGAAGATCAGGCGCAGCGTTTCCAGGATCAGGTTAACGCTAAAGATGCGGGTGATGACGAGGCAATGTTCTATGACGAAGACTACGTTACCGCTCTGGAACACGGTCTGCCGCCGACTGCGGGTCTGGGCATTGGTATCGACCGTATGGTTATGCTGTTCACCAACAGCCACACCATCCGCGACGTGATCCTGTTCCCGGCGATGCGCCCGGTTAAGTAAGATGTGAAATGCCGGATGGCGGCTGACGCCTTATCCGGCCTACGATTCGTTATGTAGGCCAGATAAGCGTAGCGCCATCAGGCAATAATTTGTTGGCAGTAATTCCGCAACAGCGCACGCGCTTCTTTGTCTGCAACCTGCATTACCATCCACGGGCTAAAAGCCCACGGCGTCGCGTCAATCCCACTTAAGACATCCTCAAGACTGCTCCACTGGCAATCCATCACTTCATCTGGGTTTAGCTGTAGCGGACTCACGATATGTGCGGCATAAACCGGGCACACTTCGTTTTCAACTATTCCACTCGGGTCTGTAGCGCGATAACGAAAGTCAGCGTATACGGGGCTGAGCAAGTCGATGTCTGCACCCAGTTCGAAGCGAGCCCGGCGAACAATAGCGGCTTCGTGGGTTTCACCCAGCTGCGGGTGACCGCAGACAGAGTTGGTCCAGACACCTGGCCAGGCTTTTTTGTGCAGCGAGCGGCGGGTGACCAGCAGTTGGCCCTGCTCGTTAAATATCCAGCACGAGAAAGCGGAATGCAGGGGAGTTGTGGCGGTATGCGCCGCATATTTTTCCAGCGTTCCGCAGGGTTGGTCCTGCTCATTCAATAAAATGACATGTTCCTGTCGCATAGCGTCCACCATCAATCTTAAGCACCCATATTATATGCTTAATTAAGTCAGATTGATTAACAGAGGGTGTGAAATGCCAGAGCCGACGGTTCGTTGCGCGATATGATTTGGCATCCGGTGTCTGGCTGCTATGATAAAGCGTCTGAAAATGTTGCGAGGTATTGTTTTGAGTGCAGGACGCCTGAAGAAAAATGGCCTGGGTATCGTGATGTTGCTGTGCGTCGGTCTGCTGTTAGCAGGGTGTTCCGGGAGCAAGTCGTCTGATACAGGAAGTTATTCCGGCTCCGTGTATACCGTGAAGCGGGGGGATACGCTATACCGTATTTCGCGCGCTACCGGGACCAGCGTGAAAGAGATCGCCCGCCTGAATAATATTTCACCGCCCTATACCATTGAAGTAGGGCAAAAACTGAAGGTCAGCGGTGGCGCGAAAACCAGTTCTAACTCTGGCAAAACAACCAAGAAATCCTCAACCAAAACGGCAGCGGTCAGACCGTCTTCGTCCGTACCGCAGTCTTCCTGGCCTCCGGTAGGGCAACGTTGCTGGCAGTGGCCTGCCAGCGGTAAGGTGATCCTGCCTTATTCAACCGCGGACGGCGGCAACAAGGGCATTGATATCTCGGCTGCGCGCGGTACACCGATTTATGCCGCCGGCGCCGGGAAGGTGGTTTACGTCGGTAATCAGCTGCGGGGCTATGGTAATCTCATCATGATTAAGCACAGTGAGGACTACATCACTGCGTATGCGCATAATGACACCATGCTGGTGAACAACGGTCAAAACGTGAAGGCCGGGCAGAAAATCGCGACGATGGGAAGCTCGGATGCGACTACGGTGCGGCTGCATTTCCAAATCCGCTACCGGGCGACGGCTATCGATCCGCTGCGTTATTTACCGCCGCAGGGCAGTAAACCAAAATGCTGACGGTGATTTAATCGCCAGTCAGTCGGTTAGTCCCTTGCCAAGAAGAGCGTAAGGTTTATAATCCCTTACGCACTTCGATGCGGGCGTAGTTCAATGGTAGAACGAGAGCTTCCCAAGCTCTATACGAGGGTTCGATTCCCTTCGCCCGCTCCAAACTCAAGTCTCCTGAAGTCTACCCAACTCAATTTTCCCTTGATAAATCAGCAGTTATAGCATTCTATTAGTCTATTGAACTCAATAATACTCCCCCAGGGTCAAGCTCAATGTGGGGGTATGGATGGGGGTATAATTGTACCCCATGCTGAGAGGTACCCCCAATGAAGTTAACTGCTCGTCAGGTTGAAACTGCAAAGCCGAAAGAGAAGCCCTACAAATTGGCTGATGGTGGGAGTCTTTACTTATTGGTTAACCCCAACGGTAAGAAATACTGGCGTCTGAAGTATCGTACGCCAGGAGGGGAAAATGTACTTGCGCTTGGTGTTTATCCTGCTGTTTCTTTAGCTGAAGCACGAAGCAAGCGTGAGGATGCTAAAAGAACATTAGCAGCTGGTAACGATCCTTCTCTCGAAAGAAAAATGGAGAAGCTCAGTCGCAAGCAGGACGCTGAAAACTCGTTTGAGGCTATCACGCGGGAGTGGTATCAGCGTCGCTATGATCGCTGGTCTGTCTCCTATCGTGAAGAGATGATGAGAACCTTTGAGAAGGATGTATTTCCTTATATCGGCCACCGGCCAATCAAAGATATCAAGCCTATGGAGTTGCTTGCTGTTCTTTCAAAAATAGAAGCACGAGGAGCAACTGAGAAGGTCCGTAAGGTTCGCCAGCGTTGTGGAGAAGTCTGGAAGTATGCCGTTGTGACTGGCAGGGCCGAGTACAATCCAGCACCTGATCTAGCCAGCGCCGTGATTCCTCATGAGAAAGAGCACTATGCTTTTTTAACTCAGGATGAATTGCCAGAGTTTCTTCGGACTCTGAACACCTATGCCGGTAGTGTGCTTGTTAAGATTGCGATGCAATTACTTATTCTGACAGGAGTAAGACCTGGGGAGTTGAGGCAAGCGCAGTGGCAGGAATTTGATTTTGAGAAAAAGGTGTGGAATGTACCAGCGGAACGCATGAAAATGCGCCGCCCTCATCTGGTTCCGTTATCAAGCCAGGCAATTGACCTACTTAATCAGCTTAAACCCATAACGGGAGCAGGAGCGTTGCTGTTTCCAGGACGTAATAATCCTAAGAAACCGATGAGTGATATGGCATTGACTGTGTTGGTCAGGCGTATCGGCTATGCAGGACGCGTTACAGGGCACGGATTCCGCCACACGATGAGTACCATTTTGCATGAGCAGGGATTTTATTCGGCCTGGATCGAGCTACAGCTGGCTCATGTCGACAAGAACTCAATTCGTGGAACGTATAACCATGCTCAATATTTGGAAGGTCGGCGGGAGATGATGCAGTGGTATGGAAATTATCTTTACACCCTTATTGGTAATAGAGATAGTTTAATACCCTTCCCACACCTATAAAATATCAATATATAATGTGGTTTATTATCTTCATTAATGCACAAGTCATTGATAATGGTTAAAACTGCTGAAAATAGTTGTGGTGCATATTTTAATATGCACCAACCGTTCCTAACGATAAAGGCCCTCTAGTTGCGGCAACTTGAAAAAGTAAGATGCTTCAGATCTCTTAAATGCCCCATTCGAGTTTTGGCGAAGCTCTGCATTAATTAGGACGCAGCATTCCTCTGCTCTTGTAATACCAACATAATGAAGGTTTGTTTCTTGCAGAAGGCTGGGGTAAAGTGCTGTATTTCTATCAACTTCATTTACTAATCTATATGGAAAAGACCATTCATCCATATCCAAATGTAATACTATTTTAAACTCAAGCCCTTTTGACTTGTGAAGTGTCATTACTTGAACTTCATTTTTATCTAATGGCATAAACTGCTTTAAGAAAATATCGTTTGATATAATCTCCAAAACTGCATTATCATTAGGTATAGTAAACTGAATATTTAGCATTTCAGCAATTTCGTGGAGCTTATTAATTAATTCTTCATCAGTTAGTTTACCTCTGAGGGTTTTAATTTTTTTTCTTAATAAAAAATGATGATTGTCATTTATGATTAAGCCATCAAATACTTTATTAATTAACTCTTGCGCAGTATCTATAGACTTATATCTATACGCTAGAAGATCTTTATATAAATCTGAACATTCTGTGCCCAATTTATCTAATGGCGTATCAATATAAGCTCTAAAATTTGATGTCAATCCTGAGCATAGCAATAGTAATGATTGTTCTTTTCTTGTGAAAATAGCTATTTGGTTAGCTTGTTCTACACTCCATTGACCTTCATTTAACCATTCTGAAATCCATGATGATAATGTCATCGAAACATCTTTTAGATTCCCTGACAATCTTTTTCTGTAAACATTGATACTTTTACATGGCAATAATGAGAAATTTGAATCTAGTAATCGAGAAGCATAATTAATTATTGACGGATGACATCTATGATTTAAATTTATCTCAAAGTGTGCAAAAGCATGTTTATCTCTAACTAAGTCAAGTAACAACTCAGCATTTCCACCTCGAAACTCATAAATTGATTGCCAAACATCCCCAACAGCAATAGAGCATAAACCAAGCTCATTCATTTTTAGGAACAATTGATGCTGAGATAAAGATGAGTCTTGATATTCATCTATAAATATATGGCTATATCTCGCTTTGATATATCGCTTTGCTGCAGGAGATTCATTAAGTATTTTTAATGCTAAGGCAGCAAATGAACTCATCCACAGAATTCCCTCATCGTACAGCCTCTTATAGCCGGAATCTTCATTTATATTAACGACTGATGGTGTGCCGAAAAATTCTTCCTCTAAGTAATATTTATAAGGAGACTCTAGTTTTTTTAGTACCTTGCATTCTGTTGGTTTGCCTCCCCATATTCTTGGAAGAAATGGAATAATTATTTCCTTTAAGCAAAAACTATCAATGGTACCAAAAAACTATTTTTTGTATTATGCCCTTCAGCCTTACATCTACGCTCCAGTTCTGAACTTGCTTTCCTTGTGAATGTAATAGCAATGACTCCTTTATGCTCAGGGAGACAGCCGGTAATATTTCTAATTTTTTCTTTTATAACTGTAGTTTTACCGCTTCCAGGACATGCTGTTATTACCATGCTTTTAGGGTAATCAATGGCTAGTTTTTGCTGAGTGGTTGGCGAAAAAGCATTCATTTCATTCACCTTTAACTATTTTTACAAGGTGTTTTAACGGTTTAACCAAATCACCCGCATTAAGTTTATGAAGGTCTTTTTTTATTTTTTTTAGAAGAATGCGAATTCTTATTGCTTTTTTCTTTTGTAAGTATTCTATTGCGCTTTGGTTATTTTTTTTATCCAATGCATCTAATATTGAAGCACCTAACTCCTCTACAAGATCAGTTTCTAAGTCAACCTTTGATAAATATATTCCTGATTCATTTATTTCCTCAGAAACTGCTTGCCAATCACCGTTGGTAAGAGTATCTAGAGAAGTTATTTTTTTGTCGCTATGCTCAAATTTTTCTATGCCAGCTATATCTAAACATCGGTTTATACCTGCATAGTTCCACTTTTCTTTATCTTTTAGCTTTGATATATCGTTATCAGTTCGCATTACCCATGGGATTTCTAAAGCATCTAGTATTGCTACATATATTTTAAATGATATTCCATCCACTGAAATTAATGAAATGTTTAAATAATCTAGATCAATATTTAAACTTTTAGCTAAGGAATGGTAAAATAAAATTTCGGATGGCCCTTCGATTAAGAAAACACCATTTGAAAAAAATGATTCTGCTGGTAATATACTCATCCGATAGCTCATATCTTCCCATCCATCTGAAATACCTTTCGAGCATCCTTCACTTGCGGCTACAGTGTGTCCCCCCCGGTCAAGCAATCTTATTATTGAGCCTGGCTCAAAGTTTGCCGCTATTTGGGGGGAATGGGATGAAATGATCGTTTGCCCTGGAAGTTCATCTATCAAATAATCAGCTAATTTTCTTTGTTGATGAGGGTGTAAGTGTGCTTCAGGTTCTTCGATAACATAGAAGATAACTTCGTTATCGATATCATGTTCCTTAATACTTTTTGCTTTCCATAACGCTAATAAAATTTGATTGTTCCGTCCGTCCCCTCCAAGCATTACGTTAGAACCATTTGTATTTGCTCCCAGTTGTAGGCTATCAATAAAGTCATTTATTCCAATTGCCCCAGTATCTAGTTGCACAGAATATTCTGAGTAATGATGTGCAAGTTTTTTCAACTCATCGTTGACTTCTTTTGTAGCTCTTTCTATATATATAAGTTGAGATATCTTATCATTAATTAACTGTAAATCTGAACTTATCTCTCCTAACAAATCGTCATCTTCTTCTCTTTCATCAGAGTTCAATGATTGTTGTGCAATTTTTAAGAGTTGTCTTTTTTCTTTGCGGATAAATCTCTCTAAATCTCGTTGTGACTGAATATATTTTAAATTAACGAATTTAAGATAATAGCGAGAGTTAATTTCTTGTAAAGACTCTAAAGAATCGCCAATAAAAAGTTTGTAACTGAGATCGGATTTTTGTGCAATATACTTAATAAACGATTCACCTAAGTCACTGACATTCCCTTTCAAAATTGAAAGTACTGCATCTTCATTGATATCTTTAAAATGAATAATAATTTCAAATTCTTCACATGATTTCCCATTTTCTAAATAAAAATCAAGCTCATTTGGTTCAATTTCTGAATCTGATACACTTTTATCTAATAGCATTCTTAGCGAATGCAGCATATTACTTTTACCAACATCATTTGCTCCGATAATCAGAGTGTTAGAATTAAAATTGATGTGTGCATCTTTAAAGTTTCTAAAACCTTTAAGTTTCAGAGATGATATTTCCAACTTAAAATCCCTCTTTAAAGTAAAAAATCTTTTTCATAATGAGGTTTCACGTAAAGTATGCAACCGAATTTTGCTCATTTTTTGCGGCAGATCTATTAGTTGATTTGGTGAAACGAAGGGTCTACTATAATTGTAAATATATGATTTACCATATGCATTGATTCTTTTCTTTCAGCAACAAAATTTCAAGGTCTCGTTAAATTTGATGAAAATCATAGCATTACAACTCTTCAAAAACCTCTCCGATGAAACCCGTTTGGGCATCGTGTTGCTGCTTAGAGAGATGGGAGAGTTGTGCGTGTGCGACCTTTGCACTGCACTAGAACAGTCACAGCCTAAGATCTCCCGCCATCTGGCAATGCTCCGGGAAAGTGGTCTATTGCTGGATCGCAAACAGGGCAAGTGGGTTCACTACCGCTTATCCCCGCATATTCCTTCCTGGGCCGCTCAGGTGATTGAGCAGGCCTGGTTAAGCCAACAGGACGACGTACAGGCCATCGCCCGTAAGCTGGCATCGGCAAACTGCTCTGGTAGCGGTAAGGCTGTTTGCATCTAAAAAATTTGCCTGAACATATATGATTTTTCGAATGTGAGGTATTTGGAATGAAAACGTTAACGGTGTTTGACCCGGCAATGTGCTGCAGTACCGGCGTATGTGGCTCAGATGTCGATCAGGTTCTGGTTGATTTCTCTGCAGATGTGCAGTGGCTGAAAGGACGTGGTGTACAGGTTGAACGTTACAACCTGGCACAGCAGCCCATGAGCTTTGTTCAGAATGAGAAAGCGAAAACATTCCTCGAAGCATCTGGGGCAGAAGGGCTTCCGCTACTGCTGTTAGACGGTGAAACGGTGATGGCAGGGCGATACCCAAAACGTGCTGAGCTGGCTCGCTGGTTCGGTATTCCGCTGGAGAAGGTAGGGTTAGCTCCCACCAGCTGCTGTGGTGGTAATACTTCCTGTTGCTGATATGTCAGGAGGACATATGAAATTCTTACAGAACATCCCGCCTTATCTGTTTTTTACCGGTAAGGGAGGCGTAGGAAAAACTTCCATTTCCTGCGCGACGGCTATCCGCCTTGCCGAACAGGGTAAGCGGGTTTTGCTGGTCAGTACCGATCCTGCCTCGAATGTCGGACAGGTATTCGACCAGGCTATCGGTAACACCATTCGCCCTGTGACGGCAGTTCCTGGGCTTTCTGCTCTGGAGATTGACCCGCAGGAAGCCGCCCAACAATACCGCTCCAGAATCGTTGATCCTATCAAAGGTCTTCTGCCTGATGACGTTGTTAACAGTATCAGAGAACAGCTTTCAGGAGCCTGTACGACTGAGATTGCGGCGTTCGATGAATTTACTGGCTTGCTAACAGACACTTCCCTGCTGACCCGCTTTGAGCACATCATTTTTGATACAGCGCCGACGGGACACACTATTCGTCTGCTCCAGCTTCCCGGAGCCTGGAGCAGCTTCATTGAAAGCAACCCGGATGGTGCTTCCTGTCTTGGCCCAATGGCCGGGCTGGAAAAGCAGCGTGAGCAGTATGCTCATGCGGTAGAGGCGTTATCCGATCCTGATCGTACTCGACTGGTTCTGGTTGCACGACTGCAAAAATCTACGCTGCAGGAAGTCGCCCGCACCCATGAAGAACTGGCTGCGATTGGGCTGAAAAACCAGTACCTAGTGATTAATGGTGTGCTGCCTACAACTGAAGCTGAACATGACGCCCTGGCCGCTGCGATATGGCAACGGGAACAAGAAGCGCTGGCAAATCTTCCTTCCGGGTTATCTGAGTTGCCGACAGACAGCTTATACCTTCAGCCGCTGAACATGGTTGGTGTCTCCGCGCTGAAAGGCCTGCTAAACGAATATGCTGAATCAGCATCGCTTCCTGTACAGAGCGAGAGCATGCAGATCAAGCCAGAGAATGTGTCGCTGTCTGCCATGGTCGATGATATCGCTCGCAGTGAGCACGGCCTGATCATGCTGATGGGTAAAGGTGGCGTGGGAAAAACCACGATGGCAGCCGCCATAGCCGTCAGACTGGCCGAAATGGGATTTGATGTCCATCTGACAACCTCAGATCCAGCAGCGCACCTCAGCACAACCCTGAACGGCAGTCTTAACAATCTGCAGGTCAGCAGGATAGACCCTCACGAGGAAACGGAACGCTATCGCCAACATGTCCTTGAGACGAAGGGGAGAGATCTGGACGAAGCAGGGAAACGGCTACTGGAAGAGGATTTACGTTCTCCCTGTACTGAGGAAATTGCCGTGTTCCAGGCCTTTTCCCGGGTGATTCGTGAAGCGGGTAAGCGGTTTGTGGTCATGGATACGGCACCTACCGGGCATACGCTATTACTGCTTGATGCTACCGGGGCTTATCACCGTGAGATTGCCAGGAAGATGGGGGATAAAGGTCATTTTACCACTCCGATGATGCAGCTTCAGGACCCGGAACGTACCAAAGTCCTGCTGGTCACTCTGCCTGAAACCACACCTGTACTGGAAGCGGCAAACCTGCAGTCCGATCTTGAGCGTGCGGGAATTCATCCTTGGGGCTGGATTATCAATAACAGCCTTTCTATTGCACAGACGCATTCACCACTGCTTTGCCAGCGTGCCCGACAAGAGCTTCCTCAGATCGAGGCGGTGAAGAACCAGCATGCAAGCCGCATAGCGTTAGTACCGGTAATGGCTTCTGAGCCTACTGGCATCGAGAAACTCAGAGAGCTGGCAGTTTAATTTTTTGGCATACACAGGGCGGCAGAGCCGTCCTGTCTGGAGGATTTATGTTACTGGCAGGCGCTATTTTTGTCCTGACCATCGTTTTGGTTATCTGGCAGCCGAAGGGATTAGGGATCGGCTGGAGTGCGACGCTGGGCGCAGTGCTGGCGTTGATCTCTGGCGTAGTCCATTTTGGTGATATCCCTGTAGTGTGGAATATCGTCTGGAATGCGACAGCGACCTTTATTGCCGTGATTATTATCAGCCTGTTGCTCGATGAATCTGGCTTTTTCGAATGGGCGGCGCTGCACGTTTCACGTTGGGGTAACGGTCGTGGGCGTTTGCTGTTTACCTATATTGTTCTGCTCGGTGCAGCGGTGGCGGCACTGTTTGCCAATGATGGTGCGGCACTTATTCTGACGCCGATAGTCATCGCCATGCTGCTTGCATTAGGTTTCAGTAAAGGTACTACTCTGGCATTTGTCATGGCCGCCGGGTTTATTGCCGATACGGCCAGTCTGCCGCTTATCGTGTCCAACCTGGTTAACATCGTTTCTGCAGACTTCTTTGGGCTGGGCTTCACTGAGTATGCGTCGGTAATGGTGCCGGTGGATATTGCCGCTATTATCGCCACGCTGGTGATGCTGCATCTGTTCTTCCGCAAAGATATTCCGCCGACTTACGACCTGGCTCTCCTGAAAGCACCTGCAAAAGCGATTAAAGATCTGGCAACCTTCAGAACCGGATGGATAGTGTTGATCCTTCTTCTGGTTGGCTTTTTCGTCCTTGAGCCGTTGGGTATCCCGGTCAGCGCGATTGCGGCAGTTGGAGCTGTGATCCTGTTTGCGGTGGCGAAACGAGGCCATGCCATTAACACTGGCAAAGTGCTGCGCGGTGCACCCTGGCAAATTGTGATCTTCTCGCTGGGGATGTATCTGGTAGTTTATGGACTGCGCAACGCCGGACTAACGGACTACCTCTCTGGGGTGCTGAACTTACTCGCAGATAAAGGTCTGTGGGCCGCGACGTTTGGTACTGGTTTCCTGACGGCTTTCCTGTCTTCCATCATGAACAACATGCCAACCGTGCTGGTAGGCGCTCTCTCTATCGATGGCAGCACCGCAACAGGCGTTATCAAAGAGGCAATGGTTTATGCCAACGTGATTGGCTGCGATCTGGGGCCGAAAATTACACCTATTGGTAGCCTGGCAACGCTGCTCTGGCTGCATGTCCTTTCACAGAAGAATATGACCATCACCTGGGGATACTATTTCCGCACCGGGATCGTCATGACTCTGCCTGTGCTGTTTGTAACGCTGGCAGCGCTGGCGCTACGTCTCTCTTTCACTTTGTAATGAGATACTGACATGAGCAACATCACTATTTATCACAACCCGGCCTGCGGCACGTCGCGTAACACGCTGGAGATGATCCGCAACAGCGGTAATGAGCCGACTGTTATTCTTTACCTTGAGACCCCACCTTCACGCGATGAGCTGGTCAAACTCATTGCAGATATGGGCATTTCCGTCCGGGCTTTGCTGCGTAAGAACGTCGAACCGTATGAGGAACTGGGTCTTGCAGATGATAAATTTACTGACGACCAGCTAATCGATTTTATGTTGCAACATCCGATCCTGATTAACCGTCCGATTGTAGTGACGCCACTGGGAACTAAACTTTGCCGTCCTTCTGAAGTCGTTCTGGATATCCTGCCAGAATCTCAGAAAGGGGCTTTCACCAAAGAAGATGGTGAAAAAGTCGTTAATGATGCAGGTAAAAGACTGAAATAAAAATGAAGGGGGCATTTGCCCCCTTCATGGTTACTTAGCCATTTCTTTCAGTAGGTCAATACCTACCGGCTCTTCGCTCTGTAACGCAGTTAATGCAATACGCTTTGCATACTGCTCTTCCACATCAGAGATGAGAGGCAACTCGCGGTTCGCCCTGGTCTTCAGGAAAGGTGAAGACGGTTCAGCTGCCGCCAGGCTGTTATTCACAACCCATGCCCATGGCTCGATGCCAGCGCGACGTAAATCCTGCTGTAGGTTCGCCGCTTCCAGTACCGGTGTCGTTTCGGCAAGCGTCACGATAATAACCTTTGTCTTCTCCGGGTCCTGCAATTGCATCATTGGCGTCATCACATGGTCATGTGTTTGCCCCATCTGACGCACCATTTCCCGGTGATAGGCTCCTGTTGCATCCAGTAGCAGAAGTGTGTGACCTGTTGGCGCGGTGTCCATAATAACAAAATGATCGTCTGCCTCTTTGATGATCCGCGAGAATGCCTGGAAGACGGCGATCTCTTCAGTACATGGCGAGCGGAGATCTTCCTCCAGCACTGCTAGTCCCTCAGCGTCTAATCCTTTGCCCTGATTTTCCAGCACAAAGCGGCGATAGCGCTCTGTCTCCACCTTCGGATCGATACGGCTGACCTGAAGGTTTGGCAGCGAGCCATCCAGCGTATAAGACAGATGTGCTGCCGGATCGGACGTCGTCAGATGGACTTTATGACCGCGTTTTGCCAGCGATACCGCGATCGAAGCTGCAACAGTCGTTTTGCCCACGCCACCTTTACCCATTGCCATTACCAGACCTTTACCTGTCAGGCTGAGTTCATCTACCAGTGAGGCAAGTTTCGGTAAATCCAAAGTATTCAGCGTGGTAGCAGGGAGCGGCAGCGAGGCTTTGTTCTCCGTAAATAACTGACGCAGCGCTTCCAGACCGACCAGATTAAATGGCTTCAGATACAGCTGCGATCGGGGAAGGTTCGCCAGGTTCTCTGGCATTGCCTGTAATGCTTTTTCTTCTCGAGCCAGAATACTTTGCGCCAGTGGATCATTTTCACCCGCAAACGGCGGCAGCACGCCATTAATGGCAAGGTGTTGATGCTGCAAACCGATAGCAGAAAGCTCATCGTGCGTATGAGAGACTTCTTTCAATGTTGAAGCTTGGGCTCGGGCAACCAGAACCAAGCGCGTGAGAGCTGCATCAGACAGCGCCTTAACCGCGTCTGAGTACTGGTGCTGTTGTTTCTCCAGCCCCACCAGCGGCCCGAGGTTAGCGGCGGCATCAGGGTTCGCTTCGAGATAACCGCTCCAGGCCCCCGGCAACTCAAGCATACGGATGGTATGACCGGTTGGCGCAGTATCAAATACGATATGGTCATACTTTTCCCGCAACTCATGGTTGGTAAGAAGACCAGTAAACTCATCAAATGCCGCGATTTCCGTAGTGCATGAACCGGAGAGCTGTTCTTCAATGCTGCTGACCACATCGGCTGGCATCAGCCCGCGAACCGGGTCGAGTACTCGGTCACGATATGCCTGTGCTGCAGCCATCGGATCAACTTCCATCGCGGCAAGATTTTCTACGGTACTGATATCTGTGATTCGGTGGCCGATAGTCTGGCTAAAGACTTGGCCGACATTGGAAGCCGGATCGGTACTCACCAGAAGCGTTCTCTTACCCTGATCGGCCAGCCATACCGCAGTAGCACAGGCCAGGGATGTTTTACCCACGCCACCTTTGCCAGTGAAGAAGATGAACGGGGGAATGTCTTTTAAAAATGGCATATTCATCAGTGATTGCTCCTCTGGAATTAAGGCATACGTGGAATGCTGCAGCAGCGTGGTTGCGTGCTGTCTTCACTCCAGTCCTGACTAAGCGGAATACCTGCCCAACGGGCGATATCTTCACGAGTCGGGAGTTTGCCTGCCATCACGAGTTTGCCGTCGAGCAAGGTGACAGGGAGAGACTCCATCCCTGATGTGTTCAGAAACTCTTTAATGACCGGCGAATTTAGGAACTGCTGCGGGTTCTTCGCAAGGCTGTAGCGCTGTATATCAACGCCATTCTTTTTCGCCCATTCGGCGCTGGCGTTCCATTTGACGGCTTCGTCACTGACTACAACGCTGCTGGTTGCACAGCAGCCTGCTGCTTCAAAGATCTCAATTTTTGACATGGACTGTTTACCTCAGTGTTTAGTCATTTGGCTTTACACTGAGGTAAACGAAGGTGGTGGGGAAAAGATGCGCGATTAATTCATTTTTTTGTGGCAGCAGACGGAAGACGTGTCATCCGCCTCAATCTGACAAAGTTCTGTCATCGTCTCTTTCAGGTGTTTTCTGGCCCGAAGTAGTCGGGATTTAAACGCCGTAAGCGTGATTCCCAGTTCATCGGCCAGGGACTGCTGGGGACGCCGGTTAAGGTCGGATTCTTCAATCAACCACCGCTCATCTTCAGGTAATGCCTGCAATGTTTCAGGCAGGCAAATATCCAGCGTTGAGATTGCATCAGGGGATGCATCAGTTAATGGGGCATCATCTTCCAGCTCAACGAATTCCCTGGTGGTGCGGTACTCATCAATCAGCAGATTCCTCGCCGCCCGATACAGCCAGGCTCGCGGATTCTCCATTTCGCAGAAACTGTCTGAATGAGCGCGGGCACGCAGGAATAGCTCTTGCAGAAGGTCTGCTGCTTTTTCGCTATCACCTGTCTTAGATGTCAGAAAGCGAGAGAGTTCGGCTTCATGTTGCCGCCAGAACACGCTCATGCAGTTGTTGAATGCCGTTACATCACTCATACCAGCCCTCAAATTTTGCTCTGATTAACCCGCCGTGAAAGTTCTTCTGCAGACTCTTTTCGTTCGCTGTAGCGATCAACGAGATAGGCTGAGTTACCTCGGGTCAGCAGAGTAAATTTCACCAGTTCTTCCATCACATCCACGATCCGGTCGTAATAAGACGACGGTTTCATTCGTCCATCTTCATCAAATTCCTGCCAGGCTTTTGCCACAGAGGACTGATTCGGGATGGTGATCATCCGCATCCAGCGGCCAAGAATGCGCATCTGGTTTACGGCATTGAAAGACTGAGAGCCACCGCAGACCTGCATAACGGCCAGAGTCTTACCCTGCGAAGGGCGAACAGCGCCTTCTGATAACGGTATCCAATCAATCTGGGCTTTCATGATGCCGGTCATCGCACCATGGCGTTCAGGGGAACACCACACCATCCCTTCGGACCAACGAACCAGCTCGCGCAGTTCCATGACTTTAGGATGCGAGTCAGGCGCATCATCAGGAAGAGGCAAGCCAGAAGGATTGAAGATCCGCACTTCTGCGCCCATGGCGGTCAGTAACCTTGCCGCTTCTTCCGTTGCCAGTCGGCTGTAGGAACGTTCGCGCACAGAGCCGTACAACATGAGGATACGTGGAGGATGGGGAACGGCAGGAACACCGAATCTTGCCTCTGTGATTGAGGTGTCGAACAAACCCGAATCAACATTCTTAAGATCACCTGTCATTTTACTTCTCCGTCTTCTGGGGCAGGGGGAGGCAGTCGTTAGTCCCTGAGCAGCATTCTTCTGTCAGGAAGGCAATCAGAGCCTCAAGGTTTTCATATCGAGCGTGGCAAAAAAGCGTTCTGCCCTGACGTTCCTGGCGTACCAAAGAAACTGATATCAACGAGGAAAGATGATGGCTCAACGTAGACGCTGGGATTTCGAGCCGCTTCTGCAGTTCGCCAACCGGTAGCCCTTCATGCCCGGCTTTAACCAGCTCTCTGTATACGCTTAGGCGCGTAGGATGACCCAGCTCTTTCAGGGTTTCTGCTGCTTTCGAAAGCTCCATTTGCATCTCATTTCTATATTTCCGGAATTATAGAAATATATCGTATCTTCCAATAAATACCAATAGTGAATGGGCCTTGCCCCTGAACCTTTTGGATAAAGGGGGAGCATCATTGAGAAAAAGTGGGGAGTAGCTCTGCTCTTTTTCCCAGGTGTAAAACGGTTAGGCACAGATCGGAACTGATATTAGTGGCCGGTAAATAGCAGATATTCATCCATCATTTGCGTGAGGGATATGTTTTCCTCCTGCCGTCCAACCAGCCACAAGCCTAGATCTTCAGGTGCCTTACGTTTCAGGTTATCCAACCAGTCTTCCAGCGTCGCACCCATCATCAAATCGTACCAACATAGCCAGACCAGTTTGTGGCGATGCTCCGGTGAACTGAATTGGTGTAACAGGCTAATCAGCCTATTTGCCAGTGGGCGTTGTTTGAGGCGGATACATTCACTCAGTAATATCCCTTCCAACATTGGGTGGTGCAGTAAAGTTTTTTGCCTTGTCTCAAGGCTGATTTGCATATCAGTCAATACCGACACTGGCTCTGGATGCTGACTTCCGTAAATCAGTCGGTAAAGGCACTGTGGTACCACTGCAGTCATCTGCCCTACGCCGGGAAAGTACAGACTGCCCACCATCAGATGGTGGCTGGCCTGAATATTGGGATGACACATGCCATTTATGATGGCCAGTTTTGTGAACCCGTTTAGCCAGCGTTGATAGCTGACTAGCAAACTGTTATATCGCGTCTTTGTCTCTTTCATGGTGGATTATCCCTGAATACTGAATGACAGGCAGCCGTAAACCTCCGCTATGAGAGGATAAAGAGTTTGCCTGTCAGGAAAGTGATATGTAAGGAGAGGTATTTAGCTGCGTGATTCGTGGATTCTCGCCTGTAGCCAGGCTTCCACTTCACTCTGTAGCCATCGTGAACTTCGCCCCAGTTTGATGGGTTTTGGAAATATGCCATCTTTGATGAGTCGGTAAATCCACTTATCACTGACCCCCAGCAGGCGGGTGATGAAAGTCATATCAACGAACTGATCTTCAAACAGGGATGGTTTACTGTTCATGGTTTAATTCTCCGGTAGCTAAATGGAAACCGGAGTCGGGATTGCTGCTGCCCGCTCCGGCATAGCAACCGGTGCTGCTGTTAAAAACTAACTAAACTTTCTTGGTCTACCCTGCCTTGCAGGCGAAGGAACCTCATTACATCCCCAAATTAGATAACCATATTTTTGGTCTTCTTTTGTTAGATAACTGGCTATACGTCTGAGACTGTTTATGGCTTCGTTATTGTGATATTCAACAACATTGTTAATGTTGTCCTGATGATATTCCTTTGGTTTGCATCGCTGGTACTTTCCCTCGCCATAGGTAATTTGATGCCACAGTTCCCCTGCCTTTAAAATGAATGGGAATGATTTCTGATGTTCCCGGCCATTAAGATAAAAAATAGCATGGGCATGAACTGCCCCTTCTAATGTCCATTCCAGTACCCAGAAGCTACCGATAACGCCAGGAAGGCTAATCATTGTCTGAGTAAGCTCTCTGAGGTCATCCTGTATTTCTATCGAGGAGTTACGAATGAATCGATTACTACCCCGCTGATAATCAAAATCCATTCGAAACGCCAGTATCTTGGCGTGACATGCCAGGATCTGATTGAGATGGTGATTAATCAAATTCAGCAGGAAGTCGTTAGGGATGATTTTCTTTAAATGTGGGTAATGTCTTTGCATTGCTCTGTTCCTTTGGATGCATTCAAAGGAACTAGTGCATCTGTTTTTTCTGTCAAGCAGGGTTCAATCACTTATGACGGATATCTATCATCCCTAGGTTGGGATGTTAGATTGAGATCTGCTTTCTATAATACCAATTAACCTTAATTATGTTTTAACCTGATAGACGCCTCCATTTTTCTACAGTTTTCACATTCATATAGCCTGCTATCCTTGACTGTCTTAGGTGAGAGCAGAGCCAATTTTCAGTATTTCCGTGAAACGCTCTATATGACTTACGTCAAAATTTCTCAGATATGCCTTGAAATCAAGGCAAGAAATGCAGGTGGAGAGGCTTATGACAATCAAAATAAGAACGTAGTATACTACGTAGAGTGCTACGTCTTTTTTTACGATTGTTGTTACGTTTGAGGTTCTGATGAGTACAGAAAAACTAGTGACCCGACTCTGGACAAAAAGAGTAAATTTATGGCTTTTTCGGGATATTTTTCACTCTGCACTAATGCATGTTGATGAGTCTCGTGAATTAGTGGAAAGAGTAGATAATGCCACTCTTTTCAAAGAGTCTTGCGTTAACTATATTAATAAAAAAGAAATGGTTAAATATTGGGATGCGGAGGATTTCTTTGAAAAGAGTAAGCGAGAGGTTGAGGGTAAGTTAATACCTTTTAGTGAACTTGAGTGGATTGATTGTGAACGTTCATTGTCATTTGTTGCTAATTATATTCATGCTGAATATAAACTATATGCCAACAATAACAATCCCTCTCTTCTTGATATCGATTTGCCTGAATGGAGCCTTGGTTCTGATAAGGGGGGCGTAAATTATGAGGGGTTAATTCTTTTGATCGACTATCAATGTCGTGTATCAAGCTTTAACCATATCCGTTCCAACCTGGAACGTTTGAAAAGGTCATGGCTCCGTATCCAGGAAAAATTTAGCAATCCGTTCTGGTTCTCATCAACTAGACATGATGCTAAATGCCTGGCAGATTACCAGTGGGTGATGTCTTACTTCGATAAGAATAAAATGATTAATGGTAACGTGGATTTTTGGTTTGAAAAGAATATGAATCTGAAAATTCATTCAATCTTTGATCAATGGGTTGGAAATAAGTCCGATCCTGAAGTTGAGTTGTTTATTATAAAAATAAAAAAAGCATGGAGTCAGAAAAAGTTCAGAGATGGTGTTGCAAACAAAAAGGTTCTCAATACCTATATTAGCAAAGGCAGTAAGCGACAGCTTGATTATTTGGCCAGTAAAAATGAAATGAAAATCAATGAATTGATTGAGATGCTGATCAATGATGCATACGCAAAAGCTAAACTGAAAAGTTGGGAAAATTAAAAAAGATCACAGATATATATCATTACTCTGAACATACCCCATTAACGGCAGAAACCCATGGTTATGCCGTTTTTGTTTTTCATTTCAGAGGATTAGTGATGAACAAATCTGAAGGTTTGCAGCCGTTTCAGCAGTCGCTTTCCGTTCTGCCGCAGTGGGCATCAGAGCGTATTCTGCAACAAATAAACCAGCTTACTCACTATGAGCCTGTGATAGGCATTATGGGCAAAACAGGGGCAGGTAAGTCATCTCTGTGCAATGCCCTATTTTCCGGTGAGGTTTCGCCGGTCAGTGATGTAGCTTCCTGTACTCGAAAACCATTGCGGTTTCGCCTGCAGTTAGGCAAACGCTTTATGACAATTATGGACCTGCCTGGTGTTGGGGAGTCCAAACTGCGGGATGCTGAATATGTCGCGCTTTACCGTAAACAACTCCCCCAACTGGATCTGGTTCTGTGGTTGATTAAGGGTGATGATCGGGCGCTGGCCGTAGATGAACATTTTTACCGGCAGGTGATTGGTGAAGCATACCGGCATAAGGTGTTGTTTGTTATCAGCCAGTCCGACAAGGTTGAACCCGCCTGCGGTGGTGAAAAGCTGTCTACAGAGCAGAAACGAAATATCAGCCGCAAAATCTGTCTGCTGCATGAGTTGTTCCAACCTGTAAACCCTGTCTGTGCGGTGTCGATACGTTTGCAGTGGGGGCTGCGGATGATGGCTGAGCGGATGATCCGTTGCCTGCCACGGGAGGCCAGTAGTCCGGTGGCGGTACAGCTCAGTGCGCCACTTCGTACCGATGCCGTTAATAAAAAAGCCCGTGACGATTTTGGTGAAACGGTCGGCTCGGTACTGGATACAGTAAGTTCCCTGCCCCTGATACCGGCCCAGGTTCGGGCAGTCATCCAGTCTGTGCGCGACATCGTCGTATCAGTCGCCCGTGCAGTCTGGAATTTCTTCTTCTGAACATTAACCCTTCTAACCCGTAGTTTCCTGAGCCCTGCCGCGATTTTGCGGCGGGGCTTTTTGTATTTAATTTTCCATCATGAGGAGTCTGCTTATGACCCGTCTGGCTTCGCGCTTTGGCGCAGCAAATCTTATCCGTCGTGACCGTCCGTTAACCCACGAAGAGCTGTTTCGTGTGGTGCCCAGTGTCTTCAGCGAGGAGAAGCATGCGTCACGCAGCGCACGGTATACCTGGATACCAACCATTACCGTTCTTGAAAATCTACAGCGTGAAGGCTTTCAGCCTTTCTTTGCCTGCCAGACCCGTGTTCGTGACCCTGGGCGTCGTGAGCATACAAAGCACATGCTGCGCCTGCGTAGGGAGGGGCAAATTACCGGCAAGCAGGTCCCGGAAATTATTCTGCTCAACTCCCATGATGGCACCAGCTCGTATCAGATGCTGCCGGGATTATTTCGTGCGGTGTGCCAGAACGGACTCGTCTGCGGTGAGTCGTTTGGCGAGGTGCGGGTGCCGCACAAAGGAGATGTCGTGAGTCAGGTGATTGAGGGGGCGTATGAAGTGCTGGGTATTTTTGACCGTGTGGAAGAGAAGCGGGATGCCATGCAGTCGCTGATGCTACCGCCACCTGCACAACAGGCTCTGGCACAGGCTGCACTGACGTACCGTTTTGGTGAGGACCACCAGCCGGTGACAGCACCTCAGATACTCTCCTCACGCCGTTGGCAGGATGAGAGCAATGATCTGTGGACCACATACCAGCGTATTCAGGAGAACCTGATTAAGGGCGGGCTCAGTGGACGGAGTGCAAAAGGCGGGCGAACACATACCCGCGCCGTGCGTGGTATCGACGGAGATGTGAAGCTCAACCGGGCTCTCTGGGTGATGGCGGAAGCTATGCTGAGTGGGTTTCAGTCCTGAGAGTGTTATCGCCATGTTAACAAAGGACACTCCCTGTCCGTTTCCCCCTCATTGGATTGAGTGTTTTATCACCGCATTTCACGGTGTGCCGCGTCGGGCCTGCTTCCGGAGGCAGATAAAAAATAGTTCATTCCATGTCCATACCCTGTCCGTCCCCTTCTTTAGAATCATTTCATATTCAGTCAGTTAACTATTACGGAGATTCAAGATGACACAGGCAGAGCGCCGTCATGACCGGCTGGCTGTCAGGCTGTCACTGATAATCAGCCGCCTGGTTGCCGGTGAAACGCTGAACATGACGCGGCTTGCTGCAGAGTTTGGAGTGTCAGTCCGTACTCTGCGACGGGATTTTCGTGAACGGCTGATGTACCTTGACCTCGAGTATCGACGGGGGCAATGCCGCCTGCGCAGCACCGGTGGGGGCGTACAGGGGGAGCTCGATGCGCTGACATTCGCGCACCGGGCCGGACTGGCCGATATTTTTCCGGGGTTGGACCGGCGTCTGGCGGGCATGCTGCTCACTGCAGGAGGGATGCCGTGTCTGGTATGGCAGCCGCCACAGTCTGTGTCACCGGCCAGCTCACTGGTCTTCTACCGTCTTGTCAGTGCCATTACCGCCTGCCAGCGGGTACTGCTGCTGGCCGAGGGAGAGCGCTGTGACGGGCTGGCCCCGTACCGCCTGATATCACTCGACGGCTGCTGGTACCTCACTGGTGAACTTAACGGGTATATCACCGTGCATCCACTGGCGACCATCCATGCGGTGACAGTCCTCAATACAACGTTCACCCCGCTAAAACGTCTCAGCCAGTTAACCACACAGGCGGGCTTTATCCGGGCCCTTCCGCACTTCAGCTGTATCCGTGAAGTCCTGTCTCCTGGGCCCTATGAGGAGCCGGGCAACACACTGATTTAATTACCTCTGTTAAGAAGGAAAAACAATGACCTGGCATTACGAGAAAAATGGCATACGTCACGACAATGTGACCGAAGACGACATCACCAGCCTGATTATGCGCGGTGAGCTGACTGCATCCACTCTGGTGTGGCGACAGGGAATGGCAGAGTGGCAGCCGGTCTCCGCTACTCCGCTGGCTTCGGCGCTGCTCCGGAGCACCATACCACCAGCGCTGCCGGGGAACCGCATTCCGGGTGGCGTTGTGTGGACGCTGGCATTTGCTCCCTTCATTGGCTACGCGCTGGAGTTGTGGACTGCAGGGCTGAACGGGATGTCATTTGACGAGGCATATGATGCCGTCTCGGGTGGGCAGTACTGGTTTATCACGCTGCTGCTCAATATTGCTCTGGGGTATCTCGATGAACGACGCCTGCGTAAGGCCGGAGTGGACACCACCACGTTCGGCAAACTGGCCTGGCTGGTGCCGTTCTATCTGTGGCGGCGGGCGAAAACTCTCGGTCAGAAACCGGCTTACTTCTGGGTATGGCTTTTGATGCTGGGCCTGACCGTCTGGGCCTGAATGACCGCTACCTGATTCTTTCTCTGTTAAGGACCAACATAATGAAAACACTGATTAAAGTACTGGGTATTACCGGCAGCCTTCTGCTCTGTGCGGGCGCTCAGGCTCAGCCTTATAACCGGACCCTACCTGCTGTAGTTAATGACAACAACGGGAACATTTTCTGGTGCGATGCGCATCGTCAGGTTACTGGAAAATGCGAAGCCATGTCTGTTGACCGCCTGGGCGGGATGGTCACGGTGCGTTCCGCACCCTTTAAAGACTGCGAAGGCGGCCTGTGGGGCTGGATAACTATCATGCACAACGATGTGTCGAAGGGATTCACCATTACTCCGGACAAGAAATTCGGTCTCACCGTAAAAGACCTGTGCCGTCCGGGTACGGTAGTGACCTTTAAGCCCAACCAGAAGAAGCCTGAATATGACGACCTGGTAGCACTTTACCAGGGCAAAGAGCTGTTTCGCTACCGGCGCTTCTGATAACCCCCGATATCAACCTCCTTCATTTTGCCCGACAGCGGGCTGGATTAATTCAGGAAGAAAACCATGCTGAAAATAATGACCTCTGCTGTACCCGCCCTCATTCTGTCACTTGCTGCATTCAGTGCCGGTGCCGCTCAACTTCCGGCAAGTCTGATGGATAAAGACAATCCCGGCCAGGAGTACTGGTGCCAGGGTAACGATATTAACACCTCCATGTGCTCACTGACCGGTGTCAGCGACGACCATAAATTTGCCCTGATTCAGGACCTGCCGGGCCCGGCCTGTGAGGACCTAAGCTTCGGGGTTATCGATCTGGTGCGCCAGACAGGTGTCAACATTCCTTACGACGGTGGTGACTGTATGGGCGATGTGCAGGCCAGTTTTCTACGCGGCACGAAAGATAATGCCCTGTATGTGAAAATTGTCCGGGGCAGCAAAACCCTGCGGCTGTATAAGGTACAAACCGGTTACTGATTATCACCCCCACACCTGCATACACCCACAACCCCTGACGCGGCAGCGTCAGGGGTTTTTGCTTTTAAGGTACATCGAATGCCTGAATCTCACATGCTGCCACCGGGACCTTTTACCCGACAGCAGGCCGAAGCGGTTACCCGCAGGTATCGCAACATCAGCATTGAAGACGACCAGGGCACACACTTCCGCCTGGTGGTTCGTGACTCTGAAGGTCGAATGATCTGGCGGGCGTGATGCTTTGAACCGGATGCCGGTGAAGGGCTTAACCGTTATATCCGCAAGTCAGGCATCCTCAGAGCATCCTCCTCCTGACCACACCCATTCATCATCCCTGTATGTCCTTTATTTCCCATACGCCAGCCATCGTTGCTGGCGTTTTTATTGACGGAGAGTATCCATGACGACACAAACTCAATGCGAATTGGTACCCGCTAATGAACCTCAATTTGCCCTTACTGCAACACCAGTACTTGACGAACAGCGTCTCGATTTCTGGCCACTGCACTTTGGCGCTATCCCGCAGTGGATAACGCTGGAACCCCGTATTTTCGCCTGGATGGACCGCTTCTGTGATGAGTACAACGGCGGTATCTGGTCCTTTTACACGCTCAGTAATGGCGGCGCGTTTATGGCTCCTGATGCTGACAGTGACGATAAATGGCATCTGCTCAACGGCATGAACGGCAATGGTGCGGAAATGAGCGCAGAAGCCGCAGGTATCGCTGTTTGCCTGATTGAATACAGCCATCACGCCTGTCGTACAGAATGTGACGCAATGAACGCACACTATTATCGCCTGCGGGACTATGCCCTGCAGCATCCTGAAGCTTACGCCATTCTGCGCATCATCGACTGACCGGAGGTACAACGAATGAAACAGCTTTCCTTTTTACCCGGCGAGATAACGCCACAGGACCGGCGTCTCATCCAGCGCGCCCTCAGGATTCTGGACCGGCATCTGCATGAGCCCGGGGTAGCCTTCACCTCCACCCACGCCGTACGTGAATGGCTGCGACTGCATATGGCCGCGCTTGAGCGGGAAGAGTTCCGGGTGTTGTATCTGGACAACCAGAATCAGCTTATTGCCCATGAGACGCTCTTTAGCGGCACGATTAACCGCACCGAGGTCCATCCCCGGGAAGTGGTCAAACGTGCCCTGTATTTCAATGCGGCGGCGGTGATACTGGCGCATAACCATCCTTCCGGCGAGACAACGCCCAGCCATGCTGATAAAGCCCTCACGCAGCGGCTGGTACAGACACTTCAATTGGTGGATATCCGCGTACCTGACCATCTGATTGTTGGTGGCAGGCAAGTCTACTCGTTCGCAGAACACGGTCTGCTGTGAGGTATTACATGAAAATTATCAGTAAACGCCGGGCAATGACGATATACCGTCAGCATCCTGAGTCCCGAATCTTTCGTTACTGCACCGGAAAATATCAGTGGCACGGTAGCGTTTGTCATTACACTGGCAGGGACGTTCCGGATATCACTGGAGTCCTGGCTGTGTACGCCGAACGCTGCCAGGATCGCAACGGGCCTTATGCCTGCCTGATGAGTATTACCCTGAGCTGACAATAAAGTAGGTTATAAATGAGCAACATTACATGGGGCCTGCAGCGGGATATCACGCCGCGCCTGGGAGCACGTTTGGTGCAGGAGGGGAGCCGGCTGCATTATTTAGCTGACCGGGCCAGCATCACCGGTAAATTCAGTGACGCCGAATGCCGGAAGCTGGATGAAACTTTCCCGCATTTTATCAGCCGGATGGAATCCATGCTGACCACGGGTGAAATGAATCCTCGCCATGCCCACTGCGTCACCCTTTACCACAACGGTTTTACCTGCAAAGCCGACACCCTTGGCAGTTGCGGCTACGTATACATCGCTGTTTATCCCACTCACCGCTAACTAATTTCACGAGAGCAAATATGAAAACTCTACCTGCAACAACTCCGCAGGCGGCGAAGCTATGTCTGTCGCCAGTGGCTGTCTGGCAAATGTTACTGACACGCCTGCTGGAAAAACACTATGGTCTGACCCTGAACGATACGCCGTTCAGTGATGAAACCGTTATAAAGGAACATATCGATGCCGGTATCACTCTCGCTAATGCCATTAACTTTCTAGTGGAAAAGTACGAACTGGTTCGTATCGATCGCAGAGGGTTTAGCTGGCAAGAACAAACGCCATATCTCACGAATATTGATATCATGAGGGCCCGCCGCGATCTGGGTTTATTAAATCGTAATTAGTCTGATGCTACTGGTGTCGCTGCTTTCGAGTATGCCTGCCATTTGCTATCATCTCGCTTCCTGCTGATTTATCGACAAAGGTAATTACTTGAATTCAAAGCCTCTGTGCTTTGGGGGTATCTTTGGGGGTATAAGTTAAGATATAACTTGGAAATTCTATATTTTTCAAGTCATTGATTGGTTTGTTCTAATCCCTTCGCCCCGCTCCAAAATTCTCTCCCTGTAGTTAATCCTTAAAAACGTTAGATAGCGACACCGGAATCCGGTGGTAGCGTGCTGTTACCTTCACCCAGATTACGTTGTAGCAATACCGTGTCGAGCCATAGCCCATGTTTGAAGCCAATGTTTTTCAGTGTGCCGATTTGCGTAAATCCGGCCTGCTGATGGACTTTTAACGATCCCTGATTATTGCTGTCGCCGACGATGGCAATCAGTTGCCGATAACCCTGTGCTTCAGCCCAGCCAATCACATGACGCAGTAAGGCTTTTCCTACACCCTGACGCTGAGCCGTTGGAGCAATATAAATCGAATCCTCAAGGGTATAGCGGTAGGCATAACGCTCGCGGTAGCGGGTGAGGTAGCAATACCCGATGACCTTATCTTCCTGCAGAGCGACGACCCACGGCAGCCCGAGGCTGCGGATTTTTTCCAGACGAGCAAGCATCTCGTGTGCATCCGGCGGGTCGGTTTCAAAGCTGCCGGTACCGTGAAGAACATGATGTGCATAGATATCGCGTATGGCGGGGATGTGCTTTTCTTCTGCGTTAACGATTTTCATTGACCGGCTCCCATTGGCGTCTTTGCCCAGATTACCTGAAAGACTGAGGGGAAGGTAAGTGCAAAAAATTATGCTTCTATCAGTTGCTTGTAATGCAAATAGGCTTGCATATTGTAAGGGGAAATAATTGATTGTGGTTGATATTGTCAATAGTACGCAAGGTTGGTAAATATATTAACAGGTAGAGTAATACACAATTATTCACGCATGTATTTGATTGAGTTTCCAAATACCAATTATGGTAGGTTTCGAAAAATGATAAATAAAGTTGTTTGATTTCAACGCATTGTTACTGTATCTAATTCTTCTTGCGCCTGTACCCTTATTTTCATTTCATTGGTCCTGTTTGAGCCCTAAAAATTAAGTTATATTTTGTTGTTAGCAGAGAGCCTATTATCAGATTTTTCTCTATTCACCTCTCAAAATAGTTACCATGCAAACAGTTGCGCGGTGTAGCTATGCTAACCAGCAATAGTAAGCATCGTCACATGATGTCACCGGGCATACTTTGTTTAAATCCAGAATTCAATCCCAAGAGTATTAGGATTATTTAGTCTAAAATACTTTTTTGCCTAAGACTTTTCTTATTGCGTAGCCACGAACTACATGGAGTGATAAAATTCCCGAGTTTATGCCTCCTGTCCAACGATTAGAGGACGCGGTGCGGGTAGTCAATAAGACGAAAGAATTAATTGCTTCATAACCCTATTACGAAATAAGCGGCAGTGCATCTTACATGGTCGGCAACTGTCATGGATTGACCGTAACTTATTGAAAACGCTTATTTTTACTCTGATGTAAGATATAAGGGCAGATATGTTCAGTATGCGTCGACATGCCAACTTCATTAAACGTTTTAAGTCTGTAAGCTGTTTATTTACGGCAAGCATTCTTTTCCCTATGCAAATCTCTGCTGCGGTATCAGATTATGATGCTTTGGTTATTGAAGCGCGGGGGGGGAATAGTGCGCCACTATTGCGCTACCTTGAGGATCAGGGAAAGAAAAGTGCGCTAACGCCAAATCAGGTTGCCGACTGGCTGCAAGTTTCTGGTTGGGTTGAGAACAACGATAAAACAACCATTCAAATCTGGCAGCGGTATCGTGGGCAGATGGATGTGCCTGCGCGCGGCAAAGTCGCCGCTGCACGTGCGTACCGTAACCAGAAAAACTGGAATGATTCATTGGCGGTGTGGGAAAGCGTTTTACAGGAAGAGCCTGATAACGTGGATGTACGCACCGGCTGGATAATGACGTTGGCGGATGCGCGCTACAACCAACAAGCCCTTACTGAAGCGAATAAATGGGCGCAGGCGCATCCGGGCGCAGACTCCGACGCACTGCTTGCCTACGTATATCATTCTCAGGGGAAAAACTGGGATGCACTGTTGGTTGCCAGCCAGGCGGATGATGTTGATCCAGGCAACAAAAATGCAAAATCCACGCTGCTATCTGCGCTGTCGGCGAACCGCGTTTCCGGACCCGCTTTAAATATGGCTGAGGTCGTTCCCACGGCTGATCCAGTGAAGCGCCGTCTTGAGCTTGATGCGGCGGCTGAAATGGTACGCTCCTCCTATACGTCCGCACGTAATGAAGAAGAACGGTTTATCGTGGCCGATAAAGCGCTGGCCCGTTATGACCAGTTGCTGGCGGCCTGGAAAGATGAGCCGTCTGCGCAGAATGATGTCCGTCGGGCGAGAATTGACCGTATGGGTGCCTTGTTGGTGCGTAAGCGTACTGCCGAAGTGATTGATGAGTATGAGTCCCTTTCTGCAAGCGGCGAAGTACCAAACTATGCAAAACGCTGGGTGGCATCAGCATGGTTAAGCGAACGTCAGCCGGAAAAAACCGAAGCGATGCTGGCGAGCATCTACTACCCGAATGGACCTATCCCGGTGACGCCGCTCAGTCCTGAGGATCAACAAGATCTGTTCTACGCGCACATTGATAATGAAAACTTCGATGCTGCCAAAAAACAAGTCGATGATTTGATCAAAGAGAGTCCGTATCTGCGGCGTATCTATGGCTCGCCAACGCCGCAGCCTAACGATAACTGGCTGCTCGGACAGTCTCTACTGACGCAATATCATATCGCTGCCAATGAACTGCCAGAGGCAGAAAAGCTCGCAGAGCATCTGGCACGAACAGGCTCTGGTAACCAGGGATTGCGCATTTCCTATGCCTCTGTGCTTGAAGCGCGTGGATTGCCGCATGCGGCGGAGAAAGAGCTTAAGCTGGCGGAAGTCATTGAACCAAGCAACCTAGAGCTGGAACGTCAGCAGGCTTACGTTGCACTGGATCTTCAGGAGTGGAAACAGGCAGATGAACTGACGGATGACGTTATTGCCCGTAGCCCGGATGATGAAGCGACGCTACGCCTCGCGCGTATTCGTGATGTCCACAAAATGTCGGAAGTGCGCATTAGCGGAACGCAGGGGATCTCGTCCGATAGCCCGGTCAGCGGTAAGAATGACTTCAACATCAACACGGCTATTTACAGTCCGCCGATTAATGACAACTGGCGACTGTTTACCGGATTCAACTTTGCTACCGGTGAATTTGAGGAAGGGAAGGGCATCAGCCGCGATCTGGCGGCGGGGGCAGAATGGACTTCCCGTGATTACTGGGCGGAAATGGAAGTGTCAGGCCGAAATTATGGCGATGGTCAGAAGATTGGCGGGCGTCTATCCGGCTGGCATGACTTTAATGACAACTGGCGCGTTGGTGGGTCGGCCGAACGCCTCTCTCGCAATACCCCGTTGCGCGCGCTGCGTAGTGGCGTGTATGCCAACGGCGGCGATATGTTTGTTCGCTGGTATCAAAACGAACGACGTGAATATCAACTGTCGTTTGCCGCATCACATTTCTCGGACGGTAACGATCGCATCGAATATGGACTCAGCGGAAAAGAGCGCATGTGGACCACGCCGCGCTTCACGCTGGACTTTACGCCGGGTATCGGCGGGAGCACCAACACCAAAGAGAATGTGCCGTATTACAACCCGAAGAGTGATTTTTCCGTTGTCCCTGGCTTGAGCGCGGAGCAGGTTCTTTACCGCCACTATGATACCGTCTGGACGCAGCAAGGCCTGGCAGGCGTAGGTGGCTACTGGCAGCAAGGTGAAGATGCAGGTGCTATCGTCCAGGTGGGATACGGCCAACGGCTTAAATGGAACAACGTCGTAGATGGCGGGGTGATGCTGATTTGGGATAAACGCCCCTATGACGGTAAACGTGAGCGGAATATCTCCCTCGCTTTCGATTTAAATGTCAGGTTTTAAGGATTGTTCATGCTGAAAAGATGCCTGTGGCTTAGCGCATTAATCGCTGGCTGGTTGATGATTACCGCGTGCAGCAGCGCGCACAATACAACGCCTCGCTATGTTCCTCCCGCAGAGAGAACACCGCTGACGGCGGATCATCCGTGGCCGAAAAATAGCTTTCTGGTGCTCGGCTACCATGATGTGGAGGATGGTGCAGCCGACCAGCGCTACCTCTCTGTGCGTACCAGCGCGTTGAGCGACCAAATGGCCTGGCTGCGTGATAATGGCTATCAGCCGATCAGCGTGCAGCAAATTCTGGACGCCCATGACGGTAAAATTGTACTGCCGGAAAAAGCGGTATTACTCACCTTTGACGACGGATATAGCAGTTTTTATACCCGCGTCTGGCCATTGCTGAAAGCCTACAACTGGCCTGCACTCTGGGCACCAGTAGGCAGTTGGGTTGATGCGCCAGCCAACAAAAAAGTCGATTTTGGCGGCTTAATGACCGCGCGAGACAAATTCGCCACCTGGAAAATGGTCGAAGAAATGGGCAAGTCGCCGTTGGTAGAAGTCGGTGCGCACACCTGGAACTCGCACTTTGGCGCTGAGGCCAACCCGCAGGGGAGTAAAGAGCCCGCTGTGGCGAACCGCCTGTATGATAAGAAAACCGGCACTTACGAAACGGACGAACAGTACACGCGACGTATAAACACGGATATCTCTCTGATCACTAACAAGATCAAAGCGGTGACCGGCAAATCGCCGCGCGCGTGGGTATGGCCTTACGGCGCAGCCAACGGTACAACGTTAAACCTGGCCAAAGAGCATGGCTATAAGATGGCCTTTACGCTTAATGAAGGGTTGGCAAATGCCGCGTTTCTCGATGATATTCCGCGCGTGCTGATTTCTGATAACCCATCCCTTAAGCGCTTTGCCAGTCAGGTCGCTCAGGTCCGTGAACCACAGACGATGCGCGTGATGCATGTCGATCTGGATTACGTGTATGACAAAGACCCTGCTCAGCAGAAGCGAAATATCGATAAGCTGATCCAGCGCGTTTATGACATGCGTATTTCTCATGTCTTCCTGCAGGCGTACGCCGATCCGCAGGGCGACGGGAATATTCGCGAACTCTATTTCCCCAACCGCTGGCTGCCGATGCGTGCCGATCTCTTTAACTATATCTCCTGGCAGTTACAAACGCGGGCAGGGGTGACGGTGTATGCCTGGATGCCGGTTCTGGCTTTCGATCTCGACGCGTCCATTCCACGCGTAACCGCATGGGATCCGAAAACGGGACGCACTGCTATCAATCACGAGAACTATGTTCGTCTCTCGCCCTGGGACAGCGAAGCGCGCAAACGCATCACTGAAATCTATGAAGACCTGGCGAAGCACGCCAGCTTCAAAGGTATTTTGTTCCATGACGATGCTTTCCTGACGGATTTTGAAGATGCGTCACCGGAGGCGTTAGCCGCCTACCGTGCCGCAGGGCTTCCGGGCAGTATCGAGCAAATACGTAATAATCCTCAGGCGTTCGAGCGCTGGACTCGCCTGAAAAGTAAGATGCTGATTGACTTCACCAAACAGCTGACCCGGACGGTGCGTAATATTCGCGGTCCACAGGTGCAAACTGCGCGCAATATTTACGCCATGCCGGTACTGGAGCCTGAAAGTGAAGCCTGGTTTGCACAAAACCTGAATGATTTCCTCAATACCTATGACTGGACGGCGCCGATGGCGATGCCATTCATGGAACAGATCCCGGCCAATGATGCCAACGCATGGCTTGACCGACTGGTGAATGCCGTTGCACAAACCCCTGGGGCGCTGGATAAAACCGTGTTTGAACTGCAGGCACGAGACTGGCGTAAATCCGGGGATCAGGCTGAAATCAGCGGAAAACAAATAGCCGAATGGATGCGCCAGCTGAAATTAAGCGGTGCAGGTAACTACGGCTATTACCCGGATGATTTCATCAGCGACAAACCTGAGATGTCAGAGATTCGCTCGACGTTCTCCTCATACTGGTATCCGCAAAAATGACCGATCGCATTATTGCTTTCCTGATACTTTGCCTGATGTTCAGCCTGCCGTTTGGCGTGGCTGTCATCTTTACAGGTGAAGTGATGTTGAACTTCGTCTTCTTCTGGCCTTTGTTCATGTCTGCTTTGTGGATAAGCGGCGGGGTCTATTTCTGGTTTTACCGTGAACGTCACTGGAAATGGGGAGATGACACGCCACCACCGACCCTGCCGGGGAATCCACTGGTGTCCATTCTGATCCCCTGTTTTAACGAAGGGATCAATGCGCGTGAAACCATTGAGGCAGCACTGGCACAGCGATATAAGAATATCGAAGTGATCGCCATCAACGATGGTTCGACGGATGACACTCACGACGTGCTGGAACAACTGGCAGTGGAATACCCCAGCCTGCGGGTTATTCATCTTGCTGAAAACCAGGGTAAAGCGCTGGCGCTCAAGACCGGTGCAGCCGCTGCGCGCAGTGATTACCTGGTGTGCATTGATGGCGATGCGTTACTGGATCGTGATGCCGTTGCCTATATTGTGGCTCCGCTGATCCAGTTCCCGCGCGTTGGTGCAGTGACGGGGAACCCGCGTATTCGAACCCGCTCTACGTTAATTGGTCGTGTTCAGGTCGGTGAGTTCTCTTCCATTATCGGCTTAATTAAGCGTACTCAGCGAGTCTATGGGCAGATCTTTACCGTTTCCGGCGTAGTTGCGGCGTTTCGTCGTCGCGCGTTGGCCGAGGTCGGTTACTGGAGCCCGGACATGATCACCGAAGATATCGATATCAGCTGGAAGCTGCAATTGCGCCACTGGTCGGTATTCTTTGAGCCGCGCGCACTGTGCTGGATCCTGATGCCTGAAACATTAAAAGGGCTATGGAAGCAGCGTTTGCGCTGGGCGCAGGGTGGTGCAGAGGTGTTTATCGTTAACATGCGTCGTCTGTGGTCGTGGGAGTTCCGTCGCATGTGGCCGCTGTTTCTTGAGTTCTGTTTTTCTACCGCCTGGTCGTTTGCCTATGCGATCAGTATCGTGCTGTTCCTGTTAGGGCTGATGATCCCGATGCCGGACTCGCTGTATGTACAGCATCTGTTCCCGCCAGCCTTTACCGGGCTTATCCTCGGCGTGGTGTGCTTGTTGCAGTTTGCGGTGAGCCTGATGATTGAACGACGCTATGAAAAAGGCATTGGCGCCTCGTTGTTCTGGATTATCTGGTTCCCGGTGGTGTACTGGATGCTAAGCCTGTTCACCACGCTGGTCGCGTTCCCGAAAGTGATGCTCAAACGCAAACGTGGCAGAGCGCGTTGGGTGAGTCCTGACCGCGGTATTGGGAGGATTGAATCATGAACCAGCCACTGATCTTCACGGAGCGGCGTTTGCTGCCGCGCATCATCGATGTGTTGTTGACGGCCATCGCATGGGTTGGATTTATCTATTTGATCTATAAAGGGCTGATCACAGCCCTGGCGCATTCACCGTATATGGGTGTGCGACCCTTTTTCACCACGCTGGATACGGTCACGTTTTATATCCTTGTCGCCCTGGTCAACGGCCTGGTGCTGATTGGCTGGGCGAAGTACAACCAGTTTCGTTTTCGGGTCGAACGCCGCAGTCGCAGACCCGGGCTTGAAGACCATGAGCTGGCAGAAAGTTTGCGTATTACCCGGGAGCTGGTTACGGAACTGAACAAGGCGAGGGTGCTGACGGTCCACCATCATGAGAATGGCGAAATCAGTCATATCGATGTGGACAGGGATATTGCCGATAACCGCCTCCCGCCGCCGACGCCTGCGATGCTGGAGTATTTGCCGCCAGAGCCGCAGCCGTCGATACAGAAAAAGCCTGAATGATATTTCTGCTTTCAGCCGCTTCCTTCAGCCTCGCATAGGTCTATGATTAGACCCAGACAATAAAAAAATGCGAGGCAATGTCGTGGATAAGGAACTACTGGATGCAGGTTACCGGGCCTATACCGGCGAGAAGATTGACGTCTACTTCAACACGGCGATGTGTCAGCATTCGGGCAATTGCGTGCGGGGAAGCGCGAAGCTGTTTAACCTGAAACGTAAACCGTGGATTATTCCGGATGAAGTGGACGTTGCCACGGTCATCAAGGTCATCGATACCTGTCCGAGCGGTGCGCTGAAATATCGCCAAAAATGAGTGAGGGAAGCATGGAAATTCTTGCAGGCCATAACAAGTTTTATGTCAATGATGCTGAGGGCAACCAGGTTGCCGAGATTGTTTTCGTGCCGACGGGCGAGCATCTGAGCATCATTGAACATACCGATGTCGATCCCAGCCTGAAAGGTCAGGGCGTCGGCAAACAGCTGGTGGCGAAAGTGGTAGAGAAGATGCGCGCTGAAAACCGCAAAGTGATTCCGCTGTGCCCGTTTGCCAAACATGAATTTGATAAAACCCGCGAGTACGACGATATCCGCGCCTGATTATCTTATATGCACCGGAAGGTATAACAGCCATCCGGTGCATCACGCCCGATGCAGTAAATCCTGATAAATCCCCGTCAGTATCCCTTGTGGGCCAAACTCTTTTTTAATCCACTGAGTGACACGACCGGTTGCCGAGTGCTGGGTTGCCAATAGCATTCGTGAATCCTGACGTGGGTTGTGGATCTGCCGTGTCACCAGCAATGACTTTTCCATCGCCTCGCGCACCATATAGTCTGGCAGAAAACCGATACCCTCCCCCAGGATCTGGCACTGGCACTTGGTATTAAAATCGGGAACCAGAATCGACTCCTGTCCGTGTAACAGCCAGCCGACCTTCTTATTGATGGTATGTGCGGTGTCTTCCACCATGATGTTCGGGTACAGGCGCAGTTGGCTCTCAGAAATGGGTTCAGGCATAAACGCCAGCGGATGATCCGGGGCAATAGCGAACGACCAACGGATCGCGCCGATCTCGGTGTAATCAATTCCGCCGCCGTCCAGTAATGTATCGGGCGCGCCAATGGCGATATTGGCCAGGTTATTGATGATCGAATCCCAGACGCCGTTATACACCTCTGTAGTGACGGTTATCTGGCAGGTTGGAAACTGTTTCTTGAGTACCTGCAGCAGCCTCGCCGTATGTTGAGGGGTATACAACAGCTGGTTAATGCAGATGCGCACCCGAGCCTCAATTCCCTGAGCGATGGTATCAATGCTGCGCTTGATGGCGTGGAAATCGTTGAGCAGGTCGGTCGCCTTGCGAAACAGGTAACGCCCGGACTCGGTCAGCTCAATGCTGCGAGTACTGCGGGTAAACAGCACCACGTCGAGACCCATTTCCATGCGCTTAATGGTGTAACTAATTGCCGATGTGGTTAAGCCAAGCTCCTCCGCTGCCTTGCTGAAACTGCTATAGCGGGCAGCCATCGTAAATGCCAGTAGGTTTTCCTCGGTAAATATTGAATTCATCTTTCTCCCCTCCGGCGACAATGCGCATCCGCAACACGATGATTGTTGAATGTATTTGTAATCCTTATACAGAGCAATCAGTTTTGAACAGAATTTAACACTAGTTTTACATTTGATTTGAAGGCAATCACACTTCTGTATTTTAATTGCAGGCCGCTATCCGTGCAGCATACCGCCTGATTTTCCGGACTACTGATTAGTGGCTATAAGGGCCCCAGCCATAAGGGAAAGATTGCACTACAGCACGTTTTGCTCTCATTGTTAAAATTGATTCAATAATCGATGCGCTAACGATGAATGAAATTTAAGCGGATGTTATTCTCTGCACTCTATTGCTATTCTCAGGTTATCGGATATTTAAAAAGTCTAAAAAACTGCAGGAGAGCGATTATGTCAGAGAAAGAACTCATTACTGAATTTCTGCTGGCGGCAGAGCAGGGCAATGCCGATGGATTAAAATCCTGTCTGGCAAAAAATGTGGATATTAACGCCACCAACCGCCAGGGGCGTACTGCCATTATTATTGCCAGCCTGAATAAACATTATGACTGTGTTTCTTTATTGATTGCTGCGGGTGCCGATATTAATAAACAAGATCAAACTTGTTTTAACCCCTTCCTGATTAGCTGCCTGACTAATGATTTAACGCTGTTGCGTACGGTATTACCGGCTGACCCCGACCTCAATTGCCTGAGCCGTTTTGGCGGCGTTGGTATTACACCTGCCAGCGAAAAAGGTCATGTCGAGATCGTGCGCGAACTACTGCTGCGTACCGATATCAATGTCAACCATACTAATTTTGTTGGCTGGACGCCGCTCCTGGAAGCCATCGTGCTAAATGACGGCGGTGCGAAGCAGCAGGAGATCGTTAAGCTGCTGCTCGACCATGGCGCAAACCCGCACATGACGGATAAATACGGTAAAACCCCGCTGGAACTGGCGCGAGAGAAAGGGTACCACGAAATTGCCGAGCTGCTGATTGCGGCCGGAGCCTGACACAGGAGCGCCATTATCGCTACGCCATCACGGCGATGCGTACGGGCGCTAACCGCAGACAGCGCGTTTCTCACTTTCCGAGGAACGGGACGGGTTGAACAGGTTTTTTCTCACGCGGTAAACCTGTTGATACCCGAACAGCAGCGGCTGCTGACGTTACTGAGTGAAGATTGTGATAACGCACCTAACAGCTGTCGGTTGGCGCTGACGCATTGTGAAGACCTGTTTCACCCCGGTGAGCGGGTCAATTTTAGCGGGTCGGGAATAGTTGTTGGCAATGATAAATGGATAGAAACCGCCGGTTGCCAGCTGTGGCGAATACCACGGTGGACATCTGATGCAGCAAGCCTTGCCGCAGTCGGCTGGCAGCACTGGGAAGAGGTTATCCGCCAACAGCTAAGAAGCGACGACACATTATTTCTGTACCGGGGTGACAATCCGTTTTATCAGGAAATCACCCGTCAATTACTCAACCGCCGACAAACATTACTGACGGCGTTGCGTACAGGAGAAAATATTACTACGGCAGTCAGCCATTTAATTGGTTTGGGGATAGGGCTGACGCCCTCATCGGATGATTATTTAGTAGGCTTAAGCACTATTTTATTTATTCCCGGACATCCGCTGAGGAAATATCGAGATGATTTTTTAGCGGCATTGCAACGTGCAGGAAATAATACAACGCTACTTAGCAAAGTAACGCTAGAGGAAGCATTTAATCAGCGTTATCGGGAAAGTATCGGACGGCTGCTGAACCAATTTATTACTGAGCAACAACTCGTTTCTACGCAATATATTACTGACATTAAAAATATCGGTTCAAGTTCTGGCTGCGACATGCTGTATGGCATGGCGGATGCCTGCGCCCTGAGCCACAGGTCCGGAGGGAATTATGTCGATCAGGATAGTTGTTAAAAAGAACACGTATTTTGATTCTGTCTCACTGATGTCTATCTCCACGCGCGCAAATAAGCTCGATGGCGTTGAGCAGGCGTTTGTGGCTATGGCGACAGAGATGAATAAGGGCGTGCTGAAGAATCTCGGCCTGCTGACGTCTGAACTGGAAGAGGCGAAAAGTGGCGATCTGATGATTGTCATTAAAGGCGCGAGCGACGAAGCAAACGCGCAAACGCTGGTGGCTATCGATGAACTGTTTACGCATAAAGAGCAGGGGGGTCAGCACGAAGCGCGCTATGCCACGCTTGCCAGCGCGAAAAAGCATGTGCCTGAGAGCAATCTGGCGGTGATCTCGGTCAATGGCCTGTTTGCCGCGCGTGAAGCGCGTCAGGCGCTGCAAAATAACCTCAATGTGATGCTGTTCTCTGACAATGTCTCTCTTGAGGACGAGCTGGCGCTTAAGCAGCTGGCGCATGAAAAAGGGCTGTTGATGATGGGACCAGATTGTGGAACCGCCATTATTAACGGCGCGGCGCTGTGTTTTGGCAACGCGGTGCGTCGCGGCAACATCGGAATTATTGGTGCCTCCGGTACCGGTAGCCAGGAACTGAGCGTACGCATTCACGAGTTTGGCGGCGGGATTTCCCAGCTGATTGGCACAGGTGGACGCGATCTGAGCGAAAAGATTGGTGGTCTGATGATGCTTGACGCGATTGGCATGCTGGAGGCCGATCCGCAAACCGAGATCATCGCGCTTATCTCCAAACCGCCTGCGCCAGCGGTGGCGCGCAAGGTGCTGGAACGTGCGCGCGCCTGTCATAAGCCCGTGGTGGTGTGTTTCCTGGGCCGTGAAGCCGCGCCTGCGGATGAAAAAGGCCTGCAGTTTGCCCGCGGTACTAAAGAGGCGGCGTTGAAAGCGGTACTGCTGACCGGCGTGAAAAAAGAGAGTCTGGATCTGCATCCGCTCAACTGGCCGCTGATTGAAGAGGTTCGCGCCCGTCTGACTCCACAGCAAAAGTACATCCGTGGCTTGTTCTGCGGTGGCACGTTGTGCGATGAGGCGATGTTTGCTGCCATGGAAAAACATGCCGAAGTTTACAGCAACATTCATCCGGATCCGGCGTTCCGCCTGAAAGATCTCAACCGCAGCGTGGCGCATACCTTCCTCGATTTCGGTGATGATGATTTTACCAACGGCAAACCGCACCCGATGATCGATCCCACCAACCGCATTAGTCGTCTGTTGCAGGAAGCGCGCGATCCTGAAGTTGGCGTGATCGTGATGGACTTCGTCCTTGGATTTGGATCGCATGAAGATCCGGTTGGCGTGATGCTCGATGCGATCGTTGAAGCCAAAGCGATCGCCGCCGCAGACGGTCGTCCGCTTGAGATCCTCGGCTATGTGCTGGGAACCGATCTTGATACGCCGTCGCTGGAAAAACAGTGTCAGATGCTGACCGACGCCGGGGTTATCTGGGCGAGCAGTAGCACCAACACCGGATTGCTGGCGCGTGAATTTATCTGTAAAGGGGAGGAAGCCTGATGAGCCAGACACTGTTTAACCAGCCGCTGAACGTGATTAACGTTGGCATCGCAATGTTCAGCGATGACCTGAAAAAGCAGAACGTACCGGTGACCCAGCTCGACTGGACGCCGCCGGGCCAGGGCAACATGCAGGTGGTAGCGGCACTGGACGACATTGCCGATTCACCGTTGGCAGACAAAATCGCGGCCGCTAACCAGCAGGCGCTGGAACGCATTATCCAGTCGCATCCGGTGCTAATTGGCTATGACCAGGCGATCAACGTCGTGCCGGGCATGACCCGTAACACCATCCTGCACGCCGGGCCGCCAATCCGCTGGGAAAAAATGTGCGGCGCAATGAAGGGGGCGGTAACCGGGGCGCTGGTCTTTGAAGGGCTGGCGAAAGATCTGGATGAAGCCGCGGAACTGGCCGCCTCGGGTGAAATCATCTTCTCTCCGTGCCACGAGCATGACTGTGTCGGCTCGATGGCGGGCGTGACGTCGGCATCGATGTTTATGCACATCGTCGAGAACAAAACCTATGGCAACCGCGCATATACCAATATGAGCGAGCAGATGGCGAAGATCCTGCGTATGGGCGCGAACGATCAGAGCGTTATCGATCGTTTGAACTGGATGCGCGATGTGCTGGGACCGATGCTGCGCGACGCTATGAAACTGGCGGGCGAAATCGATCTGCGCCTGATGCTGGCGCAGGCATTGCACATGGGTGATGAGTGCCATAACCGCAACAACGCCGGGACGGCGCTGCTGATTCAGGCGCTGACGCCGTGGATTATTCAGACCGGCTATCCGGTTGAGCAGCAACGTGAGGTGTTCGAGTTCGTCCTTAGTAGTGATTACTTCTCCGGACCGACCTGGATGGCGATGTGTAAAGCCGCAATGGACGCTGCACACGGTATTGAATACAGCACCGTGGTGACGACGATGGCACGCAACGGCGTTGAGTTCGGTCTGCGCATTAGCGGCTTACCGGGCCAGTGGTTTACCGGTCCGGCGCAGCAGGTGATTGGGCCGATGTTTGCGGGCTACAAGCCGGAAGATTCCGGACGTGATATCGGCGATAGCGCGATCACCGAAACCTACGGCATTGGCGGTTTCGCGATGGCGACGGCACCGGCCATCGTAGCGCTGGTGGGCGGTACGGTCGAAGAGGCCGTTGATTTCTCTCGCCAGATGCGAGAAATCACTCTCGGCGAAAACCCCAACGTCACCATTCCGCTGCTTGGTTTTATGGGCGTACCGACCGCTATCGACATTACGCGCGTGGGCAGCACCGGCATTTTGCCAGTGATCAACACCGCCATTGCGCACAAAGATGCGGGGATCGGCATGATCGGCGCCGGAATAGTTCACCCGCCGTTCGCCTGTTTTGAAAAGGCGATCCTCAACTGGCGCGACCGCTACTGCCAATAACAATAACCGGGGCTAACGCGATTAGCCCCACAGTAGCGAAGCGAAAAACGTTGCTTACCTGCAGGGCTGGGCGATCTCCGCGATCGCAAACGATGCTTAACCTGTTAAGGATATTCCATGAACAGCATAAAACTAGAATGGAAACGTGGTGACTGGGCGGCTTACTTTGGGCTGATGACCAACAACCTGACTAACCTGCTGACAATGATGGGACTACTCATTTTTGTCGTCGGGATCCCTACCGAAATTGTCTATGGTCGCATTGCGCCTGCCTTTGGTCTGGCGGTGCTGGTGGCCAGCGTCTGCTACGCCTGGTTTGGCCTGCAGATGGCAAAGCACACCGGGCGTAACGACGTAACGGCGCTGCCGTCCGGACCGAGTGCACCGTCAATCTTCACCGTGACCTTCCTGGTGCTGATGCCGGTTTATCAGCAAACCAAAGATGCCAACTTCGCTATCCAGATAGCCCTGGTGTGGTGCTTTGTCGAAGCGTTGATCCTGGTCGGCGGCTCCTTCCTGGGTGAGACCATCCGCAAGATGATCCCACGTACGGTACTGCTTTCTTGTCTGTCCGGCCTGGGGCTGTTGCTGCTGGCGATGAACCCGATGCTGCAGGCATTCGAAGCGCCGACGGTTTCTTTCATCGTCCTGTTGCTGATCTTCATTAACTGGTTCGGTAAGAAGCCGATTTTTGCCCGTATTCCTACCGGTTTACTGCTGCTGATTGCCGGTACGGCCCTGGCGTGGATCTCCGGTTTACAAAGCCCGGAAGCCATTAAAGCGTCGATGTCTTCCTTTGGCTTCAACCCGCCGGAAATTCATGTCGACAGCTTCTTGCAAGGTTTACCGCACGCACTGCCGTATCTGGCTTCTGCAGTTCCTTTGGGCCTGGCGAACTATATTTTTGACCTTGAGAACATTGAAAGTGCGCACGCGGCGGGCGATGAGTACAACACCCGTAAGGTCATGATGGCGAACGGCTTTGCCTCCATGCTCGGCTGCATGCTGGGTAACCCGTTCCCGGTGACCGTATATGTTGGGCATGCGGGCTGGAAAGCGATGGGCGCCAGCATCGGCTATACCCTCGCTTCAGGCATCACCATGTTCCTGGTGCCGCTGTTTGGGTTGGGCGCGTTTATGCTCGCCATTATTCCGATGACCGCGATAGTGCCGATTCTGGTGTTTATCGGCGTGGTGACCGCCAACCAGGTGGTGCGAGAAACGCCCAAAGTCGAGGTTCCCGTTATCTTCATCTGTCTGTTCCCGTGGATCGCCAACTGGGCATTGACCATCGTCAACAGCGTGATGGGTGCCGCCGGAACATCCGCGGGGAAACTGGGTAGTGACTTGCTGCACAGCAAAGGTGTCTATTACGACGGACTGGTGCATCTGGGAAGCGGCGCACCGCTGGCCAGCATGCTGTGGGGCTGCGTCGCTATCTTCGCCATTATGAACAAGCCGTTACGCGGGGCGATTGCCGCAGCCTTTGGTGCGCTGTTATCACTGTTTGGCGTGATCCACTCCCCGGCGGTTGGCTTTGCGGAAGGCAGCTCGATGATGTTTGTTGTGGCCTACCTGATGATGAGCGGCATGTTTGTCCTCAAGCATGTTCTTGATAGCCGTGAAGCGGTGACTGCGCCTGAGCAGGAACCGACGAAAACGACCTGAATTGCCTGCAAGCGGAAGATAACACTATGAAAGAACTTGTGGTCGTTGCCATTGGCGGCAACAGCATTATCAAAGATAACGCCAGCCAGTCGATTGAACACCAGGCTGAAGCGGTGAAAGCGGTAGCGGATACGGTGCTGGAGATGCTGGCATCGGACTACAACATTGTGCTGACGCACGGTAACGGGCCACAGGTAGGGCTGGATCTGCGGCGTGCGGAAATCGCGCACGAGCGTGAAGGGCTGCCGCTTACCCCGCTGGCAAACTGCGTTGCCGATACGCAGGGCGGTATCGGTTACCTGATCCAACAGGCGCTGAATAACCGTCTGGAGCGGCGCGGTGAGCAGAGGGCAGTTACGGTGGTCACGCAGGTGGAGGTCGACAAAAACGATCCGGGCTTCGCTAATCCGACCAAGCCCATTGGAGCGTTCTTTAGCGAAGTGCAGCGTGATGAACTGCAGCGGGTCAATCCGGGCTGGCGCTTTGTTGAGGATTCGGGGCGCGGCTACCGTCGGGTAGTCGCCTCTCCACAACCGAAGCGCATTGTCGAGGCGGAGGCGATCAAAACGCTGACCCAGCAAGGCTTTGTGGTTATTGGCGCGGGTGGCGGCGGGATCCCGGTGGTGCGTAGCGATCAAGGGGATTACCAGAGCGTGGACGCGGTGATTGATAAAGATCTCTCCACGGCGCTACTGGCGCAGGAGATCCGCGCCGACATTTTGGTGATCACCACCGGCGTCGAGCAGGTCTGTATTCATTTTGGCAAACCCAACCAGCAGGCGCTGGATACGGTGGATGTTGCAACGATGACCCGTTACATGCAGGAGGGGCATTTCCCGCCTGGCAGCATGTTACCCAAGATCGTTGCCAGCCTGGCGTTTCTGGATCGTGGCGGTAAACGAGTGATCATCACCACGCCGGAATGCCTGCCTGCCGCACTGCGTGGCGAAACGGGCACCCATATTGTCCATTCCTGAGAGGAAACGTGAATGAAGGAAAGTAACAGCCGCCGTGAATTTTTAAGTCAGAGTGGAAAAATGGTGACAGCTGCCGCGCTGTTTGGCGCAGTGGCTCCGGTCGCGTATGCTGCTAATCCTGTCGGGAACACCTGCGGGTCGAAGAGCACAATGACGATTAACGATAAGCACTATTACCTGGATAACGTCCTGCTGGAAGCCGGGTTTGATTACGAAAACTCGGTGGTGGTGCATACCCGTACCGCGCTACAAACCGTTGAAATCCAGGACGGGAAAATTGTTGCGCTGCGCGAGAATAAGCAGCATCCGGATGCGACGCTGCCGCACTATGATGCGGGAGGAAAGCTGATGCTGCCCGCCATGCGCGACATGCACACCCATCTGGATAAAACCTTTTACGGCGGTCCCTGGCGTTCGCTGAACCGTCCGGCTGGCACCACTATTCAGGATATGATCCGCCTGGAACAAAAGCTGCTGCCTGAACTCCAGCCTTATACGCAGGAGCGTGCGGAAAAGCTGATCGATCTGCTGCAATCAAAAGGCACCTCGATCGCCCGCAGCCACTGCAACATAGAACCGGTTTCCGGGCTGAAAAATCTCGAAAACCTGCAGGCGGTACTGGCGCGTCGTCAACCGGGTTTTGCCTGTGAAATCGTGGCATTTCCGCAGCATGGCCTGCTGTTATCAAAATCTGAACCGCTGATGCGCGAAGCGATGCAGGCGGGAGCGCATTACGTCGGCGGTCTGGACCCAACCAGCGTCGATGGGGCGATGGAAAAATCCCTCGACACCATGTTCCAGATTGCGCTGGATTACGATAAAGGCGTAGATATCCATCTGCATGAAACCAGTCCGGCGGGTGTGGCGGCGGTGAATTACATGGTGGAAACGGTGGAGAAAACGCCGCAGCTAAAGGGCAAACTGACCATCAGCCACGCTTTTGCGCTGGCAACGCTGAACGAGCAGCAGGTTGACGCGCTGGCGACCCGTATGGCGGCGCAGCAGATTACAATTGCCTCGACGGTGCCGATTGGCACGCTGCATATGCCGCTCAAACAGCTGCGAGACAAAGGCGTGGAGGTGATTACCGGCACCGACAGCGTGATTGACCACTGGTCGCCGTACGGGCTGGGAGACATGCTGGAGAAGGCGAATCTGTACGCCCAGCTCTATATTCGCCCCAATGAGCTTAACCTGTCGCGTGCGCTGTTTCTTGCCACCGGCGATGTGTTGCCGCTCAACGATAAAGGTGAGCGCGTCTGGCCGAAAGCGCAGGATGAAGCCAGCTTTGTGCTGGTGGATGCCTCCTGTTCGGCGGAAGCCGTCGCGCGAATTTCCCCACGCACCGCGACCTTCCATCAAGGGCAACTGGTGTGGGGGAATGTCGCAAGCTAATCTGGTTTTACGCGCGGCGGCAATCGCTGCTGCGCTCTTTGCTTGTTAGCCGACAATTCCCAGATAGCCGTGGATCCCCATATACAACCCCACCATGCCAATGATTGCGCTGGAAAAATAGGGAGCTTTGCGTGCCAGCGTGTTAAATCCGCTCCAGCGTTTGGCCGCCTGTTGCACGCTGATTGCCGCTCCCACGCCCACCGTTACCAACGTCAGCGCCAGCCCGAGGCTGAAGCACAGCACCATGGTCGCGCCCAGCGTGAAGGCTTTGAGCTGGATGCAAATCAGCAGCACCGTAATGGCGGCTGGGCACGGGATAAGCCCGCCGGTCAGACCGAACAGTAATATTTGGCCGTTGGTGACCTCTTTGCCCGCAAAGCGGCGCTGAATATCGGTGGCATGCGCCCGTTCGTGGGCATCCTGATACTCCTTCGAGCCTTCGGTGAGTCCTGCCAGTGCGGCATGGTCGTGATCATGCTCGTGTTCGTGATGATGATGGTGATGATCGTCATCGTGGTCATGATGATGGTCGTCATGATCATGGTGGTGGTGATGCTCGTGATTGTGGTCGTGATGCGTCTGGGCCAGCCAGTTCTGCTCTCCCTGCCAGGTTCGCCAGAACATCCAGAATGCGGTTCCGAGAATAATAATCGCCGAGACAAACTGCAGCCATGGCTCAACGGCCTGGGCAGTAAACGCTTTGCTGATATACATCCCACCGAGCGCAATCAGCCATACCACGGCGGTATGCGACAGCGTTGCTGCCAGCCCCAGCATCACCGCCTGTTTGATGGTCCCCTTAATGGCAATAATAAAGGCCGCCATCATCGTCTTGGAATGCCCCGGTTCCAGACCGTGCAACACACCCAATAGAATCGCGCTGGGAATGAAAAACCAGGCGTTACCTTGCTGAAGAAGCGTAGAAAACTCACCCATGAGAATGATTCTTAGTTGTTTAATTTCGCCTGATTCTACTCCCCCCCAGTATCAAATACTACCCCCCAGTAGAATGTCGATGGTATTGTCCCTACAGCCAGACGTTAAAAAGGTAAAGTTATGTCACATACGATCCGCGACAAACAAAAGCTGAAAGCCCGAACCAGCAAGATTCAGGGGCAGGTAGCGGCGTTGAAAACCATGCTGGATGAACCGCATGAATGCGCGGCAGTATTGCAGCAAATAGCGGCGATCCGCGGGGCAGTAAACGGATTGATGCGTGAAGTGATTAAAGGTCATCTGACCGAGCACATTGTGCATCAGGGCGATGAAATTAAGCGCGAAGAGGATTTGGATGTGGTCCTGAAAGTGCTGGATTCGTACATCAAATAAGTCAGTTTAACGGCTCATCCACGTTCAATACCGTCCAGTTAAGCATGTAGGGTGAACATGTGATTCTTTCTCAGGGTTCCGTTCACCTCAGCAGTGTTATTTTTCTGAAGCATTGATACCCGTGAACGTGTAAAGGGCGTTCTTCGCCACGCCCTTTACAATCCCGGCTCCCGGCGGGAAAATTGCCGCTCCGCGGTCCCCTCCGCTTATTCCTCCAGGCTACCGGGTCGGGCGCGAGGAAGCATCCCTGCAAAGCGCGCCCTGAGCCAGCATCCATGCTGGCTCTCCCGGGCTTACGGAAACACGTCGGCAATTTTCAGCCGGACCAGCCCACACCTCACCATCTGCGTTTTTGGTCTGAACAGCAAAACAGATTTAACTGGAAATCAGAGCGTTGAAGCGATGACTCGGGTCCGGCTGAAAATCGATGAGGAGTTGACGTCTGACCGGGGCTGTCCGCAGGGATGCGGACAGAGAGGACGGGCTGCATGGACGCAGGCTCGGCCCCGACCCGACAGGCAGACGGCATAAGACGAATGAATCGCGTAGCGACGATTTTCCCGCCGGGAGCCTGGGTTGCAAGGGAGGCGGCGGTGAGCCTCCCTTGCACGTTCACAGGAATCGGTGCTTCAGAGAAACGATGAACATGAGGTGAACGGAACCCTTCTCTGAGATAGCATGTTCATTACTTCCGCCAACACAGGTTGAAACTTTCTGAAATTGAGTCGTTAACTGAACGACATCGCACCCACTTTCAGGAGAATGAGCCGTTAAACAACACGTTCTAGCCAAAAAACATCACAGATACGCACAGCAGACCGACAATCAGGGTGATCAGATTACCCACTGAACGGTACGGCTTCAGCGCCGGGATCAGATAGGTAGACAATGTTGGCATGATAAACAGAATCATGGCAATCAGCGGGCCGCTTATCGCGTAAATCATTGAAATAGCATTAGGATTAATGCAGCAGATGATAAACGTGATAGCCGAGACCAGCATGATGGACAGAGCGCGGTTAAAGGCCCGGCTTTTCTTCACACCCACCTGATGCAACGACGTTTTTACTACCTCCGTTGCCCCTTCAATCACGCCAAAGTAGGTGCCGAGGAACGATTTTGACATCGCGACAACGGCAACGATGATCCCGGAAATCGACAGCCATGCCGGTGCGTTTGGCATCATCGACAGCGCGGAAAGAATCGTCACGCCTTCATTTTTCGCGTCTTCGATATAGTTTGTCGGAATCGAAAGCAAGCAGCTGAAGACGAAAAACAGTACGCTCAGGCAGATGATGACGTAGGCTACCTTCATGATTTTTTTGCATTTACCCATGGCCTGCTCGCCGTATTTCTCTCGTCTGTCGATGGCGAACGTAGAGATAATTGGCGTATGGCTAAAAGCGAAAACCATCACGGGAATAGATATCCAAACCTGATGAAGCGTGTGCTGATCGAAAGACATCTGGCCGGTGAGTAGCGTTGGCTGCCAGCTTCCGGTCAGGTAGAGCGAAAGGAACAAAAAGTACGCGATGAGCGGGAACACCAAAAAGCCCATGACCCGAATAGTGGCTTGTCGGCCCATCAGAAAAATCAGGTTCAGCACCAGCACCACGCCAAGGCTGACCAACATGCGGATCCGCAGATCGATAGTGATATGTTTTGCCAGCTGTTCAGTGAGTGAATTGGTTATCGCTACGGCGTAGATCAGCACCACCACAAAGAAGGCAATAAAATAGAGGGTGGTGATCAGGCTGCCAATCTTCTTGCCGTAGTAGTGGGTAACCGCGCCAGTGATCCCTTCACCAGCCGACGTTTTTGAGGACAGGATAAACTGACACAGCGCCTTGTGCGGCCAGTAGGTTAAAGGCCAGGCGACGAGTGCGGTGATAAACAATACCACCGCGCCTGCAGAACCCAGCTGTATGGGTAGGAATAGGGTTCCTGCGCCGACGGCAGTCCCATATAGTGCGAAGCTCCAGAGAGTCTCTTCTTTTGACCAAAATTTCGACATTATTTGAACGTATCAACTATAAAATAAACAAAAAGAAGCGCAATTTACCACAAATGGCAGGGGCTGGGGGAGGTGTGAACAAGCGGGCGAGTGAATGGGACAATAGCCGGAACCGAGAAGATTCCGACTATTATTTTAATTATCAGGCAGTAACGCGCTGCTGGCGGCGCTTCATAACGCGCTCGCGTAACGTGTCATAAGCCCAGTTATAGAACATGGTGTACGGCAGGAAGAACAGGAAGAAACCTATTTCCAGCGTGAATGCCTGAACCAGGCTGACGTTCAGCACATACGCCACGATGCTCACCCCGATCACAATAAAACCGCTCTCGAAGCCTAACGCGTGAAATGCTCGCACTTTCGCCGTACGTTTTACCAGGTGCGACGGCCACAAACGGTCAAACAGGGCGTTATAAATGATATTCCAGATCATCGCAGTGGTGGCGAGAAGAATGGTCAGTCCGCCCATTTCCAGTACCGAGCGCTGCATCAACCATGCGGTGGTTGGTGCGAGGATCGCGGTGGCAATGCCTTCAAAGCAGACGGCATGAAAAATACGCTCAACTAACGAGCGGCGTTGGACAGTATCGTGTTGCATAACCTAAAACCTTCTTTGATGCCCGGATAACGGAATGGTGGCAATTTTATCGTTTTATGTGATATCTAAAAGATAGTATCCATCGATAAAGTAGATAGCTCATGCGTTATTCTCCTGAAGCATTAACGGCATTTGTGGAGACCGTTTCCTGCGGTTCATTTTCTGCGGCGGCCCGGCGGCTGCGTAAAAGCCAGTCCACTATCAGTACGGCCATTGCGCATCTGGAAGCCGATCTTGGTTTTGCGCTGTTTGACCGCTCATCCCGCCAGCCAACGCTGACCGAGGAAGGTAAGCGGGTGTTGGGCTATGTGCAGGCTATTCTGACGGCCAGCGAACGTCTCGATGAGGCGGCGATCTCGCTGTCGGGTGAAACTGAGGCGCGTCTGACCTTTGTGCTGTCTGACACGCTGCATCCGGATGTGCTGGAAGAGTTGATGGTGCAGTTTGATCGCAAGTTTCCCCATACCGAGTTTGAATGCCTGATTGGCGAAGATGAAGACGTGATCGATCTGCTGCAAAAAGGACGTGCTCAGGTGGGGTTGATCGAGGCGCGGGAAGATTACCCGACCGACATGGGCGTTACGCGTCTGCCGATGCAAACCTGGATGGGATTATACGTTGCAGCGTCGCATCCGCTCGCGGCTCAAGAAAAACTGCAGTGGGAGCAGCTACACACCTGGCGCGAGCTGCGCTTGAATACCTATCTGGAAAGCGGCACCAACGTGGCGCGCGGCCCCGTCTGGTCTGCTCCTAACTATCTGTTATTGCTAAGTATGGCTGTTCAGGGATTCGGCTGGTGCGCGCTCCCTTGTGCGCTGGTGGAGGAGTTTGCGGCAGAAAAACCACTGGTGCAATTAAAGATGCCTGGCTGGCCAAAGGCTATCTCTATCGATCTGTTGTGGAATAAGAAATCACCGCCTGGTGTGGCAGGAAGTTGGCTGCGTGACCATTTACAGCAGAGTGGCGTTCAGATGACCAATAAGTGATACGAATTTCCTTTGTGATAAAAATCACCGTTTTTAAACAACCTTGATAACTATTTTTAACAATCATCTACTATTGCGGTGTTATTTTGCGCTGAGGTAGTGATGAAAGAGGTTGTGATCGTCGGGGCATTAAGGACACCGATTGGCTGCTTCCAGGGGACGCTGGCGCGCCACTCTGCCGTTGAGTTAGGCAGCATGGTGGTCAAGGCGTTACTGGAACGCACGGGCGTGGACGTTCACGCTGTGGATGAAGTGATCCTCGGACAGGTGCTTACCGCAGGTGCCGGGCAGAACCCTGCGCGTCAGTCTGCCATCAATGGTGGGCTACCCAATACCGTTTCCGCCATCACCATTAACGATGTCTGTGGCTCGGGTCTGAAAGCGCTGCATCTGGCGACCCAGGCTATCCAGTGTGGCGAAGCCGACATTGTGATTGCGGGCGGGCAAGAGAATATGAGCCGTGCACCGCATGTCCTTACCGATAGCCGCACTGGCGCACAGCTGGGGAACAGCCAACTGGTCGACAGCCTGGTACATGACGGTCTGTGGGATGCCTTCAACGATTATCACATGGGCGTTACCGCGGAAAACCTGGCGCGAGAATACGGAATCAGCCGCGAATTGCAGGATACCTACGCGCTGCACTCGCAGCACAAAGCGCGGATGGCAATTGATGCCGGACGCTTTAAAGATGAAATCGTGCCGGTGGTAACACAGCGTAATGGGCAATCGTTCGTGGTGGACACCGACGAACAACCGCGTACCGATGCCAGCGCCGAAGGGTTGGCGCGTCTGGATCCTACCTTTGACAGACTCGGTTCGGTAACGGCGGGTAACGCGTCATCCATCAACGACGGTGCCGCTGCGGTGATGATGATGAGCGAGGCCAAGGCGCAGGAACTTAACTTACCTGTGTTGGCTCGTATTCGCGCCTTTGCCAGCGTCGGAGTCGACCCTGCGCTCATGGGGATTGCGCCAGTGTATGCAACGCGCCGCTGCCTTGAGCGCGTGGGCTGGCAACTGGCTGATGTTGATCTTATCGAAGCTAATGAGGCCTTCGCCGCGCAGGCATTATCCGTTGGGAAAATGCTGGAGTGGGATGAACGGCGAGTGAATGTGAACGGCGGGGCCATTGCGCTCGGCCATCCGATTGGCGCTTCTGGCTGTCGTATTCTGGTTTCGCTGGTACATGAAATGGTGAAACGTCGGGCGCACAAGGGCCTGGCAACACTGTGTATTGGTGGTGGTCAGGGGGTGGCGCTCGCTATCGAACGAGACTAATTTCCCTTCGATTTCTCTGCTTAAACGCCTTTTCTGATGACTTTCTCCTGCATCTATAAAAAAGCCCTCCAACAGGAGGGCAAGGCCAGTTACAGAAACATACACTCTAAACCCTGCCAACATATCAAAACGTTGTTTCATTTCATGTGATTGATAGCGCACTTTGTTAGAAAAGGTGTGTGAATGACGTATGAGCCTGGCTGTATTTTCAATATCTTACCCCTGCCACTAATGATTAACCCTTTTGTGTTTTTATCTATCTAATTGTTTTAAATGATTTTATTGAAACAAATTTTGCGATTTATATGCGCTAGCGTGATCGCACTTACACTTTTGATAATAAGATGCGGAAAAAGTGAAACATCGTTTTAGTTATAATTGAAAACACATTCAGGGAGGGATATCATGAGCGCATAAGATAAAACGGAACAGCGTTTTGCTATTCGTTTAAGCATTCACGGTCAATTTATCACTGGAGGTAAATGTGGACGTAAGACAAAGTATCCATAGTGCGCATGCGAAAACCCTGGACACTCAGGGGCTGCGTAATGAGTTTTTGGTCGAAGAAGTGTTTGTCGCAGATGAATACACCATGGTCTACAGTCACATCGACCGCATCATTGTTGGCGGCATTATGCCAGTGGCCAAAACCGTCTCTGTGGGTGGCGAAGTCGGCAAACAGCTGGGCGTAACCTATTTCCTCGAACGTCGTGAGCTGGGTGTGATCAATATCGGCGGCCCGGGCACGATTACCGTTGACGGCCAGTGCTATGAAATTGGTCATCGCGACGCGCTGTACGTCGGAAAAGGGGCAAAAGAAGTGGTATTCGCCAGTATTGATACGGCGAAACCGGCGAAGTTTTACTACAACTGCGCGCCGGCACACACGACTTACCCAACTAAGAAAGTCACGCCTGCAGACGTTGCGCCAGTGACGCTGGGCGATAACCTCACCAGTAACCGTCGTACCATCAACAAATACTTTGTGCCGGATGTTCTGGAAACCTGCCAGTTGAGCATGGGTCTGACTGAGCTGGCTCCGGGTAACCTGTGGAACACCATGCCGTGTCATACCCATGAACGTCGTATGGAAGTCTATTTCTACTTCAATATGGAAGAAGACACCTGCGTCTTCCACATGATGGGTCAGCCTCAGGAAACGCGTCATATTGTGATGCACAACGAGCAGGCGGTGATTTCTCCAAGCTGGTCTATTCACTCCGGTGTCGGCACAAAAGCTTATACGTTCATTTGGGGCATGGTCGGCGAAAACCAGGTCTTTGATGATATGGACCATGTTGCAGTAAAAGATCTGCGCTAGTTGCGGGCGACAGCCGTGCCTGCTGCGGCGGGCATTATAAAAAATTAAGGATTTACAATGATTTTGAATGCATTCTCTCTTGAAGGTAAAGTCGCCGTTGTGACCGGTTGTGACACAGGTTTGGGTCAGGGTATGGCGCTGGGCCTGGCTGAAGCGGGCTGCGATATCGTCGGTATCAATATTGTTGAACCGACAGAAACCATCGAACGCGTGACCGCACTGGGCCGCCGTTTTTTAAGCCTGACCGCCGATCTGCGTCAAATCGATGGTATTCCGGCGCTGCTGGAGCGCGCAGTGGCAGAATTCGGCCATATCGATATTCTGGTCAACAACGCGGGTCTTATCCGTCGTGACGATGCGATCGATTTCAGCGAAAAAGACTGGGACGACGTGATGAACCTGAACATTAAGAGCGTGTTCTTTATGTCTCAGGCTGCGGCGAAGCATTTTATCGCTCAGGGTAACGGCGGCAAAATTATCAATATCGCCTCTATGCTTTCCTTCCAGGGCGGGATCCGCGTGCCGTCTTACACCGCATCTAAAAGCGGCGTAATGGGTGTTACCCGTCTGATGGCGAACGAGTGGGCAAAACATAACATCAACGTCAACGCGATTGCACCGGGTTACATGGCGACGAATAACACTCAACAGCTGCGTGCTGATGAGCAACGTAGCGCAGAGATCCTCGATCGTATCCCGGCGGGTCGTTGGGGTTTACCGAGCGACCTGATGGGGCCTGTCGTGTTCCTGGCGTCCAGCGCATCTGACTATATCAACGGCTATACCGTTGCAGTAGATGGCGGCTGGCTGGCACGTTAATTCACTTTCCAGAACCGTTAAACCCTGCCCTCTGGCAGGGTTTTTTTATATTCGGATTAATAAAATCCATATTGTGGTTATAAATTATTCCATATTAAATTTCATACGTATAAATTTATTGTTTTTAATGTACTTTAATATCAACAAATTAAATTTAATTGAGTGATTGTCGGTAAATTTTAAAATTGGAATATCCATCACATAACCATGTGGTGTAGCTATTTAATCCATATTTTTGCCGTTTCCCGCCTGACGCTTCCTGCAAGGGATCCCTTACTTTCAATGGCATGGTTACTCTGTATCTGGCAGGAAAAAATGGTCTCAATAAATAATGATGCTGCTTTAGCGCCGCGCCCAGTGCGCGATACGCGACGTATGAATATGTTTGTTTCTATCTCTGCGGCTGTCGCAGGGTTGTTATTCGGCCTGGATATTGGCGTGATTGCTGGCGCGTTGCCTTTTATCACCGATCACTTTGTGTTGACCAGCCGCCTGCAGGAGTGGGTGGTAAGCAGCATGATGCTGGGTGCGGCAATTGGTGCGCTGTTTAACGGTTGGTTGTCATTCCGCCTGGGGCGCAAATACAGCCTGATGGCGGGCGCGATCCTTTTCGTCGTCGGATCTCTGGGCTCGGCGTTTGCCTCCAGCGTAGAAATGCTCATTTTTGCTCGCGTGGTGCTGGGCGTAGCGGTGGGGATCGCGTCTTACACCGCACCACTCTATCTCTCTGAAATGGCCAGCGAAAATGTGCGTGGCAAGATGATCAGTATGTATCAGCTGATGGTGACGCTGGGCATCGTTCTGGCCTTTTTGTCCGACACCGCGTTCAGCTACAGCGGTAACTGGCGCGCTATGCTGGGCGTGCTGGCGCTTCCGGCTGTATTGCTGATTATTCTGGTTATTTTCTTGCCCAACAGCCCGCGCTGGTTGGCGGAAAAAGGTCGCCACATCGAAGCCGAAGAAGTACTGCGTATGCTGCGTGATACGTCAGAAAAGGCCCGCGATGAGCTGAACGAAATCCGTGAAAGCCTGAAGCTGAAGCAGGGTGGTTGGGCGCTGTTTAAAATTAACCGTAACGTGCGTCGCGCGGTTTTCCTCGGAATGTTACTGCAGGCGATGCAGCAGTTCACCGGGATGAACATCATCATGTACTACGCGCCGCGCATTTTTAAAATGGCGGGTTTTACCACCACAGAGCAGCAGATGATTGCCACGCTGGTAGTTGGCTTAACGTTTATGTTCGCCACCTTTATTGCCGTCTTCACGGTCGACAAAGCAGGACGTAAACCGGCGCTGAAAATTGGTTTTAGCGTAATGGCTATCGGGACGCTGGTGCTTGGTTATTGCCTGATGCAGTTTGATAACGGCACGGCTTCCAGTGGGCTATCCTGGCTGTCAGTTGGCATGACGATGATGTGTATTGCAGGCTATGCGATGAGTGCCGCGCCGGTGGTGTGGATCCTGTGTTCGGAAATTCAGCCACTGAAATGCCGTGATTTTGGTATTACCTGCTCCACCACCACCAACTGGGTGTCGAACATGATCATTGGCGCAACGTTCCTGACGCTGCTCGACAGCATTGGCGCCGCCGGTACGTTCTGGCTCTATACTGCGCTGAACGTCGTGTTTATTGGCATCACGTTCTGGCTGATTCCAGAAACCAAAAACGTCACGCTGGAGCATATCGAACGTAAGCTGATGGCAGGCGAGAAGTTAAGAGATATTGGGGTGTAAGTCAGACAAGCATGCCGGATGGCGGTTCAGCCTTATCCGGCCTGCGAGTGGAGTCTCTTATAGGCCGGGAAAGCGTCAACGCGACCCGGTTTTTTTATTTAGCACCTTACCCGTGCAGAAAATCTTCGCGAATTGGGGTAAAGGTATCCAGCAGCGTTCCCGGTTTTAAGCAGACGCAGCCATGCATAATGTTGGGCTGTTTATACAGGGTATCGCCCGCCCTAACGATATGCTTTTCTTCGCCGATGGTAAATTCAAACTCACCGGACAACACGTAAGTCAGCTGCTCGTGCGGATGATTGTGCATCGGGCCGATTGCGCCTTGCTCGAAGTTCACCTCAACCGCCATCATGTTACCGTCGTGAGCAAGAATACGCCGGGTAACGCCATTGCCCAGATCGTCAAGCGTGGTCTCTTTATGAAAAATAAACATCCGGCCTTCCTGTAATTAATTAAAACAATGTTTCATTAAAGCTATATTAGAAAATTAAAAAAAGAAATGCACGCCAACAGATGTGGAAAGTTGATCACATCTTTGGTTCACTGGAGAGACAACAACGAGTCAGGGGAAATGATGAAAACGATCGGTCTGTTAGGCGGTATGAGCTGGGAATCTACCATTCCTTATTATCGACTCATTAATGAAGGCGTAAAACAGCGTCTGGGCGGCCTGCATTCGGCACAGATTCTGTTGCACAGCGTGGATTTTCACGAGATTGAAGTCTGCCAGTCAAGCGGTGACTGGCAGCGAGCCGGTGAGATCCTCGCGCAGGCCGCCACCGGGCTACAGCAAGCCGGGGCGCAAGGAATTGTGCTGTGTACCAACACCATGCACAAAGTTGCTGAGGCGATTGAAAGCGCCTGTGATGTGCCGTTTCTGCATATTGCCGACGCGACGGGGCGGGCGATACAAAAGCAGCAAATGAGCAACGTGGCGCTACTGGGTACGCGTTACACCATGGAGCAGGATTTTTACCGCGGGCGTTTACAGACTGAATTCGGCATTAGCACGCTGATCCCTGAAGCTGATGATCGTCAGAAAATAAACCAGATTATTTTCGACGAGCTGTGTCTCGGTAAGTTCAGCGAGGCTTCCCGCGACTATTACCTGGGCGTCATCGACCAACTGGCGAAACAGGGGGCGCAAGGGGTTATCTTTGGCTGTACCGAGATTGGTCTGCTGGTTCCCACCGAGCTAAGCCCACTACCGGTTTTCGACACCGCGGCAATCCATGCGCAAGATGCGGTGGCGTTTATGCTTTCGGCTGTGGATGCAAAATAGCCTCCAGCGGGTCAATAAGCCTCGGTAGATGGGCCTGCAGATGCGCCGTAAAAGCATCAACCAGCGCCGAGGCGGGGCGATGAAGCGGGTGAATCAGGCTGACTGTAAAGGGTACCGAAATACTGAAGCGGCGGATAACGACTCCGCTGCTGGCGTAATCCAGTGCGGTCAGTGGGTTCACCACCGAGATCCCCACGCCTGCCCGTACCATTGCACAAATTGAAGCGGCGCTATGGGTTTCAATCACCATGCGGCGCTTCACCTGGTGCTCATTAAACAGGGTATCCAGTAGCTGACGGTAGCTGTCGGTGCGCGACAGGCTGATGTAGTTTTCTCCCTGAAAATCCTGCGGCGTTAACACCGCTTTCTTAGTCAGCGGATGGCCCTGCGGCAGCACGCACACTTCATCCAGCGCCAGCAATTCGGTGCGTTTCGTTCCGGCAGGCGTATGCAGCGTTTCCGTTAACCCCAGATCGTGGCGCTGCGCCGACAGCCACTCTTCCAGCAGCGGTGACTCCTGCGGCACTATCTGAATATTGACTTGTGGATAGCGTGCGAGGAATGGCTGCAGCAGCGGCGGTAAAAAAGACTGTGAGAATACCGGCAGGCAAACAATCGACAATTCGCCCTGGCGAAACTCGCGCAGGCTTTCGGCGGCGCTCACAATTCTGTCCAGGCCATACCACGAACGTTGCACCTCTTCAAACAGACGTAACCCTTGCACGGTTGGGTGCAGTCGGCCACGCGTACGTTCAAACAGCGTTAATCCCAGCACTTTCTCGAATCGGGCCAGTTCCCGGCTGACGGTGGGCTGCGAGGTATGTAGCATGCGCGCGGCTTCTGTCAGATTGCCTGCCGTCATGATGGCGTGAAAAATTTCGATGTGTCGCAGGTTAACGGCGGGCATGGGCAATCCTCGAATGAATCAATCCATATCATTTTTGCATAGACTCACGATAAAACGATATTTTTTATTCTTTTCGGGCTGTGGCGTAATCATAAAAAAGCCAATACCGGAGCACACCATGCCACGCCCACTCAATAGTACTGACACTGACCTGACCGCCGACAACCTGCTACGCCTGCCTGCCGAATTCGGCTGCCCGGTGTGGGTCTATGATGCGCAGATTATCCGCGGGCAGATTGCCAAATTGAGTCAGTTTGACGTGGTGCGTTTCGCCCAAAAGGCATGTTCGAATATTCATATTTTGCGCCTGATGCGCGAGCAGGGCGTGAAGGTTGATTCCGTCTCGCTTGGCGAAATTGAACGTGCGTTGGCGGCAGGCTTCGTACCGGGGAAAGATGAAATCGTCTTTACCGCCGATATGATTGATGAAGCGACGCTCGCGCGGGTGCATGAATTGCGCATTCCGGTAAATGCCGGGTCGGTGGATATGCTTGAACAACTGGGCCAGGTCTCGCCGGGCCATCGCGTGTGGCTACGCGTAAACCCTGGCTTTGGGCATGGGCACAGTCAGAAAACCAATACCGGCGGCGAAAACAGCAAGCACGGGATCTGGTATAGCGATCTTCCCGCGGCGCTGGAGGTGATTCAGCGCTATAAGCTGAAGCTGGTGGGGATTCATATGCATATCGGCTCCGGCGTGGACTATGCGCATCTGGAGCAGGTGTGCGGTGCGATGGTGCGCCAGGTGGTTGAATTTGGCCAGGATCTGGAGGCGATCTCCGCGGGTGGCGGTTTATCAATCCCGTATCGCGAAGGCGAAGAGGCGATCGATACCGATCACTACTTTGGATTGTGGAACGCTGCGCGTGAACAGATTGCTAAACACCTGGGTCACCCGGTCGCGCTTGAGATAGAGCCAGGTCGTTTTCTGGTCGCGGAAGCTGGCGTGTTAGTGGCGCAGGTGCGTAGCGTTAAAGAGATGGGTAGCCGCCACTTTGTGCTGATCGATGCGGGCTTCAACGATCTAATGCGCCCGGCCATGTACGGTAGTTATCACCATATCTCCGCGCTGGCAGGAGATGGTCGCTCTCTGGAGCACACACCGCAACGGGAAACCGTGGTAGCCGGGCCGCTGTGCGAATCTGGCGATGTGTTTACCCAGCAGGAAGGCGGAAATGTGGAAACCCGTCTGTTGCCTGCGGTGGTGCCGGGCGATTATCTGGTGCTGCATGATACCGGGGCGTACGGCGCGTCAATGTCGTCAAACTACAATAGCCGTCCGCTGTTGCCGGAAGTTTTGTTCGATAACGGCGTGGCGCGGCTGATTCGCCGTCGCCAGACCATTAATGAGCTGTTAGCGCTGGAATTAATCTGATTACAGCGCTGTGAAATGCCGGATGGCGCTACGCTTATCCGGCCTACAAGATTAACTGCGCCGCCATCCGGCATTTGATTACTTAAAGTATGGCCCGAGCGTTACTGAGTCACGTAGTACCAGTTTGCCGGTGAACGGTGGGATTGGCTCGACGCTCTCGCCGTTGGCCAGCCGGATAGCCTGGTCGATTGCCGTGGTTATCATGGTATCAATCGGCAGATAAACGGTAGACAGCCCCGGCTCCAGCCATTTGGCGCTGGGCGCATCATCAAAACCAAACAGTGAGACGTCCGTTGGGATCCTCAGCCCGGCCTGATGTAACGCTTTTGATGCGCCTAATGCCATGTCATCGTTACAGGCGAACAGGGCGCTAAATTTTACCCCTTCCTCCAGCAGTTCACGGCAGGCCTCATAGCCTCGCGTCATCGTGGAGTCGCCGTATTTGACCTTATCGGGATCCCAGGGAATACCGTTTTTTTCCAGCGCCTTACGATACCCCATCAGGCGGGATTTACCGGTAGGCGTATGACCTGGCACAGTGATACAAGCAATATCGCTATGGCCCTGGGAGATCAGGTAATTGACCGCCTGATAGGCCGCGTCTTCCTGTTCAAAGAAAATTGCGCGATCGCGGGCCTGGCTGACATCACGGTTGATGACCAGCAAGGGCATAGCAATGCTGTTCATCAACGACATAATCGCCTTTTCACTCATATAGCGGGTATAGAGAATAATGGCGTCGCACTGCCTGTCCGCCAGCATTTGCACGGCTTCCTGCTCACGCTCTGGTGTGTCGTGTCCGTCGGTGACGATCAACTGCTTGCCGTGAGATTCCGTCTGGCGTGAAGCCTGTTGCAGCAGGCGGCCAAAGTAGAATCCATCAAATGTGGAAACTACCAGACCAATGCTGTTGCTGGTGCGGTTTGCCAAAGAGCGCGCTAAAAAATTAGGCCGATAATCAAGTGCCTGCATGGCCTTAAACACTTTCTGGCGCGTGCTCTCTTTTACCTGACCCGTGCCATTCAGTACGCGCGAAACGGTCGCTTTTGAGACGCCTGCGTGTCGTGAAACGTCCAACATCGTAGTCATAACGCTATCCTGGTTATTCGTTTGACGATGAATTCCCCGGCTCTGTCAGCGTCGAAACGGAATGGCGACGCACCAGAGTTGGGTTAAAAACGTGGGTAATTTCAGGCACGGGACGCTTCTCCGCCAGCGCGAGCGCCAGTTCGGCAGCCTGGGTTGCCATCGTCACGATCGGGTAGCGCACCGTGGTCAGACGCGGGCGCACGTAGCGGGAAACCAGCACATCATCAAAACCAATCAGCGAGATTTCTCCCGGCACATCAATGCCGTTATCATTCAATACGCCCATGGCACCAGCCGCCATTGAGTCGTTGTAGCAGGCTACCGCAGTGAAGTTTTTGCCACGGCCAAGTAACTCTGTCATGGCCTGCTCACCGCCGCTTTCATCTGGTTCACCAAACGTTACCAGTCGATCGCTGACAGGAATATTGCTCTCTGCCAGCGCGTCGTAATAGCCTTGCAGACGATCTTCCGCATCTGAAATCGTGTGATTGGAGCACAGATAGCCAATGCGTGTATGGCCCTGCTGAATGAGGTGTCGGGTCGCGAGCCAGGCGCCGAAACGGTCATCAAGGGCAACGCAACGTTGTTCGAATCCCGGCAGAATTCGGTTAATCAATACCATGCCGGGGATTTGCTTCATGAGTGATGCCAGCTCAGCATCCGGGATAATTTTTGCGTGGACAACAAGGGCTGCGCAGCGGTGGCGAATGAGCTGTTCAATCGCCTGTCGTTCCTTCTGTTCGTTATGGTAGCCGTTACCAATCAGTAAAAAATTACCGGTGTTATACGCCACCTGCTCGACTGCTTTAACCATTGCCCCAAAAAATGGATCGGACACATCACCTACCACCAGACCGATGGTTTCAGTGGATTGTTGTGCCAGCGCACGCGCATTGGCGTTGGGGTGGTAGCTGAGTGATTCCATTGCACTCGTTACGGCCAGGCGCGATGCTTCGCTGGCTTTAGGGGAATCATTAATCACTCGAGAAACGGTGGCGACTGATACACCAGCTAGTCGGGCTACATCCTTTATGGTCGCCATGATAGTACCTGTTGTGGGTAAACGCTTACATTCCGTCAGTGTTACGGAAAATGGCTGGCTGTTCAAGCAGATTGCCCGTCAGAACGTCGCAAATGTGAGCGCACACGAGCGAAGTAAGACAGAAAATAGAAAATGCTAATTTTTGCTTACACTTTGCGATGTGCTGTTGCGATTGTTCGCTGGTGAGGGAACTGAGCAGATTGCTAGAGTTGAGATCCCAGAGGTATTGATAGGTGAAATCAACTTTCGGGTTGATCACTAGAATTACACCAGCCTGCGCAGATGCGCAGGTTTTTTTTTACCTTCAGCCTATCTGTAACAGTAACCGATAATTTACACAACTCGTTGCATTTGGGTTCATTCCTTTGCGTTTTCGCACTGGCGTATCTGGCTGCTGACGACCACAATCAAGATCCCAGAGGTATTGATTGGTGAGATTATTCGGTACGCACTTCGTACCTGTCTCTTGCACCAACCTGCGCGGATGCGCAGGTTTTTTTTCGGATTGTATTTACCAGTTACCTGTCGCGCCCATTCCCCAACTCGTATACTCTCCCACCATTGATGTTTATATAATTAATGGCACAGGGAGTTGAGATGCTATTTGGCTTTTTTCGTAATCTGTTTCGCGTGCTTTTCCGCGTTCGCGTCACGGGCGATGTCAGCGCGCTACAGGGAGAACGCGTTCTAATCACTCCCAACCATGTCTCATTTATAGACGGCATCCTGTTGGCGCTCTTTTTACCGATTCGTCCCGTCTTCGCTGTTTACACCTCGATCAGCCAGCAATGGTATATGCGCTGGCTAACTCCGCTGATTGATTTCGTACCGTTAGATCCAACCAAACCGATGTCGATTAAACATCTGGTTCGTCTGGTCGAACAGGGCCGTCCGGTGGTTATTTTCCCGGAAGGACGTATTTCGACGTCCGGTTCGTTAATGAAAATTTATGACGGCGCGGGGTTTGTTGCCGCAAAGTCTGGGGCGACGGTCGTTCCTGTGCGCATTGAAGGCGCGGAGCTTTCCCACTTTAGCCGCCTGAAAGGTTTGGTTAAACAGCGATTCTTCCCGCGCATCCGCTTACATATCCTACCGCCGACACAACTGCCGATGCCGGAAGCACCGCGTGCTCGCGATCGCCGCAAAATTGCCGGAGAGATGCTGCATCAAATTATGATGGAAGCACGCATGGCGGTTCGTCCGCGTGAAACGCTATACGAGTCGCTGCTGGCGGCGAAATACCGTTTTGGCGCAGGCAAAAACTGCATTGAAGATGTTAACTTTACCCCGGACAGCTACCGCAAACTGCTGACAAAGACGCTCTTTGTGGCCCGTATTCTGGAAAAATACAGCGTCGAAGGTGAAAAAATCGGCCTGATGCTGCCAAACGCGGGGATCAGCGCGGCGGTTATTTTTGGCGCCATTGCGCGTCGACGCATTCCGGCCATGATGAACTACACCGCGGGCGTGAAAGGATTAACCAGCGCCATTACTGCGTCTGAAATTAAAACGATCTTCACATCCCGACAGTTTCTCGATAAAGGCAAACTCTGGCATTTACCGGAACAGCTCACCCAGGTGCGTTGGGTTTATCTGGAAGACTTAAAAGCTGATGTGACCTTCAGCGATAAGCTGTGGATTTTCTCACATCTGCTGGCACCGCATCTGGCGCAGGTGAAGCAGCAGCCGGAAGACGCTGCGGTGATCCTCTTTACTTCTGGCTCAGAAGGCCATCCGAAAGGTGTGGTTCACAGTCATAAAAGCATTCTGGCGAACGTTGAGCAGATCAAAACGATTGCCGATTTCACCGCCGATGACCGTTTTATGTCGGCGCTGCCGCTGTTCCACTCCTTTGGCCTGACGGTGGGATTATTCACGCCGCTACTGACTGGCGCAGAAGTGTTTCTTTATCCCAGCCCGCTGCATTACCGCATTGTGCCAGAGCTGGTATACGACCGGAATTGCACCGTGTTGTTTGGTACTTCAACGTTCCTCGGCAACTACGCGCGTTTTGCGCATCCGTACGATTTCCACCGCCTGCGCTATGTGGTGGCGGGAGCGGAAAAACTTCAGGACAGCACAAAGCAGCTGTGGCAGGAGAAATTTGGCCTGCGCGTTCTTGAAGGCTATGGCGTGACGGAATGTGCGCCGGTTGTGTCGATTAACGTACCAATGGCGGCAAAATCGGGAACGGTAGGGCGCATCTTGCCTGGTATGGATGCTCGACTGTTGGCCGTTCCGGGAATTGAGGACGGTGGGCGTTTACAGCTGAAAGGTCCTAATATTATGAGCGGCTATTTGCGCGTCGAAAAACCTGGCGTGCTGGAAGTGCCGACAGCAGAGAATGCGCAAGGTGAGATTGAGCGCGGCTGGTATGACACCGGAGACATCGTGCGCTTTGATGAAAACGGCTTTGTACAGATTCAGGGGCGCGCTAAGCGTTTCGCTAAAATTGCCGGAGAGATGGTTTCGCTGGAAATGGTTGAGCAACTGGCGTTGGCGGTATCCGCAGACAAAATGCACGCCACGGCGATCAAGAGTGATGCCAGCAAAGGTGAGGCGCTGGTGCTGTTCACTACCGACAGCGAGCTGACACGTGAAAAACTACAGCAGTATGCGCGGGCGCACGGTGTACCTGAACTCGCCGTACCGCGTGATATTCGCCATCTGAAGCAACTCCCCTTACTCGGCAGCGGTAAGCCGGATTTTGTTACGCTGAAAAGCTGGGTCGATGAGCCGGAAAAACAACATGAGTGAGTCAGTGCACACTAACACTTCAATCTGGTCCAAAGGGATGATGTCCGTTATCGCCGCGCAGTTTCTGTCGGCGTTTGGCGATAATGCGTTGCTGTTTGCTACGCTGGCGTTGCTGAAAGAACAATTCTATCCGGACTGGAGTCAGCCAATCCTGCAAATGGTGTTTGTGGGCGCTTACATTCTGTTTGCTCCCTTTGTGGGACAGGTGGCGGATAGCTTTGCCAAAGGCAGAGTGATGATGTTCGCGAACGCTCTGAAACTGCTGGGCGCGGCGAGTATTTGCTTCGGCATTAATCCGTTTCTTGGGTATACGCTGGTGGGGATCGGTGCGGCGGCATATTCACCGGCCAAGTACGGCATTCTCGGTGAACTGACTACCGGCGACAAACTGGTGAAGGCTAACGGTCTGATGGAAGCCTCCACCATTGCCGCGATTTTGCTCGGTTCTGTCGCCGGCGGCGTTCTGGCCGACTGGCACGTGATTGCCGCGCTTTCTGCCTGTGCCCTGGCCTATGCTGGCGCGGTGGTGGCTAACCTGTATATCCCGAAACTGGCCGCGGCTCGTCCTGGCCAGTCCTGGCATCTGGGGAAAATGACGCGCAGTTTCTTCTGTGCGGCTTCATCGTTGTGGCGTAATGGCGAGACGCGTTTCTCGCTGGTCGGAACCAGCCTTTTTTGGGGCGCGGGCGTTACGCTGCGTTTTCTGCTGGTGCTGTGGGTCCCGGTGGCGCTCGGCATCACCGATAACGCCACGCCGACCTACCTCAATGCCATGGTAGCGATCGGGATTGTGGTCGGTGCGGGTGCGGCAGCGAAGCTCGTAACGCTGGAAACCGTGTCGCGCTGTATGCCTGCGGGGATCCTGATTGGCGTCGTGGTGCTGATTTTCTCTCTTCAACATTCGCTGCTTCCGGCTTACGCATTGCTGATGCTTATCGGCGTGTCGGGTGGCTTCTTTGTGGTACCGCTGAATGCGTTGCTGCAGGAACGGGGTAAGAAAAGCGTCGGCGCGGGTAATGCGATAGCGGTGCAAAACCTGGGCGAAAACAGCGCGATGCTGTTGATGCTCGGTATTTACTCACTGGCGGTGCTGGTGGGGATCCCGGCTGTTGCGATTGGTATTGGATTTGGTGCGCTGTTTGCGCTGGCGATTGCGGCACTGTGGATTTGGCAGCGCCGCCATTAGTCTGTTGTATGCTGTTGCCGGATGCTCACTTTGTAGGCCTGATAAGCGTAGCGCCATCAGGCGCTAATCGTCACGGTTCGAGATGAGCATGCTATGAATGTGCCGGATGGCGGCGTTGCCTTATCCGGCCTACAGGATGCTCACTTTGTAGGCCTGATAAGCGCAGCGCCATCAGGCGCTAATCGTCACGGTTCGAGATGAGCATGCTATGAATGTGCCGGATGGCGGCGTTGCCTTATCCGGCCTACAGGATGCTTACTTTGTAGGCCTGATAAGCGTAGCGCCATCAGGCGCTAATCGTCACGGTGCGAGATAAGTATGCTATGAATGTGCCGGATGGCGGCGTTACCGTATACGGCCTACAGGATGCTCACTTTGTAGGCCTGATAAGCGTAGCGCCATCAGGCGCTAACTGTTACGGTGCAGGATAGGTATACACCTGATGCACCGCTTCAATCTCTGCCAGTACTTCTTCGCTCAACTCCAGATGCAGGCTTTCAACGTTGGTTTTTAGCTGCTCCATCGTCGTGGCGCCCAGCAAAGTGCTGGCGACAAACGGCTGACGACGCACGAATGCCAGCGCCATTTGCGCAGGATCCAGATTATGGCGTTTCGCGATATCCACATAGGCCGCAACGGCTTTCTGCGTCTGCTCGCCGCTGTAGCGCGTGAAACGGCTAAACAACGTATTGCGTGCACCGGCAGGTTTCGCGCCGTTCAGGTATTTCCCGGTTAACGTACCGAAGCCCAGGCAAGAGTAGGCCAGCAGCTCAACGCCTTCATACTGGCTCACTTCAGCCAGTCCAACCTCAAAGCTGCGGTTCAGCAGGCTGTAGGGGTTCTGGATGGTGGCGATGCGTGGCAGATCGTGTTTGTCCGCCAGGTGCAGATAGCGCATCACGCCAAACGCGGTTTCATTAGAAACGCCGATGTAGCGAATTTTCCCGGCGCGCTGAAACTCGGCCAGAGCGTCCAGCGTATCGAGAAGGGAAACGACCGGCGCGGAGTCTGTCCAGCTGTAGCCTAACTTACCAAAACAGTTGGTCGGGCGCTGCGGCCAGTGAACCTGATACAGATCCAGATAATCGGTTTTCAGTCTTTTCAGGCTGTCGTGCAGCGCTTCACGGATATTTTTACGGTCCAGCGCCTGATTCGGTCGAATGCCGCTGTCGTTGTTACGTGATGGTCCGCTGACCTTAGACGCAACGATCAGCTTTTCGCGGCTGCCGTGTTTGGCGAGCCAGTTACCTACGTAGGTTTCGGTGAGACCCTGGGTTTCAGGACGCGGCGGTACCGGATACATCTCGGCAACGTCGATCAAATTAATGCCCTGTGCTACGGCATAATCGAGCTGTGCATGTGCGTCGGCTTCGCTGTTTTGTTCACCAAACGTCATTGTGCCCAGCCCCAGTGTACTGACTTCCAGCGAGCTGTGGGGTATACGGTGATATTGCATAGCCGTTTCCTTTTTATAATCGCGACATAAGGATTATAAAAATGGCTGAGGGAAGAGAAAAAGGGAAGTAAAATTGTTAAGGCCAGCGCGCTGCTGACCTCAACCATCAGCGTTCAATGATTTGAGACACATCATCGCGGTTAATCTGCATCGCATTGCCCTGCTGGTCGTGATAGCTCACCAGACCAGTATCATCGTCAATTTCTGGTTTTCCATCGGTCAGGATCATTCGACCATCTTTTGTCGCCATTACATAATCGCTGCTGCATCCGGAAACGGCAAAAGCCAGTCCTACGGCGGAAATCAAAACTGCCCATTTTTTCATCTGCTTATCCTCACATGGCCTGCGTCTGACAATAGTTTAGTAATAACGCGAAGTTGTGCAGGGTGAAAGCAGTAAAATCTTAAACTGTGAGAAGGGGTAGGTGTGGCTGGCATTCGCTCCCCTTGCGGGGAGCGATGGATTTCATCAGAGCGGATTTTTTTTATTACGCCACAGGTTCAGGGTCTCTACCGCGATAGAGAAGAACATGGCGAAATAGATATATCCTTTCGGAACGTGGATGTCGAAACTTTCCAGAATCAGCGTAAAACCGACCAGAATCAGAAACGAGAGCGCCAGCATTTTCACCGAAGGGTGGCGATCGACAAACTCGCCAATTGGGCGCGCGGCAAACATCATCACGCCTACGGCAATCACCACCGCCGCCATCATAATAAACAGATGATCGGACAAGCCAACCGCAGTAATCACGGAATCCAGACTGAAGATAATGTCTAACAACATGATCTGCACAATCGCGCCCAGGAAAGAAGATACGCGGGTTTTTAACCCCTCTTCCTCACCTTCAATGGATTCGTGGATCTCCTTGCTGGCTTTCCAGATCAGGAACAATCCCCCCAGCAGAAGGATCAGGTCACGTGCTGATATCGCCTCGCCAAACAGCTCGAATAACGGGTTTGTCAGCCGCGTTACCCAGGCGATAGAAGCCAGCAGTGCCAGACGCATGATCATCGCCGCCGCCAGCCCAATACGTCGGGCATGATTGCGTTGCGCTGTCGGGAGTTTGGCTACAACCAGAGAAAGGAAAATAATATTGTCGATCCCAAGAACGATCTCCAGCAGCGTCAGCGTACCGAGCGCAAGCCAGGCGTTAGGATCGGTTATCCATGCAAATAACATCGAACAAAGTCCTGCCAAAAAAAGAAGCGGTAATTATAGGCCCGTAACGCGGCGGGTGAAAGGCTGGACGGTGCCTATTGCGCCTGGAACAAGAAATGTCGCTCAAGCAATGCGCGGGTGAAGTTCTTTTTCAGGTAAAAGCCGCGTGGCAGGGTCAGGATGGGTTCGCCGTTGGCGCCAATGGCCTCGGTAAGCGCGCGGGCGTTGGCGGCTTTAGGACGCAGTTGCAGTACTTCCCCATGGCGAGCGGTGATGCGTTCGACATGACCTAACACAATCATGTCCATTAACTCTTCCCAGTCCAGACGCAATTGCCGGTCTTCTTCTTCATTCGGGCTCCACAGCAGGGGAGAGCCGACGCGGCGCTCAGCCAGAGGGATGCTGCGTTCGCCTTCTACCGGGATCCACAGAACACGTTTGAGTTTGTGTCGTACATGGCTGGTTTCCCAGGTGACGCCGGTATTGCCGGTTAACGGCGCCACACACACAAAGGTGGTTTCCAGCGGTCTGCCAAGACTGTCCACAGGGATCGTTTTCAGCTCCACGCCCAGCGCCGCAAAATCCTGCTCTGGTTTACTGCCCGCGCTGGCACCGAGCCAGATTTCCAGCAGGACGCCAATCCAGCCTTTATCGCGCTTAAGATCCTTCGGCGTAACGATTCCCGCCATTGCCGCTAATTCTCCTAACGCGTAGCCCGAAAGCTGCCGTGCCTGGCTCAGCAACTGGGCTTCAGATTCAGGGGGAGAAAGCAACGGACGGAGTTCTGGCATCGGGTTAACCCTTAGGTGAAAAAATGAGCAATGATTTTATACCGTGTGGACAGAGTTTATCTTTTTCCACATGCTTTATTCAATTCTATGATTTATATTGGTTTTTAGATTCACGTTCGCAGAGTTGCGCAACAGCGAAGCGGGTTTTCCAATTCTGGTCACTGACAATGAACAGGATCTTACACCATGTTATCCACAGAAAGATGGGATAACTGTGAAAAACCCCCACTACTGTTTCAATTTACAGCCTTGACGTGCGACGAAAATCGAATTTTCACACAAATTGTGCCTAACTTATTGGCATAATCTGTGGATAAAACCAACGCTGGTCGATCTTTCATCAGCGTGAAGATCGTATGCGTGATGCACATCACATTTCTGTGTGTTTATCTGCGTGGATCGGTTTTAACTTTATGAATGTATAAGAGTATTTTTGATATGTGACGAATGTCTTATTCGGACTGTTCTGGGTTTTCCCATAGTAATTCCGTACTTCTTCACAACTATATCCACAGAAAAGGTGAATAAAATCGCCTTGCTTGCCCTTCTTCTGTTTATAACTCGGCCTTTAACTGTGAGTTATTCAATTGTTATTAGAATATCGCACCCTTAACAGAGTGGTTTACCGCCCCTCAGGAGTGTGAAACAATCGTTTGTATATAAGGTTTATGTTGAGGTAGTCCGGTGATTGATGACGATGGCTACCGCCCGAATGTAGGGATAGTAATTTGTAACCGCCAGGGGCAGGTCATGTGGGCCCGGCGATTTGGTCAGCACTCCTGGCAATTCCCACAAGGTGGGATCAACGCAGGAGAGACAGCAGAGCAGGCGATGTACCGGGAACTCTTTGAAGAAGTGGGTCTCAGTCGTAAAGATGTACGGATCCTTGCTTCTACTCGTAACTGGTTGCGTTACAAGTTACCGAAACGTTTGGTGCGTTGGGACACGAAGCCGGTTTGTATCGGCCAGAAACAAAAATGGTTTCTTCTGCAATTGGTCAGCAGCGATGCTGAAATCAATATGCAAACCAGCAGTACACCTGAGTTCGACGGCTGGCGCTGGGTGAGTTACTGGTATCCGGTTCGACAGGTGGTGTCATTTAAACGCGATGTCTATCGCAGGGTGATGAAAGAATTCGCAAGTGTTGTCATGGCGCTTCAGGAGAGCACTCCTAAACCGCAAAGCGCACCTGCGTACAGACGTAAAAGAGGTTAAGCTACGCAAATTATGCTCACCCGCCTGCGCGAAATAGTCGAAAAGGTGGCCAGTGCTCCGCGTCTGAACGAAGCGCTGAATATACTGGTTACCGACATCTGTCTTGCGATGGATACAGAGGTCTGCTCGGTCTATCTGGCCGATCACGATCGACGTTGTTATTACCTCATGGCGACCCGGGGACTAAAAAAACCACGTGGTCGCACTGTCGCACTCGCGTTTGATGAAGGTATCGTTGGCCTGGTTGGCAGGCTGGCGGAACCTATCAACCTCGCCGATGCGCAAAAACATCCCAGCTTTAAATACATTCCTTCGGTAAAAGAAGAGCGTTTTCGTGCATTCTTAGGCGTACCGATCATTCAGCGTCGCCAGCTTTTAGGTGTGCTGGTGGTGCAGCAGCGTGAACTGCGTCAGTACGATGAAAGTGAAGAGTCTTTCCTCGTCACGCTCGCCACGCAAATGGCGGCCATACTTTCGCAGTCGCAGCTAAACGCGCTGTTCGGCCAGTACCGTCAAACGCGCATCCGTGCGCTGCCAGCCGCTCCCGGTGTGGCAATAGCCGAAGGTTGGCAGGATGCGACGCTGCCGTTGATGGAACAGGTCTACCAGGCTTCAACGCTGGATCCTGTGCTTGAACGCGAGCGACTGACCGGTGCGCTGGAAGAGGCGGCGAACGAATTCCGCCGCTACAGCAAGCGTTTTACCGCTGGGGCGCAGAAAGAAACGGCGGCGATCTTTGATCTTTACTCGCACTTACTTTCCGATACCCGTCTGCGCCGCGAGCTGTTTGCGGAAGTGGATAACGGTTCGGTGGCCGAGTGGGCGGTTAAAACGATCATCGAAAAGTTTGCCGAACAGTTCGCTGCGCTGAGCGATAACTACCTCAAAGAGCGGGCCGGAGATTTACGCGCGCTGGGCCAGCGTCTGCTGTTCCACCTTGATGACTCTATCCAGGGGCCAAATGCCTGGCCGGAACGCTTTGTGCTGGTGGCGGACGAACTTTCGGCGACCACGCTGGCGGAGCTTCCTCAGGACCGGTTAGTTGGCGTGGTTGTCCGGGACGGCGCAGCCAACTCTCATGCGGCAATTATGGTGCGTGCGCTGGGTATCCCTACCGTCATGGGGGCCGATATCCAGCCGTCGGTGCTGCATCGCCGTACGCTGGTGGTGGACGGTTATCGCGGTGAACTGCTGGTCGATCCGGAACCGGTATTGATCCAGGAATACCAGCGTCTTATCAGTGAAGAAATTGAGCTGAGCCGCCTGGCGGAAGACGACGTCAACCAGCCAGCACAGCTGAAAAGCGGCGAGCGCGTGAAGGTGATGCTCAATGCGGGCCTCAGCCCGGAACATGAAGAAAAGCTGGGTAGCCGAATCGACGGCATTGGCCTGTATCGCACCGAAATTCCGTTCATGCTGCAAAGCGGTTTTCCTTCGGAAGAAGAACAGGTTGCGCAGTATCAGGGGATGCTGCAAATGTTTAACGACAAGCCGGTGACCCTGCGTACGCTGGATGTCGGCGCCGATAAACAGCTGCCCTATATGCCGATCAGTGAAGAGAACCCCTGCCTTGGCTGGCGAGGGATCCGCATAACGCTCGATCAGCCGGAGATCTTTTTGATCCAGGTTCGCGCTATGCTGCGTGCGAATGCGGCAACCGGAAACCTGAGCATTTTGCTGCCGATGGTAACCAGCATCGATGAAGTGGACGAAGCGCGACGTTTGATTGAACGCGCCGGACGCGAAGTGGAGGAGATGATCGGTTACGAGATCCCGAAACCGCGCATTGGCATCATGCTGGAAGTTCCGTCGATGGTGTTCATGCTGCCGCATCTGACAAACCGGATAGACTTTATCTCGGTTGGAACCAACGACCTTACCCAGTACATACTGGCCGTCGATCGTAACAACACACGGGTAGCCAGCATTTATGACAGCCTGCATCCGGGGATGTTGCGTGCGCTGGCGATGATTGCGCAGGAAGCCGAAAGAAGCGGTATCGATTTGCGCCTGTGTGGTGAAATGGCGGGCGACCCGATGTGCGTGGCTATTCTGATCGGTCTCGGTTTCCGTCATTTGTCGATGAACGGTCGTTCTGTCGCTCGCGTAAAATATCTGCTGCGCCATATCGATTTTGATGAGGCGCAAACGCTGGCGCAGCGCAGCCTGGAGGCACAGATGGCAACAGAAGTACGCCATCAGGTAGCGGCCTTCATGGAGCGTCGTGGCATGGGGGGCTTGATTCGCGGGGGATTGTAGGTCTGATAAGCGTAGCGCTATCAGGTATTACGGGGGATAGAGATTACCTATACAGATCTTTTACATCTTCCCGGCATCCGCTTCTAACCCCTTGTGCTATCATTCGCACCTTTGGAGCGCCTGCATTATGCAGGCGCGCTTATCAATTGCTGTCTGACTTCAGCGAAATAACAAGAACTTGTGGTGACAGATGACCAGTAGCTATCTGCATTTTCCGGATTTCGATCCGGTCATTTTCTCAATCGGACCCGTCGCGCTTCACTGGTACGGCTTAATGTATTTGGTGGGGTTTATTTTCGCGATGTGGCTGGCGACGCGCCGCGCGAATCGTCCGGGCAGTGGCTGGACCAAAAATGAAGTAGAAAACTTACTGTATGCGGGCTTCCTCGGGGTTTTCCTCGGTGGGCGTATTGGTTACGTACTGTTCTATAACTTCCCGTTATTCCTCGATAATCCCCTGTATCTGTTCCGCGTCTGGGACGGCGGTATGTCCTTCCACGGTGGACTTATCGGTGTGATCCTGGTGATGATTATCTTCGCCAAACGCACTAAGCGTTCGTTCTTCCAGGTTTCTGATTTCATTGCCCCGCTGATTCCGTTTGGCTTGGGTGCAGGGCGTCTGGGCAACTTTATCAACGGTGAGCTGTGGGGACGCGTTGACCCGAACTTCAAGTACGCCATGCTGTTCCCCGGCTCCCGTACCGAAGATATTTTACTGCTGCAAACTAACCCGCAATGGCAGTCTATTTTTGATACCTACGGCTCGCTGCCACGCCACGCCTCACAGCTTTATGAGATGGCGTTGGAAGGCGTTGTGCTGTTTATCATTCTGAACTTGTACATTCGCAAACCGCGCCCGATGGGTTCGGTATCCGGTCTGTTCCTGATTGGTTATGGCGCGTTTCGTATTATTGTTGAATTCTTCCGCCAGCCGGATGCGCAGTTTACCGGCACCTGGGTACAGTACATCAGCATGGGTCAGATCCTCTCTATCCCGATGATTGTCGCAGGCATTATTATGATGGTTTGGGCGTACCGCCGCAGCCCACAGCAACACGTTTCCTGAGGAACCATGAAACAGTATTTAGAACTGATGCAAAAAGTGCTGGATGAAGGCACACAGAAAAACGACCGTACCGGAACCGGAACGCTTTCCATTTTTGGTCATCAGATGCGTTTTAATCTGCAGGAAGGGTTCCCGCTGGTTACGACTAAACGCTGCCATTTACGCTCGATCATTCATGAGCTGCTGTGGTTCTTGCAGGGCGATACTAACGTTGCCTACCTGCATGAAAACAACGTCTCAATCTGGGACGAATGGGCGGATGAAAACGGTAATTTAGGCCCGGTTTACGGCAAACAATGGCGCGCGTGGCCTACGCCAGATGGTCGCCATATCGACCAGATCACCACCGTGCTAAACCAGCTGAAAAATGATCCGGACTCTCGCCGCATCATCGTTTCCGCATGGAACGTCGGTGAGCTGGATAAAATGGCGCTGGCACCGTGCCATGCGTTCTTCCAGTTCTACGTGGCGGATGGCAAGCTCTCCTGCCAGCTGTATCAGCGTTCGTGCGATGTGTTCCTCGGCCTGCCGTTTAACATTGCCAGCTACGCTTTGCTGGTACACATGATGGCGCAGCAGTGCGATCTGGAAGTGGGTGATTTTGTCTGGACCGGCGGCGACACGCACCTGTACAGCAACCATATGGATCAAACGCATCTGCAGCTTAGCCGTGAACCGCGCGCGCTGCCGAAACTGGTTATCAAACGTAAGCCTGAATCAATCTTTGACTATCGCTTCGAAGACTTCGAAATTGAAGGCTACGATCCGCACCCGGGTATTAAAGCACCGGTAGCTATCTAACCTGTTTCATGCTGTCACAACCGACGCCCATGTGCGTCGGTTTTTTTGTCTCAAATCGCGTTCTTCGGCGTGGATTCCTGAAATGTTGCAACGGCCTGTAACGTGCTAAATATTCCCCATAGCTCGCCGTAGAAACCGAATTTCCCGCTCGTTATTCATTTTCCTCACGCCATACTGGCGACATGAAAAAACAACAAGGTTACACGCTTCTCGAAACCCTGATTGCGATGCTGATTGTCGCGGCGCTTGGTGCATCTGGACTGTATGGTTGGCAGCGCTGGCAGCAGCAACAGCGGCTGTGGCAGACCGCCTGCCAGGTGCGGGACTACCTGCTGCAACTGCGTGAAGATGCTAACTGGCGTAACCGCGATCATGTGATAAGCGTGATTCGGGATGGCACATCATGGTGTTTTGTCAGCTCTGCGGCTTCGCAAACCACGTGTCGACCCGCTTCGTCTTTGGTTTTTACACCGCCCTGGGACGACGTCGAAATGGCAGAGATAACACCTTCACTGGCCTTTTTTGGACTGCGCAATACGGCATGGGCCGGACATATACGTCTGAAAAATGCGAGTGGGGAATGGCGCGTGGTGGTGTCTGGCTGGGGGCGAATCAGGCTTTGCGAGCGCGATGAGGCCAGATTATGTCAGTAAATGAACGGGGATTTTCACTGCTGGAGATGCTCATTGCCATGGCGATTAGCAGTATTTTATTGCTTAGCTCAGCACGATTTTTACCGGCGCTACAGCGAGAGATTCTGCGTAACACGCGCCAGTTAGTACTGGAAGATGAAATATGGCAGCGGGTCTACACCGTGGCGAAGCATCTTCAGCGGGCGGGGTATTGCCGGGGAAACTGTGTCGGAGAGGGACTGGTGATATCGGCTAAGGGAGACTGTGTTATTGCCCGATGGGATGCCAACAGCAATGGCGTTTGGGAAAGCAGTCCCGTGAAAGAGGCTGATTCTATTGGGTTTCGTTTACAGGACAAGGTGTTGGAAACCGTGCGTGGAGCCACCGGCTGCACTGGCAAAGGATGGGAGAAAATGACCGATCCGGCCACGATGCAGATTGAGGCATTCCAGGTTGAAAGGCTGAATTTCAGCGGATATTCCCCGCTTCTTACGCTGCGTTTGCGTGGAGTGAGCAATGACCAACCACAAAAAGTTGTTGAAGCGGTCTACAGCGTTACGGGATTCAACCTGTGAACCGTGAGCGAGGCGTATCTTCTCTGGCAATGGTCCTGTTGCTGCTGGTGCTCGGTAGTCTGCTGCTGCAAGGCGTTAGCAGACAGGAGGCCAGTTTTGCTGCGCGTGTGGTCACACAAAGTCAGGCGCTGCAGCGTCAGGCGGTAGTGCAATCCGGGATGGAATGGGGGCGTATGCAGCCCTGGCGCTTACAACCCCCTGTACAGTGTCGGCGCGTTCCCACGCAGGATGCCGCGGTTTGCCTGCGCCTGCTTACCAATAATTTTGTTCTGCTTATTGCCCACTATGAAGGGATATCGTTATGGCGTCAGGGGGGGGTTATTGATGGCAACATAGAATTCTCGGCGCGTGGCTGGAGCGATTTTTGTCCGCTAAAGGAGCAGACGTTATGCCAGATCCCCTGAACAGACAGCGTGGCTTTAGTCTGCCGGAAGTGATGCTGGCAATGGTACTAATGATAATGATTGTGACCGCGTTGTCAGGATACCAGCGGGTGCTAATGAACAGCTTTATCATCAGAAACCAGTATCAGCAACTCTGGCGCCACGCCTGGCAGCAAACCCAGCTGTACCCGTTTTCATCGCCTGTGAACTGGCAGGTTAACCGAATGCAGACAACGAGAGCGGGATGTGTCAGCATCAACGTTATAATTTCTTCACCCCTCGGCAGGCAGGGTCAGATGACGCGTCTGCATTGCCCGAATCGTCAGTAGTCAGGAGTCGCTATGTTAAGGGTCTACCACTCCAACCGTCTGGATGTGCTGGAAGCGTTAATGGAATTTATCGTTGAGCGCGAGCGGCTGGACGACCCCTTTGAACCTGAGATGATCCTGGTTCAAAGTACCGGTATGGCGCAGTGGCTACAAATGACTCTTGCACAGAAGTTTAGTATTGCCGCCAATATCGACTTTCCGCTGCCCGCGAGTTTTATCTGGGATATGTTTGTGCGCGTGCTGCCGGATATCCCGAAAGAGAGTGCGTTCAGCAAACAGAGTATGAGCTGGAAGTTGATGACGCTGTTGCCACAATTGCTGGATAGCGATGACTTCGCATTGCTACGCCACTATCTGACGGACGATACTGATAAACGTAAGCTTTTTCAGCTTTCCTCGCGCGCGGCTGACCTTTTCGACCAGTATTTAGTCTACCGCCCTGATTGGTTGACCCAGTGGGAAGCGGGGCGACTGGTTGAGGGACTCGGCGAGTCTCAGGCCTGGCAGGCACCGTTGTGGAAAGCGCTGGTGGAATACACCGCGGAATTGGGCCAGCCGCGCTGGCATCGTGCCAATTTATACCAACGATTTATTCAGACCCTGGAAAATGCGTCTGAATGTCCGCAGGGGCTGCCTTCTCGCGTCTTTATTTGCGGAATTTCGGCGCTACCGCCGGTTTACCTGCAGGCCTTGCAGGCGTTGGGTAAGCACATTGATATTCATCTGCTGTTTACCAACCCTTGTCGCTACTATTGGGGCGACATTAAAGATCCTGCCTGGCTGGCGAAGCTGATGGCTCGTCAGCGTCGGCACAGCTTTGAAGAACGGCATCTGCCGCTGTTTCGTGATAACCAGAAAGCCGAAGGATTATTTAACAGCGATGGCGAACAGGATGTGGGCAACCCGATGCTGGCCTCGTGGGGCAAGCTGGGGCGTGATTACATTTATTTGCTTTCGGAGCTGGAAAACAGTCAGGAACTGGATGCGTTTGTCGATATTACGCCTGACAACCTTTTGCATAATATTCAATCAGATATTCTGGAACTCGAAAGTAATGCCGTGGCGGGCGTTACGCTGGAAGAATATTCACGTAGCGACAATAAACGCCGGCTTGAGCTGAACGACACCAGTGTGACTTTCCATGTCTGCCATAGCCCACAGCGCGAGGTGGAAATTCTTCATGACCGGCTGTTGGCCATGCTGGAAGCGGACCCAACGCTGACGCCGCGCGATATTATTGTGATGGTGGCGGACATCGACAGCTACAGCCCATTCATTCAGTCGGTCTTTGGTAGCGCGCCAGCCGAGCGTTACTTACCTTATGCAATATCTGACCGTCGGGCACGCCAGTCTCATCCCGTCTTACAGGCCTTTATCAGCCTGCTGTCGCTGCCGGATAGCCGTTTTGTCTCAGAGGATGTCCTGGCGTTACTGGATGTTCCCGTGCTGGCGGCGCGTTTCAACATTGATGAAGAAGGGTTGCGCTATCTTCGCTTATGGGTCAATGAATCCGGGATTCGTTGGGGAATTGACGACGATAACGTGCGTGAACTGGAACTTCCACCTACAGGTCAGCATACATGGCAATTTGGTTTAACGCGTATGCTGCTCGGCTACGCGATGGAAAGCTCGCAGGGCGAGTGGCAATCGGTATTGCCTTACGATGAGTCCAGCGGCCTGATTGCCGAACTGGTAGGGCATCTGGCCTCGTTGCTGATGCAGCTTAATCTCTGGCGTAGAGGGTTAGCGCAGGAACGACCGCTGGAAGAGTGGCTACCCATTTGTCGGGAAATGCTTAATGATTTCTTCCTACCGGACGCGGACACCGAAGCTGCAATGACGCTGATTGAACAGCAGTGGCAGGCCATTATTACCGAAGGTTTAGGGGCCGAGTACGGCGATGCTATACCGCTCTCTCTGTTGCGTGATGAGCTAGCCCAGCGCCTTGACCAGGAACGCATCAGCCAGCGCTTCCTGGCGGGGCCCGTTAACATTTGTACGCTGATGCCGATGCGCTCCATTCCGTTCAAAGTGGTGTGCCTGCTGGGTATGAACGATGGGGTTTATCCGCGTCAACTTGCGCCGCTGGGCTTTGATTTAATGAGCCAAAAACCGATGCGGGGCGATCGCAGTCGTCGAGATGATGACCGCTATCTGTTCCTCGAAGCATTAATTTCGGCACAGCAGACGCTCTACATCAGCTACATTGGCCGCTCTATTCAGGATAACAGCGAGCGCTTCCCGTCGGTGCTGGTACAAGAACTGATGGACTACATCGGGCAAAGCCACTACCTGCCGGGCGATGAATCGTTGACCTGCGATCAAAGCGAGGCAAGGGTAAAAGCGCACATAACCCGTTTGCATACCCGTATGCCCTTTGATGCACAAAACTATTTGCCGGGCGAACAGCAAAGCTATGCCCGGGAATGGCTGCCTGCGGCGAGTCTGTCAGGAAAAGCGCACACGGATTTTGTGCAGCCTCTTCCCTTTGAAATGCCAGAAACGCTAACGCTGGAAACGCTGCAGCGATTTTGGGCACATCCGGTACGCGCCTTTTTCCAGATGCGTTTAAGGGTCAACTTCCGCTCTGAAGAGAGTGAGATCCCGGATACGGAACCTTTCACTCTTGAAGGGTTGACCCGCTACCAGCTTAATCAGCAATTGCTTAATACGCTGGTTGAAGAGAACGATGCTGAACGACTGTTCCGCCGTTTTCGTGCGGCGGGCGCGCTACCCTATGGGCCGTTTGGCGAAATTCTGTGGGATACGCAGCGTCAGGAAATGCAGTCGCTGGCTGAACGCATTATCGCCTGTCGTCAGCCCTGTCAGAGCATGGAAATCGATCTTAACTGTCACGGCGTGCAAATCACCGGCTGGCTGCCGCAGGTGCAAGAAGACGGTTTGTTGCGCTGGCGCCCATCTTTGATAAGCATTGCGCAGGGTGTGCAACTTTGGCTGGAACATCTTGTCTATTGTGCCAGTGGCGGTAGGGGAGAGAGCCGATTGTTCCTGCGTAAAGACGGAGAATGGCGTTTTCCGCCGCTGGATGCAGAACAGGCGCTGCTGTACCTGTCGCAACTCATTGAGGGGTTTCGGGAAGGCATGTCGTCACCGTTGCTGGTATTGCCCGAAAGCGGTGGTGCATGGATAAAAACCTGTTATGACGCCGCAAATGATGCCATGTTAGATGACGATGCAACGTTGCAAAAAGCGCGCAGTAAGTTTCTGCAAGCCTATGAAGGCAACATGATGGTACGTGGCGAAGGTGATGATATCTGGTATCAGCGTCTTTGGCGTCAACTGGATGCTGATACGCAGGAGGCTATTGTTTTAAAGTCTCAGCGCTACCTGTTACCGATTTTTCGCTTTAATCAGTCATGATGATTGTATAAAAATTGCGCAATTCGATGGCTTCCACTATGATGCGCATTCTGTCACGGACTGATTCTTACAAAGAGAAGATGCTGGCTCGTTCAGCACATAGTCTTGCCCTGTTCAGATCATGTATTTATGCGTGGTTTGTAGTGAACAGGTGAATTCGTTAATGATGAGGTTTGTGAATGCCCCGCAGCACCTGGTTCAGCGCATTACTGTTGTTCGTCGCCCTTTGGGTTCCCGTAAGTCAGGCAGATACCGGTTGGCAGCCTTTAGCTGAAACCATCCGTAAAAGCGATAAAGACACCCGTCAGTATCAGGCCGTGCGCCTTGATAACGGCATGGTTGTGCTGCTGGTATCCGATCCTCAGGCCGTTAAATCCCTTTCTGCACTGGTAGTCCCCGTGGGTTCGCTGGAAGATCCGGACGATCATCAGGGACTGGCGCACTATCTCGAACACATGTGTCTGATGGGCTCGAAAAAATACCCACAGCCGGACAGCCTGGCTGAATTCCTGAAAATGCACGGCGGTAGCCACAATGCCAGCACTGCGCCTTATCGTACGGCCTTCTATCTTGAAGTCGAAAACGACGCGCTGGTGGGGGCGGTGGATCGCCTGGCGGATGCTATTGCCGATCCATTGCTGGATAAAAAATATGCCGACCGCGAGCGTAACGCGGTTAACTCCGAGCTGACACTGGCGCGTACCCGAGACGGGATGCGTATGGCGCAGGTGAGCGCTGAGACGATCAACCCGGCGCACCCAGGTTCGCGTTTCTCTGGCGGGAATCTTGAGACATTAAGCGATAAACCGGGCAACCCGGTGCTGCAAGCATTACAAAAATTTCATGAAAAGTACTACTCTGCGAACCTGATGAAGGCGGTGATTTATAGCAATAAACCGCTGCCAGAGCTGGCGCGGATAGCGGCTGACACCTTTGGGCGCGTACCGAACAGGAATATCGCAAAGCCTGAGATTAGCGTCCCGGTCGTCACTGATGCGCAAAAGGGCATCATCATCCACTATGTTCCGGCAATGCCGCGTAAAGTATTGCGCGTCGAGTTTCGTATCGATAACAACAGCGCGCAGTTCCGCAGTAAAACCGATGAACTGGTGACCTACCTGATTGGCAATCGTAGCCCGGGCACGTTGTCTGACTGGCTGCAAAAGCAGGGCCTGGTTGAAGGTATTCGCGCAGACTCCGATCCGGTGGTCAACGGGAACAGCGGCGTATTAGCCATTTCCGCGACGTTAACCGACAAGGGGCTGGCGAACCGCGATGAAGTTGTCGCGGCAATCTTTAGCTACCTCAATTTGTTACGCGAGAAAGGTGTCGATAAACGCTATTTTGACGAGCTGGCGCACGTGCTGGATCTCGATTTCCGTTATCCCTCCATCACCCGTGATATGGACTACGTGGAATGGCTGGCTGATACCATGATCCGCGTTCCCGTCGAGCATACGCTGGATGCGGTGAATATTGCTGACCAGTACGATGCGAAAGCCGTTGAGCAACGTCTGGCAATGATGACGCCGCAGAATGCGCGTATCTGGTATATCAGCGCGAAAGAGCCGCATAATAAAACCGCTTATTTTGTCGATGCGCCTTACCAGGTGGATAAAATCAGCGACAAAACCTTTGCCGACTGGCAGCAAAAAGCGCAGGGCATTGCGCTGTCGTTACCGGAGTTGAACCCCTACATTCCGGATGATTTCACGCTGATTAAGACGGATAAAAAATATGCTCATCCTGAGCTGATCGTTGATGAGCCGGATTTACGCGTGGTGTATGCCCCGAGCCAGTATTTTGCCAGCGAGCCGAAGGCTGACGTCAGCGTGATCCTGCGTAACCCGAAAGCCATGGACAGCGCCCGCAACCAGGTCTTATTCGCACTTAACGATTACCTGGCAGGGATTGCGCTCGATCAGTTAAGTAACCAGGCATCGGTAGGTGGAATTGGTTTCTCTACCAACGCTAACAATGGGTTGATGCTTAACGCCAACGGCTACACCCAACGTTTGCCGCAGCTTTTTCAGGCGCTGCTGAGCGGATATTTCAGCTATACCTCAACGGACGAACAGCTGGAACAGGCGAAATCCTGGTATGCCCAGATGATGGATTCCGCAGAAAAGGGTAAAGCTTACGATCAGGCTATTATGCCGGTGCAGATGCTTTCTCAGGTACCGTACTTCTCCCGCGACGAGCGCCGTAAGCTGCTGCCTTCCATCACCCTGAAAGAGGTGATGACCTACCGCGACGCCTTAAAAACCGGTGCGCGACCTGAATTCCTGGTCATTGGCAATATGAGCGAAGCTCAGACGACGAGCATGGCGCGGGATATCCAAAAACAGCTTGGTGCGAACGGATCACAGTGGTGTCGCAACAAAGATGTGGTTGTGGACAAGAAGCAGTCCGTCATCTTTGAAAAAGCAGGCAGCAGCACGGATTCAGCGCTGGCCGCGGTATTTGTGCCAACCGGATACGATGAATACGCCAGTTCAGCCTACAGCGCTATGTTAGGTCAGATTGTTCAGCCGTGGTTCTACAATCAGCTGCGTACTGAAGAACAGTTAGGCTACGCCGTATTTGCTTTCCCGATGAGCGTTGGCCGTCAGTGGGGAATGGGGTTCCTGCTGCAAAGCAGTGATAAGCAGCCGTCTTACCTCTGGGAGCGTTATAAAGCGTTCTTCCCGACGGCGGAAGCGAAGCTGCGGGCGATGAAACCTGAAGAGTTCGCGCAAATTCAGCAGGCGATTATTGCGCAAATGCTGCAGGCGCCGCAAACGCTGGGGGCAGAAGCCTCACAGTTAAGCAAAGATTTTGATCGCGGCAATATGCGCTTCGATTCACGTGATAAAATAGTGGCTCAGATTAAACTGCTGACGCCGCAAAAACTTGCCGACTTCTTCCATCAGGCGGTGGTTGAGCCGCAAGGCATGGCGATATTGTCACAGGTTTCCGGCAGTCAGAATGGGAAAGCAGAATATGTGCGCCCGGAAGGCTGGAAAGTGTGGCAGACCGTCAGCGCGTTGCAGCAAACCTTACCCCTGATGAGTGATAAGAATGAATGATGCCGCTGAGTCCCTTGATCCACTGCGCTTGCCCCTGACGGGCGAGCGTCTGATTGAAGCCTCTGCGGGCACCGGTAAAACCTTTACCATCGCCGCCCTGTATTTACGTTTACTGCTTGGACTGGGCGGCTCTGCCGCCTTTCCTCGTCCTTTGACCGTCGAAGAACTACTGGTGGTCACCTTCACCGAGGCGGCTACCGAAGAGTTGCGTGGTCGAATTCGTAGCAATATTCATGAACTGCGAATTGCCTGCCTGCGTGAAACCACCGACAACCCGCTATATGTCCGTTTGTTAGATGAAATTGCCGATAAAAAACAGGCCGCGCAGTGGCTGCTATTGGCTGAAAGACAGATGGATGAAGCGGCGGTGTTTACCATCCACGGCTTTTGTCAGCGTATGCTCAGTCTCAATGCCTTTGAGTCAGGCATGCTGTTCGAACAGCAACTGATAGAAGATGAATCGCTGCTGCGCTATCAGGCCTGCGCGGACTTCTGGCGTCGGCACTGCTACCCGCTGCCTCGCGACATTGCGCAGGTGGTTTTTGAAACGTGGAAAGGACCGCAAGCGCTGTTGAGAGATATCGATCGCTATCTGCAGGGGGAAGCGCCGGTTATCAAGGCGCCACCGTCTGATGACGAAACGCTGGCCGCCCGGCATGAACAAATTCTCGCACGCATTAACCAGATCAAGCAGCAATGGCGTGATTCTGTTGATGAGCTGGATGGCCTGATGGAAGCCTCCGGAATTGACCGGCGTAAATTTAATCGCGGTAATCAGGGCAAGTGGATCGAAAAGATCAGCGCGTGGGCGCAGGAAGAAACACAAAGTTACCAGCTTCCTGACGCGCTGGAGAAATTCTCACAGCGTTTTCTGGAAGAGCGAACCAAAGCGGGCGGGATAACCCCTCAGCACCCGCTGTTTGTCGCTATTGATGAACTGCTTAGCGAACCGTTAACTCTCCGCGATCTGGTGATCACCCGGGCGCTGGCGGAGATCCGCTCGGCAGTTGCCGAGGAAAAACGTCGCCGCGGCGAGCTGGGTTTTGACGATATGCTCAGCCGTCTGGATGCGGCGTTGCGCAGTGAAAGCGGCGATGCGCTGGCGACGGCTATTCGTACTCGTTTCCCGGTCGCCATGATCGATGAATTCCAGGATACCGATCCGCAGCAGTACCGTATTTTTCGTCGGATCTGGCAGCATCAGCCGGATACCGCACTGCTGCTAATTGGTGATCCGAAACAGGCAATTTACGCGTTTCGCGGCGCGGATATCTTCACCTATATGAAGGCGCGCAGCGAAGTCAGCGCACACTATACGCTTGATACCAACTGGCGTTCGGCCCCCGGCATGGTCAATAGCGTGAATACGCTTTTCAGCCAGATGGACGACGCCTTTATGTTCCGCGAAATCCCTTTCAGCCCGGTAAAATCCGCAGAAAAAAACCAGGCGTTACGGTTTGTTTTGCACGGCGAAACGCAGCCAGCTATGAGTATGTGGCTGATGGAAGGAGAAAGTTGCGGCGTAGGCGATTATCAGAGCTACATGGCCCAGGTGTGCGCCACACAAATTCGCGACTGGCTTAAGGCTGGGCATTCTGGCGCAGCGCAACTGGTCAGTGGCAAAGCATCCAGCCCGGTACGCGCGTCAGATATCAGCGTACTGGTGCGTAGCCGCCAGGAAGCGGCGCTGGTCCGTGATGCGCTGACGCAACTGGCCATTCCCTCTGTCTACCTCTCCAACCGTGACAGCGTATTTGAAACACTGGAAGCGCAGGAGTTGCTATGGGTGCTGCAGGCGGTGATGACGCCGGAACGTGAGAACACGTTGCGTAGCGCGCTGGCGACCTCAATGATGGGGCTGAATGCGCAGGATATTGAAGCGTTAAATACCGACGAGAATGCCTGGGATGCGGTGGTCGAAGAATTCGACGGCTATCGTCAGATCTGGCATAAACGCGGCGTGATGCCGATGCTACGTGCGCTGATGACGGCTCGCCAGATTGCAGAGAACCTGCTGGCGACGGCGGGAGGCGAACGTCGACTGACCGACATTTTACATATCAGCGAACTGTTGCAGGAAGCGGGCTCGCAGCTGGAAAGCGAGCATGCGCTGGTGCGCTGGTTGTCCCAGCATATTATTGAACCCGACAGCAACGCGTCCAGCCAGCAGCTCAGGCTGGAAAGCGACAAGCATCTGGTCAAAATCGTCACCATCCATAAATCGAAAGGGCTGGAGTATCCGCTGGTCTGGCTGCCGTTTATCACCAATTTCCGCGTTCAGGATCAGGCTTTCTACCACGATCGTAGCTCTTTTGAAGCCGTGCTGGATCTCAGCGATGCTGTGGAGAGCGTTGAGCTAGCCGAAGCAGAGCGTCTGGCGGAAGACCTGCGTTTGCTGTATGTCGCGCTAACCCGTTCGGTATGGCATTGCAGCCTTGGCGTTGCGCCGTTGGTACGACGTCGGAGCGATAAAAAAGGGGATACCGATGTGCATCAGAGTGCCCTTGGTCGCCTGTTGCAAAAAGGTGAGCCGATGGATGCCGTGGGTCTGCGTAGCGCGATTGAAGCGCTTTGCAGCAATGATATTGCTTGCCAGACACCCGCGCAGCCTGACGGTGAACCCTGGCAGGTTGCGCAGGCTGTTAGCAGCGAACTGAGTGCAAAAATACTGCAGCGTAAGCCCGGTGATAGCTGGCGCGTGACCAGTTATTCCGGTTTGCAACAGCGTGGACAGGGTATCGCGCAGGATCTGATCCCACGACTGGATATCGATGCCGCAGGCGTCGGTGAGGTTATTGAAGAGTCAGGACTCACACCGCACCAGTTCCCGCGCGGCGCTTCGCCGGGTACGTTCTTGCATAGCCTGTTTGAAAATCTCGATTTTACGCAACCGGTGGATCCGCATTGGGTCGAGGAGCAACTGGCGTTGGGCGGTTATGACGCACACTGGACGCCGGTTTTGACCGAATGGCTGGACGCCATTTTGCAGGCGCCTCTCAACGAGACGGGCGTGAGTTTGAGCCAGCTATCCGCGCGTGAAAAACAGGTGGAGATGGAGTTTTATCTGCCGATTTCGCAGCCGTTAATGGCCAACCAGCTTGATGCGTTAATTCGCCAATACGATCCGCTCTCGGCGGGGTGCCCTGCGTTGGACTTTATGCAGGTTCGCGGCATGCTGAAAGGCTTTATTGACCTGGTATTTCGCCACCAGGGGCGTTATTACCTGCTCGATTACAAATCGAACTGGCTGGGTGAAGACAGCTCCGCCTATACGCAGCAGGCAATGGCCTCTGCCATGCAGGCGCATCGCTACGACCTTCAATACCAACTTTATACCCTCGCGCTGCATCGCTACTTACGCCATCGCATTGCTGATTACGATTATGAACGCCATTTTGGCGGCGTTATCTATCTCTTCCTGCGCGGCGTTGACAGTGAAAATCCGCAGCAGGGAATTTACGCGACCCGACCTGACGGAGAGTTGATTGCGTTGATGGACGAGATGTTTGCCGGTGCGGTGCAGGAGACGATGCTATGACAATCCAGAAACGATTTCTGGAGGCTGTTGAGCAAAAACAGCTCCGGCCTCTGGATGCTCAGTTCGCGCTGGCGGTTGCCGGAAGTGACAACCCTGCCGTTGCGCTGGCTGCGGCGTTGCTCAGTCGTGAAGCGGGAGAAGGGCACGTCTGCTTACCGCTTTCACGGTTATCTCTGAGCGAGGACGCGCATCCTCTGTTAAGCGCCTGGCTCGCTGAAACGGGCGAACCAGAAGACTGGGCGGAATGTCTGCTGGCTTCCAGTGCGGTAAGCCGTGGCGAGCAACCCACGCCGCTGGTGCTGTACGGCGATCGCTTGTATCTGAACCGGATGTGGCACAACGAACGTACGGTAGCTCGCTTTTTCAGTGAAGTGAACCACGCCATTGAAGTGGATGAACAACGGCTGACCCACACGCTGGCGGCGCTGTTTCCGCCATCGGAGGGGGTTAACTGGCAAAAAGTAGCCGCTGCTGTTGCGCTCACCCGCCGGATATCGGTGATCTCAGGCGGACCGGGGACGGGAAAAACGACAACGGTCGCAAGGCTGCTGGCGGCGTTGATTCAAATGGCCGACGGTGAGCGCTGTCGTATACGACTGGCGGCGCCAACGGGAAAAGCGGCTGCGCGCCTGACCGCCTCACTGGGAGCGGCGTTACGAGAGCTACCGCTAACCGATGAGCAAAAGAAACGCATCCCCGATGACGCCAGTACGCTGCATCGATTATTAGGCGCTCAGCCTGGCAGTCAGCGCCTGCGTCATCATGCGGGAAACCCGCTGCATTTGGATGTGCTGGTGGTGGATGAAGCCTCGATGATTGATTTACCGATGATGTCGCGCCTTATCGATGCGCTGCCGCCGCACGGACGGGTGATTTTTCTGGGCGATCGCGACCAGCTCGCTTCCGTCGAAGCGGGGGCCGTGCTGGGGGATATCTGTGCTTTCGTCGGTGACGGGTTTACCCCGGAACGCGCCCGCCAGCTCAGTCGCCTGACCGGGAGCGCTATTCCTGCCGGTTCGGGAATTCAGGCAGCAGCGTTGCGCGACAGTCTGTGCCTGCTGCAAAAGAGCTACCGTTTCGGCAGCGATTCCGGAATCGGTCAGTTGGCTGCGGCGATTAATCGCGGCGACAAAACTGCGATAAAAACGGTGTTCCAGCAGGGATTTAGCGACATCGAAAAACGCACGCTACACAGCAGCGAGGATTATGCCGCGATGCTGGATGAGGCGCTGTCGGGATATGGGCACTACCTGGATTTGCTGCACGGGGGTGCCGAGCCGGGGGCTGTCATTCAGGCCTTCAATGAGTATCAACTGCTATGCGCCCTGCGGGAAGGTCCGTTTGGCGTTAGTGGTTTGAATGAACGCATTGAGCAGGTGATGGCGCAAAAACGTAAAATTCATCGTTCGACGCATAGCCGCTGGTATGAGGGAAGGCCGGTGATGATCGCGCGCAATGACAGTTCGCTGGGATTATTTAACGGTGATATCGGCATTGCCCTCGATCGTGGACAGGGCCTGAGGGTGTGGTTTGCGTTGCCGGATGGTTCTATCAAATCGGTGCAGCCCAGCCGCTTGCCTGAACATGAAACCACCTGGGCGATGACGGTGCACAAATCGCAGGGATCTGAGTTTGACCATGCGGCGTTGATTTTACCCAGCCAGCATTCACCCGTGGTTACCCGCGAGCTGGTCTATACCGCCGTTACCCGCGCGCGTCGCCGCCTGTCGCTGTATGCCGATGAGCGGATATTGAGCCACGCCATTGCCACCCGCACTGAACGCCGCAGCGGACTGTCAGCATTATTTAATGACGGCATGATGTAGATGTAGGCCGGATAAGCGTCAGCGCCATCCGGCCTAAAAAAGATGTGCCAGCGATGTAGGCCGGATAAGGCAGTTATGCCGCATCCGGCAACCACTCCTATGCCAAATCCGCCATCAGCACTTTTGACCGCCGCTGATAGTTGTACATCTCTTTCTTGCTTTCCGGCAGCAGGTCGATATCCACCGGCGTGAAGCCGCGCTCCTGGAACCAGTGGATGCTGCGTGTGGTTAACACAAACAGCTTGCTCAACCCCATTTGCCGGGCCTGCGCGGCGATTCGTTCCAGCAACACTTCCCCGCGTGACGAGCTACGGTAGTCCGGATGCACTGCTACACACGCCATTTCGCCAATTCTCTCTTCCGGGAAAGGGTACAGAGCGGCACAGGCGATGGTCAGGTTATCACGCTGAATAATCGTGAATTTGTCGATCTCCATTTCCAACTGCTCGCGCGAGCGGCGCACCAGAATACCTTGCTGCTCCAGCGGGCGGATAAGCTCCAGAATCCCGCCGATATCGTTAATGGTAGCGCGACGGATCTGCTCGGCGCTTTCCATTACGATCTGCGTACCGATCCCGTCGCGGGAGAACAATTCCTGCAGCAATGCACCATCTTCCTGATAACTGATCAGATGGCAGCGACGTACGCCACTGCGACAGGCCTTCACTGCCCCACGCAGGAAGCGCACCGTGCCGGAGCTGTAATCGCCTTTCTCTTCCTGCAACTCAACGCGAGCCTGGGCTTCGTTAGGAAACAGCTCGGAGATAATATCGCCATCATCGTTGGTGACACCCTGAGACGAGCAAAAGCCGATCATTTTCTCGGCCTTCAGTTTGATAGCCAACTGCGTGGCGACCTCTTCTGACGTCAGGTTAAAACTCTCACCGGTGACGGAAACGGCGACCGGGCCCATCAGCACAATCGCGCCGCTATCTAACTGGCGGTGAATGGCATCTTCATCGATGCGACGAATTCGCCCGCTATGGCAGTAATCTACGCCGTCATCAACGCCCAGCGGCTGGGAGATAATAAAATTGCCGCTGACCACATTGATGTGTGCACCCTGCAATGGCGTATTATTCAGGCTCATCGACAAGCGGGCGGTAATATCAAGCTGAAGTAAACCCGCAGCCTGTTTGACCAGCTCCAGCGTTTTAGCGTCGGTGACGCGCGTATTTTTGTGGTACACCGGTTCATGATGATGTGCCGCAAGATTGGCATCAATCTGCGGTCGTGCGCCATAGACCACGACCAGGCGGATGCCGAGGCTATGAAGAAGCCCAATGTCATTGACGATACTGGAAAAGTTTTCATGCTCGATGGCTTCGCCGCCCAGCATAATGACAAACGTTTTTCCCCGATGGGTATTGATATAGGGAACAGAATGGCGGAATCCCTGTACCAGTTCGGTTCTACGCTCCTTCACCACGGCACACCCTCATTGCATGATTATTCGTAATTTGTGTATTTTTATTCTGTTTTTGCGCTGTGCGCAAGCGTAATTTTTACCCATGCCGAAGATTTTTCTCAGTAATGCCGTGAATATAAAAAGAATGTTTACCCTTTTATAGATGACAGATTATGCGTCATTCGCTAAAGTTTCCGGTCAATTCGGACGTTTTACGTATTACCTCTAAAAAAGATTTCTTTGCTCGGGAGAAGCATGTCGGGATCCAATTCAGCAATCAGTCGCCGCCGTTTATTGAAAGGTGCGGGTGCTATGTGGCTTTTGAGCGTCAGCCAGGTGGGTCTGGCGGCCGTGAGTCAGGTCGTTGCCGTACGTATCTGGCCTGCGTCCAGCTACACTCGCGTCACGGTAGAATCTAACCGTCTGCTGAAATACAAACAGTTTGCCCTGAGTAATCCTGAGCGTGTGGTTGTGGATATTGAAGACGTTAATTTGAACTCGGTGCTCAAGGGCATTGGGACGCAGATTCGTCCTGACGATCCGTATATTAAGTCGGCGCGCGTTGGCCAGTTTGATCCTAAGACCGTGCGGATGGTGTTCGAGCTGAAACAGAATGTGAAGCCGCAACTTTTTGCGCTGGCTCCGGTGGCAGGCTTTAAAGAACGTCTGGTAATGGATCTCTATCCCGCGAATGCCCAGGACGTTCAGGATCCGCTGCTGGCATTGCTGGAAGATTACAACAAGGGCGATCTGGATAAACAGGTGCCACCTGCACAAAGTGGCCCGCAGCCGGGTAAAGCGGGGCGCGATCGTCCCATTGTCATTATGCTGGACCCGGGCCACGGCGGAGAAGACTCCGGTGCGGTGGGGAAATACAAGACGCGTGAAAAGGATGTGGTGCTGCAGATTGCCCGCCGCCTGCGAGCCCTCATAGAGAAAGAGGGCAACATGAAGGTCTTTATGACACGAAATGAAGATATCTTCATTCCGCTTAAAGTCCGCGTGGCGAAAGCGCAGAAGCAGCGTGCTGACCTGTTTGTCTCTATTCACGCCGATGCCTTTACCAGTCGACAACCCAGCGGTTCGTCGGTGTTTGCGCTCTCGACCAAAGGTGCGACCAGTACCGCCGCGAAATATCTGGCGCAGACCCAGAACGCCTCGGATCTCATTGGTGGTGTCAGTAAGAGCGGTGACCGCTACGTCGACCACACCATGTTCGACATGGTGCAGTCGCTGACCATCGCCGACAGCCTGAAGTTTGGTAAAGCGGTATTGAGTAAGCTTGGCAAAATCAACAATCTGCACAAGAACCAGGTTGAACAGGCCGGGTTTGCGGTACTAAAAGCGCCGGATATCCCGTCTATTCTGGTCGAAACGGCATTTATCAGTAACGTTGAGGAAGAGCGCAAACTCAAAACGGCGACCTTCCAGCAGGAAGTTGCAGAGTCGATTCTGGCAGGGATTAAAGCCTACTTTGCCGATGGGGCGACGCTGGCGAGAAGGGGATAACAAAAAAGCGCTGAAAAGCGCTTTTTTTATGGGCGGCAGAAACAAAAAAACACCCGTTAAGGTGTTTAATGTGTTGGTTGCGGGGGCCGGATTTGAACCGACGACCTTCGGGTTATGAGCCCGACGAGCTACCAGGCTGCTCCACCCCGCGTCACCGTACTGCTTATATTTTATCAAATTTGATTGGTTGCGGGGGCCGGATTTGAACCGACGACCTTCGGGTTATGAGCCCGACGAGCTACCAGGCTGCTCCACCCCGCGTCCGTCTTTTTGCTTCGTATTTCAAACCACATCAGCGTTGGCTTTCCTCATTCACCTCAGTCACTTACTGGAGTAAGCTCCTAAGGATTCACTGCGTCGCCGCCTTGCTGTGATCCGAACTACTTTGCAAAAATCTTACATCAAATTTTAATTGGTTGCGGGGGCCAGATTTGAACTGACGACCTTCGGGTTATGAGCCCGACGAGCTACCAGGCTGCTCCACCCCGCGTCCGTGGATGCGCACTATACTCTGCTCGCATTTTCATGCAACCCTTTTTTCACCTTGATCACGTTTTTAGGGTGAAAATGAACAAAAACAACGCATTCTGGATTATTTTTTGCTCAAAATTTGCGTTCGGGTATGTATACGCATTTCATTAGGTTCGGGGGTTTGTTATCTTCGTCTCGCATTCAGGCAACATAAGACGAGAACAATGAAAGGACGTTGGGCAAAATATCTTCTGGCGGGAGCTGTAGTCGCGATGCTCGCCGCGTGTTCCTCAAAACCCACCGATCGTGGGCAGCAGTATAAAGACGGGAAATTTACCCAGCCTTTCTCACTGGTGAACCAGCCTGATGCGGTTGGCGCGCCAATCAATGCCGGTGATTTCGCCGAGCAGGTTAATCAAATTCGCAGCGCTTCGCCACGTTTGTACGGCAACCAGAGCGACGTCTACAACGCTATCCAGCAATGGTTACGTGCGGGCGGTGATACGCGCAGTATGCGCCAGTTTGGTATTGATGCCTGGCAAATGGAAGGGGCGGACAACTACGGTAACGTCCAGTTTACCGGTTACTACACACCGGTTATCCAGGCGCGCCATACGCGCCAGGGCGAGTTTCAGTATCCTATCTATCGCATGCCACCAAAACGTGGGCGCTTACCCTCTCGTGCCGAGATCTACGCGGGCGCGCTAAGCGACAATTATATTCTGGCATACAGCAACTCCCTGATGGATAACTTCATTATGGATGTTCAGGGCAGTGGTTACATCGATTTTGGCGATGGCAGCCCGCTCAACTTCTTTAGCTATGCCGGGAAAAACGGCCACGCCTATCGCAGTATCGGTAAAGTGCTTATCGACCGTGGCGAAGTGAAAAAAGAAGATATGTCGATGCAGGCTATTCGCCACTGGGGTGAAACGCACAGCGAAGCCGAAGTGCGTGAGCTGCTGGAGCAGAACCCATCGTTTGTCTTCTTTAAACCGCAATCTTTTGCTCCGGTAAAAGGGGCCAGCGCGGTGCCGCTGATTGGCCGCGCGTCCGTAGCTTCTGACCGTAGTATCATTCCTGCGGGCACAACGTTACTGGCGGAAGTCCCGTTACTGGACAATAACGGCAAGTTTACTGGCCAGTACGAACTGCGCCTGATGGTGGCGTTAGATGTGGGTGGGGCTATTAAAGGGCAACACTTCGATATCTATCAGGGTATTGGCGCTGACGCCGGACACCGTGCCGGGTGGTATAATCACTACGGTCGCGTATGGGTACTAAAAACGGCGCCGGGTGCGGGTAACGTGTTCAGCGGTTAATTGCCGGATGGCGCTTCGCTTATCAAGCCTACATTATTGAGTAGGCCTGATAAGGCGTAGCCGACATCAGGCAGTCAGACTGCTCGGTATTAATGAATTTGAGGTTCTATGTCTGTGGTTATTAGCGATGCCTGGCGCCAACGTTTTGGCGGTACGGCACGTCTGTATGGCGAAAATGCGTTGCAGCTGTTTGCCCAATCGCACGTTTGCGTGGTTGGGATTGGCGGAGTAGGGTCATGGGCGGCGGAAGCGCTGGCGCGAACCGGTATTGGCGCTATTACACTCATCGATATGGATGATGTGTGCGTCACCAATACAAACCGCCAGATCCATGCGCTGCGTGATAACGTCGGTCTGGCAAAAGCTGAAGTGATGGCGGAGCGTATCCGACAGATTAACCCGGATTGCCGGGTGAACGTGGTCGATGATTTTGTTACGCCAGATAACGTTGCTGAATATATGAATGCGGGATTTTCGTACGTCATCGATGCGATTGATAGCGTGCGCCCAAAAGCGGCACTGATCGCGTACTGTCGACGTAATAAAATTCCGCTGGTGACCACCGGTGGTGCGGGCGGACAGATCGATCCTACCCAGATTCAGGTCGTTGATTTGGCAAAAACCATCCAGGATCCGCTGGCGGCCAAGCTACGTGAGCGGCTGAAAAGCGATTTTGGCGTGGTGAAAAACAGCAAAGGCAAGCTGGGCGTGGACTGTGTGTTCTCGACCGAAGCGCTGGTTTACCCGCAGGCGGATGGCTCGGTATGTGCGATGAAAGCGACGGCGGAAGGGCCGAAGCGTATGGATTGCGCGTCCGGGTTTGGCGCGGCCACCATGGTGACAGCCACCTTTGGCTTTGTTGCTGTCTCCCATGCGCTGAAGAAGATGATGGCGAAGGCCGCGCGTCAGGCCTGATTGTGTCGGATGTCACTACGCTTATCCGACCTACGGTTCGTGCAGTGTTGTAGGCCGGATAAGACGTATCAGCGTCGTCATCCGGCTTTCTGGGCCGCCTCGAGAATCGCCTCGTTCAGAGCATGTAGTCCCTGGCTACGCGAGGCGCTGAGCTGAGCGCGTAAACCCAGTTCGTCAAATAACGCCATCGGCGCACGCGCCAGTAATTCGGCTGCCGTTTTACCTTCGACCGCGGTGAGTAATACCGCCAACAGTCCACGTACTATTCGACCTTCGCTGTCGCCGAAGAAATGCAGAGTACCATTCTCATGAAGGGTATGTCCCAGCCAGACGCGATTTTCGCAGCCCGCAATTTCTTTGGCCTGCGCCTTTAGCGCATCCGGGAGCGCCGGCAACTGCTTACCCAGCAGAATCAGCTGGCGATATTTATCTTCCCACTGAGTAAGCGGGATAAAGGTATTGCGTAACGTCTCTTCGGTTACGGTTGTGCCAAACGGGTGTCCGGCGAACTGAGGGCTTGTCATTAATCCACCAATATTTCCAGCGCGCGGTCGACGGCTGCGACCAACGCATCCACATCGCTTTGGGTATTATAAGGGGCAAATGAGGCGCGTAGTGTTCCGGATACGCCGAGTTCCGCCAGCAGCGGTTGTGCGCAGTGTTGCCCCGCGCGCAGCGCAATGCCATATTCGGCCAATAGAGTGACCATATCGCTGTGATGAACACCCGCGAAATCAAAGGCTAACAGACTGGAGTCCTGGCAGCGGAAGGAACGAAAGCCAGGGCGTTTCGCCAGGGCATCTTCTGCCAGCGTCGCCAGACCCCGGCTCCAGTTTTCGGCCTGCGCAACGTCGACGTCCGCCAGCCATTCGAGCGCCGCGCTTAGCCCGATAACGCCTGCAACGTTAGGCGTACCGGCTTCCAGCTTCCATGGTGCGGGCTGAGTGGTGAAACCGTCAAAACTGACTTCGCTAATCATCTTACCGCCCCCAAGCCAGGGAGACATGGCTTCCAGCAGTTCCGGCTTACCGTACAGCACGCCAATACCGGTGGGGCCATATAGCTTGTGGCCTGAAAACGCATAGAAATCAATATCCAACTGCTGTACATCGGCAGGGTAATGCACAATCCCCTGGGCACCATCAACCATCACCACCATGCCAGCCGCATGGGCGAGCGTAATGGCGCGGACCAGATCCGGGCAGCCACCGGTGACGTTCGACATTTGCCCGAGCGCCAGAATGCGGCTGCGCGGGGTGATGAGCTGCGTGAGGCGCTCAACGTCTGGCAATAAATGGGGGGTGAGTGGGAGTTTGACAACCTTAGCCCCCGTTTGCTCCGCGACCATCAGCCAGGGAACGAGGTTGGCGTGATGTTCCGCTGCGCTAACGATAATCTCATCACCCGGTTGAAGGCGTGGACGCGCATAGCTTTGGGCAACCATGTTGATCGCTTCCGTTGTGCCGCGGGTCCAGACGATGGTTTTGTCATCCGACGCATTAATCAGGTGTGCGACTTTTTCCCGCGCGGCTTCATAGCGTGCGGTCAGACGCTGGGCTTCAGCAAACTGGCTGCGATGGACGTTCCCGGCACTCAGGCTATAAAACTGATGGGTAGCTTCAATGACCGCCTGTGGCTTCAGCGCCGTAGCAGCACTGTCGAGATAGACGCCAGCATCGTTGAGTGCGGGAAATTGTGCGCGAAACTGCGCGGGGTTAAAAGCGTTCATGGTATTCCTCAGTTCAGTAAACCGATCGTGGCGCAAAAAGGGCATTGATACAAGGGTTGTGCTAACCATCGGAATACTCTGGATATCCTGGCAAAGCCCGTTCAGTGTCTTATGCTAAATAGCGTTAGGCGAACAATTTTGCCTGTTACGGAGTATGTTTTTAATAGCATAAATCGCTTTAAGGAGAAGAAGATGAAAAAGACTGCCGCCATTATTTCTGCCTGTATGCTGACTTTTGCCCTGAGCGCCTGTTCTGGTTCGAATTACGTGATGCACACCAATGATGGTCGATCAATCGTAGCTGATGGTAAACCACAGACCGATAATGAGACGGGGATGATTTCGTATAAAGACGCTAACGGCAACAAACAGCAGATTAACCGCACTGACGTGAAAGAGATGGTAGAACTGGAGCAATAATAGCCGGTCGGCCATCGACGAAATGTGGACAAAAAAAAGCACCGCAATTTGGCGGTGCTACATTAATCACTATGGACAGACAGGGTAAATGTACAGGAAGTGAAAAAGGGTAGCTTTGCTACCATGGTCTGAATCGCAGACCAATTGCAAACACAACAACACAACATCACAACCGTAAGCCAAAAGCCCACCAGAACACGCATTCCGATAAAACTTTTCGTTCCGGCTTCAGGAAGTGCCGCCACTATAGGTATTTGCTGGTAGAACCTCAACGGACAATTTATAATGGCTCAGATAAAAAAAACTAATAGGTTACAGCCTGTTAGCTAATTGTTAAATTCATTTAACATCAAAGCCTAAAAGTCATGTCAAAACGATTACCACCCTTAAATGCGTTACGTGTTTTTGATGCTGCAGCGCGTCATTTAAGCTTTACTCGCGCAGCAGAAGAGCTTTTTGTGACGCAGGCCGCAGTAAGTCACCAAATCAAGTCACTTGAGGATTTTTTGGGGCTAAAACTGTTTCGTCGACGCAATCGATCTTTGCTGTTAACGGAAGAAGGTCAAAGCTACTTTCTCGACATTAAAGAGATTTTTTCGCAATTAACCGACGCGACGCGTAAACTTCAGGCACGCAGTGCAAAAGGTGCGCTTACCGTTAGTTTATTGCCCAGTTTTGCGATCCAATGGCTGGTGCCCAGACTCTCTAGCTTTAACTCAGCTTATCCGGGAATCGATGTCAGGATCCAGGCGGTGGACCGTCAGGAAGACAAACTGGCTGATGATGTTGATGTGGCGATTTTCTACGGACGCGGCAACTGGCCGGGTCTGCGCGTTGAAAAATTGTACGCAGAATATTTATTGCCGGTCTGCTCTCCGCTGTTGCTTACCGGTGATAAACCGCTAAAGACACCGGACGACCTGGCAAAACACACTTTATTGCATGATGCGTCGCGGCGAGACTGGCAAGCCTATACGCGCCAGCTTGGCCTGAATCATATCAACGTGCAGCAGGGACCTATCTTCAGCCATAGCGCCATGGTGCTACAGGCTGCAATCCATGGACAGGGGATCGCGCTGGCTAACAACGTCATGGCGCAGTCCGAAATTGAAGCCGGACGTCTGGTCTGTCCGTTTAACGATGTTCTGGTCAGCAAAAACGCATTTTATCTGGTTTGTCATGACAGTCAGGCAGAACTGGGTAAAATAGCCGCCTTCCGTCAGTGGATTCTGGCGAAAGCGGCCACGGAACAAGAAAAATTCCGCTTTCGTTATGAACAATAATTTACGTAGGGTATTCAAATGACCAGCCGTTTTATGCTGATTTTTGCCGCCGTAAGTGGCTTTATCTTTGTGGCGTTGGGCGCCTTTGGGGCACATGTTCTGAGCAAAACCCTCGGTGTTGTTGAAATGGGGTGGATTCAGACCGGCCTTGAGTATCAGGCGTTTCATACGCTGGCTATCTTTGGCCTGGCCGTCGCCATGCAACGACGCATTAGTATTTGGTTTTACTGGAGTAGCGTGTTTCTGGCATTAGGTACAGTGCTGTTTAGCGGCAGCCTGTATTGTCTCGCGCTCTCTCATTTACGCCTGTGGGCGTTTGTTACCCCTGTCGGCGGCTTCAGCTTCCTCGTAGGCTGGGCGCTGATGTTAGTGGGCGCTATTCGATTGAAACGTAAGGGCGTTAGCCATGAATAAGGTTGTATTGTTGTGTCGCCCAGGTTTTGAAAAAGAGTGCGCCGCAGAAATTACGGATAAAGCAGGACGCCGGGAAATCTTCGGTTTTGCCCGCGTGAAAGACAATGCGGGTTACGTCATCTTCGAATGCTATCAGCAGGACGATGCTGAAAAGTTAGTGAAAGAGCTGCCGTTTAGTTCGCTGATTTTTGCTCGTCAAATGTTTGTGGTGGGCGAGCTGCTGCAATACTTACCGCCGGAAGATCGCATTACCCCGATCGTTGGCATGTTGCAGGGCGTGGTGGAAAAGGGTGGCGATCTGCGAGTAGAAGTTGCCGACACCAATGAAAGCAAAGAGCTGGTTAAATTTTGCCGTAAATTTACTGTACCGTTGCGTGCAGCGCTGCGCGAAGCGGGCGTACTGGCAAAGTATGAAACGCCAAAGCGTCCGGTGGTTCACGTCTTCTTTATCGCCCCTGGCTGTTGTTATACCGGCTATTCCTGGCCTGACAATAACTCACCGTTTTACATGGGGATTCCGCGTCTGAAGTTTCCAGCCGATGCGCCGAGCCGTTCAACGCTCAAGCTGGAAGAAGCGCTGCACGTGTTTATCCCTGCCGATGAATGGGATGAGCGTCTGGCGAACGGAATGTATGCGGTGGATTTAGGCGCCTGCCCTGGCGGATGGACCTATCAGCTGGTTAAACGCAACATGTGGGTTTATTCCGTGGATAACGGCCCGATGGCGAAAAGCCTGATGGATACCGGACAGGTCACCTGGCTACGTGAAGACGGATTTAAGTACCGTCCGAATCGCAACAACATTTCGTGGATGGTCTGTGACATGGTGGAGAAGCCGGCGAAGGTTGCCGCGCTGATGGCGCAATGGCTGGTCAACGGCTGGTGTCGTGAGACGATCTTCAACCTCAAGCTGCCGATGAAAAAACGCTACGAAGAGGTATCACAGAACCTAGCTTACATTCAGGCCCAGCTTGATGAACATGGTGTAAATGCCCAGATTCAGGCGCGTCAGCTGTATCATGACCGTGAAGAAGTAACCGTTCACGTACGTCGTCTGTGGGCTGCCGTCGGCGGTCGTCGCGACGAGCGATAAGGCTACGACCCAGGCCGGATGGCGGCGTAATCGCCCTATTCGGCCTGGATTGCTTCAATCAGCTGTGTATCTGAAACAATATGCGTCACATCATCCAGATGCCCAATTCTGGCCTCTCCCGAACGATTAAATTTACTTTTATCGATCAGTAATAAAGACTGCGATGCACGCTTAAGCAGAATGGATTTGAAGTCTGCGTTGGTTGCATTTGAGTCCCAGAGCGCGCCGTCGCTGTCGATCCCTTCGCAGGAAAAAATAAACAGGTCAATCTCGAGTGGTTTTAGCTGCGAGATAAGCGAGGGATTAACGTAGCAACCGTATTTGCGCTCAAGGCGACCGCCGGAGCTGATAAGCTGAATATGTTCACGTTTAGCCAATTCCTGGCAGATGGGCTGGCTGTTGGTAAAAACGTGAATGTTGATGTCCGGTAACTGTCGCGCCAGATACCAGCAGGTAGAGCTGGCGTCTAAGGCAATCACCATACCTTCTTCGATCCATGCCAACGCTTCACGGGCGATATCCGCTTTGTGCGCATAGTGGCTTTTGAGTCGAATATGAAATGGGTCACCGCTGTCCTGATTTTCCCGGTGAATAACTTTGGCCCGACCGTGATTGCGTAACACTTTTCCCTGGGTCTGTAACTCGCTGAGATCGCGGCGGATGGTCTCTTTGCTGACGTTAAGCTGCAAAGCCAGGGCTTCGGTTGTCAGGCTTTTGTGGTTAGTAAGCAGATCTACGATTGCCTGCTGGCGCGCCGCTTTCATGTTCTGATCCTCATCTAATGATGAATGCCCGTACCTGACGGGCATTCTGACCAGAGATTACGGCGTTACCCCTTTTTTTAAAAGAATATTCCCGTACTTTGCCCGCTCTCCTGTGATAACGATCGCAAACGCCTTTTGTGCTCGTTCGTAAAAGGCATAGCGGTCAATACGCGTGATGTCCGGGCAGGGGGTCTGTAATGAAAGCGCTTGACGATAGCGAGTCTCAACGTCAGGATCGAGAGTGTCGCCTTCAACCGCAGCCATCATCACCAGCGGTGGGGCGTAGCTGTCCAGTTCAAATAGCGGAATAAGCGCCCGCAGTAGATCGCTGACCAGCAGACCGTCAGCGCGGATGACCTGCGGCCCCATGCTGTTGGCCGGGAAGTGGGCATCGGAAAAGATAATCTCATCGCCGTGTCCCATTTCGGCCAGCACTTTCAGTAAGTCGGGGGAAATTAAGGGAGATATCGTTTTAAGCATGTTACTCGACTCCTGTGAGTTCGGATTCGGTTTGCGGATAGAAGTAACGGTACTGATAGCGCACCTGTTCGCGTGCCTGCTCCGGAGAGATAAATTCCCCGATGCCTGACCAGGCAAACATTGCGGCGCCTGCCACGGTGGTTTCGGCATCATCCAGCACTTTGACAGGGATCCCGAGAACGTTCGCTTTGATTTGGTTCCACAAGATGTTGCGGCTGCCCCCGCCAACTAATAGCAGTTCAGTGGCCTGGAAATGGCCGATTTTTTCCAGCGTTTGCAGATTCCGCTGCAGCTGTTCTGTCAGTCCTTCCAGCGCGGCGCGATAAAAGTGCCCACGGGTAGTATTGAGGGTAACCCCTTGCCAGCCCGCATTCTGACAGGCCAGCAGGTCGCAGTGCATCTTCACCCCTTCGGCACCAGCGGGAATATCCCGAGCTTCATCAATCAACGTTTGCCAGGGCGTGTCCGCGGTCCATAACAGCTTACGAACCCATTCAAGCACACCGGAGGCCAGCCACTGCATACCGGGATTGTTAAGCCCAGCCTGACTATCCAGCTCACAGGTGGAGCCCGCATAATGACTGAGCAGGGAGGTATTTACCTGCGCACTGCGTACCATCAGAATTTCCCATGTGCCGGAAGAGAGTACCGGTTCATCCTGTTGGGCTCCTGCGCCAAATAGCGCAAACTGTGTGTCGTGTCCGGCAGAGATGACTGGAATACCCTCTGGAAGTCCGAGCTGGCTGGCGGCCTCGCGTTGCAGTACCCCAATTTGTTCGCCTGCTTCAACCAGGCGCGGAAACAGGCGACGCGGTATGCCTGTTGCCTGCAAAATGTCCTGGCTGAAATCACGTTGCTGGATATCCAGCATCTGGCTGGTTCCCGCCATGGTGATGTCAGTTGTGAACTCGCCGGTTAAACGTTGGTTGATAAGCGACGAGATAAACAGCCAGGCGTGCGCCTGTTCCAGTAATTGCGGGTGGTTCTCTTTCAGCCACACCAGTTTGTACAGAGTATTGAAGCTAAACGCCCCAACGCCGGAGATTTCCTGCAGTTGCTGCGGTGACATGTAGCGATGGATATTCTCCATTACCGCTGCGGTACGTGGGCATTTCCAGCTGATCACCGGGTACAGTTGTTTGCCGTTCTTATCCACCAGCGCGCCATCCACGCCGAAGGTGGTGACGGCGATCCCGCGAATTTGGCAGGCGGCCAATTGTGAGGAAAGCCGCTGACAGCAGTCGGCAAAGCGCTGCAGAATGGCCTCCAGCGACCATTGGTGCCAGGCACTGTTTTCTGCGGCGATGTCACTGGCGTTCGGGGTCGCTGCGCGGGCGACAATCTTTCCCTGTCGGTCAACGGCAATGGCCCGTACGTTGGTCGCGCCACAGTCGAGAACCAGAATAACCTCTTGTTTCATAATTGCTCCTGGGAGATTACCTATTGCCGGATGGCGGCTTCGCCTTATCCGGCCTACAAAACCGTGTGCTTCGTAGGCCGCGCCGCCATCAGGCAATCGCTCGATGTTTAACGCTTATACAGCGGGCCGTAGTTCTGACAAGCGCGGTAATCCTGACCTTCCGTATCCATACCGTGGGCGGCCCAGGAGGAAGGACGATAAATTTTCTCGTCTTCCACGTTGTGCATGCACACCGGGATACGCAGCATGGCAGCCAGAGTGATAAAGTCCGCACCTACGTGACCAATCGTCAGCACCCCGTGGTTAGCGCCCCAGTTAGCCATGACGGAATAGACGTCGCTGAACGGGCCCTTGCCGGTTAAGCGCGGAGCAAACCAGGTGGTTGGCCATGTGGAGTTGGTACGCGCATCAAGCTGGTCGTGCATATCTTTCGGCAACTCCACGCTCCAGCCTTCCGCGATTTGTAGCACCGGCCCCAACCCTTTGATGATGTTGATACGGCTCATGGTGAACGGCACACCGCCTTCAGTCAGGAAGCGAGATGAGTAACCGCCCCCGCGGAAGTATTCGTGAATAGCCGGGCACCATTCGGTTGCCGCCAGGCATTCATCCGCCTCTTTCTGCGAGATTTCCCAGTGTGGTTTCATGGTCGGTTTACCTTCGCTGTCGCGTTGTTTGCAGGAACCGTCCAGTGCCGCAGAACCGGAGTTAATCAAGTGAATAATGCCGTGCTCAGCAAGACCGGTCAGCGGTTTACCCGTGACGCGTTCAACCGCCTCTGGCGACCAGTAGGTACGCACATCGGCAAAGACCTGGGCCGTGCCGGTGAGTTGATGGCCGAACAGCATCGCCACGCCGTTCAGGCTGTCGTTTTCGGTTGCGACAACGAACGGTTCACGAACGCCATTCCAGTCAAAGGAGCTGTTGAGCAACGCTTCGGCGGTATCGCCATTTGGGTATTGATCGGTCCAGTGACGCTGGCCCTGGAAGCCTGCGGCGATCGCGTTATAGCCCAGGGATTCTTCGACCAGACCTTTGTCTGCCAGCTTTTTGTTACCCTGCATCATGTCGCGAATGCACATGGCCATCAGCAGGCTTTCTTTCAGCACTGCGCGGCTTTGTTCTGCGTTACGTTTATATTGTTGTGCGTTCTGATCTTCGCCGTAGCGGAAGTTTTTGTCCGCCCACGCCAGCGCCATTTCCAGCTCGGTTTCATCATAGATTTTCTGGTCAATGCGACGACGCAGCTCGGTCATATCAACCGCCTGCACCTTCATACCCAGCCAGGATTCAAAGAAGTTATGGTCGACGATAGAACCGGCGATGCCCATTGATACACCACCGACAGACAGGTAGCTTTTCCCTTTCATACTGGCGACCGCCAAGCCGGCACGGGCAAAGCGCAGCAGTTTTTCTTCAACATCGGCAGGGATAGATGTGTCGTCTGCATCCTGTACGTCATGACCATAGATGGAGAAGGCAGGAAGGCCTTTTTGGCTGTGAGCTGCCAGTGCGGCGGCCAGGTAAACCGCCCCCGGACGTTCCGTGCCGTTGAAGCCCCAGATCGCTTTCGGGCGCATCGGATCCATGTCGATGGTTTCACTGCCGTAGCACCAACATGGGGTAACGGTAATCGTCACGCCAACATTCTGGCTGCTGAATTTTTCTTCACAGGCTGCGGATTCCGCCATGCCGGCGATACAGGTATCGGCAATCACACATTCAATTTGTGCGCCGCAGGCATGACGAAGTTTTTCAGTGATAAGCGCTGCGGTAGCTTTAGCCATATTCATGGTTTGCTCTTCGAGCGACTCACGTACACCCATACGACGTCCGTCAATAACCGGGCGAATACCAATTTTTGGTAAGCTGATTTTTTTCATCACAGATTCCTCACGTTATTCGGATAAATATTCAGTTGGCTGCCGTTTGTGAACGGAAGCGGGCAAAAATAAAGATGATGGCGAAGCAAAGCGCCGGGACCAGTTCAGCGGTCGGGATATTGCCAGCGGCATCGCTGACAAAGCCCATCACCGGGGTCACAATGCCGCCGCCAATGATGGTCATGACGATAAAAGACGAGCCGTATTTGGTGTCTTGTCCCAGATTTTTGATCCCCAGAGAAAAAATGGTTGGGTACTGAATCGACATAAATGCGCTGCAAAACGTCAGGGCCAGCAGGCCGATCTGGCCACCGGTGAAGGCGGAAATCAGGCACAGAATCATGGCAAGCAGGGCATATGCGGCCAGCACTTTATGCGGCGCAAAGCGACTGATAAGCCAGGTGCCGGAGAAACGACCGATAAAGAAGCACACCATGGTGCCGGTCAGGTAGTTGGCGGCGAAACCTGGCGTCATGCCTGGGATCTCTTCGATTGCGTAGCGAATCAGGTAGCTCCAGCAGGCAGTTTGTGCACCGACGTAGCAGAACTGCGCCAGTACCGCCCAACGCCAGTGACGAATGCGCACCAGGCGGGAAAGAGACGCGGAGAATGAACTCTGAGCGTTGTCACTGTGATCGTCACTTTGCAGGGTCGGAAACTTGGTAAACATGATCAGCAGGGCGACCAGCAAAACGACCGCGACGATGATCATATAAGGGGTTTGAACCGATAACACCAGGCTGTGCTTGTAGGCACTTAGCTGTTCTGGCGCCATCTTATCGAGTACGTCTTGAGATTGATGTGGCACATTAGACAAAATAAGACTTTGCCCAAAAACAACCGCAATAATGGCACCAAATGAGTTAAAAGTTTGCGCGAGATTTAATCGGAAGTGACCGCCGCTTTCCGGGCCCAGTACGGTTACAAAGGGGTTGGCAGCCGTTTCCAGACAACCTAAGCCCGCCGCAATAATAAATAGTCCAATCAGGAATAAGGTGTAATTCATTACCTCAGCCGCTGGCCAGAATAATGCTGCACCGATGGCATATAAGAATAATCCGGTAATAATGCCTGCTTTATAACTTAGTTTTTTCATCAGGATCCCGGCTGGGATTGGAATGACGAAATAACCAAAATAAAAAGCAGATTGAATCAGACCAGCCTGAAAGTTTGTTAATGTAAAAGCTTGCTGAAATTGTGGTAATAAAATGTCATTAAGATTATTGGCAACCGCCCAAAGAAAAAACAGTGAACAGAGTAACGCGAAGGGAATGACATAATTTTTTGTCTGCCCCCGCTCTACCGCATGAAAACTTTGTGTTTGTATTGATGTGTTTCCCATAGCATCCTCATCAGTTCATAAGCATGTTCAACAGCTTAAGAGTACGATTGGTGATTTTCACCAACCTGCTAATCCAGGTGAGTTCCGGTAACCTGCCAGATAAAATTGGCCTTCATGAATGAACTCATGAATTCATTTTCAAATAAAAACCGGCCATTAATATGATGGTGGTCACATTTATGCTCAGGGTGTGGGTTTATGTGATTATCATCACTTTAATTTCTTTAAAACAATGACCGTTTGAGAAAAATAAATTAAAAAGCCACAGGGATAATGCCCGAATTAATTAGTTAAGTGGAAAACGGGCAATGGTAACAATTTATTCGCAAATGACCGTTTTACAATGGTTTTATTAAGAACGGACATTTTGCAATTGTAATATTATGCCTGCATGTTTTTATTCAGCGTTATTAGTTGATGAACATCACAAAATCCAGTGCTAAAAATTCCCTTCTCTTTATTCAGCATGATGATAGTTAGCAAATACCCGCTTAAATCAACAGAGCGTCGAGGTATTAGCAATGTTCTGTTGTCGCATTTTGACTCACTGAGAGAGGTAAGTAATGGAACGAAATACGCTGGCACGGCAGATTATCAATACCTGCCTGGAAATGACCCGTCTGGGGTTGAATCAGGGGACTGCGGGTAATGTAAGTGTGCGTTACCAGGACGGGATGTTAATTACCCCGACGGGTATTCCGTATGACAAACTCACCGAATCCCACATAGTGTACATCAACGCTGAGGGGCAGCACGAAGAAGGGAAATTACCTTCCAGCGAGTGGCGGTTCCATATGGCCGCTTATCAGACGCGTCCCGATGCTCAGGCGGTGGTCCATAATCATGCCGTGCATTGTACTGCTGTTTCTATTCTCAATCGGCCAATCCCGGCAATCCATTACATGATTGCGGCGGCTGGCGGTAACTCAATTCCCTGTGCGCCATATGCGACGTTTGGTACGCGTGAGCTTTCCGAGCACGTTGCGGTAGCGCTGAAAAACCGAAAAGCAACGCTGTTGCAGCATCATGGGCTGATCGCCTGCGAGGAAAATCTGGAAAAAGCCCTGTGGTTAGCGCATGAAGTGGAAGTGCTGGCGCAGCTTTATCTCAGCACGCTGGCGATTACCGATCCGGTTCCGGTACTGGACGATGAGGCTATCGCTATTGTGCTGGAAAAATTCAAAACATATGGATTGCGTATTGAGGAATAGGAGATAAAACGATGGCGAACAGAATGATTCTGAACGAAACGGCATGGTTTGGCCGGGGAGCTGTTGGCGCATTAACCGATGAAGTTATTCGTCGTGGTTATCGCAAAGCATTGATTGTGACTGATAAAAATCTGGTGCAGTGCGGCATTGTTGAGAAGGTGACTTCCCGAATGGATGCTGCAGGTCTGGCATGGGAAATCTATTCAGGCGTTATTCCTAATCCAACCATTGCGGTAGTTCAGGAAGGATTGAGTGTCTTTCAGCAAAGCGGCGCAGACTATCTGGTCGCCATTGGCGGCGGCTCCCCGCAGGATACCTGTAAAGCGATTGGCATTATTAACAATAACCCGGAGTTTGCGGATGTACGCAGCCTTGAAGGGTTATCGCCGACACGCTTCCCGAGCGTGCCAGTTATGGCTATCCCAACCACTGCGGGAACGGCGGCGGAAGTGACCATTAACTACGTGATCACTGACGAAGAGAATCGGCGTAAGTTTGTTTGTGTCGATCCACATGACATCCCGCAGGTGGCGTTCATTGATGCTGACATGATGGACGGCATGCCTGCCGCATTAAAAGCGGCTACTGGCGTAGATGCACTGACTCATGCCATTGAAGGCTACATCACGCAGGCTGCGTGGGCGCTTACCGATGCGCTGCACATTAAAGCCATCGAAATTATTGCCGGGTCATTACGCGGTTCCGTTGCGGGCGACAGCCAGGCGGGGGAAGCGATGGCTCTGGGCCAGTACGTTGCCGGGATGGGTTTCTCCAACGTAGGTCTGGGATTAGTGCATGGCATGGCACACCCGTTAGGCGCGTTCTACAACACGCCGCACGGCGTCGCGAATGCCATTTTGCTGCCGCACGTGATGCACTATAACGCCGAATTCACCGGGGAAAAATTCCGCGATATCGCCCGGGTAATGGGGGTTAAGGTTGAAGGACTGACGCTGGCAGAGGCACGCAAAGCGGCGGTGGATGCCGTCTTCGCCCTTAATCGCGATGTAGGTATCCCACTGCATCTACGCGATGTTGGCGTCCGTAAAGAGGATATTCCTGCGCTGGCGCAAGCCGCATTTGACGATGTTTGTACCGGGGGAAATCCGCGTGAAGCGAGCCTTGGGGATATCGTTGAGCTGTACCATACCGCCTGGTAATCACCTGGCGTTTATCTGGCCTACAGGGTTGTACAATAAGTAGGCCGGATAAGCGCAGCGCCATCAGGAAATAAATATCCTCCGGCATAGCCGGAGGTTTTTCTGATGCGCCTATAAGGCTCTGTTACCAGCCGCGCCCTAACAGGCGCATACGATCTGACATTTGCATCAGACTTCGTTACTTACGGCCCGTAAACGGGCTACCCGGATAAGGGATCGATAACTGCTCGCCCATTTTATCCTCTGCAAGCTGGTGCTTTATGTATTCCTGTATCCTTGCTGTGTTCTTACCCACCGTATCTACGTAATACCCACGACACCAGAACTCCCTGTTCCTGTATTTAAACTTCATATCACCAAACTGCTCATACAACATCAGACTGCTTTTACCTTTCAGATAACCCATAAAACCGGATACGCTCATTTTGGGCGGGATTTCCACAAGCATATGGATATGATCTGCACAGCATTCCGCTTCCAGGATCCGCACGTTTTTCCACTCACACAGCTTTCTTAAGATGCTGCCTATCGCCCTACGTTTCTCCCCGTAGAATGCTTGTCTTCGGTATTTGGGCGCAAAAACTATGTGATATTTACAGTTCCATCGGGTGTGCGCTAAGCTCTTTTCGTCCCCCATTGGGACCCCCTTTTGATTTCTTGTTTAACCCTTGCAGTTGCCAGACCGCAAGGTGTTTTAACAAATCAAAAGGGGTTTTAATAACTGGCCCAAAGCTGAAAGCTTTCCGGAACC
>NZ_JAOWHC010000032.1:0-157691 GCF_030332805.1 Citrobacter sp. Cpo065
CATCCCGCTACGAAGTCAAGCATTTAATTTCGCTTTCTTCGCCGGAGTTCTCAGTGGAACCCCGCTGACCCGGCGGCTTGCAATCCGTTGTTCCGTGTCAGTGGAGGCGCATTATAGGGAGTTATTTCAGGCTGACAAGTTAAAAATATAAAAAACTTATCAAGCGATTACTTTTCAATCAATACGTCCATTTTCGCCTGGATTTTAAACAAAAACGAGCCCCGCAGGGCCCGTTTATTGTTGTTTTGTGACTTACTGCACTGCCACTATGCGATCGTCATTCACTTCCAGACGAATCGTTTTGCCCGGAATCAGTTCACCAGACAGAATTTGCTGCGCCAGCGGGTTTTCGATCTGCTGCTGGATAGCACGTTTCAATGGACGCGCGCCATACACCGGATCGTAACCATTCGCGCTCAGCAGTTTAAGCGCCTCGTCAGAAATATGGATTTCATAGCCACGCTCTTCCAGACGTTTGTACAGACGCTGCAACTGGATCTGAGCAATAGAAGCAATATGCTGCTCACCCAACGGATGGAATACAACAACCTCATCTATACGGTTGATGAATTCCGGGCGGAAGTTGTGGCTCACGACGCCCAGCACCATATCTTTCATGTGACCGTAATCCAACTCGCCGAAGCGTTCCTGGATCAGATCGGACCCCAGGTTCGAGGTCATGATGACAACCGTATTACGGAAGTCGACCGTTCTCCCCTGTCCGTCAGTCAAACGACCATCGTCAAGCACCTGCAGCAGAATGTTGAACACATCCGGGTGTGCTTTCTCCACTTCATCCAACAAGATGACGGAGTAAGGACGACGACGTACTGCTTCCGTCAGGTAACCACCCTCTTCATAACCGACATATCCCGGAGGTGCCCCGACCAGACGAGACACGGAGTGTTTCTCCATAAACTCGGACATATCGATACGCACCATTGCATCGTCACTGTCGAACATAAAGTTTGCCAGCGCTTTGCACAGTTCGGTTTTACCGACACCGGTTGGACCAAGGAACAGGAATGAACCAATCGGACGATTCGGATCGGACAAGCCCGCGCGGCTACGACGGATGGCGTTAGAAACGGCTTCCACCGCTTCGTTCTGACCAATCACGCGGCTGTGCAGCTCCTGCTCCATACGCAACAGTTTTTCTCGTTCGCCTTCCAGCATGCGAGCAACTGGGATCCCGGTCCAGCGCGCCAGCACCTCAGCAATTTCTGCATCCGTAACTTTATTACGCAGCAGACGCATGGTTTTGCCTTCAGACTGGGTGGCTGCTTCCAGTTGTTTTTCCAGTTCAGGAATTTTGCCGTACTGCAGTTCAGACATCCGCGCCAGGTCGCCAACGCGGCGCGCCTGTTCGATGGCGATTTTTGCCTGCTCCAGCTCAGCCTTGATAGTTTGCGTTCCCGAGAGGGAAGCTTTTTCAGCTTTCCACTCTTCCTCTAACTCAGAATACTGGCGTTCTTTGTCGTCCAGCTCTTCGTTGAGCATATCGAGACGTTTTTTACTTGCCTCATCAGACTCTTTCATTAATGCCTGCTGTTCCAGTTTGAGCTGGATAATACGGCGGTCGAGTCTGTCGAGTTCCTCCGGCTTGGAGTCAATCTGCATACGAATGCTGGATGCCGCTTCGTCAATAAGGTCGATAGCTTTATCCGGCAACTGACGATCGGCAATATATCGATGAGACAGCGTAGCAGCCGCAACAATCGCCGGGTCAGTAATCTGCACATGATGGTGCAGTTCATAACGTTCTTTCAGGCCACGCAAGATTGCGATGGTGTCTTCCACTGAAGGTTCAGCCACAAACACTTTCTGGAAACGACGCTCCAGCGCTGCATCTTTTTCGATGTACTGGCGATACTCATCAAGCGTTGTTGCGCCTACGCAGTGCAGTTCCCCGCGAGCCAGTGCTGGTTTCAGCATGTTCCCGGCGTCCATTGCGCCATCGGCTTTACCCGCCCCAACCATGGTATGCAATTCGTCGATAAACAGAATGACGTTGCCTTCCTGTTTCGAGAGATCGTTCAGCACACCTTTTAAACGTTCTTCGAACTCACCACGATATTTGGCCCCAGCAACCAGCGCGCCCATATCCAGCGCCAGTACACGACGGCCTTTTAAGCCTTCCGGCACTTCACCATTGATGATGCGTTGGGCCAGCCCTTCAACGATGGCGGTTTTACCGACGCCGGGTTCACCGATTAACACCGGGTTATTTTTAGTACGACGTTGCAGCACCTGAATGGTACGGCGAATTTCTTCATCACGGCCGATGACCGGATCGAGTTTGCCCTGTTCGGCACGTTCGGTCAGATCGACGGTATATTTTTTCAAGGCCTGACGTTGGTCTTCAGCCCCCTGGTCATTCACGCTTTCACCTCCACGCATTTGTTCAATTGCCTGAGTGATATTGGCGGTCGTCGCGCCTGCTGATTTTAATAAGTCGGTCAGCGTACCGCGTGACTCAAGCGCCGCCAGAACGAACAGTTCTGACGAAATAAAGTTGTCCCCACGTTTTTGCGCCAGCTTGTCGCAAAGATTCAGTACACGCACCAGTTCCTGAGAAGGCTGCACATCGCCACCGGTACCTTCTACCTGTGGCAAACGGCTCAACGCCTGGTCAATGGCTGTACGTAACTGGCCAGCATTAATGCCAGCAGACGTTAATAAAGGACGTACCGATCCCCCTTCCTGATTCAGCAAGGCGCTCATTAGATGAAGTGGTTCGATGAATTGATTGTCGTGCCCCAATGCGAGTGACTGGGCATCGGCAAGAGCAAGCTGGAATTTATTAGTAAGACGATCCAGACGCATAACTCCTCCCATAACAGGTCAAAATTGCTACTGGAGATTAAATGAGGTCATCCCTCAATTATTCAAGGTGAATGACCTGAATTATGTGAAAAGAAAATTACACGTACCGGATCGTCTTGATTCTTTAGGTTATATCAGCCAAATAAAACTTGCCATACGACCCGTGGTATTGTCGCGACGATAAGAGAAGAACGTCTCACTTTCGCTGAAGGTGCAACGGTCGCCGCCGTGGATGTTCTCTACCCCGACACTGGACAGACGCTGGCGCGCAAGCTGGTAGATATCCGCCAGATACTTGTCGCCACGCGGTACAAATGCGAGGTCCGCTTGCGGATCTTTCGTCATGAACGCCTCGCGGACTTCTGGTCCAACTTCAAACGCGTTTGGACCTATCGCCGGGCCTAGCCAGGCAATAATGTTTTCAGGTTTGTCGGTAAAACACGCCACCGTCTCTTCCAGCACGCCGGCGCATAATCCGCGCCAACCCGCATGGGCCGCAGCAACTTCGGTTCCGGCACGGTTGCAAAACAACACCGGCAAACAATCAGCGGTCATCACCGCACACACGGTACCCGGCGTGTTGCTGTACGACGCATCTGCGCGTTTGCAGGCGTAAGGCTCGCCGGTCAGTTTCAGGACATCCTTACCGTGGACCTGCTCCAGCCAGACTGGCTTTGACGGCAGATTGCCCGCAGCAAACAGTCGTTTGCGGTTCTCTTCAACATGTTCCGGGTTATCGCCGCAATGGGCGCCCAGATTCAGCGAATCGTAAGGCGGCATACTAACTCCGCCAATACGGGTAGAACTACACGCCGCGACACCTTGCGGTATCGGCCACTGCGGGACAATTAGCTTACTCATAGCCAGGCAATATCATCCTTATGTTCTTCGAAATCAGCGCGCATCACTTCAATCAACTGCACCATATCTTGTGGGATCGGCGCATGCCATTCCATTTCGATACCGGAAATCGGGTGATACAAACGCAGCATGGTCGCGTGCAGCGCTTGACGGTCGAACTTACGCAGTACGGAGATAAATTCGTCAGAAGCGCCTTTCGGTGGACGTGGACGACCGCCGTAAACCTGATCGCCCACCAGCGGATGAGTGATATGTGCCATGTGCACGCGGATCTGGTGCGTACGTCCGGTTTCCAGACGCAACCGCAGACGCGTGTGCACACGGAAGTGTTCCATAATGCGATAGTGCGTTACCGCCGGTTTCCCCATTGGGTGTACCGCCATGTGCGTACGCTTGGTCGGGTGACGGCTAATCGGTTCCTCAACGGTTCCGCCAGCAGTCATGTGACCAATTGCCACGGCTTCGTACTCACGGGTAATTTCGCGCAGCTGCAACGACTCCACCAAACGTGTTTGCGCCGGAACCGTTTTTGCCACCACCATTAATCCGGTCGTGTCTTTATCCAGACGGTGCACGATACCTGCACGAGGAACATCCGCGATTGGCGGGTAGTAATGCAGTAACGCATTCAATACCGTACCATCAGGATTCCCGGCACCCGGATGCACTACAAGGTCACGAGGTTTGTTAATGACAAGAATGTCGTCATCTTCATAAACGATATCCAGTGGGATATCCTGAGGTTCAAAACGAACCTCTTCATCAATTTCTGCATTGATGGAGACACGCTCTCCACCCAACACTTTTTCTTTCGGTTTATCGCAAAGTTGGTCATTTACCAGTACGCGCTGGTCGAGGATCCATTCTTTTATGCGCGATCGCGAATAATCAGGGAACAATTCGGCCAAAGCCTGATCTAAGCGTTGACCGAGCTGATTTTCGGAGACTGTTGCGGTGAGTTCTACTCGTTGTGCCATAAACTGCTTCTTCGTTTAACGTTGGGTTTTACGGCTTTGCCGTTTAATATAGTGTGCTATTGTAGCTGGTCTTAACCGGGAGCAGGAACAGAGAATCTCCCGTATTACATTTTGAGGAAAGTCAAAACGTCATGACGCGCATGAAATATCTGGTGGCAGCAGCCACGTTGAGCCTGTTTTTGGCGGGTTGCTCTGGTTCAAAGGAAGAGGTGCCCGATAATCCGCCAAATGAAATCTACGCGACTGCTCAGCAAAAGCTGCAGGACGGTAACTGGAAACAGGCAATAACGCAATTGGAAGCGTTGGATAACCGTTATCCATTTGGACCGTATTCTCAGCAGGTGCAATTAGATCTCATCTACGCCTACTACAAAAACGCCGATCTGCCACTTGCTCAGGCTGCCATCGATCGTTTTATTCGTCTTAACCCGACACACCCTAACATTGATTATGTCATGTATATGCGTGGCCTGACCAATATGGCGTTGGATGATAGCGCACTGCAAGGATTCTTTGGTGTTGATCGTAGCGATCGCGATCCGCAACATGCCCGAGCTGCGTTTAATGACTTTTCCAAACTGGTGCGTGGGTATCCGAATAGCCAGTACACCACTGACGCCACCAAACGTCTGGTGTTCCTGAAAGACCGCCTGGCGAAGTATGAATACTCCGTTGCAGAATACTACACTGCCCGCGGCGCATGGGTTGCCGTGGTAAACCGTGTGGAAGGCATGCTGCGCGACTACCCGGATACCCAGGCAACACGTAATGCCCTGCCGTTGATGGAAAACGCTTATCGCCAGATGCAGATGAATGCGCAGGCAGAAAAAGTCGCGAAAATCATTGCCGCCAACAGCAGCAATACCTGATTTGCCTCAGAATGCAAAACGGCAGCCCAAGGGCTGCCGTTTTTTTATCCGTTAACGCCACAACTGAAGCGGTTTAGCTCCGACGCATCCCATCAAATATGGCCTGCTTTCAGGTATTCCTCAAGTAAAAAATCGCCTGTTCCTGCGGTGCCTCACAAAAAGGTTTTCTTGACAAAAAGCGACAAAATAATGTGATTTAGATCACATATTTTGACATTAGGAACGGTATGCTGGAATCACCAAGACGGGAAAGACAAGAGGTAAAATTTATGACAATGAACATTACCAGTAAACAAATGGAAATTACTCCGGCAATTCGCCAGCATGTCGCAGACCGTCTCGCCAAACTAGAAAAATGGCAAACTCATCTGATTAATCCACATATCATTCTGTCTAAGGAGCCACAGGGTTTCATTGCTGATGCCACCATCAATACACCGAACGGACATCTGGTCGCCAGCGCAAAACACGAGGATATGTACACCGCAATTAACGATTTGATCAACAAGCTGGAACGGCAGCTCAATAAAGTGCAGCACAAAGGCGAAGCCCGTCGTGCAACAACTTCAGTCAAAGACGCCAACTTCGTCGAAGCAGAAGAAGAGTAGTCCCTTACATTGAGTGTATCGCCAACGCGCCTTCGGGCGCGTTTTTTGTTGACAGGGTGAAAACAGTACGGGTACTTTACTGACGTAGCCAAAGGAAAATTACATGAAACTTGTCCCGTTCTTCTTCGCATTCTTTTTTACCTTCCCCTGAATGGGAGGCGTTTCGTCGTGTGATAAAGAATGCGAAGACGAACAATAAGGCCTCCCACAACGGGAGGCCTTTTTTATTGATAACAAGAAAGGCAACACTATGACATCGGAAAACCCATTGCTGGCGCTGCGCGATAAGATCAGCACGCTGGATGAAAAATTACTGGCCCTGCTGGCTGAGCGACGTGGACTGGCCGTAGAAGTTGGTAAAGCCAAACTGCTTTCGCATCGTCCGGTTCGTGATATCGACCGTGAACGTGACCTTTTGGACCGACTCATTCAGCTTGGCAAAGCACATCATCTTGATGCTCACTACATTACTCGCCTGTTCCAGCTCATAATCGAAGACTCCGTCCTGACTCAACAGGCACTGCTCCAGCAGCACCTGAACAAAATTAACCCACACTCCGCGCGCGTGGCCTTCCTTGGGCCAAAAGGGTCATATTCTCACCTCGCAGCACGTCAGTACGCTGCCCGCCATTTTGAACAATTTATTGAAAGCGGCTGCGCAAAATTTGCCGATATCTTTAATCAGGTCGAAACCGGACAGGCTGACTATGCTGTGGTACCGATTGAAAACACCAGCTCCGGTGGGATTAACGACGTTTATGACCTGCTGCAGCACACCAGCCTGTCTATCGTTGGCGAGATGACCATTACGATAGACCACTGTGTACTGGTGTCTGGCACGACGGATCTTGAGACTATTGAAACGGTATATAGCCATCCGCAGCCGTTCCAGCAGTGCAGCAAATTCCTGAATCGCTACCCGCACTGGAAGATTGAGTACACTGAAAGCACCTCTGCGGCGATGGAAAAAGTTGCGCAGGCTAACTCACCGCGCGTGGCGGCCCTGGGGAGCGAAGCCGGAGGCGTACTGTATGGATTGCAGGTTCTCGAGCATATTGAGGCTAACCAGTCGCAAAACATCACCCGCTTCGTGGTGCTGGCACGAAAAGCAATCAATGTTTCCGATCAGGTTCCGGCAAAAACAACCCTGTTGATGGCGACGGGGCAACAAGCCGGTGCGCTGGTTGAGGCGCTGCTGGTACTGCGTAACCATAATCTGATTATGACTAAACTGGAGTCACGCCCGATTCACGGCAATCCGTGGGAAGAGATGTTTTATCTTGATATCCAGGCCAACCTGGAGTCGCCCCAGATGCAAAAAGCATTGAAAGAGCTGGGTGAGATTACGCGTTCGATGAAAGTACTGGGATGCTATCCAAGTGAGAACGTGGTGCCAGTCGATCCGAGCTAACGTTTGGCAATGCCGGATGGCGCTACGCTTATCCGGCCTACGGTTCATACGATTTTTGAAGGCCGGATAAGGCAAACCCGCCATCCGGCATCTTAATTAAGGACGGCTGTCATTCGCCTGGCGTAACAAAGTACGGCTTTCACTCTGGAAGCGTTTCGCATAATCGCCAAACCAGTGCTCCACCTTACGGAAGCTGTCGATAAACGCTTGCTTATCGCCCTGCTCCAGTAAACCAATCGCCTCACCAAAACGTTGGTAGTAGCGTTTGATCAGCGCAAGGTTGCTCTCAGACGACATAATAATATCGGCATAGAGCTGCGGATCCTGGGCAAACAGACGGCCAACCATCGCCAGTTCAAGGCGGTAAATCGGCGAAGAGAGCGCCAGCAGCTGCTCCAGTTGAACGTTCTCTTCCGCTAAATGCAGACCGTAAGCAAAGGTCGCAAAGTGACGCAGTGCCTGAATAAACGCCATGTTCTGGTCATGTTCAACGGCGCTGATCCGATGCAGTCGCGCACCCCATACCTGAATCTGTTCCAGAAACCACTGATAAGCTTCCGGCTGACGTCCGTCACACCAAACGACGACCTGCTTGGCCAGACTGCCGCTGTCCGGACCAAACATTGGGTGTAACCCCACCACCGGGCCATCATGTGCAGCCAGCATCGCCTGCAAAGGACCATTTTTCACCGAAGCCAGATCCACCAGAATGCAGTCAGACGGCAGACGCGGTAGTTTGGCGATCACCTGCTCGGTGACGTGGATCGGCACGCTGACGATCACCATGCCGGCATCAGAGACGATCTCCGGCGCGCGATCCCAGTCCTGCTGTTCCAGGATCCGCACCTGGTAACCTGACAGGGTGAGCATTTTCTCGAACAGACGCCCCATCTGACCGCCGCCGCCGACAATCACCACCGGCCGCAGAGAAGGACAAAGCGTTTTAAACCCTTTGTCGTTCTCACTGGAGTAGGACTCACGCATAACGCGGCGTAGCACATCTTCAATCAGGTCCGGCGGCACGCCAAGGGCTTCCGCTTCCGCGCGACGAGAGGCCAGCATAGAGGCTTCCCGCTCCGGCACGTAGATCGGCAGCCCAAAGCGGCTTTTTACTTCACCTACTTCGGCAACCAGCTCCAGGCGGCGTGCCAGTAAATCCAGCAGCGCCTTGTCGACTTCATCAATTTGATCGCGTAATGCGGTCAATTCAGCAACCATAACCAACCTCTTATGCTACACGCGCCGACAGCTGGCCGTTTAAATCCTGGCTAATTTCACGCAGCAGCGCATCCGTCATTTCCCAGCTAATGCAAGCGTCAGTTACGGATACGCCGTATTTCATTTCGCTGCGCGGCTGTTCGGAAGACTGGTTGCCTTCGTGAATATTACTTTCAATCATCAAGCCAATGATCGAGCGATTGCCATCTTTGATTTGTGCAATCACGGATTCAGCCACGGCAGGCTGACGGCGGTAATCTTTATTGGAATTACCATGACTGCAATCTACCATCAGAGAAGGTCGTAGTCCCGCCTGCTCCATCTCTTTTTCGCACTGGGCGACATCTGCCGGGCTGTAGTTCGGCGCTTTACCTCCGCGCAAGATCACGTGACCGTCCGGATTCCCCTGTGTTTGCAGCAGTGCAACCTGCCCGGCCTGGTTAATACCGACAAAGCGGTGCGACTGCGCGGCCGCGCGCATGGCGTTAATGGCGGTCGCCAGGCTACCGTCGGTACCATTCTTAAAGCCAACCGGCATCGAAAGACCGGAAGCCATTTCACGGTGAGTCTGCGATTCCGTAGTACGGGCACCGATTGCGGACCAGCTAAACAGATCGCCCAGGTATTGCGGGCTATTTGGATCCAGCGCTTCAGTTGCCAGCGGCAGTCCCATATTTACCAGTTCAAGCAGCAGCTGACGCGCAATTTTCAGACCTGCTTCAACATCAAAAGAGCCATCCATATGAGGATCGTTAATTAACCCTTTCCAGCCGACAGTGGTACGGGGTTTTTCAAAATAGACGCGCATCACCAGGTAGAGGCTATCGCTGACCTCTGCGGCAAGGGCTTTAAATCGACGAGCATACTCAATCGCCATTTCAGGATCGTGAATGGAGCATGGGCCACATACGACCAGCAGGCGCGGATCGCGACCGGAGATAATATCTGAGATGGCTTTACGCGACTGGGCGATTTGCGCCTCTTGCTCCTGGCTCAGCGGAAATTCAGCTTTCAGCTGCTCCGGAGTCATCAGAACCTGTTCATCGGTAATATGTACGTTGTTCAGCGCGTCTTTTTGCATGATGGTGATCCTGTTTAGCTCGTTTGCGATAGTTGATCCTCAGCGAGGAGGAAATAACGATATCACAATAGGTAAAGATTTCAATCCACAATCCGTAAATTTTAATTTACATAATGTTATTTAAAGGCAAAAACAGCCCTTGCAAATGTATATTTAAATTTACATCACCGAATTTTCAGATCCACTATGCTTAAAAAAACGAAGGAGCATAGGCAATGAAGCAACTCATCAGCATCTTGTTTCTATTACTTCTTAGCGGATGTCAGATGGACCCCTACACCCATGCCCCTACCTGGACTGGTACCGACTGGTACGACGCCGGGATACAAGATGCCATTTCGGGTTATGCCGTTAAAGATAATGAAACGCTTGCCGACAACTACAATGACCCCGACGTCGATCGTACGGAATACCTTAAGGGTTACGCCGAGGGACAACGTAAAACCTGCCAGCAGGATTTTGTTTATGCCAGAGGCCTGACCGGGAAAACTTTTCCGCCCAGTTGCGATACTGTCGAAAATGTTGACCAGTTACACAGCGCCTGGCAGCAAGGGGCAAACGAGGGTGCTGCCTCGATAAGGTTAAATTAAACAATGGTTTATATTTTATAAACCATTAGGATTTAACTTAAATCACCAATAGCATTATTCCAGGAATAATGACGGCTTAGGAAAATAATGTTATTTTGTTGCAAACAATCTTGAATGTATTTCGACGTTTTACAGCAAACGCTGGTAGGTAACTATTCATGAGCTATTCTTACCGACTCATACTTCTACTGGCACTGCTCCTGACCGGATTACCGCTGTATGCCCAAAGCGTTACGGAAGAAGCAAAATCGGTACGCGCTATGGTTTCCGGCATCGTCAGTTATACACGCTGGCCTGCACTTTCCGGGCCCCCAAAACTGTGTATTTTCTCTTCATCGCGTTTTTCCAGTGTCCTGAAAGATACCAGTGCAGGCGCATTACCCTATCTTCCCGTCATCATCCGTACGGAACAAGAAATATTAGTTTCGCAGTGTGACGGTTTTTATTTTGGAAAAGAATCCCCTACTTATCAGGTGGAATTAAAGAATAAATATCCGACTAAGGCATTGTTATTAATTGCTGAACAGAACCCCGAATGCGTTATTGGCAGCGCCTTTTGCCTCATAATTAAAGACGAAGATGTGAGATTTTCCGTAAATATGGATTCCCTATCACGCAGCGGCGTAAGGGTCAGTCCAGACGTATTGATGCTTGCACGGAATAATAAGCATGGATAAGGGCCATTCTCCCATAGCACGCCCGACGTTTAAGCGAACATTACGGCGTATCAGCATAATCAGCGTTCTGGTAACCATGATGCTGATCTGGCTGCTGCTCAGCATTTCTTCCGTGCTGGCATTAAGACAGTATGCGCAAAAGAATCTGGATCTGACTGCCGCTACCATGACCCGTACGCTCGAAGCTGCATTAGTCTTTTCTGATAGTGTTGCAGCAACTGAAACGCTGGCGGCACTGGGTCAGCAGGGGCAATTTTCCGTTGCAGAAGTTCGTAATAAAAACCAGAAGGTGATCGCCACCTGGCGCTATAACGCGCAGGATACCACTGAAAAGATTAGCGGGATGATCAGCCACTGGCTGTTCCCACAACCGGTCACTCAGCCGATTTTGCACAATGGCAACGTCATCGGCGAAGTACGATTGACTGCGCGCGATAGCGTTATTAGTCATTTCATCTATTTGTCGCTGGCCGTCCTTACCGGGTGCATTCTGTTGGCATCCGGTATTGCATTAATGCTCACTCGCTATTTACACAATGGCGTTGTGGATGCACTGCAAAACATTACCGAGGTGGTACATGATGTTCGTACCAACCGTAACTTTTCACGGCGCGTATCAGAGGAACGCATTGAAGAGTTTCATCTCTTTGCCCTGGACTTTAATAGTCTGCTGGACGAGATGGAGGAGTGGCAACTTAAACTGCAGGCAAAAAACGCTCAGCTTTTGCGTACTGCACTACATGATCCTCTGACGGGTCTGGCAAATCGCGCCGCATTTCGCAGCAGCATAAATGCCCTAATGAATGATGATGCCGCCCACAGCAGCTCGGCATTGTTATTCCTTGATGGCGACAATTTTAAATTTATTAATGATACCTGGGGCCACGCAGCGGGGGATCGGGTCCTGATTGAAGTCGCAAAAAGGTTATCCGAGTTTGGGGGGAGTCGCCATTACCCATACAGACTTGGCGGCGATGAGTTCGCCATGGTGCTGTACAGCGTTCATTCTGAATATGAGGTTCAGCGGATCTGCGCGGCACTGTCACAAGAGTTTAACCGACCTTTTGACCTGCATAATGGTCATCTGGCAAGCATGACGCTCAGCATTGGGTTTGCGCTGACGTGGGAACATGCCTCTGCCGAAAAATTACAAGAACTTGCCGATCAAAATATGTATCAGGCTAAACATTTGCGTTCTGAACGCATTATTAAAAAATAAGGAATTACACACATGCTAAAACGTTTATTATCCCCGTTTCTTCTGCTTTTACTGATTCTGGCTGGCTGTCAGGCACCTCAGGGGAAATTTACCCCAGAACAAATTGCAGCCATGAAATCATACGGATTTACTGAAGCATCAGGAGACTGGTCTCTCGGCCTGTCTGACACCATCCTGTTTGACAAAAATGACTATAAACTCCGTCCTGAAAGTGAAAAACAGATCAAGGAAATGGCATCCAAACTGGCAGCTACCGGGCTAAATCATGCTCGCCTGGATGGTCATACTGATAACTACGGTGAAGACAGCTATAACGAAGCTCTGTCACTCAAACGCGCTAATGTCGTTGCCGATGCCTGGGCGCAGGGCGCTAATATACCCCGCAGCAACCTGACGACTCAGGGACTCGGGAAGAAATATCCCATTGCCAGCAACCAGACATCAAAAGGTCGCGCTGAAAACCGCCGCGTGGCGGTCGTGATCACGACACCATAATCGTCCCCCAACTGGCTGCGCACCGCGCAGTCCTTCCATTGCCATAAAGAACAAAAGAGTAAACGTCGGGATAAAAAAAGGGCCAGCCTTTCGGCCAGCCCTTTTCTAACAGGATGTCGCTTGCGCGAATCTTAGTTAAGACGCTCTTTGATACGAGCAGACTTACCAGTGCGCTCACGCAGGTAGTACAGTTTAGCTTTACGAACAGCACCACGACGTTTAACAGCAATGCTGTCAACTACCGGAGAGTGAGTCTGGAAGACACGCTCAACGCCTTCGCCGTTGGAAATTTTACGAACAGTGAATGCAGAGTGCAGACCGCGGTTACGAATAGCGATAACCACGCCCTCGAATGCCTGCAGACGTTTTTTGGAACCTTCAACAACCCATACTTTCACTTCCACGGTATCACCCGGACGGAAGGAAGGTACGTCCTGCTTCATCTGTTCTTGTTCAAGTTGCTTAATAATGTTGCTCATAATTTAATCTCTTATCCTGGGTAAACTGATATTGGGGGCTTACGCCTGCCCATCATGTTTATGTTGCTGTTGTGCGTGTTCCTTTTTGAACTCCGCCAGCAACCTTGCTTGCTCTTCAGTCAGAGCCAGGTTTTCCAGAAGTTCAGGTCTTCTAAGCCAGGTCCGGCCCAGCGACTGCTTCAAACGCCAGCGACGTATCTCAGCGTGGTTCCCCGACAGTAACACCGCCGGTACTTCCATCTGTTCTAACACTTCAGGTCGGGTATAGTGCGGGCAATCCAGCAACCCATCAGCAAACGAATCTTCGATTGCCGAAGCTTCATGACCCAGTACCCCCGGAATAAACCGGGACACGGAGTCGATCAGCGTCATTGCTGGTAACTCACCACCGCTGAGTACGTAATCGCCGATTGACCATTCTTCGTCAATTTCGGTTTGAATCACGCGCTCATCTATTCCTTCATAGCGACCACATACCAGAATCAGCTTTTGATTCGTGGCCAGTTCGCTAACGCCCGCTTGATCAAGCTTGCGTCCCTGAGGTGACAGATAAATCACCTTTGCGCCTTCACCAGCCGCAGCTTTTGCTGCATGAATGGCGTCCCGTAAAGGTTGCACCATCATTAACATCCCCGGTCCGCCGCCGTAAGGACGATCGTCCACGGTACGGTGCCGGTCATGAGTAAAGTCACGAGGACTCCAGCTCTGGATGTTCAGCAGGCCATTTTTTACTGCCCGGCCAGTTACCCCGTAATCGGTAATTGCGCGGAACATTTCTGGAAACAGGCTAACGATACCTATAAACACAAGCCAATCCCCATAACGCCGACTTTTACCGTTTATCCGGTGGTTTAAAAACCAGGATCCCAATCTACTTCGATAGTACGAGTAGCGAGATCGACTTTCTTGATAACCTGCCCATCGAGGAACGGCACAAGACGTTCCTTGATACCAAACGCATCTTTCAGGTTTGCCTTGATGACGATGACGTCATTCGAACCGGTTTCCATCATATCGACGACTTTACCGAGATCGTAGCCTTCAGTAGTCACTACCTGGCAGCCCATAAGGTCTTTCCAGTAGTAGGAACCATCTTCCAGCGCTGGCAACTGCGAGGAATCCACGACAATTTCGCAATTAGTCAGTAGATTCGCCGAATCACGATCGTCAACGCCTTTCAGCTTGATGATCAGATCCTGATTGTGGTGCTTCCAGCTTTCCAGCTGTACTTGCTGCCACTGACCCGCCTTCTGGATAAACCAGGGCTGATAGTCAAAAATGCTTTCGGCGTCTTCAGTGGAAGAAAACACTCTGAGCCAACCACGGATACCGTAAGAAGACCCCATTTTCCCCAAAACGATGGGTTCCACAGGAGCCTGTGCGGCGAGTTGCTTGCTCATCATGACCACCGTGACAGATTAAGCTGCTTTGTTTGCTGCTTTGATCAGCGTAGCTACGCGATCAGAAATAGTCGCGCCCTGGCCAACCCAGTGAGCGATGCGATCCAGATCCAGGCGAGTGCCTTCTTCTTTTTCGCTAGCGATTGGGTTAAAGAAGCCAACGCGCTCGATGAAGCGACCGTTGCGTGCATTACGGCTGTCGGTAACAACAACCTGGTAGAACGGACGCTTTTTAGCGCCGTGACGAGCTAAACGAATAGTAACCATAACATCCTCTTGTGTGAATAAAACACCCAGGCCCCATCGAGGAACGGAGCCCGGGTGTCATATTAAAAGCCCGAAAATTTTACTGATTTCTGGGGAAAATGCAATCAGCAGTTGATAACTCTGCTATAAAAGGCCGTTGGCGGTGCCGTCAGTTCGGTGCCGGCGTGCGCGCAGCCACCGGAGCGTACACGCAGTACGTGAGGATGGCGAGCACACCCCGGTGCCGAAATGGCAAACAAGCCAGGCCGATTAGCGGCCTGGGAATCCTGGGGGCATCATCCCCTTCATACCACGCATCATCTTCGCCATTCCGCCCTTCTTCATTTTCTTCATCATGCGCTGCATGTCGTCGAACTGTTTCAGAAGGCGGTTTACGTCCTGTACCTGCATACCGCAACCGGCAGCGATACGGCGTTTGCGGGAACCTTTGATAATTTCCGGCTTAGCGCGTTCTTTCATCGTCATCGAGTTGATGATGGCTTCCATACGCACCAGCACTTTATCGTCCATCTGCGATTTCACATTGTCAGGGATCTGACCCATGCCCGGCAGCTTGCCCATCAGGCTTGCCATACCGCCCATGTTTTTCATCTGGTTGAGCTGTTCAAGGAAATCGTTGAGATCGAAGCCATCGCCTTTTTTCAGCTTGCTGGCTAATTTTTCTGCCTGCGCACGGTCAACCTTGCTTTCGATATCTTCGATCAGCGACAGCACGTCACCCATGCCGAGAATGCGCGAAGCAATCCTGTCCGGATGGAACGGCTCCAGTGCTTCGGTTTTCTCGCCGACGCCGAGGAATTTAATCGGCTTACCGGTAATATGACGAATAGAGAGCGCCGCACCGCCACGGGCATCACCATCAACTTTTGTCAGCACTACGCCGGTTAACGGCAGCGCTTCGTTAAAGGCTTTTGCGGTATTCGCGGCATCCTGACCGGTCATGGCGTCGACCACAAACAGCGTTTCTACCGGCTTGATAGAAGCGTGGACCTGTTTGATTTCGTCCATCATCGCTTCGTCAACGTGCAGACGACCGGCGGTATCCACCAGCAGCACGTCGTAGAATTTGAGTTTGGCTTCTTTCAGCGCGGCGTTAACGATATCGACCGGCTTCTGGCCGACATCCGACGGGAAGAAGTCGACACCGACCTGCTCGGCCAGCGTTTCCAGTTGTTTGATCGCCGCCGGGCGATAAACGTCCGCAGAGACCACCAGCACTTTCTTCTTGTGCTTCTCGCGCAGGAATTTACCCAGCTTACCGACGCTGGTCGTTTTACCCGCACCCTGCAGGCCCGCCATCAGCACCACGGCTGGCGGCTGTGCAGCCAGATTCAGGGTCTGGTTTTCTTCGCCCATTGCCGCAACCAGTTCGTTACGGACAATCTTGACGAACTCCTGACCCGGCGTCAGGCTTTTGTTAACTTCATGACCAACCGCTTTCTCTTTTACGCGATTGATAAACTCACGCACTACCGGCAGCGCTACGTCAGCCTCCAGCAGCGCCATGCGCACTTCGCGCAGCGTCTCTTTAACGTTGTCTTCAGTAAGGCGTCCACGGCCACTGATATTGCGCAGCGTGCGCGACAAACGATCGGTTAAATTATCAAACATTGTCTCTCGCCTGGGGTGGAAACGGTCGGTCGCGACAGCGACACATCAACAGAAATTTGTCGCAGTATAACATGAAGCCGCCTTTGTTGTTATGCAACGGTTGGAGCAGCGGTCACGTAACGCTATACTGCTTTTCTTTATCACTGGCCAACTGTCGACACCTATATGCCCGTTTTTGCTCTGCTCGCCCTTGTCGCCTACTCAGTCAGCCTCGCGCTGATTATTCCCGCTCTGCTGCAAAAAAACAGCGGCTGGCGGCGTATGGCTATTCTCTCTGCGGTCGTTGCGCTGGTAAGCCATGCTATCGCCCTGGAAGCGCGTATCCTACCCGGCGGTGAAAGCGGACAAAACCTGAGTCTGTTGAACGTCGGCTCGCTGGTAAGCCTGATGATCTGTACGGTAATGACCATCGTCGCGTCCCGCAATCGTGGCTGGCTATTGCTGCCCATTGTCTACGCCTTTGCGCTGATAAACCTGGCCTTCGCCACGTTTATGCCTAACGAGTTCATCACCCATCTCGAAGCTACGCCAGGCATGATGATTCACATCGGGCTATCACTGTTCGCTTACGCCACGCTGATTATCGCCGCGCTCTACGCGCTACAGTTGGCATGGATCGATTACCAACTGAAAAACAAAAAACTGGCCTTCAGCAATGAGATGCCGCCACTGATGAGTATTGAGCGGAAGATGTTTCATATCACCCAAATTGGCGTGGTTCTGCTGACGCTCACCCTGTGCACTGGCCTGTTTTACATGCATAACCTGTTCAGTACCGAGAACATTGATAAAGCCGTTCTCTCTATCGTGGCATGGTTTGTCTATATCGTTCTGTTGTGGGGGCATTACCATGAAGGTTGGCGCGGACGTCGCGTCGTATGGTTTAACGTCGCAGGCGCTGGCATTCTGACGCTGGCCTATTTCGGCAGCCGTATCCTGCAGCAGTTCGTGAGTTAAATCTTTAAGGAACCCTACGTGGAACACATCTCCACCACCACGCTCATTATCACGCTCCTCATCATGGTGGTCATTTCCGCCTATTTTTCCGGTTCTGAAACTGGAATGATGACCCTGAATCGCTACCGCCTACGCCATCGGGCCAAACAGGGAAATCGCCAGGCAAAACGCGTTGAAAAGTTACTTCGCAAGCCAGATCGCCTGATAAGCCTGGTGCTCATCGGTAATAATCTGGTGAATATTCTGGCCTCCGCACTCGGCACCATTGTCGGTATGCGCCTGTATGGCGATGCTGGCGTCGCCATTGCCACCGGGGTACTGACGTTTGTGGTGCTGGTTTTTGCCGAAGTGCTGCCAAAGACGATTGCCGCACTATATCCGGAAAAAGTTGCCTATCCGAGCAGCGTCCTGCTGGCTCCGCTGCAGATTCTGATGATGCCGTTAGTATGGCTACTCAACACCATCACGCGGCTTCTGATGCGCATGATGGGCATCAAAACGGATATCGTAGTGAGCGGTTCGCTGAGTAAAGATGAACTGCGAACGCTGGTGAATGAATCGCGCTCGCAAATCTCACGCCGTAACCAGGATATGCTGCTGTCAGTGCTGGATCTGGAAAAAGTCAGCGTCGATGACATCATGATCCCGCGTAATGAAATCATCGGCATTGATATTAACGATGACTGGAAATCAATCGTGCGTCAGCTTTCGCACTCCCCGCACGGTCGTATTGTGCTGTATCGCGACTCGCTCGACGATGCCATCAGTATGCTGCGCGTACGTGAAGCCTGGCGATTGATGGCCGAGAAAAAAGAGTTCACCAAAGAGACCATGTTACGCGCCGCCGACGAAATTTATTACGTTCCGGAAGGCACACCACTCAGCACCCAGCTCATTAAATTTCAGCGCAATAAGAAGAAAGTGGGCCTGGTCGTTAATGAATATGGCGATATTCAAGGACTTGTTACGGTCGAGGATATTCTGGAAGAGATTGTTGGTGACTTCACGACCTCAATGTCACCGACGCTTGCCGAAGAAGTCACACCGCAGAATGACGGTTCGGTGATCATTGACGGTAGCGCCAACGTTCGTGAAATCAATAAGGCGTTTAACTGGCACCTGCCGGAAGATGACGCACGTACCGTGAACGGTATTATTCTTGAAGCGCTGGAAGAGATCCCGGTTGCCGGCACACGTGTGCGTATTGGGCAGTACGATATCGATATTCTCGACGTGCAGGACAATATGATTAAACAGGTGCAGGTGTTGCCCGTCAAACCGCTGCGGGAAAGCGTATCGGACCAGTGAGAGTAATCCAGACCGGGTAGCGCAACAGCATTACCCGGTCTGAGGCTAATTAGCCTTTGGCTTTCGCCACAGAGACCATCGCCGCACGGATGGTACGTCCGTTCAGGGTATAGCCTTTCTGCATAACCATCAGCACATTACCGGCAGCAACGTCGTCAGACTCTACCATTGCAATCGCCTGGTGCACGTTCGGGTCCATCGGCACGTCGATATCTGCAACCACCTGTACGCCAAACTTCGCCACAACATCCAGCATTGACTTACGAGTCAGCTCAATACCTTCGACCATAGCCGCCATAGCGTCATTGTCTTTGTCCGCAACTTCCAGCGCACGGTCCAGGCTATCCAGCACCGGCAGCAGTTCGTTGACGAATTTTTCCAGTGCAAACTTATGCGCTTTTTCTACGTCCAGTTCGGTACGACGACGCAGGTTTTCCATTTCCGCTTTGATACGCAACACGCTGTCGCGCTCGCGCGTTTCGGCTTCAGCAAGCTGAGCTTCCAGATTCGCAATTTTTTCATCGCGCGGATCCACCTGCTCAGCAGAAGCGTCTGGTTCAACCGCCTCAACTTCTTCGTGCTGATCCATGATAATTTCTTCCGGGGCTTGCCCCTCAGGCGTTTTCTGTTCTTTACTACTCATGAATTTCTCCGCGTTTTTTTCGCATTCATCTCGCTAACTTGGCTTATTATGGGGATCAGATTCAGGGATTCAAGGGAAGTACTCACATTGTCACTAATCTTCGTTACAAGGACCTCGAGAAAATGAACAAACATTTCAAGTGTATTGGCATTGTGGGGCATCCACGTCACCCCACTGCACTGACCACACATGAAATGCTCTACCGTTGGCTGTGCGCCAAAGGTTATGAGGTTATCGTTGAGCAACAAATCGCCCACGAGCTGCAGCTGAAAAATGTGAAAACCGGTACGCTCGCAGAGATTGGCCAGCAGGCAGACCTCGCCGTGGTAGTCGGCGGCGACGGCAATATGCTGGGCGCCGCACGCACCCTGGCACGTTATGACATCAAGGTTATTGGCATTAACCGCGGTAATCTCGGTTTTCTGACCGACCTTGACCCAGACAATGCTCAACAACAGTTAGCTGACGTGCTGGAAGGCCACTACATCAGCGAAAAGCGCTTTTTACTTGAAGCCCAGGTGTGCCAACAGGATTGCCAGAAGCGTATTAGCACTGCGATCAATGAAGTTGTGTTGCACCCCGGAAAAGTGGCGCACATGATTGAATTTGAAGTCTATATCGATGAAATTTTTGCCTTCTCCCAGCGTTCGGACGGCTTGATTATTTCCACACCGACCGGCTCTACCGCCTATTCGCTCTCTGCCGGAGGTCCGATCCTGACGCCTTCGCTGGATGCTATTACGCTGGTCCCGATGTTCCCGCATACACTTTCCGCACGACCGCTGGTGATCAACAGTAGCAGCACCATTCGCCTGCGCTTCTCTCATCGCCGTAACGATCTGGAAATCAGTTGCGACAGCCAGATCGCCCTGCCTATACAGGAAGGTGAAGACGTACTAATTCGCCGCTGTGATTATCATCTGAACCTGATACACCCAAAAGATTACAGCTATTTCAACACATTAAGCACTAAACTAGGCTGGTCAAAAAAATTATTCTAATTTAACGCCAACCTCTTTACTGTATAAAAAACCAGTTTATACTGTATGTAATTACAGTTATGGTTTTTCATACAGGAAAACAGCTATGTTGGCACAACTGACCATCAGCAATTTTGCTATCGTTCGTGAACTTGAGATCGATTTCCAGAACGGAATGACCGTTATTACCGGTGAAACCGGTGCGGGTAAGTCCATTGCCATTGATGCTCTCGGTTTGTGCCTGGGCGGACGCGCAGACGCCGACATGGTACGTGCAGGCGCTACGCGAGCCGACCTCTGCGCGCGATTCGCCTTAAAAGACACCCCCGCGGCTCTGCGCTGGCTGGAAGAAAACCAGCTTGAGGAAGGCCGTGAATGTTTGCTGCGTCGTGTTATCAGCAGCGATGGACGTTCACGCGGCTTCATTAACGGCACTGCCGTACCGTTGTCACAGCTGCGCGAGCTGGGCCAGTTGCTTATTCAAATCCACGGTCAGCATGCGCATCAGCTCCTGACAAAATCAGAACACCAAAAGTCTCTGCTGGATGGTTACGCCAATGAAGCGTCCCTGACTCAGGAAATGGCTGCGCGCTACCAGCTGTGGCACCAAAGCTGCCGTGACCTGGCGCATCATCAACAACAGAGTCAGGAACGCGCAGCCCGGGCGGAACTGTTACAATACCAGTTAAAAGAACTGAACGAATTCAACCCGCAGCCGGGTGAATTTGAGCAAATTGATGAAGAGTACAAGCGTCTGGCTAACAGCGGGCAATTGCTCACCACCAGCCAACAGGCGCTGGCTATCCTGGCGGATGGCGAAGACATCAACCTGCAAAGCCAGCTGTACACTGCAAAGCAACTGGTCACTGAACTGGCAGGCATGGACGGCAAACTTTCCGGTATCCTGGATATGCTGGAAGAGGCCACGATCCAACTCAGCGAAGCCAGCGACGAGCTGCGCCACTATTGCGATCGTCTGGATTTGGACCCTAACCGCTTGTTCGAACTTGAACAGCGTATCTCCAAACAAATCTCATTGGCCCGCAAGCATCATGTTGCCCCTGAAGCGCTGCCACAGTTCTATCAGTCATTGCTGGATGAACAACAGCAGTTAGACGATCAGGCCGACTCGCTCGAAACCTTAACCCTGGCGGTGAACAATCACCACCAGCAGGCTCTGGAAACGGCAAAAATGCTGCACAAACAGCGCCAGCATTATGCTCAGGAGCTGGGACAACTGATTACAGAGAGCATGCATACTCTCTCAATGCCGCACGGTGTCTTTTGCATTGATGTGAAATTCGAGGAACATCATTTGAGCGCAGACGGTGCCGATCGCGTAGAGTTTAAAGTGACCACTAACCCAGGCCAGCCGTTGCAGCCGATTGCGAAAGTGGCTTCAGGTGGGGAACTGTCGCGCATTGCGCTGGCTATTCAGGTTATTACCGCACGCAAAATGGAAACACCGGCGCTGATTTTCGATGAAGTGGATGTCGGTATCAGCGGCCCGACTGCTGCGGTAGTGGGAAAAATGCTGCGTCAGTTGGGCGAGTCAACTCAGGTAATGTGCGTTACTCACTTGCCGCAGGTTGCTGGCTGTGGTCATCAACACTTCTACGTCAGCAAAGAAACGGATGGCGCGATGACCGAAACACACATGCAGCCGCTTGATAAACGCGCTCGCCTGCAGGAATTAGCCCGCCTGCTTGGCGGTAGCGAAGTGACGCGCAATACCCTCGCAAATGCAAAAGAACTGCTGGCGGCATAAACTTTTTTACCTTGTTAAGGTCTGAGTTCAACATAAAATCGCCGACCGACCCGACAGCAAAAGGTTTTAAAGTGGTGAAAGGTCTATTATCATCGGCATATTACATATGAGCCGCGTACTGCTCGGGCCCGAAAAGGAATCAAATCACTATGCGCTGTAAAACGCTGACTGCTGCTGCAGCAGTACTACTGATGTTGACTGCAGGCTGTTCCACTCTGGAGCGAGTGGTTTACCGCCCTGACATCAACCAGGGAAATTATCTGACACCTACCGATGTCGCCAAAGTGCGCACGGGTATGACGCAACAGCAGGTTGCTTATGCTCTGGGTACACCAATGATGTCCGATCCTTTTGGCACTAACACCTGGTTTTATGTGTTCCGTCAGCAACCTGGTCATGAAGGCGTAACCCAGCAAACACTGACGCTGACCTTTAACAGCAGCGGCATTTTGACGAACATTGATAACAAACCTGCTTTGACCGACAACAAGTAGGATTAACAGATCAAAAAAAGGTGCTCAATGAGCACCTTTTTTATTGTCTGCTATTTTTTAGCGGATTTCTCTGCTCGCTGTCTGCGCAGCTCTTTCGGATCGGCAATCAGTGGCCGGTAAATTTCCACCCTATCACCGTCCTGGAGAACATCAGCAAGCTTTACCGGACGGCTGTAAATGCCCACTTTATTTTTGCTGAGATCGATATCGGTACGCAATTCCAGCAGCCCGGAAGCGCGGATAGCCTCTTCCACCGTAGCGCCCTGTTGCAGCGTCACACGCTGTAGATACTGTTTCTCGGGTAGCGCATACGCCACTTCAACGACAATTTTAGCTGACGCTGACACTGTAAACCTCTTTCGCGCGGACCGTGAAGGCCTGCACCATGTTCGAAGCCAGCTCTTTAAAGATACGACCAAATGCCAGCTCGATTAACTTATTGGTAAACTCAAAATCGAGATGAAATTCAATGCGGCACGCTTCATGACTCAGTGGCGTAAACTTCCATCCGCCAATGAGTTTCTTGAACGGTCCGTCGACCAGATGCATCAGGATGCTCTGGTTACTGGTCAATTGATTGCGCGTGGTGAACGTTTTGCTAATCCCTGCTTTCGAGACATCCACCGCTGCGGTCATCTGTCCCGGAGTCGACTCCAGCACACGGCTACCGGTGCATCCCGGTAAAAACTGGGGATAGGATTTAACATCATTCACTAGCTGATACATCTGTTCCGCACTGTAAGGTACTAAAGCGGTCCGGCTAATCTGAGGCATAACAATTTCCATCAATATCAATCACACAAATAATACCATTTATCCCCCGCTAAAAAAAACGCTATAGCCTAACTCGTGCTAAGATAGCGCCTTGCGCCCCGCTGGATGAAATGGGGTGTTTTTCGATTCCAGATTACCTATACTGAGCGGCATTATGACGAAGAAAAAAGCACACAAACCTGGCTCAGCCACAATCGCGCTTAACAAGCGCGCACGACACGAATACTTTATTGAAGAAGAGTTCGAAGCAGGACTCGCTCTGCAAGGTTGGGAAGTCAAATCCCTGCGGGCGGGTAAAGCTAACATCGGCGACAGCTACGTCATCCTTAAAGACGGCGAAGCGTTCCTGTTTGGCGCCAACTTCACGCCAATGGCTGTTGCCTCAACGCATGTGGTATGTGATCCCACCCGTACCCGTAAGCTGTTGTTAAACCAACGTGAGCTCGACTCCCTGTATGGTCGAATGAATCGTGACGGTTATACCGTTGTTGCGCTTTCACTGTACTGGAAAAATGCCTGGTGCAAAGTGAAAATTGGCGTCGCGAAAGGTAAGAAACAGCACGACAAGCGCTCCGATGTGAAAGAACGCGAATGGCAGTTAGATAAAGCGCGTATTATGAAAAATGCTGGTCGCTAAACGCTATTCTCCTGTGACCAGTCTCTCATCCTGAGACTGGTTCTTATTTTTTAGTTATTGAAACCCACTCAATACATTCATCAGGTTTATGGTTTATTTGTGCTGAATCGTTCAGGTATGAAATAAACTCCCCAGGCATTACCTTAGCGCCCCATAGTCTAATAAAATAAAACTTCAAGACCATGTCACCTATATTCAAACTTATTTAATAACACTATTATTACTGTTGTTTATTATATCACCTCTCATTTCAATTAAAATACAAAACCTTCAAATACAATAAGTTAACTAAAAATAAATCATTAAATACACACCGGAAAGTATACTTTTCAATTAGCCAAATATATTTTTAATATGGATAAGTTGCAGAATACATTCTTTCTGACTATATCATCTAATACGAAAGAACTATTCAGCTAACAGGGCCCGAACGTATTTGATAAGTAAATGAACCTCTGCATGACCTAATCAATGTAATTACATGTGTAAATTCATCTTTATGGTGAACGGGGCCCCTGTCTGCTCATTTTCCCAGCGCGCTGTTGCGGATTAATACTCCCGACATGCCATCAGGAGTGAACATATGCGTCTACTCGCCGTTGTATCAAAATTAACTGGCGTTTCCACAAATGTTGAATCCTCTGAAGTTACGCTCAGTTCGCCTTCTATCGTGAAACTGTCGGTGTCACGTGAGGAGGTAAGTCAACTGACTCGCGTGAATCAGGATCTGGTTGTCACTCTCCGCTCAGGTGAAACCATCACCATTAAGAACTTCTATGTCGGAAAAGGTGATGCGCAAAACCAGCTTGTTCTGGAAGACAGTAATGGCGCGCTGTGGTGGGTTCAGGATACTGATGGGGCATTCCATTTCCAGCATCTGGACGATCTCACTCCGCTAATGACTGCCGAGGGAAGCCATGAAGGCGGCGCCGTCTGGCCGTGGGTTCTTGGTGGGATCGCGGTCGCAGGCGGAATTGGCCTCGCGGCGGGTGGTGGAGGTGGCGGCGGGAGTGATAATAATGCCGGCAACGGTAATGGCAACGGTAATGGCAACGGTAATGGCAACGGTAATGGCAACGGTAATGGCAACGGTAATGGCAACGGTGGTAATGGGGATGGTGGTTCACCGCCAACAACAACCCCTAACATGCCTGACGTACCCGTTATCACCAGCGTAATCGATAACCAGGAGCTGATTACTGGCCCTGTTAATCAGCAGGAATCCACCAACGACAATACGCCCACTCTTCAGGGCACCGGCCCCGCAAATGCCACATTGCATATTTTTGATAACGGCGTCGAAATAGGCCAGGTCACTATCGATGCCAACGGCAACTGGTCGTTTACGCCATCCTCTCCACTCGCAGACGGTACCCACAAGTTTACCGTCAGTGCATCAGACGGTACGGGCAGCAGCGACATGTCGGACAGTTGGGAGATTATTGTCGATACGCTTGCCCCCGACGCCCCTGTGGTCACAGAAGTAACTGACGATTCAGGTTCCATTAAAGGCTTGATAGGTAATAACGGTGTAACCGACGATGCCACGCCAACCCTCACAGGCACTGGTGAAGCGGGCTCTTACATCAGCATTTCTGATAATGGCATTCTGATTGGCATGGTTCAGGTGGATGACAATGGTAACTGGACGTTTACACCTGACACGCCGCTTAGCGACGGTGTTCATAATCTGACGCTGACGCAAACTGACGATGCGGGTAACGTGAGCGCGGAAACGAGTGTACCGACATTCACCGTCGATACTACCCCGCCTGAAGGCGCGGTCATTTCCTCCGTAAACCTGCAAGGCACCGAGGTAACCGGTAGTGCAGAGGTGGGAAGCCAGGTCATTATCATCGGTAGTAATAATCAGGTTTTGGGTTCAACTACCGTTGATCAAACCGGCAATTTCGTCATCGCGATTTCACCGTCACAGACGCACGGTGAAGCACTGATCGCGAAGATTCAGGACCAGGCAGGCAACGTCGGGCCAGACACGTCCTTCAATGCCACCAACTCTGGCTACCCGGGCGTGCCTGTTATCATCAGCATTGTGGATGATGTTACCCCCTCAACTGGGCCATTGAACAATAATCAGGCCACCAACGACCCAACGCCTACGATCTCGGGTACCGCAGACGCAAACAGCACGGTTAACATTTATAACAACGGCGCGCTTGTTGTAAGCGTGCTTGCCGATTCCAGCGGCAACTGGACCTGGACCTCCAACACCAACTTGCAGGACGACTCATACTCCTTCACCACCACAGCAACCAACCACCTGGGCACGGGAGGAACGTCAGCGGCATTCAATATCACTATCGATACTCAGCCACCGTCAGCGCCGGACGATCTGAACGTATCTGCCGACGGCTCTGTCGTCACCGGTACAGCCGAACCAGGAAGTACCGTGACCATCAATAATAATAACGGTCTTCAGATCGGCAGCGGCGTCGCCGGAACGGATGGCTCATTTACCATCACCATTAACCCGCCTCAGACCAATGGTGAAACCATTACCGCTATCGCCACCGATCCTGCCGGGAACCCAAGCCTACCGGAAACCGCGCTCGCGCCAGACATCACGGCCCCGCTGCCGCCAGCTAATCTGGTGATTAATCCTACAGGCGATCAGGTTACCGGCATGGCGGAACCCAACAGTACGGTACATATTCTGGATCCTGGTGGCGCGATAATTGGAACAGTAACCGCCGGCTCGAACGGAGAATTCACCGCCACGCTGGTTCCGCCGCAGACCAACGGAGAACATCTTGTCGCCAACGCGACGGATGCTGCTGGCAATACCAGCGGCAACAGCGCGATTACCGCCCCGGATACCACGGCGCCTGACGCGCCAACCGGCGTCACCGTCGCCGGGGACGGTGGTTCTGTAAGCGGACATGCTGAAGCGGGAAGCACCGTCACTGTAAAAGACAGCAATGGTATTCAGATCGGCACAGGCCAGGCAGACAGCGGCGGCAACTTCACGGTGTCGATTACGCCGTCGAAAATGAACGGCGAAACGGTAAAAGTTACCGCAACGGACAGTAGCAATAACGAGAGTCAGCCAACTTCCGCGGTGGCTCCGGATATTACCGCCCCTGGAACGCCCATCATCACCGCCGTGACGGATGACCAGCCCATGTATCAGGGCCCTCTCAATAACGGCGATGTCACCAACGATAGCAAACCTAAGCTGGAAGGCACCGCCGAAGCAGGTTCTCAGGTCAAAATTTACGATAACGGCACCCTGCTGACGACCGTTGTCGCTGATATCAACGGTAACTGGAACTATACGCCAGCCTCGGCGCTGAGCGAGGGTGCTCACATCTTCACGGTGACCGCCACAGACGCCGCGAATAACACCAGTAGCGCGGCAAGCTGGAAAATCATTGTCGATACCATTGCGCCCACAGTTCCCGCAATCACGCTGGTGAACGATAACGTCGGTACGATAACCGGCGACGTTGCGAACAACGGTGGCATCACCAACGACAACACGCCGACGATTTCAGGCACCGGTGAGCCAGGTTCGTTAGTTAGCCTGTTTGACAATGGCACTTTACTGGACACTATCCTCGTCACCAGCTCCGGGACCTGGAGCTATACAGTGCCCGATGGCGCTCCGCTCACTGACCGGGTGCATAATTTCACGGTATTGGCTTCGGATATGGCAGGTAATGTCACCACCTCACCAACGGTTGTGACTATCACGGTTGATACACAAGCACCTGCCGCGCCAGTCATTCTCAGCATGACGGATAATGTCGGCAGCATCCAAAGCGAGCTACCAACCAACCAGCGTACGGACGATACGCTACCAAAACTTAACGGCACGGGTGTTGCCGGTTCAACCGTCACGCTGTATGACGGCACGACGCCTATTGGCAGCGTGCTGGTACCGGCGGACGGTAACTGGAGCATTCAGGTGACTCAACCGCTAAGCGAAGGGCCGCACACGCTGACCGCCGTGGCGACAGATGCCGCAGGTAATGCCAGCACACCCGCAAGCTTTGCGTTAACCATCGATACCACGCCACCTGCTGCTCCGATTATTGTCGCCGGAGAGGGACTGATAGGCGGCGCTACCCTCCCCCTGGCAAACGGCGGCAGTACGAAAAGTACCACCCCTGTTCTTTCTGGTACTGGCGAGCCGGGAGCAACCATCACCGTTGCTGATAACGGCACAACGTTGGGTCGCACCACCGTCCAGCCTGACGGTACATGGACATTTACGCCACCGAATGCGCTGCCTGAAGGACCGCATAAATTCACCGCCACAGCGACTGACGCAGCAGGCAATACGGGGATCCCGTCGGCGAGCTTTACCCTGACGGTTGACAATACGCCCCCCGTGCAGCCTGGCGCGCCTGTCATTACCGACGATGTGGCTCCGGTAACGGGCGTGGTCACGAATGGCAATACCAATGACACCACGCCAACCTTTAGCGGCACCGGTACGTCGGGGGATGTTATTTCGGTGTATCTCGACGGCAATACCACACCACTGGGCACCACCAAGGTTGGTGCAGACGGCACATGGAGCTTTACGCCGACCACGGATATTAACCCGGACAGTTATCAGGTCACCATCACCGCAACCGATCCGGCAGGCAACGTCAGCCAGCCGTCGACTGCCGTCACCCTGAACATTGATATTACGCCTCCCGCAACGCCTACGATCGAGGCGGCAGATGACAACGCAGGCACTATTCAGGGAGATATTGCAGAGAACGGCACAACCGATGACAGTACGCCGACCGTGCGAGGAACAGGAGAAAGCGGCTCGATCATTACGCTGTATAACGGCACGACGGTTATCGGCACCACGACCGTAGTGAATGGTTTGTGGAACATCACACCGACGACGGCGCTGCCCAACGGCACCTACACGCTGACGGCAGTCGCCACCGATGCTGCAGGCAACCCCAGCGACACCTCAAACAGCATTTCGTTTACGGTGAATTCGACACCGCTTACCGCCCCGCAGGTGACGGATATTGCAGATGACGTCGGCGTGATTACCGGTACACTCGGCAATGGAAGCGTGACGGACGATCTCTCCCCCACCGTCAGCGGAACGGGAACACCGGGCAGTACGATCCTAATCTATGATAATGGCAATCTCATCCCGCTAAACATCACGGTGGGAGCCGATGGCAAATGGAGCGTGGACGTTCCGCTTTCACCCAATGTGCAACATACGCTGACCTTTGGCGCGCAGGATGCGGCAGGCAATAGCCTCCCGGCGGGCAACCCGGTAATTATAACAACCGATACGCAAGCGCCGACTGCCCCCATCGTAACCACCATAGATAATAACGGTACGCTGGTGAGCGGGACGGCCGAAAAAGGCAGCACCGTTATTATCAGAAATGGCACCACGGTCCTCGGCCAGGCCGTTGCTGACAGCATTACCGGCGCATACACCGTCACGATTTCACCGGCTCAGACGGCGGGTGAAGCATTGAACGCGATCGCTCAGGATCCGGCGGGCAACCAAAGCGGAGAAACATCGTTTACCGCCTCAATCTCGGGCCTTCCACACCCACCGACTCTGCAAATCATCGACGATGTTCCTTCCGGTTTAACTGAAATTGGTAACGGAAAAACGACCAATGACACGCAGCCAACCTTACAAGGCGTGGCAACAGCCGGCGCTGATGTAAATATCTACCAAAACGGAATCCTGCTGATCACCGTCCCGGCTGACGCGAGTACCGGTGCCTGGAGCTACACCATCCCCAGCGCGCTGGCGGACGGCACGACCTGGAACTACGCGGTCTCTCAAACGGTTGGACTCGACACCAGCGGCCAGTCGCCAAACTATGCCATTACCATCGATACCACCGCGCCGCTCGCGCCAAGCATCACCGCCGTTACTGATGATGTGGCTCCGGTGACGGGCAATGTCGGCAGTGGACAACGCACTAACGACACGCGCCCAACACTGAGTGGTACTGGCGAGATTGGGGCGACCATTACGGTTTATGACGGCGGCGTGTCCATCGGCACCACTACCGTTAACAACAGCGGAAACTGGAGCTTTACCCCGCAAAATGCCCTGAATGACGGCCCTCACACGTTTACCGTGCGCGCCACTGACGCGGCTGGCAATCAGGGGGCCCCATCCGCATCCTACCCAATAACGGTGGACACAGGCCTGCCTGGTGCGCCAGTTATTGTGTCAGTAACCGACGATGTAGGTGGAACAACCACGCTCATTTCCGGGCAGACTACCAACGATAATACGCCAACCCTGGCAGGTACTACCGAAGCGAATAGCGTGGTCACCATCCGCGATAACGGCACGGTGATTGGCACAACCACCAGCGACGGAAGCGGCAACTGGAGCTTTACGCCTTCTCCGGCACTCAGCGAGGGCAATCACGCGTTGACCGCCACGGTCACGGACGCCGCTGGTAACGTCAGCCAGGCAACAGCGCCATTCTCGCTGTTGGTCGACACACTCCCACCAGTAGTGCCAACTATTGTGTCAGTCATCGACGATCAGCCGGGAAGCACTCTGCTGACCAACGGTCAACTGACCAATGATGCCCAACCCACGCTGAATGGCATTACCGAACCCAATGCCATTGTCACTATTCTCAGTAATGGTACGATCATTGGCACCGCAAATGCCGATGGATCCGGTAACTGGAGCTTCACCCCTACAAGCGCGCTGGCGCAGGGGGAAAATATCTTTACCGTGACGGCGACGGATGCAGCTGGCAACACCAGCGGAGCCTCCACCTCATTCACCATTTTGGTCGATTCAATTGCCCCATCTGCACCGGTAATTCTGACCATTCAGGACAATACTGCGCCGACAACCGGGCCTATCTCCAATGGGCAAATCAGCAACGAAAGTCGCCCGGCGCTTAGCGGTACCGGTGAAATTGGCGCAACCATTACCGTGCTGAGCGATGGTCAGGCCATTGGCACCACCATCGTCGGCGCAGGCGGAAACTGGAGTTTTACGCCTTCTGCGGCATTGGGTAACGGCCAGCATACTCTGACCGTCACGGCTACAGATAGCGCAGGCAATACCAGTCTGCCTTCTGGTGGCTTTACCTACACCGTCGATACTCTGGCACCGACAGCACCAGTGATTACTCAGGTTGCGGATGATGTCGGCCCGCTGATCGGTAATCTGAACAACGGTCAGGCCACGAACGATCCACTCCCGACGCTTAGCGGTACGGCTGAAGCCAATTCCACGGTGAGAATTTACGATAACGGATCGTTTATCGGCTTTACCACAGCGGATGGTACGGGCGCCTGGACCTTCACACCGGGAACCCAACTTGGCAACGGTAACCACGCGCTGACGGTAACAGCCACCGACGCGGCCGGAAACGTCAGCCCGACATCTGCGGGATTTAACATCGTTGTTGATACCGTCGCCCCGCTTGCGCCAACGATTATCCAGGCGTTTGATGACGTGCAGCCGGGAACCGGAACGCTATCGAACGGAGCCTTTACCAACGACACCCGTCCCGTACTCAGCGGTTCAGCGGAAGCCGGTGCCCGGGTAGCCATCTACGATAATGGCACGCTGCTGGCAACGGTGACTGCAACGATAGACGGCACCTGGGAATATCTGACCACCACACTTGGCAACGGTCAGCATGTGTTTACCGCCATCGCCACCGACGCCGCCGGGAACGTGAGTCCTGTCTCAGGTGGGTTTACGATTAATGTCGACACCATTGCACCATCCATCCCGCTGCTGGTCTCTGTGGTGGATGATATCGCAGGCGGCGTGTTCAATGCAGCGCTCAGCAACGGACAGCTGACCAACGATGCACGCCCGACGCTGAACGGCACCGCCGAGGCAGGCAGCACCATCAGCATCTATGACGGAAGCACCCTGTTGGGTACCGCGCTGGTGCAAAGCAATAACAGTTGGTCGTTTACCCCAACCACACCGCTGGCTAATGGATCGCACACCTTCACAGTCACCGCCACTGATGCGGCGGGCAACACCAGCGGCGCGACGGCAGGCTTTAGCGTGGTGGTTGACACCACGGCGCCGACGCAGCCTTCAATCAGCAGCATTATTGACGATATTGGGCCAAACACCGGGCCGATTGGCAGCAATCAGCCGACCAACGACGCGCGCCCAACGTTAAACGGCATCACGGAAGCCAACGCGCGAGTTGATATTTATGATAACGGCAGCTTTGTCACCAGCGTAACGGCGGACGGCAGCGGCAACTGGAGCTACACCCCTACTACCGCGTTGGCACAAGGTACCCACTCGTTTACCATCACTGCAACGGACAGTGCGGGTAATACCAGTGGCATATCGTCTGCGGCAGCGATCGTGGTCGATACCGTTGCCCCGGGTATCCCAACCGGGCTGGCGGTAAACGCCAACGGCACCGCGCTCACCGGCGTTGCCGAACCAAACAGCACGGTCATTATTACCTCCAGCGGCGGAACGGTGCTCGGCACGGCAACCGCCAACGCCTCCGGTAATTTCACCTTCACTCTGAACCCACCGCAAATCAGTGGGCAAACTCTGCTGGTCAGCGCACAGGATGCCGCAGGCAACATCGGTACGGCGGGTAACGTGCTGGCACCGTTTACCGGCGTACCGCCTGCGCCTGTTATTGCCAGCGTGCTCGATGACGTCGGCACTATCATGGGACCCGTCGCTCCCGGTAAAACCACCAATGACACCCTGCCAACGCTCAGCGGAACGGCGCAGGCTAACGCCGTCATCAATCTGTACAACAACGGCGTGCTAATGGGCTTCACGACCGCAGACAGTAACGGGATCTGGAGCTTTACCCCATCCGGTGCACTCAGCGAAGGTAACCATGCGTTTACCGCCACGGCAACCAACGCCAACGGCGCAAGTGGGTTGTCCGGTTCGTTCAGCGTGATCGTGGACACCACGCCACCGACCGCGCCAACGCTCCTGATCAGCGCCGATGGCGGTACCGTCAGCGGCGTCGCCGAAGCGGGAAGCACGGTCACCATTTCTCTGCCCGGCGGCACCAGCGTGACGGCAATCGCCAACAGCAGCGGTGTCTACAGCGTCAACCTGCCGGTTCGCCAGATTGAAGGGCAGTCGCTGTCCGCCACGGCGACCGATGCGGCGGGAAATACCTCATCGCCGACAAACGCTCTCGCACCAGTATTGCCGCTGCTGGCTGAAGACAATGTCACCAGCCTGCCGCTACAAACCGATGTCACCGTCAGCACCGAGCATCAAAGCGATTATGGTTTCCTGTTGGTCAATGCGCTGGGAAATGTCGCCAACGTGCTGGGGAACGATACGGCAAGCGTGAATTTCAGCATCGCTTCTGGCGGCAGCGGATCCATTACAATCAATGCCGCAGCGACCGGCGTAGTGCTGTCGCTGTTAAACACACTTGAAGTCGTCATCCAGCGCTTTGACACCGCGCTGAATGCCTGGGTGACGGTGGTGGATACCGGAAAACCAGACTTTGCCAGCCTCCTCACTCTGGGCGCCTCAGGCGTAACGCTCAATTACAGCGGACTGACTGGTGGTGATTACCGCGTGGTCAGCTACAACACCAACCTGCTGGCGACCGGAGCATACACCAGCCTTGATGTCTCTGTGGTAAAAGCCAGCGCAGGAACCATCACCGGCGGTACTACCGAGTCTGGCAATATCATCACCGATATCGATCCCGCCAACGGGCAGGATAATGCCCCTTCCGGCACGCTGGTTACCGCCATCACCGACGGTAACGGCAACGTCGTGAACATCCCGTCGGGCGGCATTGATGTGCAGGGGAAATACGGCATCCTGCATATCAATCAGAACGGTAGCTACACCTATACCCTGACCGATACGTCAATCTCGGTGTATGGCCGTTCTGAAAATTTCACCTACACGCTGACGCATGGCAGCGATCACTCCTCGGCAAAACTGGTGGTAACGTTCGGTCAGGCGCCCACCACCAGTACGGTAACCGCGGCAGACGATGTGGCTGCGCTGACTTACGGGACGCAGGTCATCGCGGTTGATCATGGCACATCACAGCAAACCGGCTTCACCCTCGCCAACGTCGGACTGGGTAATGTGCTGGATGTCAGTCTGGTTAACGGTTTAACCAATCCGATCAAATTTAATGTGGATGATGGCGCAACCCGCACGCTGACCGTCAAGGCCAGCGTTCTCGGCGTCACGGTTGGCGGTTTTGACCTCTATGTTTATCGCTTCAACGAGTCCATTCAGCAGTATGAGCAGTTCCGCGTGAAGCCCAACTGGGTCACGGCGCTGCTAGGAGGTAGCTCAACGGATTACACCATCACCCTGCCTGGCGGTGACTATCTGTTCCTGCTTAACGCCTCCGGCGGTCTGACGCTGCTGACCAGCTATACCCTGAATATCCAGGCCGATCACACCTACGCCGTCGACAGCCTGAGTGCGACAACCAATGGAAACCTGCTGGTCAACGACTCGGCTCCGGCCAATACCGTTATCACCGAAGTTAACGGTGTCACCGTAAACGGAACGGGTACAACCACCATTAACGGGCAGTACGGCACGCTGACTATTGATGCGAAAGGGAACTACACCTACACGCTGAGAAGCGGACTGGGCGCAGACGGTATCAATACGCCGGACAGTTTCGTGTATAAGGTCAAAGCGCCAAACGGTGATACCGGCAGTGCATCGCTGAATATCAAACCGACCCCACAGGCGCTGGATGCAGTAAATGACGTCAGCAGCACGATGGCGGTTAGTACCCAGGCGGATACTTCCCGGTCGTTTACCGACGACAGCGTCGGGAACGCCAGCTGGAGTGCCCAACTCCTTTCACCCACCTCAAAAAGTGGTACTGGCGTCATTGAAATCGCTACGGGAACGGCGGTGCAAAACGCCATACTGCATTTTAACGTCGCGTCAGGTCTGACGCTGGGCGGGCTGACCGTCACCTGGGCGCTGTATGACAGCAACAACATCAAGATTGCCGGTAACTCTTTCAATGGCGGATTGCTGGTTGGTGGCAATATCGATATAGCCTTGAGCGGGATCGTACTGCACCCCGGCAACTATCGCCTCGACTATACCGGAAGCGTCGGGGGGCTGGGGCTGGGGAATATCACCATCACCCCCAGCGTGAAAGGTACGATAATCGACCTGCAAAACTTCGAGACTTCCACAGCGAACAGCGTCACCGGCAATATTTATGACGGAGACCATATTGCCAGCGTGCATACCTTGCTGACGGTGAACGGCACGGGCGGCAGTACCGTCACGCTTGATCCGCTGAGTAGCACGACCAGCGCCATCATTAACGGGTTGTACGGCAAACTGACCATTGGCATTGATGGTCATTACACCTATGCCCTCAACAGCGATGTCTCGCTCTCCACCATCGTCACCAAAGAGACATTTACCTACACCCTTAACGACCAGAATGGCCATACCGATACCGCTACGCTGACCATCAATATGAATCCGCAAGTGGTGAGTACCGTCGATGCCGATCGCCTGACTGGCAGCGCCTACGGCGATACGCTGATTTATCACCTGCTCAACGCCAACGACGCTACCGGCGGCAACATTAGCAATGGTGCTACCGACACCTGGACCAACTTCTCACTGGCCCAGGGTGACAAAATCGATATCGGCGACCTGCTGGTGGGCTGGAACGGGCAGAACGCTACGCTCGGCAACTACCTCACCGTAACCACCAGCGGTAACAACACGGTGATTGCCATCGACCGCGACGGTACGGGCAACACATATCACTCAACCAATCTCATAACGCTGGAGAACGTACACACCACGCTCGATGAGCTGGTGCAACAAAATCACATCGTGCCCTGACGTTAACGCAATGCGTTAAAGCGCCATAACTACAGCCCCGGATGCCATGACGTCCGGGGCAATAACAGTCGTCGCTGCCGTATTTTGTAAGGGATAAACTATGAGAAATGTCGCGCCTGTTGCATTACTTCTGGCATTAACGCTCTGTACCCTGCGGGTGAATGCCGAAGATGAACCGCAAATTATTACGCCGGAAGGACTGGCCACCAGCCAGATGCTTCCCTCGCTGGACGGCGCGGTTGCCGATCTGCCGCTGAGCGCTGCCGCCCCCGGCAACCTGATGCTCAACGACGCGGTAAGTCGTGCCGTGAGCTGGCATCCTTCTATTCGTGAATCGATCGGCAAACTGCTTTCGCAAAACGAACAGATCGACGTGGCGAAATCGAAATATTACCCGCAGGTTTCTGCCGGAATGAATAACGGTTACAGCAATACCTATACCGACCACGGCTTTAGCCCGGCGCTGGTTATTTCGGTGTCACAAATGCTGTACGACTTCGGCAAAGTGGCAAGCCAGGTCCGCGCCGAGACCGCCGGAGCCGCACAACAGCAGGCGAATGTGTTACTCAGTATTGATACCATCGCCCACGCAACCGCCAACGCGATAGTCCAGGTGCAGACGTGGCAGCAAATGGTGGACGCCGCCGAAGAACAGCTCACCGCCTTAAACGACATTGGTCGACTGACCCGACAACGCAATGATGAAGGGGCAACCTCGCTGTCCGACGTGGTACAAACCGATGCGCGTATCGAGTCTGCACGTTCTCAGCTGGCGCAGTATCAGGCCAATCTCGACAGCAGTAAGGCCACATTGATGAGTTACCTCGGCTGGAACTCACTTAACGGCATCAGCAACGAATTCCCGGCCAAACTGGACAGCAGCTGCGATGTGGTCAAACCGGAAGATAAACTGGTCCCCGCGGTACTGGCGGCCTGGGCACAAGCGAATGTGGCACAGGCAAATCTCGATTACGCCAACGCGCAGATGACGCCCACCATCTCTTTGGAACCGTCGGTTCAGCATTATCTCAACGACAAATACCCCAGCCATGAGGTGCTCGACAAAACCCAGTACTCCACGTGGGTAAAAGTTGAGATGCCGCTGTATCAGGGGGGCGGACTCACCGCCAGGCGCAACGCCGCCAGCCATGCGGTAGAGTCTGCACAATACTCCATCCAGCGCACCCGACTCGAAGTACGACAAAAATTACTGGAGTCCCGCAGCCAGGCAATTAGCCTCGCCACCGCCCTGCAGATTCTGCGCCGCCAGCAGCGACTGAGTGAACAAACGCGCGAGCTTTATCAACAGCAGTATCTGGACCTCGGTTCGCGCCCGCTGCTCGACGTGCTTAACGCCGAGCAAGAGGTGTATCAGGCCCGTTTTGCCGAACTCCAGACTCAAAACCAGCTGCGCCAGCTCCAGCTGAACTGCCTCTATAACACTGGCTCGATTCGCCAGGCGTTCGCCTTAAATAATCGCAGCATTCAATCGGTGGAGATCAAGCTATGAGCGACCTCGATTCACATGCAAAAGATGCGATTAGCGAACACGCTCTTAGCCAGTGGGCGCAGGCGATGACGCATATTGCCAATCACTATCGCGTGGCCTGTTCTCCCGGCGCAATCCAGGCCAACGCCCCGTGGTTTGCGGGAAAAAGCCGGGCAACGGCCCTGTCGCAACTGGCGCGTCAGGCGGGACTGTCATTTCATGCGCTGGATACCGCCACGCAGGTGTTCGGTCAGTGGCGTCTGCCGGTGGTGGCGGAACTGCGCGACGGCCAGCTAATGGTGATAGAACATTTCAACGGCGAAGATGCACTGGATGTGTTTATCATCGCCGAAGAGGGCCAGCGTAACCGGCTCACGGTCGCAGAGCTTCTGCCGGAGATCGTGAGTATTACCGCGATGCGCCCGCTGTCGGCGCTGAAGGACAGTCGGGTAGACCGCTATATTTCGCGCTTCAAGCCCGACTGGATGCGCGAACTGGTGTTAAAAGACATTAGTCCTTATCTGCCGGTCATGATTGCCGCCTTTCTGATTAACGTTCTGTCGCTCGCCGGGATTATCTTTTCCATGCAGGTTTATGACCGGGTGATCCCCGCCCAGTCTTATCCAACGCTGTATGTTCTCTCCACTGGCGTTCTGGTGGCGGTGCTGTTTGGCTTTTTGCTGCGCGAAGCGCGTACCCACATAATGGACCTGCTCGGCAAACGCGCCGATATGCGCATTTCCGATCGCGTGTTCAGCCATGCATTGCGCCTGCGCAACAGCGCCGTCCCCCGCTCGACGGGGAGCTTCATTTCTCAACTGCGCGAGCTGGAACAGGTTCGCGAGATGATCACCTCCTCGACCATGTCGACCATTGTCGATCTGCCGTTTTTCTTTTTGTTTATCGTAGTGCTGGCTTTTATCGCCCCGCCGCTGGCATGGATAGCGCCCGTCGCGGCCCTGCTGATGATCCTGCCCGGTTTGCTGTTACAGAAGAAGCTGGCGGTGCTCGCCAACCAGGCTGCCCATGAATCCACCCTGCGCAACGCGGTGCTGGTCGAGAGCGTTCAGGGGCTGGAAGACATCAAGCTGATGCAGGCGGAAAACCGCTTTTTACAGCAGTGGAACAGCTACATCCGCATTACCGGAGAGTCCGGGCTGCGCACGCGCAGGCTGACTCAGGGGCTGATTGGCTGGGGCATGTCGGTACAAAGTCTGGTCTACGCCGCCATCATTATGTTCGGCGCGCCGATGGTCATTGAAGGCACGATGACCACCGGGGCCGTGGTGGCCGCTTCGATGCTCGGTTCCAGAATGATTGCCCCAATGGCTAATCTGTGCGGCGTGCTAGCCCGCTGGCAACAGGTTAAGGCGGCGAAGATGGGGTTGGATAGCATCATGCAGCTCCCCACTGAAACAGAGTACGATGAAGACCGGGTGCATCAGGAGATTTTTCACGGTCATTATCTGTTTGAGAACGCACAATTTCGCTACCACAGCGACGATCAGCGCGTTCCGCTGCGCATCTCGCGCCTGGAGGTCATGCCCGGCGAGCGCGTGGCAATCCTCGGGCGTAACGGTGCAGGGAAATCAACCCTGCTGCAGGCCATGGCGGGTGGTGTGGAGATTATCCAGGGCGATGTCCGGCTCGACAACCTGAGTCTGGCGCAGATCGATATGGCTGATTTACGCCGCAACATCGGTTTTCTTAGCCAGAACGCGCGGCTGTTTTTCGGCACCCTGCGCGAGAACCTGACCCTCGGCGCACCGCATGCCAGCGACGCGCAGATCTTCGAAGCGCTGGAGGTCAGCGGCGCGGCAGCTTTCGTTAAACAGCTCGCCAAAGGGCTGGCGCATCCCATTATGGAGGGCGGCAACGGTTTGTCCGGTGGACAACGGCAGTCGATCCTGCTGGCAAGAATGCTGCTGCGATCGCCCAATATCGTGCTGCTCGACGAACCCAGCGCCTCGCTGGATGAACATACCGAGCGGGAGTTTATTCAGCGCCTGAACCAGTGGCTGGGCAACCGCACATTGATTGTCGCCACTCATCGCGTACCGGTTCTGGAGCTGGTCGAACGCGTGGTGGTATTAAAAGAAGGCCAACTGGTTATGGATGCCCCGAAAGCGCAGGCATTAAATGCGAGCCGGGCACCCGCCCCAACTCACGGTCGGGAGTGGAAAAATGAAAACCAATCCGCATGATGCCGCCATGGACGACCTCGATATCCGCCGCGAGCACCGTTTTTCCGGGGCCAGCCGTATTATTCTGCTCAGCACCCTGCTGTTTGCCGTCCTGGGTATCTGGGCATATTTCGGCAAGCTGGATGAAGTCTCAACCGGCAGTGGAAAAGTGATCCCCAGCTCGCGAGAGCAGATCTTGCAGTCGCTGGATGGCGGCATTCTCGCCGAGCTTACGGTACGCGAGGGAGATAAAGTGCAGGCCAATCAAATAGTCGCCCGCCTCGACCCCACCCGTTCTGAGTCCAACGTTGGGGAGAGTGCAGCCCGTTATCGCGCCTCACTGGCTTCCAGCGCAAGGCTTAATGCCGAAGTTAACGATCTGCCGCTGGTCTTTCCCGATTCACTGCGCGCCTGGCCGGATCTCATCGCCTCCGAAACTCGTCTGTATAAAAGCCGTCGCGCGCAGCTTGCGGATTCAATGGCAGAACTTCAGGATGCACTGGTCTCAGTAAATAAAGAACTGGCCATCACCCAACGGCTGGAGAAAAGCGGTGCCGCCAGCCACGTAGAAGTGCTGCGCCTGCAACGACAAAAAAGCGATCTGGGATTAAAAATCACCGACCTGCGCTCGCAATATTTCGTGCAGGCGCGGGAAGCGCTGTCAAAAGCTAACGCCGAAGTGGATATGCTGGCGGCTATTTTAAAAGGACGTGAGGATTCCGTCACCCGCCTGACCGTACGCGCGCCGATGCGCGGTATTGTGAAAAACATCCAGGTCACCACCATCGGCGGCGTTATCCCGCCCAACGGCGAGATGATGGAGATTGTGCCGCTGGACGATCATCTACTAATAGAAACCCGCCTGTCGCCGCGTGATATTGCGTTCATCCATCCCGGCCAGCGGGCGCTGGTGAAGATAACCGCCTATGACTACGCCATTTACGGCGGACTGGAAGGCGTAGTCGAAACCATCTCTCCGGACACCATTCAGGACAAAGTGAAACCGGAAATCTTCTATTACCGCGTGTTTATCCGCACACATCAGGACTTCTTACAGAACAAACTGGGACGCCATTTCTCCATAGTACCGGGCATGATTGCCACAGTGGATATAAAAACAGGTGAAAAAACCATCGTCGACTATTTAATCAAACCGTTTAATCGCGCAAAAGAAGCGCTACGCGAGCGCTAAATCCTTGAGGATTAGGGGTTGCGGGGGCTGGTCACGCGTGTCACAAGTCTGTTATACTTGCTCTAACACATTGGGGCTGATTCTGGATTCGACGGGATTCGCGAAACCCAAGGTGCATGCCGAGGGGCGGTTGGCCTCGTAAAAAGCCGCAAAAAAATAGTCGCAAACGACGAAAACTACGCTTTAGCAGCTTAATAACCTGCTCTGAGCCCTCTCTCCCTAGCTTCCGCTCTTAAGACGGGGATCAAAGAGAGGTCAAACCCAAAAGAGATCGCGTGGAGGCCCTGCCTGGGGTTGAAGCGTTAAAACTAATCAGGCTAGTCTGGTAGTGGCGTGTCTGTCCGCAGGTGCCAGGCGAATGTAAAGACTGACTAAGCATGTAGTGCCGAGGATGTAGGAATTTCGGACGCGGGTTCAACTCCCGCCAGCTCCACCAAATCATGATCCGGATACGTCCGGTGAAGTACAGAAAGCCCGCACGGCACAAGCCCTGCGGGCTTTTTTGTGTCTGTCGTTGTCCGAGAGCATCCGGCTAAATCCAGAGAAAATTGGTACACGTTTAGGTACACGCTATACTGTGGTCCATTAAACGTGTACCAATTATGGAAGGGATCCAGATATGGCGCGTATCACACGCCCCCTCACTAACAATGAAATCCTTAAAGCCAAACCCCGTGAAAAAGACTTCACCCTTCATGATGGTGATGGCTTGTTCTTGCTCGTCAAAACCACTGGTAAAAAACTCTGGCGCTTCCGTTATCAACGACCGGGAAGCAGCAGCCGCACAAATTTGAGTCTCGGCTCATACCCTGCCCTTACACTCGCAGCAGCACGTCAGATACGCGACCAGCACTTAATCACGCTTGCGCAAGGCATGGATCCACAACAGCAACAGGAGCAGGCGTCAGAACAACGCCAGATTGAGTTAGACAGCATTTTCTCAACAGTAGCTGCTAACTGGTTCCAGATTAAAAGCAGAAGTGTCACAGAGGATTATGCAAAGGATATTTGGCGTTCTTTGGATAAAGACGTGTTCCCGGCAATCGGTGCGATACCAGTTCAGGAGATTAAGGCCAGAACGATTGTTGAAGCATTGGAGCCAATAAAAGCACGTGGCGCATTAGAGACGGTTCGTCGCCTAGTCCAGCGTATTAACGAGATAATGATTTACGCGGTTAATACCGGTCTGATTGATGCAAATCCGGCGTCAGGTGTTGGAATGGCATTTGAGAAACCCAAAAAGCAAAACATGCCCACGCTACGACCAGAAGAATTACCCAAGCTGATGCGTTCTCTGGTCATGTCAAATCTATCTGTTTCGACCCGCTGTCTTATTGAGTGGCAGCTTCTGACCCTAGTGCGTCCTTCTGAGGCTTCTGGTGCTCGCTGGGTAGAGATCGATCTCGATGCCAAACTCTGGACGATTCCCGCCGAACGAATGAAGGCTAAGCGTGAACACATTGTTCCTTTATCACCACAAGCATTAGAAATTCTGGATGCGATGAAACCTATCAGTGCTCATCGTGAGCATATTTTCCCGAGCAGGAATGATCCAAAGCACGCCATGAATAGTCAGACAGCAAATGCAGCGCTGAAACGTATTGGCTATGGAGGAAAACTCGTAGCCCATGGATTACGCTCTATTGCCAGTACGGCCATGAATGAAGCTGGATTTAATGCTGATGTGATAGAGGCTGCTTTAGCCCATTCTGATAAAAATGAAGTAAGAAAAGCTTATAACCGCTCTACATATTTAGAACAACGTAAAGAGCTTATGTCATGGTGGGGAAGTCGAGTAAATAAAATATGAAAAAACAGCATCGCCTTTAATGACGATGCTGCGTGTCTTACTGCATATCGAGAAAGAATCTTGATGCAGGATGATATTTATAATCCCCCCAAGGCATCATTCTTTTTTCTGGATAAGTAACAAAAATCCAACGCCGAGATCTTGTTATAGCTACGAAAGCATTATTTCTTTCTTCATCTAGCTCGACTTTGCTCTTAGCTCGATAATCTGGAAAAACCCCCTCACACATACCGATAAGGAAAACTATATCTTTTTCAAGTCCTTTCATTGTATGAACAGTACTTAACATAATCCCATTATTTAAGGTATCATCATTAAGCTGACCCAAAGCAAGTGCATTCCTAAATGAGGATAGATTATCACCGAGGCCTTTACGTTTGAATCGTGTCCACATGGATTGAAGCTGCTCTATATCTTTAATCCCTGTGGCAATATCATCTTCTTTAGCAGAATCTTTGGTATTTGCTCCTAAACTCACCAGTTCTGATTTAATATCTAAACAGAACTTCAAAATATTAGGTGTGTCTACAGACATATGATCAATATGTGCTAAAACCAAGCTAATTAAATCTTTATCTAGGTTAGATGATTTTTTTATGTCAGCATAGACTTTGCTAATATCGTAGGTAACATCTGATTCTGGATTTAATTCTAAACCGATTAATTTATACAATCTCTTCCCATCAACCCAATCCTTTGGATTAACCTTAACCCTTATAGCAAGATCGACTATTTTCCCAATAAGAGAAACAGGCGATTCATTTCTATCACTACGCTTTAGGAAATAAGGTATATTTCTTTTTTTAAGCTCACTTTCCATAGCTTTAAAAACAAATCTATTTCTACCTATAACAACAATTTTAGAGCAATCAATATCGCCCTCAATTTCTGGATGTCTTTTTAAATTCAGTATATGTTGAATGCTATCACAAACCCATATAGCTTCAGATTCTTCATCTGGTAAAGCATTAAAAGATTTATAGCCATCAAGAGCAGCATTAACACCAACTTGGCTATTTGGTTTTAATTTATTAGCTAATTCAATCACTGCTTTCGAAGATCTATAGTTCTCGTTTAAACAATAAGTTTTAGGAGTAAAATCTTTCACGAATGATTTAATAAAATAATCTGATGATGAACCATTAAAACCATAGATCATCTGGTCACTATCACCAACCATCATGACATCTTTTATTTTATCACCGCAGAGAACCTTTATAAATTCGTACTGAGCTCTGTTTAAGTCTTGTGCTTCATCAACAAATAAAGCAACGTATTTTTTTTGATATATTCTTGCTACCGATTCTTGATTTAATAGGATTTTATGTGCATATAAAAGTATATCATCAAAATCCACACCACCACTTTCCAATAAAGCAGACTGATAATCTTGATAAATATTCCAAATACGCGGATTGGAGCTGAATTTTATCTTTACTTCATCTTCAGTTAAAAGCTCTCTTTTAATAATAGAGAATACATTAAGATATTGACTTATAACTTTTTCACGATTGCGCTTTTCTCTAACGTCCTCAACATCTAAGTACTCATCAATATTAACCCCCTGTTCTCTTAAGGAATGTAGGAAAACCTCCATCCGATCTTGGTCACGTTCAAATATATGTAATTCTTTTGGTAACCCAATAGTATACCCATAACTTTCGAGTACCCTTTGTGCAACAGAATGAATTGTAGCAATCCAAATCCTATCACGATTTTCTGAGCCATCATCTAACCTTTCAAGCATTTCATCTGCTGCTTTATTTGTGAATGTTAAAGCAACCACACTTCCTCTAGCAGAGTTATTAAGAATGAACCTAACCCTCTCAGTAAGCACTCTTGTTTTACCAGACCCTGCAGATGCAAGAACTTGTATAGCCCCTCCCATAGGAGCTCTAACAACTTCAATTTGAGATTGTGATAAATTATCAATCATAGCTCAAGCCATCCCCTAACTTTATTAAATGCAATAATAACAGATTCCGGAAGTAACTCCTCAATTCTCTTTCCATTTGCATTCTGTGCTAGAATCACTCCTAAATACCCTGCATAACTAGCTTTTGAGTCACGCATTTTTTCAATTATAGCACTATCTTGTAAAGCCTCTATTTCTCTTTTCTTGGCTTCTCGATACCGTTCATTAGGACTAGCTTTGGTTTCACTTAACACTAATGATTCAATTATTTCTTCACGAATATTTAACTCGTTGTATAACTCAGCTTCAATATCATTTGTTTCTTTGAGGAACTCTAAAGAGAAACAATCAGGATTCAATACGAGGCCATCTTCACGAACTAAACGTGCTACCTGACGGTTTATCTCACCATGAGTATCACCATCATTATCACTAATAATACAGACAGGGATACCTAAATTACTTGCAAGTTTAATGAATGGTGGGTAATTTTTACCACTGACACTTACACAGTTAACTCCAACACTAAACATCGTCCTACCGAAATACAATTCAAACATGGATGGTATTAATTGTTCTTCTGTAACACCCTCACATAAAATTAAGGCTCGAGAGAAAAGCAACTCACCACGGGTTAACATTATCTCCCTTTTTAATGCATTTTTTTCATCATGTTCAATTCTTTTCTTCAAACAATTTACTGTTACTCCATCACCTTTCTTTATGAATGATCTTATATCTTCTATCTCAGCCATTGCGCTCAGGTATGGTGAATGAGTACTCAGTATAATTTGTCCCTGAGATGATGATAACTGTTTAAACAAGGTTCTTTGTGCATTGGGATGTAGATGCGCTTCTGGCTCTTCAGCTCCAACAATTGGATGTAGCGCCTTATTTTCGAGCTCATGCCGTTCATGCATAAAGCTTAAAAACGATTGAACTGTAAGCATTGAAGCCCAACTTCTCGTCCCAGTGCCATGATATTCCATTGAAAATGAATGGTTTTCTTCATCTCCGAAATGTACTGTAAATTGCTTTGATAGATCTCGGATTTTTTTAGGGAAAGGAGTTATTTCTGTGTGGCTTGATCCTAGAAATGATTGGTTTAACCCTTGAAGTGAATTTTTTAAGCTTTGAAGCGGCTCACTTCTACTCACTGCGGTTTCATTTATTGAACTTATCATTTCTTCAAGTGCAGTAACATCTTCATCTTCATATTTAATATATGATAAGACCTTCCCTATATATGAGCTTTTATCTTTAAGCTCATGATGTATATCCCTCTGAGCCTCAATACAAATATAGGGGATTGCATCAACTTTTGTTCTTACCTTTCTTCTCTCGTTGACAACAATCTCTTTCCATCCCTCAAACTCCCCCCATTCATTCAAATAATAACGTTGTGTATTAAACCCACCTTTTATCTCATCTGGCTGAACTTTTGTACGAATAGCCACAAACTCATGTCCATTTGCATCTACTGCAATATTATCACCGAAAACATCAATCCATTTTTCGTCAAACTCTTCTGTTTTATTATAATGTTCATCCGTAGGTATTATTTTTAAGTCAACGATAACTTCATTAACTTTTAACCCAGAACTATCTATATGAAGATCTTCATCACTAAAGTAACGTTGGTAATCACCTAAAGCTAGTTGCAACGATTTTAGGAAGGATGTTTTCCCCGCATTGTTTGTACCTAACAAAACGGCAATACGTCCTAGCTCAACCTCAATTTCCTTTATACCTCTAAAACCTGAAATCCTAACAGAATTTATAAGAATTGACATATATTCATTCCCTCCTTGATTTTATGACATATACATTCCGAATAAATGTAATAATTCTGTTATCCAGATTATCATTTGCGGAAAATAAAATATAGTATATCCCAACCCTGCCGCGCAATGCTCTCCCCGCCACGCCTGCCCGCTTAAGAGGTCGCTTTTAATGCAGGTGCATGAACGGCCTCAGGCCGCACCGGTACTGGTGTTGCGTGGGATAAAAAATACGGGGATTTGCATGCAAAGCCATGCACCTTATGGATGCATGGCTTTTTTCGGGAAAAATAGCGGAATTTTCGGGGATTTTTTTGCGTGCTAGCGTGCGACCAGTTCTGCACGTCGGCGGGTGTAAATCAGGTTCTGTGCTGGGGTGAATTTCTCGCGATTATCATCCCGCGAAGCCGCATCAGGCCTGAATCCGATGGCCGTTAAAATATCGCTGTCATGCGCGGAATAATTAATTTTTTCACCTGCGGCCAGCCACACCGACAGGGCTTCACGCAGATAATCAACCGAGTGCTGCATGGCGCTCTGCTTTACTGCGGGAAGCTGTTTGTGATATCCCATCAGCTCAGGTGCCAGCGTGGCGGCCAGCTCCGCGCCGTGCTGCTGCATAAAGTCATGGAGCCGGTTTCGGATACTGATGTGCTGCACCTCCTCATGTGAGCGGATATAGTGACCGGCGGCCTGATTAATTTCCCACTTTTTCACGTCGATATTGTCGCGCAAATCCTGCATTCTGCGCGGAATTTGTTCGTCACCGGCAAGGAGCTGTTCACGGTATTCCCGTTCAAGGTCTGCCAGTTCGGCTTTACGTTTCAGCCAGGTGTTTTTGTTCGTCTGACAGGCCTCAAAGGCCTGCTGTATGGTCACAGTGGTCACGTGTCTCTCTCCTGATTAATGCCGGAACGGCGAGCTGTAGCAGCCCTGTACTTTACGCGGCGGTGGTGGTGTCACCGGGGCGGGGTCGGTTTTCTCCGGTGCGGCACGTATCACACCGTCAACCGACTCGATGGTGCGGAAAGTGGCCGAACATTCGATATTGGTACACTGGTGATAACGCTGTTTGACGTTTTCCGACAGATACCGGCTGGTACGGACGTGCGCGGTCTTTTTGCAGAACGGACAGTGAAACATAATTCAGCCCTCTGCCTGTTCGTGGTCTTTTGCGGCCAGTTCAGCGGCAAGCTTCATCCGTCTGGCCGGGCTTCTTAACAGCGCCATATCAACCCCGGTTATGACCGGGCGATTCATGCCCGTTACGGACAGGACCGGCTCCTGCTCCATATCAAAATGATACAGGGCTGACTGCATATTCAGGGCATCACCCAGCTCACGGGTCACGGTCGCACGCGGCGAGGTTTCCCCGCTCATTTCCAGCGACCGTATACGCAACAGAAAGGCACGTAACAGTGCGGGGCTGATACCGGTCAGCGCCTTCTTCCACTCGCTGTTGGCGTAAGTGGTGAACGCTTTTTCATGGGCGCTGATATAAGCAGTACCGGAGGAGCATGCGCCAAGCATGGCGTGGCTTTTGTCTTTCTCCAGCTCGGTAATCAGACCGGTGAACTCATCAGCCAGTTCGCGGCTGGCGATACGTTTACTGTGTTCAGCTTTCAGTTCAGGAGTGAGGTTGCCGCGCAGGGTTCGAAAGCGGCTGCGCCAGTCCTGTTCGGCCTGTGCACTTTCACTGAGCGCGGTCTGTCGTTCCTGCTCACAACGCTGAATGGAAGCCTCAATGTCGCTGAGTTTACCCATGCTGGCCGTGTGTGCATCTTTTGCTTCGTTAAGTGCGGCCAGCGCACCGGCAATGCGTTGTTCCGCGCCTTCATCCTGTTTACTGATAACGGTCTGCATGGCTTTGATAATGAGTTCGGGTTTCATGTTCAGGCTCTCCGTGTGTTCAACCTGAAATGATTCTGACGCCTCCTGCACAACAACACGATTCATTGCCGTTGTCAGAGTGCTGGCACAAACAGACCTTAAAAACCGGCTGGCCAGAGGAAGGTCGCAGGAAAACCTTACTCACCGTTTGTTTTTTTACTTATAACTATTCACCACTGTTCACCTTAAATAAAAAGATAAGTAATACAGTGAGTTAAGAGGTGAACAGTTGAAGATCTGACTGTTCACCGTCTGTTCACCACTGTTCACCCTCCTGTTTTTTCAGCCAGTCAGTTACTTAGATTTTTTAGCGATTAAAAAGCATATATATATAAATAAAAGTAATCATCGCTTTGCCAAAGAATTATCAAGGATTGCCAACGATTGTCAGAGATTGCCACTGTTTGCCATTCACCTGTTAACGGTTTGTTGTGTGAGATTTCACTGCAAAATGACTTGTTGCCCTGAGGGAAAATATTCACAAAATAGAGAGCTACCCGAAGCCGGACGGACACGACCGGCACTGTATGGACTTTGTGAGGTAGCCCGATGCACACCGCTTTTTCTTCCCCGTCTTCTGCTCCTGCCGCGCCGCTGATGCCGGTTTCTGATACCGTTCACGAACGCTTTATCCGTCTGCCCGAAGTGATGCATCTGTGCGGCCTGTCCCGCTCGACCATTTACGACCTCATCAGCCGGGAAGCCTTCCCGAAACAAATCTCCCTCGGCGGCAAAAACGTGGCGTGGGCGCAGTCTGAAATCACTGCATGGATGGCGGATCGCATTGCCGAACGTAACCGGGGCTATGACGCATGATGATGACCGTTCGGCAAACAGCCCCTTTTTCTGGCTTGCTTCTTTTCGCCGTTTCCAGGTATAGTTTTCCCGCTGTCGCAAAATCGGCAGCCGGGCGTAGGAACCCGAGTTACTCAATGGCGACACCGGACGCGCCATGCGTCTTTTTTTACGTCGTTGCTCAGGCACACCCATTTTTCGGGCTGTGGTGTTTACACCTTAGCCCCTGTCAGATAATGGTGATCCGGGCGGGGCAGCCTTCGGGCTGGCCGGTATTCATTGAGGCCGGTATTCCTACCCCCGTTCGGGTCACCACCCATGAGCGTAGGAACTCCGGTGGTGGCAATAACCGCTACTCAATGGAGGTTGCCACTATGGCTACGACCCTCACCCCGTCACACCCGCAGTTTGTCTTTGTATTTGCCGCTGTTCGTCGCGCAGACCGTAAACCCCGTATTTGTATGCTTCGCACCGTTGCCGGTGATGAGCACGCCGCACGCCTTTCTCTTGTTCGCGATTACGTCCTCTCGTTCGCTGGCCGCCTGCCGGTTGCGGAGGTGCGCGCATGAGACACACCACCATTACTGCCCGTGACCTCGAATGTCTGGAGCATATGCGCAATGTCGGCCAGCTCGTCGGCGACCTGATGCAGGTGCAGGACTGCGCCACCGTTCGTCGTGACCCGGCGCAGCAGTTACAGCTCACCTCCGTGATTTACCTCATGACCGCCCAGCTCGACGGCGTGGTCGAACGCTGCAATCAGCAGTGGCTGACCGGGGAGGGTAACGTATGAAAAAGCCATTACCACCCGTATTACGCGCCGCGCTGTATCGTCGCGCCGTGGCCTGTGCATGGCTGACCCTGTGCGAACGCCAGCACCGCTACCCGCACCTCACCCTCGACGCGCTGGAAAGCGCCATTGCCGCCGAGCTGGAGGGCTTCTACCTGCGCCAGCACGGCGAGGAAAAAGGCCGCCAGATTGCCTGTGCCCTGCTGGAAGATTTAATGGAAGCCGGACCACTCAAAGCCGCCCCGTCGCTGTCCTTTCTCGGGCTGGCCGTGATGGATGAGCTTTGCGCCCGTCATATCACGTCGCCGGTACTGCACTGAGGGAGAAAATAACGATGAAAATGAACGTAACAGAAACCGTAAAACAGGCGTGCGGCCACTGGCCGCGCATTCTCCCTGCGCTGGGTGTGAAGGTGATTAAAAACCGCCATCAGTCCTGCCCGGTATGCGGCGGCTCCGACCGCTTTCGCTTTGATGATAAAGAGGGGCGCGGGACGTGGTTCTGCAATCAGTGCGGCGCGGGTGACGGGCTTAAGCTGGTAGAAAAAGTGTTTGGCGTGACCCCGTCAGAGGCCGCCGGGAAGGTGAATGCCGTGACCGGCAACCTGCCGCCGGTTGCCCCGGAAGTGATTGCGGTCGCAGAGGCTGAAACTGAGGCCGACCGCAAAGCGGCCGCCACGATGGCCGTAAAGCTCATGGAGAAAGCCCGCCCGGCCACCGGCAACGCCTACCTCACCCGCAAGGGGTTCCCCGCTCTGGAATGTCTGACGCTCACCGTCATGCATAAAACCGGCGGCGTGACGTTCCGCGCCGGGGATGTGGTTGTCCCGCTGTATGATGATACCGGTGCACTGGTTAACCTTCAGCTTATCAATGCTGACGGTCTCAAACGAACCCTGAAAGGGGGGCAGGTCAAAGGGACATGTCATGTCATCGAAGGGAAAAAACAGGCCGGAAAACGCCTGTGGATTGCAGAGGGGTATGCGACCGCACTCACCGTGCATCACCTGACCGGGGAAACCGTCATGGTGGCGCTGTCCTCCGTGAACCTCCTTTCTCTGGCGAGCCTTGCCCGTCAGAAATATCCGACCTGTCAGATTGTCCTCGCCGCCGACCGTGACCTTAACGGCGACGGCCAGAGTAAAGCCGCTGCGGCCGCAGATGCCTGTGAGGGCATTGTTGCCCTGCCGCCGGTGTTCGGTGACTGGAATGATGCGTTTATGCAGAAAGGTGAAGAAGCCACCCGGAAAGCCATTTATGACGCTATCCGGCCACCGGCGCAAAGTCCGTTCGACACCATGAGCGAGGCGGAATTCACCGCCATGAGCGCCAGCGACAAGGCTTTGCGGGTGCATGAGCACTACAGCGAAGCGCTGGCGGTGGATGCTAACGGCCAGCTCCTGTCCCGCTATGAAAACGGCATCTGGAAAAATATCCCTGCCGCCACTTTTTCACGGAATGTGGCTGATTTATTCCAGCGCTTACGCGCCCCGTTCTCGTCAGGGAAAATTGCCTCGGTGGTGGAGACCCTGAAACTGATTATTCCGCAGCAGGATACACCGGCGCGCCGTCTGATTGGCTTTCGCAATGGGGTACTCGATACCCAAAGTGGCCTGTTCAGCCCGCACAGTAAATCGCACTGGCTGCGTACGTTGTGCGACGTGGATTTCACCCCGCCGGTGGAAGGGGAAACGCTGGAGACGCACGCGCCGAACTTCTGGCGCTGGCTCGACCGTGCGGCCGGTAAAAGTCCACAAAAACGCGACGTGATTCTGGCTGCGCTGTTTATGGTGCTGGCGAACCGTTACGACTGGCAGCTCTTTCTCGAAGTCACCGGTCCCGGCGGGAGTGGCAAAAGTATTCTGGCTGAAATCGCGACCCTGCTTGCCGGGGAAGATAATGCCACGTCAGCCGATATCGACACACTGGAAGACCCGCGCAAACGTGCATCCCTGATTGGCTTCTCGCTAATCCGTCTGCCAGACCAGGAAAAATGGAGCGGCGACGGCGCAGGGCTTAAGGCCATCACCGGCGGCGATGCGGTCTCAGTTGACCCGAAATACCAGAACCCGTACTCAACACATATTCCGGCAGTGATTCTGGCCGTGAACAACAACCCGATGCGCTTCACCGACCGCAGCGGCGGTGTGTCACGTCGCCGGGTGATTATTCACTTCCCGGAACAGATTGCCCCGGAGGAACGCGACCCGCAGCTCAGGGATAAAATTGCGCGCGAGCTGGCCGTCATTGTGCGCCAGCTTATGCAGAAATTCAGCGACCCGATGACCGCCCGCGCACTGCTCCAGTCGCAGCAGAATTCCGATGAGGCGCTCAACATCAAGCGCGATGCAGACCCGACATTTGATTTTTGCGGCTATCTGGAAATGCTTCCGCAGACCAACGGGATGTTTATGGGGAATGCCAGCATCATCCCGCGTAATTATCGTAAATATCTCTATCACGCGTATCTGGCCTATATGGAGGCTAACGGCTACAGGAACGTGCTCAGCCTGAAAATGTTCGGGCTGGGGCTGCCCATGATGCTGAAAGAGTACGGCCTGAATTATGAGAAGCGGCACACCAAGCAGGGGATACAAACCAATCTGTCGCTGAAAGAGGAAAGTTACGGCGACTGGCTGCCAAAATGCGACGACCCCACTGCGACATAACCAACCTCAGACCGGCAACAGCCGGTCTTTTTCTTTCTGACCATTATCACAGGGTGAACAATCCACTGTTCACCCTTCACCGTATATTCACCCTGTATCACCATGAAATTATTGATAAAAAACCAGAGGTGAACAGTGTGAACAGTAAAACCTGAAAAAACTTTTTATCCCTCCACCACATCGCCTGACCGGGCGCATCCAGAGCGAGAAAAAATCACAAAGGTGAAGAGTCGACTGTTCACTCTTCACCAACTCATCACCATTTATCTTTATGATTTAAAATAGAAAATAAGCATGGTGAACAGTGTGAACAGTTAAATGCAAAAAAACTTTTTTTGAGTATGATGTAGCTCTCCATACTTTATGGAAAGATCCAAGTTAGCTGAAAGCCTCACCAAGACAGCACGTTAATTCGTAACGTGTTAAGCAAAAGGGAATTTTATGGGGACTACTTTGCTTCAAGAAAACCATGAAAAAATTTTAAACATACTAAATGAAGCTAAAGATGTGGCGCTAAGGTATTACAAATTAACCAATAAGCCTCTCGGAATCACTGGAGAAATAGCTGAACATGAAGCTGCAACTCTTCTCGGGTTGTCACTATGTTCAGCACGTCAGTCCGGATACGATGCGACTGAGATTTTGGACGGGAAAGAATATAGAGTTCAAATCAAAGGTCGATATATGCCTGATCCTAAAAAAGTCTCTGCGAGAATTGGTGCTATTGATATATCTAAGCCATTTGATTCTGTTCTTTTAGTTTTGCTTGATGAAAATTATGATGCTTTTGCCATGTATGAAGCATCACGAGATGTAGTAGTCGCAGCTCTTCAAGCTCCGGGGTCAAAGTCTAGAAATGAGCGAAATCAGCTAGGCATAGCAAAATTCAAGTCCATTAGCCGTCTCCGCTGGAGCAAGGTTGTTGAACCTGAGATCCTTTAATTGGTACACGTTTAGGTACACACCTGAAAGTTGAATACGGAAAAATTCTTTATATTTAACGTGTTGATTAATTTATTCAGACTCCGCCAGCCAATCATGATTGGATAGTGCCAGGACAGCACTAGCAATAACAGGAAGTTAGCAGTCTCAGTTGGACACCGACCAGACGGTGAGGAGACAAAAAAGATACGCAAAGGAGCCGCGGCTCCCGAGTGACATAAAAGCCCGCTTATGCGGGCTTTTATGTTTCTGCTCTTTTTCCTGATTCGCCACGCTCAATGCGACCATAAACAACAGCCTACTTTTCTTATACCGTAGCCTGTCACCCTCCCTCCTCTTCCTGCTTTTTAGCCATAACAGATGTGAGCGTTTTCTATGAGCTGTGAGTTCAACGTCTCAATTATCCTCGCTCGAAAAATACTTGCCTTCAGCCTTACATTTCATAACAATTGCATGATTAGTGCTTAAAGTTCTACTTAACAGAGATAATATATGACCGTCAGTATCCCTCAACCAAATACTGAACCTCCTCTTGTTTTGGATTTCAACTGGAATACCCTGTTCCGGGGCGATCGAAATAATGCTTCTTTCAACGCTTGTGTTGGACATAACGGCTCACCCGATATCTATTATTATGCTGATGGCTTCGCCGAAAGCGTGTTCATCCTTATTAAAAATATCATTGACGACAAAGGGACTCTCGATACACTCATTTACCCTATATGTTTCAGCCTACGGCACTCAGTAGAACTCACACTCAAGGGGTTGATTGAAGACCTAGCTGATTTGGCAAAATTACGGAAACGAACGCTATCCGAAAAAATCAGCGACGTGTTGACTAAGCACGATATAGGAAATTTATGGAGTTACCTCGAAAATAATGCAACTAATATTGACAGGCGATTTAGACAGCCACTAAAGCAACTAGCGCCACGTATTAAATGTATTGCCGATACTGACCCGACGGGACAAACATTCCGCTATAGTTACGACACCAATTCTGTAAAACATCTAACTGATGTCAGCATCATCAATGTGCTGGTTCTACGTGAACAATTTGAAATACTTCGCGATCAATTAGAGGCTCTCACTTCTCTAGTGGAATATCTACGTGAGGAGTACAGGACGGGCACATTTACCCAAAATCTTAACCGCGAGGACATACTGGCAATTGCACAAAAGCTTCCTGCACGGGAAACTTGGTCAAAACCTGAAGTTGGCTTAAGTGCAATCAAGACATCAATCAAGGCCGAATATAATATCGGTAGTAAAGAACTGTCGGAAGCGTTTAACTTTATTCAATCGACCCGAGACATGGCTCGACTTATCGGACTTCCCACATCGGTACCTGGGTTGTCTAAGGTTGATTTCATCAAGCTGAATAGTATATGGAAAACAGCCTGGAGTCTCGAAGTACTTGAAGATAGCCTTCGCGATAATATTTACAGGAAAACTTCTTCTGATAAGTCATGTATACCAGTAAATATGATGCAGGAATTGGATCTCCTCGAATCTGCCAGAAAAAAACCTTCGAAATCTAAAAAAATATTCTTGCAGTGGGCTACCCCTGAAAATATGGCAGGGCTCTCAGTATTACTGGATTCAAGGATTAGTTACTTTAGTGAGGATCATGATCGCATTTTTGGCAATCGTCTTAAATTAATGAAGTCAACCAAAAGCTCAGGTCAGGATACTTGGGAAACTGAAATTGATGATCTTTGGAGGAGAAGTGTCGCGAAGCCTTTTTACCCGGAGATTATTGTGGAAAGGTTGAAAGGCCAAAGTTTTACAGAGGAAGCTTCAGTAGTAACAACTGATCTTTTTCACCGTAGTGGTTATATAAAAATTATCATTACCATAAAATCTATCCTCGCAAAGCTGGCCTCAAGAATTAAAACAATATTTGGAGGAATAAAATCTAGCTAGCGGTCTTATAGCTATAGAATGAAGCACCGATCATCCCCATGCTGGTGGAAGCAAAATGTTCGCGTTTCCAAGAAATACTATGGCAGGTCAGGTAACTGCTAATTGCCTGACCGCCAGCAAATAGCCTGTTAGAGAAACTACCTGATGATGTTGGCTCCGTTGAACCTGAAGGCCATTTCGTTAAGTGGGACGGGAAGAAATGGGTCCATGATACCGATGCGGAAAACAAACATCTTCTGATGCAGACGGAACAGGAAAAAATAAATCTTCTGGCGGGTGCAAGAACCGCCAGGCAGGCAGGTGGAGGCACCACCGCCACAACTTCGTGCATGGAGAAAAGCAACTGGCGGTGGCAGCTGTCACAATGAGGTAGCCATGAGTAATAATCGCATAACCATAGTTCCCGGGAAGAGAGAGTGCAATGTATATATAAACAATATCTTGTTTACACTCAATTATTGAGTATATGTTTAAGGGTTGTAAAAAAATGCCATTATGTATACGAGATAATAATATGATATGATGAATTAAAAATATTATGGAAAATATGAAATGATTAATTACAAAGCAATAGAACAACTTGAATGGTTATGGTCGCTAATTGACATTAAGCTTCTAACTATTTTAGCAGCAGCTTTCACTATATATTTTGGTATTCAAAAAATATCTAAAAAAGTAGCCGCATCATATTCATTTAGTAGTAATAGACTATACGATACACATATCCCTGCAGTAATCTTAACAAATAAAAGAGATAATGCCATAGCGATATCATCAATTAATTTGGAAATTGAAGGGAAAGGGAACTTAAATGCCATTAAATTTGATAGCCCTCTCCTTTTAAAGAGTTACGAGTCGTTAAAAATAGAATTACCCAAGTTCAGCAGGCTATATAAAGGGAATGAACTAGTAAAACTTGATCCTTTTGGTAAAATATATTTCCATATAGTAACAACATCAGGAAAAGAAATTAAATGTGACACAGAGAGCGCCATTACCAGACAGAACATTAACAAACAAATAAATGCGCACAATGTAAAACTTAATGGTATTGTTCTTACTGATAGAATGTCTTATGTTTTTTTATATAAAAATGATGACAGCGAAAAATATTGTGTGATTGATAAATCACTTGTTATAAACGGTGACAACCACTTTCACTTCAACGTATTGGAAAGAGATACGTTGAATGATTTTTACAATATATTCATTGAATACGGATACCACCAAAGATTTAAGAACTATATGTTATTTAAGATTAATAATTCTCTTGAATCATCCTTAGTCTTGAATAAGGGAATGGTAGAAACAAAACTTTGCGAACTTAAGAACTAGGTTACCGGTGCAGCCGGTACATATGGAGAAATATATGCTGAGCCTCGATTGTGTTCCCATCTCAACTTATTGCAAAGAGACTGGCGAAGCCCCGGAAGCCATCAACAAACGTGTGCAACGTGGAGTATGGCGTAAAGGGGTTCAGGTGCTAAAGGTCGACGGCGTTAAGGAGAGATGGATTGATCTTAGTGAGGTTGCAAAATGGGCACGACAGAATCGCCTAATCTCCCACGCGGCGTAACCATCAGGAAACACCGCAACGGCGAAACCATCAATATTACTTTCACTTATAAAGGGGTTAAATGCCGTGAGCCCCTTTCTAATCTGGACGTACCCCCTAAAAACATCAAATACGCCGAGCGCACACTCGGCGAAATCCACAACAAGATCGAAAGGGGAACATTTGTTTATGCGGAATACTTTCCCCGTTCCACTCGGTTAAAAATTTTCGGCAACGCTGCCGCAGGTAAAACAGTGAAGATGTACCTGGACGAGTATCTGGTGATATGCGAAACGAAGAAACTGTCCCCTTCAACAATTGGAGGATATAAGAAATGCCGAAGCGCGCTGTCATCACTTCATATTTTTCCCGCAAGTGAGTTGACGCCGGCCGCATTGAAGACATGGATCCAGAGCCAGAGCCAGAAAACAACATTGAAGACTATCCGCAACCAACTTTCCTTCCTACGTTCAGCTTTGGATGAAGCGGTGACGGATGGTGTGCTTCAGATTAACCCTGTATCACTGGTAACAGCCTCACGATACCAAAGTGATAAATCAGAGGCAGAAAGTAGTTATGTGGTTGATCCGCTATCACCAGCAGAAGTTGACGCTTTGATCTCTGCTGCTGGCAATAAGCAGTGGGAGAATCTTTTCAGGTTCGCTATACAAACCGGGCTGCGTAGTTCTGAACTGTGTGCTCTTCGTTGGCGTGATATCGACTTTGTAGGGAGGACGGCCCACGTTCAGAGCGCCATTGTTGTCGGCGTAATCAAAGGAACAAAAACAAAATCCGGTACCAGGAAAGTTGAACTGACTGAAGAAGCATTGGCAGCTTTAGCCAGCCAGAAACTGTTCACTTTCATGAAAGATGAAACAATCTTCGAAGATCCAAAAAGTAATAAACCATGGGCCAGTGCAGACGCGATAAGAAAAAAAGCATGGGTGCCAACTCTAAGAAAAGCAGGCATCCGCTATCGTAACCCATATCAGACAAGGCATACATTCGCCACAAGTCATATCAGCCGTGGGGCCAACCTATTCTGGTTAGCAACTCAAATGGGGCATAAAGGTCCTGAAATGTTATTCAGACACTATGGCCGCTACCTTAAAGAATATGATGGTAAAACTTCTGTAATCCTGTTGAATAATAACACTAAATAACTAATAATCTCTGTCTGGGATATGGCAGAGATTAAAATATGGAAAACACGTCAGACGTTATACTATCTATTCTTACTGCATTAGGCACAATGGGTTCTGCTGTTGCGGCTTTCCTCGCTGTAAAACAAACAATAAAGCAAAGAAAAATAGCAGTTACACCGCAACTTGTAATCAATGATTATCAAGTCAGAAGTAGAGAGATATATGATGATTCATTTAATTTATTTCCTGGCTCTGCCGAGTATTTCAGCGAACACAAACCAGAAATAATTAATGCTGGTTCAGGTGTTGCATTAAACGTATCAGTAACTATTGAGTTCGATTTTTTGTCAAGAATGACATTCTTCAGCTCCAATCAATATAAACTTAATGAAAAATATTCTTTCGAATTTGAAGACCATAGTTCAATAAAAGATCATAAAGTACAAATATTGATAACAGGATCACAAACTAATATTTTAAAAGAAGCAGATACTGTGATTAACCTTGGTTATATTACTCCATATAAAAACAATTCAACCACAACGAAATTAAAACTATCTCCATTTTACTTTGATGTACTACTTAATGAAATTCTGTTTACTTACAAATTAAATAATGGCTTAGCCAAACCAATCGACGGACCTCTATTTAAATTAAAATACAATGACATAGACGGCAATAAATATGAAATAAATTATAAAAGCAGGCTAGTGGTTCATAATGCAACACAAAAATTAAATAGAGTTTCTTTTCGATGCTTGCTTGAGTTTGAGACCAGCCACTCAAGCTGGACAGAGAGAAGACTTCAAAGGATACGCAAAAGCTACGCGGATTTTATGAATGAGCATGATTTTAATAAAAACAAATAGTTAAATAATTACGGACGCTGGTTCAACTCCCGCCAGCCACCAAACACCGGAGAAAAGCCCTCAGCGCAAGTTGAGGGCTTTTTGGTCTCTGTATTACCCGTAGTACCGGTCAAACACTGAGAAATGGGTACACGTATAGTTTCACACGTAAAACGTGATTAAGATTCAACCTCATTTCTAATAAAAAATACATCCCCGAATAAATATCAGGCAGCATTATGATGTCGCTCCCATGCTGAATAATGATTATTACTCTTTATTTAACCCAGCATTAAATGTGGGTTCCCCCAACAAAAAAAATGTATTAATTACTCGCAACTGCACAAAATTGATAAATACCGTTATCAGCATTTACAGTTTTTTCCTAAAGCCAGCGCTTCGTTTGTATGCCATGCTTAACCACGCTAATAACTTATAACGCTAAGCGAGGATATTATGAAAAAGACAATTATCGCATTATCTGCAATTCTGCTGGCTTCTCCGGTTATTGCCGCAACAACACACGCAACCGATAATGATGTAGCCGCCGCACACGAAAACGCCAATACTGCAAAAGAAAAACTGCATCAGACGCAGAATCAGGGCGAAGAGCAAAAATTAAAAGCCAAACATGTTGCTGAAGGTAAACAAGATGACCTGAGCAGCAAGGTGAGTGAAGGTTCACAAAAAGCTTGGAATACAACCAAAGAAGGTACTGAAAAAGGTTGGAATGCAACAAAAGAAGGTACCGAGAAAGGCTGGAATAAAACTAAAGAAGGTGCTGCCTCCGTTGAGAAAAAAGTCAGCGAATAATCTTCCAAACATTGAATAATAAAAAACCGCGAAAGCGGTTTTTTATTATTAGGAATAAGCCGCAATCAAGCATCGGGCCTCATCGTAATCTGTTTCTCAAGTTAAACCAGATCAGGGCCACTGTAACGATCTGCCCTTAACTCCACGTGTGGTGACAGCAAATCCTGTTTCACTCTCGCCAAACGCTTTCATCCTTAATTCTCAACCGGATAATCCCTGTTAATCCACGCATGTTCATCTTCCCAGGTAAACATCCATTTGCGAACCGGGCCGGCCATCACGTTAAGGTAGTAACTGTCATATCCCGCCAGGGTTGCCACCGGGTGATACCCTTTCGGCACCATCACCACGTCGCGGTTATAGACAGCCATACACTCGTCAAGCGACCGGTCGTCGGTGTACACCCGTTGCATACAGAATCCCTGCGGCGGGTTGAGGCGATGGTAGTAAGTCTCCTCCAGATAGGTTTCCTGCGGGGGATTATCGGTGTCATGTTTATGACTTGGGTAAGAACTGGTACAACCTTCGTTGGTCCACACCTCCACCACCAGCAGGCTATCAGCGGGTTTATCTTCCGGTAAGATGTTGTGCACGTAGCGCTGGTTGTGACCTTTGCCGCGCGCTTCCCCGTCGATATCCTTAGGTGCGATCAGCCGTGTTGGGTGCGTGCCTTTCCCCGGTGCAGCGCAGACCGCCAGCTCCAGTCTGGTCACCGCCTGAACCTGTATGGTTTCACCAGCAGTGACATAAACCGCCCACGGTTTGATGCGTTCAAACGGGCTCATCCGCTCACCGATATCCGTAAAAGTTGCGCCCGGCGTGGTGACGGTCGCGCGTCCGGCAACCAATACCAGACAACGTTCTTCGCTGACGGCGGGCAGCGTAAGCTGCTGCCCTTCCTCCAGTTCATACGCTCTAAAGCCAACATATCCCCAACCGGCGCTTTCCGGTGTCACTGACTGCGTACACCCTTGCGCGTCCGGCTGCTGCCAGCGTGATAATAAACGTGACATATCACCTCCTCAGATAAGCCCGGCATCCCGCGCCAGACGGCTAAGGTTGTTATAGCCCAGACGCGCATACGTCAGCGGATGCGCGATGGCTGGATCCTGCTCCGCCTCCACCACCAGCCACCCCTGATACTGGTTCGCCTTCAGCAATGCCATGATTGGCGGATAGTCAACGCAGCCATCTCCCGGCACGGTAAAGACGCCGCTCAGCACCGCATCAAGGAAGCTGGTTTTGCGGTTTTTGACATCCGCCAGCACGTCGGCACGTACGTCTTTGCAGTGAACATGGTTGATACGTGATGCCCAGCGCTGCGCCACAGCCAAAGGATCGGCACCCGCAAAGGTCAAATGCCCGGTGTCGAGCAACAAGCCAACTTCATCACCGGTATTCGTCATCAGATTATCCACATCTTCAGCAGATTCAATCACCGTTCCCATATGATGGTGATAAGCAATCTGGACTCCCTGCTGCTGCGTGTAGCGGGCAAATTCGGTGAGCTTCTCGCCATACTCTTGCCAGCGGGCCTGCGGAAAACGCGGACGCAGATGTACCGGCGTCTGCTGCTCGCCGTGAATGCAGCCACTGACTTCGGCAAATACCAGCACCTTCGCGCCCAGTTCGCGCAGTAACGTCAGGTGCGATTGCACGGCGGCAATCTCCTCCTCCACGCTGCGTTCCAGCAGACGTCCGGAGTACCAGCCGGAAACCAGTTGCAGGTCGTGGCGCTGCAAAATGGGGCCGAGCAGTCGCGCCTCACGCGGGAATTTGTTGCCCAGTTCGAAACCAGCAAATCCAGCCTCTTTGCCCTCGCTCAGACACGTATCAAGCGACGTCTCAGCGCCCAGTGAAGGAAGATCGTCATTCGTCCATGTCAGTGGATTAATACCTAATTGTACCGTCATCATCTTCTCCAGAATTATGCTTGTCCGCGCTCGCGCCACCAGGCGATAAGCTGCAGGTAGTTATCTTTAATGCGCGCCACCAGCTGCGCATCGTCAATATCGTGTTTCAACCACGCGCGGGAAGCGTCGCCGAACAGCGTGCGTCCCACGGCAAAACCTTTCACCACCCCATGACCCGCAGCCGCTTTAAAATCAGCACGCAGTTGCTCTGCCGGAGCGTCCAGACCCAGGATCACCACGCCACGGCAGTGCGGATCGCGCCGTTCGATAATGTCACTCAACGCCGTCCAGCCAGCAGAAGTCAGCGGTGGGAGTTTCCACCAGTCGGGGTAGATCCCTAAGTTGTAGAAACGGGAAATGGCGCGCAAATACAGTTCATCACTGCGCGGCATACTGGCCGGTAAAATCACCTCCAGCAGCAGCTCATGACCGGACTGGCAACAGGCGCGGTACACCTCAGCGATTTTCTGTTCTTGTTCCAGACGCAACGCGTGGGCATCTTCCGGATGGAAAAAGACCAGACACTTCACCACATGTTCCTGCGGCCAACTGATGAGCTGCGAGCCTATATTGCCGTGTTCCATCTCCAGCGGGCGCGACCCCGGCAGTTCGATAGGACGACCTATCCACCAGCCCTCTCCGGTTATCGCATTCAGCGCATCCTGACCAAACGTACCATCGCACAGCAGCCCGGCCTTGCCCTCCAGCCCGGCGCTGTTGGCCGCTTCACGGCTGGCCTGCAAAATAAGCTGTTTCAATGCCGGAATACGCTTCAAAGACGCGCCGCACTGCAACGCCATCTCTTCCAGTTGGCTACGGTGATCGAAGGCCATCACGCACAGTTCCGGCCATGTGCGACGACGGGTCGTCACGCGATGCAAATGGTTGAGATGCGGATCGAGATCCGGACGCGGAACCTCTGCAGCGCGAGAAAGATAATCATCAAGCTCAACTTTGCTCGGCATCGCCGGCGCACAGCCGTGACGCGACACCACCAGCGCACCGCAGGCGTTGGCGTAGCGGCACGCCTGCTCCCATCCCTCATCGTTGAGGTAGCCGCGCAGCAGACCGGACATAAACGCATCCCCCGCCCCCAGCACGTTCAGCACCTCTACGCGTACGCCGGTGACTGTCAGGCCATCGTCCAGCCGGGCCGGGATGGCGTCGGTATACACCGAACTGCCAAGCGCACCGCGCTTGCAGACCAGCGTCGCGTGACTCACGCCGCGAACCTGCGACAGCGCCTGCAGCGTATCGGTACTGCCGCCCGCAATATGAAACTCCTCCTCGGTGCCGACAATTACATCAAAAAGATGCAGCACCTCCTGCAACTGGCGGGTGACCTGATCGGCGGCGATAAAGCGTGTTTCGCCGTCGCCTAAGGAAGTAAGTCCCCACAGCACCGGGCGATAGTCGATATCCAGCGCCGTACGCACGCCGTGACGCCGGGCGTAAGCGAGCGCCGTCAACACCGCCTCGCGGGTTTGCGGATGAGAAAGATGCGTCCCGGTGATGGCAAGACAACGAGCAGAAGCGATGTACTGTTCATCAACATCGCTGGCGGTAATCGCCATATCCGCGCAGTTATCACGGTAAAAAATCAGTGGGAAGGTGTCCCGGTCTTTAATGCCGAGTAGCACCAGCGCCGTCAGGCGGTCTTTATCAGTGATCAGATGGCTGGTATCGCAGCCTACCTGGTTTAATTCTTCACGCAGGAAACGCCCCATATGTTCGTCGCCAACCCGCGCCAGCATTGAAGAACGCAGTCCCTGGCGTGCCGTGCCGTAAGCCACGTTTCCAGACGAACCACCAAGATATTTGGCAAAGCTCGACACATCTTCCAGGCGCGCGCCAATTTGCTGACTGTAGAGGTCAACCGCCACGCGGCCCATGCATATCACATCAAACTGCTTTTCCACGTTGATACCTCTTCAGACAATGTCGTTCACGTTCAGCCAGCGGCCTTCCTGGTGCGAGAGTGCGATAGCGTCAAGCACGCGCGACACCTTCCAGCCCTCTTCAAAGTCCGGCCACATCGGTGCATCGGCGGCAATGCCGTCCACCAGGTCGCGTACTTCCACAGTTTTCTGGTCGTTAAAGCCGATACCATGCCCGGCTCCCATGCAAAACGCGCCGTAGTCCGGGTGCGCCGGGCCAACCAGTAAAGTGCGAAACCCCTGGCGGTTGACCGGATCGTCATGCAGATAGAGCTTCAGCTCTGCCATGCGTTCTTGGGTAAAACTGATAGTTCCTTTGGTCCCGGTAATCACATACGACAACCCCATCTTGCGGCCACAGGCAACGCGCGAGGTTTCAATCACCCCTTGCGCACCGCCTGCAAAGCGCACCATCGCGTGGGCCTGATCTTCGTTCTCTACCGTCACCATTTGCGAGGAACCGACCTGCGCCGGACGCTGTGGCACCACGATCTTCAGGTCGCCGCAGACCTGCTTAATATCCCCAACCAGGTACTGCGCCATATTGACGATATGCGCCGCCAGATCGCCAAGCGCACCAAGTCCGGCGGTCTCTTTAAAACAATGCCAGTGGATCGGCGCAAGCGGATCGGCCATGTAGTCTTCGTTGTGGGTGCCGTAGAAATGGATCACCTCACCAATTTCTCCGCGCTCAATGATCTCTTTCGCCAGCTGCGCCGTTGGGTTCTTCATATAGTTGAACCCCACCAGCGTTTTCACTCCTGCCCGCTGTGCAGCTTCAACCATTTCACGTGCGTCGTGGGCGTTCAGCGCCAACGGCTTTTCTGAATACACATGCTTGCCATGGCGAATCGCTTCCAGCGCCATCTCTTTGTGCAGATGATTAGGAGAACAAATATCCACGACATCAATGGCCGGGTCAGCCACCAGCGCACGCCAGTCTCCGGTTGAGCGATTGAAGCCAAACGCCTGCGCCCGCTCGGCGGCCAGCTCTGGAGAGACTTCCGCCACCATTTCGCGCACCAGCTTGCCGCGCAGGTTAAACACCGTCGGGGCCTGGGCATAGGCGATGGCATGCGCCTTTCCGATATACCCGGTGCCAATCAATCCAATACGAACTTCTTTCATCATGATCCTCACAATGCGCCGCGACGGCTCTTGGCGTAGGTATCGAACGCCACCGCCAGAACGATAATTAAGCCGGTAATAATTTGTTGGTAGTAAGCCGAGACGTTCATCAGCACCAGACCGTTAATCAGGATGCCCATGATGATCGAGCCGATAATGGTGCCGCCAATACGCCCGTAGCCGCCCATCAGTGAGGTACCGCCAATGACCACCGAGGCGATAACGCGCAGCTCAAACGAGATCCCGGCAACCGCTTCCGCGCTGCCCAACCGCGCGCTGAGAATGAAGCCCGCCAGCCCTGCCAGACAGCCAATTAACACGTAGACGCTCACCAGCACGCGCTTCACGTTAACCCCTGCCAGACGCGCCGCCTCCGGGTTGCCGCCGATGGCGTACACGAAGCGCCCCCAGCGGGTTTTATGTAGCGCCAGATAACCGCCTACCGCCACCAGCGCGAATATCCAGATTGGAATGGAGATACCAAGCAGTTCGCCGCGTCCCCACCAGCGGTATCCCGCGTCGAAACCGGCAATTGGTGCGCCGTCGTTAATCACCAGCGTCAGGCCGCGCCAAATCGTCATCCCGCCGAGGGTGACGATAAACGGCGGCAGACGCAGGCGGGTCACGCCGAGGCCATGCAGAAAACCAATCGCGGTGCCCATCGCCATACAGATACCAAGGCCAATCAGCCAGCTCATGCCGCCCCAGGCGTTCGGGTCGACGGTGGTGAAGTTGTCGCCCTTAATCACATACGCGGCGGTCATGGCGCAGACCGCCAGGATGGAGCCCACCGACAGATCGATCCCGGCGGTCAGAATGACAAACGTCATCCCCACCGCCATGATCCCGTAGATGGAGACTTCGGTCAGAATGTTGAAAATATTGCGTTCAGAAAGAAAATTGCTGTTCTGCAACTGAAAGAAAATCAGCAGCAGGATCATGAAAATCAGTACCCCAAAGCGCTCAAAAAAGGCAATGGGATCAAGACGTCCGCCGCGTTTGGCAGGAACCTGCGTTTTAGAAATAATCTGCGTCATGAATCACTCCGTTATGCCGCATTCAGGGCGTTGTGGTTGATGGCCATCATCGTCATTAGCCGCTCTTCATTAGCGTCGTCGCCGTGGATCTCGCCAGTCACCCGGCCTTCACTCAACGTGATGATCCGATCGGAAACCGCCATGACTTCCGGCAGATCGGAGGAGATCACGATCACCGCCACGCCCTTTTTCGCCATATCAAACAGCACCTGATGGACTTCTGATTTGGTGCCAACATCGATGCCGCGCGTTGGTTCATCCACGATCAACACCCGAGGATTAAGCGCCATGCAGCGCGCGAGGATTACTTTCTGCTGGTTCCCGCCGGAGAGCTTGCGCACCTCCTGCGCGCTGTTGACCATTTTGATCTGCAGCGCCTGGCGGTATGACTCGATCAGGGCATCCTCTTTGCGGGTATTCACGAACCAGCGCCAGTGCAGCAGTGACGAGAGGCTGGAGAGCGACAGGTTGTCGCGGATCGACAGCCCAAGCACCGCGCCCTCTTTTTTACGATCTTCCGGTACCAGCGCCAGCCCCTGATCCAGCGCAAACAGCGGATCGCGCGGCTGATATGGCACGCCATCAAGTTCAAAGCTGCCGGAAGTAAAACTGTCGGCGCCAAACAGGCAGCGGGCCACTTCGGTGCGCCCGGCCCCCACCAGTCCGGCAATGCCTAACACTTCGCCAGCATGCACGTGGAAGCTAATGTCGTGCAGCGCGATACCGTGCGGATCCAGCGGCGGTTTTTCGCGACTAAGCCCCTTCACCGCCAGACGCACAGGTTTATCTTCATGGTGAGTTTCGCTGGCCGGACGGCGATTAAAGGCCACATCGCGCCCCACCATCAGGCGGATCAGCTGTTCTACGGTGGTCTGTGCAACCGCGCCATTTCCGGTGAATCGTCCATCCTGGAAAACGGTGAACTGGTCGCAGAGTTGAAAAACTTCATGCAGGCGATGGGTGACGTAGATAATGCTCACGCCACGCCCTTTAAGTTCCCGCACCACACGATGCAGGCTTTCTACTTCGCTGTCGCTCAGCGCGGCGGAAGGTTCATCCATAATGATCAGCTTTGCGTTCAGCGTCAGCGCCCGCGCAATTTCCACCATTTGCTGCTGCGCCACGCTCAGTCGGGCCACGGCCGTGGTTGGCGCAACGTTCAGTTGCAGGTAATCCAGAATCACCTGCGCCTCCTGATTTACCGCCTTTTCGTCAACAATCAGATTGCGTTTACGCGGTTCGCGTCCGAGAAACATATTCTCGGCGACGGTCATATTGGGCAGCAGATTAAATTCCTGATAAATCGTGATAATGCCCTTGTTCTGCCGCTCAACCGGAGAGTCTTCTACCGGCAATGTTTCGCCGTTGAACCAAATATCCCCGCGTGTTTGCGGCTGTGCGCCCGCCAGCGCTTTCAGCAGGGTCGATTTTCCGGCACCGTTCTCACCTAACAGCGCATGAATTTCGCCTGCTCCGACGGTCAGCTGTGCGCTGCTCAGCGCCCAAACGCCGGAAAAGCTTTTCGCCAGGTCGGTCACTTTCAGTAAGGGTTGCGACATCGGTCTGCTCCTCCTCATAGAGAGCCGCCACTTGCGCGGCGGCTGCGGACATATCAGTTACCGGCCTCACTAATACGCTCGGCCTGCTGCAGGTTCTCTTTAGTGATAAGCGTTGGCGGGTAGTCAGCCCCGGTGATCGCAGTCTTCTCACGGACGTTATTCACCAACTGGCTCATAGCCGTTTTCACCGCAAAGCCAGGACGCTGATCCGCCGTCACTGCCAGCCAGCCATCGCGCACACGCGCCAGTGCTTCCGGCACGGCATCGAAGCCCGTTACCAGAACTTCACCCGGTTTCAGTCCTTGTCCCTGTAACGCTTCAATCGCGCCCAACGCCATATCGTCGTTAGCGGAGAGGATCACCTGCGGACGCTTCGGCAACGAAGGCAGAACGCTTTCGACAATGCGCATCCCTTCAGAACGCATCCAGTTACCGGTCTGATCGGCAACGATCTTGTACTTTTCACCACCCGCCTTCAGGCTGTCGCGAATGCCTTTAGTACGTTCAATGTTGGAGGAGGAGCCTGGCTGGCCGGTCAGCAGAATAATGTCTGCCCCGTCAGGGAATTTGGTTTTGACAAAGTCGCCAATCGCCTGGCCGCCTTTGTAGTTGTTCGCGCCGAAGTGCGGCACTTTTTTCTGGCTGTCAACGGAGCGGTCGAGGGTAACAACGGGCAGTTTCGCATCCTGAATTTCATCTACCGCGCTGGACACCGCGTTGACATCGTTTGGCGAAACAATAAAACCCTGTGCGCCACGAGTTATGGCGTTTTCCAGGTCAGCGACTTGTTTTGGCGAGCTACCCTGCCCGTCCAGGACCTGTAAATTCACGCCCATCTCTTTTGCGGCTTTCACCGCCGTGCGCTGCATGTGAACTTCAAATGGCATCGCCAGGTTTGGCGTACTGAAAACAATTTGCTCATTTTCAGCAATGGCTGCCCCGGATGTCATGGCGATGAGGACAGCTAAGATCAGTTTTTTCATTATTATGTCTCTCTGTGTAGGGTAGGTTGTGGTGACAATCAGAGGAGAACTTCACGTTGGCTATGCAGTGACTCCAGCGCTTTATCCGCCAGATACAGCGCACGCTCGCCATCATCCCCGCTGCAATCAGGGACCGCTTCGCCGCGCAGTACCGCAACAAAGTGTTCCCATTCCGCGGCATAGGCCGATTTATAACGCTGCAGGAAGAAATGTTCAGGTAACGCGCTGGTGCAGCCGGTCTTCGCGTAGTGCTGCACCTGATTTTCGAGAATGTTGCCAGCGCACAGCAGCCCTTCAGAGCCGTGCAGCTCAAGGCGCTGATCGTATCCGTAAGAAGAACGGCGGCTGTTGACGATGGTCGCCATCGCGCCGGAGGCATATTTCAGTACGATGAACGCGGTATCGATATCGCCCGCTTCACCAATCGCCGGATCCACCAGATTGCTGCCCTGGGCATACACCGAAACCGGCTCTTCGCCCATGATAAAGCGCGCCATATCAAAATCGTGGATGGTCATATCACGGAACATACCGCCGGACACACGCACGTATTCCGCAGGCGGCGGCGACGGGTCGCGGGAGATGATCAGCAGCGATTCCGGCTTTCCGATACGCCCGGCCAGTGCGTCAGTTTTCACACGGCGAAACTGTGGATCGAAGCGGCGGTTGAAACCGATAAACAACGGTACGTCGTACTCTTTGACTACTTTCAGGCAGTCGCGTACACGGGCCAGATCCAGGTGGACCGGCTTTTCACAGAAGATGGCTTTGCCGTGGCGGGCGGCCATTTCAATCAAATCCGCATGGGTATCGGTCGCGGAGGCAATCAGCACGGCGTGAACGTTAGGGTCCGTCATCGCCTCATCCAGGCTTTGCAAACGAGCCTGGTACTGTGTGGCAAGACGGGTGGCAAATTCCTGATTCGGGTCGACGACGGACCAGAGGGTAGTGGCACTGTGACTGGCAATGTTAGCTGCATGTACCTGGCCAATTCGGCCAGCGCCCAGTAAAGCAATGTTAAACATAACGGCTCCCGGTGTTGGTGAATGCGATGAACTAACGACCCCTTAAATAAAACATTTATTTCATTTTTATAAATAGTGAAAATTATGTTTTTGGGTGCAAGTTAACACTTTTGAGATGATCGAGATAAAATCTGTTATCAATATCACAACATAACAACAGGGAAGATGCAGGAATTGGCCCCCTTCCGTTCAGGAAGGAGGCGATGGATGAAGAGAAAGGAAAAATGAAATGAAAATTTCGTTGTCGCAGGTTACCGGATGACAGCGCTAACGACTTATCCGGCCTGGGGGTAGAATCCGCTGTAGGCCGGATAAGCGCGGCGCCATCCGGCATTAATCGCTTTTAGTACTGACGTGCGTTTTTCATCTGCTCAAACGTCTGCTCAGCCGCTTTTCGCACCGACGGAGATTCTGCCACCTGCGCATCGCCAGTGCGCCACCAGGAGGCATAGTCGTGGGTCATGGTTTTCGGCAGAACTTTGATATCCAGCAGCACAGGTCCCGAATGCGCACGCGAGGCTTCCAGCGCTGCCAGCAGGCTTTGCTCGTCATGTACACGCCATGCCCGACAGCCGTAGCTTTCCGCGTTTTTAGCAAAATCGACCTTCACCAATGGCCCATCCAACCGTCCGGTTTGCGGGTTGCGGTGACGGTTTTCCGTACCGAAGCTCCCCATCCCATGCCCCATCTGCAGGTTGTTAATACACCCGAAGCTGGCGTTATCAAACAGCAGGATAGTGACTTTTATCCCCTCCTGGACGGCGGTTTGTAGCTCGGAATGCAGCATCATGTACGAGCCATCCCCCACCATGGCATATACCGGCTGCTGCGGCTTCGCCAGCCTGGCTCCAATAGCAGCCGCAATCTCATAGCCCATACAGGAGTAACCGTATTCCAGGTGATAGCTGTCCGGGGTTTTGACCTGCCAGATACGCTGTAAATCGCCAGGTAGCGATCCGGCGGCCCCTACGACGATAGCGTTATCTTCAATGTGCTGATTGATAAGCCCCAGCACCTTCGTCTGGGTCAACCGGGTGTTTAGCGTGTCGCCATATTCCGCCAGCTGAGCGTCAAGATGCCCAGCCACTTCGGGTTCGTCGTCGGGACGCCAGTCGCGCTCCCATAAACGTTGGCACTCATCGCGCCAGGCCTCTTGCGCCTGCGTGACCTCCTTCCCCCAATCGCTGCGGTAGTCTTTCAGTGTTTCAGTTAATGCCGTAAGCCCGGTACGGGCGTCGGCGATAAGTGCAGTGGCATCAAGCTTCAGTGCGTCAAACTCCGCCACGTTCAGCAGCAGGAACTCAACCTCCGGATGAGAAAACAGCGCTTTCGAACCGGTGGTAAAGTCGGTGAGGCGCGTACCAATGCCGATCACCAGATCGGCTTGCGGTGCGAGCTGATTCGCTGCCATCCCTCCAGTTACCCCAATGCCTCCGAGGTTAAGTGGGTGGTCACTAACCAGCGCTCCCTTTCCGGCCTGAGTTTCGGCAAACGGCAGTTGCAGCGTTTCAACAAACGTACGAAACGCCTCATGCGCGCCGGAATATCGTACCCCGCCGCCGCATACCACCAGCGGACGGCGTTTGCGGGCAATCAGCGCCCGCGCCATCGCCAGACGCTGCGGGTCGGGTGGTCGACGTTCGATCAAATGAACGCGGCGCGCAAAGAAGCTCTGCGGATAGTCCCAGGCTTCCCCCTGCACATCCTGTGGCAGGCAAATAGTTACGGCACCAGTATCTGCGGGGTCAGTAAGCGTTCGCATCGCGTTTAGCATCGCGCTCATTAACTGCTCCGGGCGGTTAATCCGGTCCCAGTAACGCGAGACCGGGCGGAAGCAGTCGTTGGTACTGATGCCAAGATCATGGTATTGCTCAATTTGCTGCAATACCGGGTCCGGCTGACGACTGGCGTAGACATCGCCAGGCAACAGCAGCAGCGGAATACGATTCGCCGTCGCGGTTGCCGCGGCGGTGACCATGTTTGCCGCTCCCGGCCCAACCGATGACGTCACGGCAAAAATACGCTGGCGCCGATGCTGTTTGGCGAATCCGGTCGCCATGTGCGCAATTCCCTGCTCATTACATCCCTGCATCACCTGCAAATGACCGGGTGCCTGCTCCAGCGCCTGGCCAATGCCAAGCACGTTACCGTGACCAAAGATGGTGGCGACACCCTCGACAAAGGGCGTTTCCACGCCATCGACACAGATATATTGTTGATTAAGGAATTTGACCAGCGCCTGAGCCATGGTCATACGTTCGGTTTGCATAAACCCTCCTGTCAGCCCAGCGTTGGCATGGAGAACGCGGCCCCTGTGTCCTGCAACATCTCCGGCCAGCGTGCGGTGACGGTTTTCATCCGGGTGTAGAAGCGCACGCCATCGTTACCATGAACGTTCAGCGCACCAAAAATGGACCGCTTCCAGCCGCCAAAACTGTGGAACGCCATCGGCACCGGAATTGGCACGTTTACGCCCACCATGCCCGCCTGCACTTCTTCGCAGAAGCGACGCGCACAGCCGCCGTCACGCGTGAAAATTGCCGTGCCATTACCATATTCATGACGGTTAATCAGTTCCACCGCGCTGCTGTAATCTGCTACGCGCACCACAGAAAGCACCGGTCCAAAAATCTCTTCTTTATAGATGGTCATCTCCGGCGTGACGTTATCAAACAGGGTCGGCCCGACAAAATAACCCTGCTCATGGCCTTTAACGCTAAAACGTCGACCATCCACGCGCAGGCTGGCCCCCTGCGATTCCCCACTGTCGATATAACCGAGCACTTTATTACGATGTACAGAGGAGATAAGCGGCCCCATTTCATTTTCCGGTGTCTGGTCAAGACCAGGCCCGACACGCAGCGCCGCAATCTGTTTTTCCAGTCTCGAGCACAGCTCATCTGCCGTTTTATTCCCTACCGCCAGCACGACCGAAAGCGCCATGCAGCGTTCACCCGCCGCGCCGTAAGCGGCCCCCATAATGGCGTTGGTTGCCATATCCATGTCGGCATCCGGCATTAAAATGCAGTGATTTTTAGCGCCACCTAACGCCTGGCAACGCTTACCGTGGGCCGATGCCGTCTGATAAATGTATTCCGCAATCGGCGTAGAGCCGACAAAACTCACGGCCTGCACGCGCGGGTCAGTTAACAGCACGTCAACGGACTCTTTGTCCCCCTGCACGACGTTGAACACACCGTCCGGCAATCCGGCTTCTTGCAGCAGTTTCGCCAGTGCCAGGGCGAGAGAAGGGTCTTTTTCTGAGGGTTTCAGCACGAAAGTATTCCCGGTTGCCAGCGCGATGGGGAACATCCACATCGGTACCATTGCCGGAAAGTTAAACGGCGTGATCCCGACGCAAACCCCGAGCGGTTGCATCAGCGAATGGCTATCGACGCCGGTCCCTACGTTGGCTGAGTGTTCGCCCTTTTGCAGATGTGGGATGCCACAGGCAAACTCCACCACTTCCAGGCCGCGGGTCAGCTCACCAACTGCGTCAGAGAATACCTTGCCATGCTCTTCGCTGATGATGCGAGCCAGCCTCTCCATGTTTTCTTCCAACAGCGCCTTAAAGCGGAACATCACTCGCGCACGTTTTAACGGAGAATGGCGCGCCCAACCGGGGAATGCGTCGTGCGCTGCCGCAATGGCCTGCTCGGTTTCCTGTGTAGTACCCATCACCACCTGGCGGATCTGCACGCCGGTGGCCGGGTTGAAGATTGCCTGAACGCGCTGGCCTGAACCGGTGACACATTCGCCGTGGATAAAATTCGCTACTGTCTCCATCCTTAACCTCTCGCTGTTGATACGTGACTGTTACCTGAACACTGTTATCTGTGTACTATATATGAAACAAACATTCCATTTTAAGTTGAAATAAAATAAATAATGATTAATGTGATCAAGGATGGGTTTTTATGTTAACAAGCGGAATCGCATGATTAGCGTGCACTGGCATAACGTTTCAGCGGACGACAAGCCTGAAGCTTTTGTTTCGTTTTTACAGCCAGATGAATGAGTGACATTTCAAAGACGCGGTTTTGCGTTTAGAATCATAAAACTATGTACCAGGAGGTAAAATGACAACAGCAACCAGCCTGAACGAGCTGCAGCAGCAAATCCGCGATCGCTACGATAGCCTGAGTAAGAGGCTGCAGCAGGTGTCCCGCTATGTGCTGGATAATACCAATAGCGTGGCCTTTGATACGGTTGCCGTCATTGCTGAACGTGCCGGAGTGCCCCCCTCTACGCTTATCCGCTTCGCCAACGCCTTTGACTTCACCGGCTTCAACGAAATGAAACAGCTGTTTCGTATGAACCTGGTAGAGGAAACCGCCAGCTACAGCGACCGCGCGCGCATGTTCCGTGAGATGGAAAGCGAAGCCGTACCGGAAACCCCGCTCGATATCCTGCAGGAGTTCGCCCGTTCGAATACCCAGGCGCTCCAGCAGCTGGCAGCCCGTGCCGAACCTGAAATGCTGGAACGCGCCGTACAATTGCTGGCAGAAGCCGACACCATTTACATTGCAGGTCTGCGTCGTTCGTTTAGCGTAGCGGCCTATCTCACCTACGCCCTGAGCCATCTTGAATGTCGCCCTATTTTGCTCGACGGAATGGGCGGAATGCTGCGCGAGCAGATTAACCGCATCAAAGCGCACGATATCGTGGTGTCGATTAGCTTCTCGCCTTATGCGGAAGAAACGCTGATGGTCAGCGAAACTGCGGCCAATGCCGGCGCGCGCCAGATCGTGATTACCGACAGCCAGATAAGCCCGCTGGCCACATTCAGCGATCTCTGCTTTGTGGTGAAAGAGGCGCAGGTTGACGCGTTTCGATCCCAGTCTGCGACGCTGTGCCTGGTGCAGTCGCTAGTGGTGGCTCTGGCTTACCGTCTGGGTGACGGGAGTAATGAACGCGGTCATTCTGTCGGGTGATGAGCACCGCAAAAATTGACGTTCCGCTTTATTACATTCCCGCCAGCGTGACGTGAAACCGTGATGCCAGCCGTTACTTTCATGGTCGTTGAAAATATCGCCCTCATTCAGCGACCAGATAAAATACAATCCGTTATTACCATAAGCTACAATTATATTAATATTAGATAATCAACAATGCGCATGCTGACAATAATACGCAAAGGTTTACTATAGACCTGTCTTTTTTAAGCAGGAAAGTAAAATGAAAAATACAAAAGGGTTGATGATTATTGCCCTTGCTTTCACCCTGGCATCATGTGCTTCCATTCCTGAGAATATCAAAGGTAATAATCAACCCGATATCCAAAAAAACTTTATCTCCGTGCATAACCAGCCCGGTTTATATACCGGTCAACAGGCTCGCTTTGGCGGTAAAGTCATCAATGTGATTAACACCAAAAATGATACGTTGCTGGAAATCGCCGTTTTGCCACTGAACGACTCTGCTAAGCCACAAATAGACGCGAGCTATCAGGGACGTATTCTTGCCCAGCAGAAAGGTTTCCTCGATCCGGTAAACTACAGAAACCATTTCGTGACCATTTTGGGAACAATTCAAGGAGATGAGTCAGGATTCATCAACAAAGTCCCGTACAACTTTGTTAAAGTTGATTTACAAGGAATCCAGGTTTGGCATTTAACTGAGTCTGTCAACACCACCTATAACATGTGGGATTATGGTTACGGCGCATTCTGGCCTGAGCCGATGTGGGGAGCGCCTTACTACGCCAATACAGTCACTCAGGTAACTCCGGAGCTAGTGAAATAATCCCAGAGGTAAGATGGCGCGACTATATTCCGGAGTCAGGTGTTGGCAAACAACTCTTCTCATCACCCCGCGTTTATCTTATTGCGCCATCCTGCTTCATGAGATCCTTCGCTTAACATACATTCTTCCTGTTACATATAATTTTTAACCGCTAATTTGTTAGCGAAGAAATGGGCTTTACCCTTCTCATGCCTGACCATCTTTTGTTATTTACCGACAACTCCCCCACCCTGCATGCAATAAAAGAACATTTGTGTTTACACATTATTCAGGGATTACTATGAACAGAAAATGCTTACTGTTGATACCATTATTCTTTAGTAGCGTCATCATCACCGCCTGCGATAATAAACCTGCAGTAAAAACCGCCATGGAGCCCGAGGTCGGCGTTGTTACCTTAGCGCCCTCCTCAGTAAATATTAAAAGTGAACTTCCGGGTCGCGCGCTTGCGTTCGAGATCGCCGAAATCCGTCCTCAGGTTGGTGGGATCATCATAAAACGCAACTTTGTTGAAGGCGATAAAGTCAGCAAAGGAGAATCACTGTATCAAATTGATCCTGCCCCGCTGCAGGCACGACTGGACTCAGCCAAAGGCGCGTTGGCAAAGGCACAGGCTACCGCCAATAATGTTCGTCTGACACTCAATCGGCAGTCAGCGTTAATAAAATCTAATTACGTCAGCCGCCAGGACTATGACACGACGCGTTCACAGCTTAATGAAGCGCAAGCCAATGTTGCCGTCGCTAAAGCGGATCTTGAACAAGCCACCATCAATCTTCGATACGCCAATGTTACCTCGCCCATTGATGGCATTAGCGGCAAATCTTCCGTGACCGTGGGTGCCCTGGTTACTGCCAATCAGGAAAACGCGCTGGTCACCGTTCAGAGATTAGATCCGATTTATGTTGATTTAACCCAGTCAGTACAGGACTTCTTACGCCTGAAAGAAGAGAAAGCCAACGGCCAAATCGCCCAGCAACAAGGCAAAATTCCGGTTGAGCTAATGCTGGAAAACGGCAAGCCCTATCGCCATACCGGTACGCTTGAGTTTTCCGATCCCGCTGTTGATGAGACCACCGGTTCGGTAACCCTGCGCGCCGTATTTCCCAATCCTGAAGGTGAAATTTTACCCGGTATGTATGTCACGGCGTTGCTGGACGAAGGCAGTCAACAAAACGTGTTGATGGTCCCCCAGCAAGGAATTACGCATAACGAGCAAGGAAAAGCCACCGCGCTGATCCTTGACCAGGAAAACGTAGTGCAACTGCGTGAAATAAACGCAGTGAAGGCCGTTGGTAATCAATGGTTAGTGACCGCGGGATTACATCCTGGCGATCGGGTCATTGTGTCCGGATTACAAAGAATTCGTCCGGGAATCAAAGCCCGGGTCCTCCCTTCAAAACTGAACACACCTGACACGGTAGCTGAACAGTAATATTTCAGGCATTAAGGACACTTTCTTCATGGCCAACTTTTTTATTGAGCGCCCGGTTTTCGCCTGGGTGCTCGCTATTATCATGATGTTTACGGGCGGTATCGCGATAATGAACCTGCCTGTCGCCCAATATCCACAAATTGCACCCCCAACCATTACCATCAGCGCTGCCTACCCAGGGGCTGACGCAAAGACCGTTGAAGACTCCGTCACCCAGGTGATTGAACAGAATATGAATGGTCTTGATGGCCTGATGTATATGTCATCCACCAGCGATGCGGCAGGTAATGCCTCGATTATCCTGACCTTCAAAACGGGTACGTCACCCGATATTGCGCAGGTTCAGGTACAGAATAAACTGCAGCTGGCGATGCCTTCCTTGCCACAGGAAGTACAACAGCAAGGGATCAGCGTTGATAAATCCAGCAGCAATATCTTAATGGTTGCCGGTTTTATCTCTGATAATAACAGCCTGAGCCAATATGATATTGCCGACTATGTGGCCTCGAACATTAAAGATCCGCTAAGCCGCACTGCCGGGGTGGGGAGCGTACAGTTATTCGGTTCGCAATACGCCATGCGCATCTGGTTGGATCCACAAAAGCTCGACAAGTATAACCTCACTCCCGAGGACGTCATTACCCAGCTCAAAGTGCAGAATAATCAGATATCTGGCGGGCAGTTGGGGGGTATGCCTCAGTCAGCCGATCAGCAGTTAAATGCGTCGATAATCGTCCAGACGCGTCTGCAAACGACCGATGAATTTGGCAAGATCTTCCTTAAAGTTCAGCAAGATGGTTCTCAGGTTCTGCTGCGCGATGTCGCGCGCATTGAGCTGGGTGCGGAAAATTATGCAACGGTTGCACGTTACAACGGCAAACCCGCCGCCGGGATTGCGATTAAACTTGCCGCTGGTGCCAATGCCCTGGCAACGTCCCAGGCGGTCAAACAAGAGCTGAACAGATTATCGGCCTGGTTTCCGGCCAGTATGAAAACCGTTTATCCCTATGACACCACGCCGTTTATCGAGATTTCGATTCAGGGTGTTTTTCATACTTTGATCGAGGCAATCATTCTGGTATTCCTCGTCATGTATCTGTTTTTACAGAGTTTCCGTGCGACGCTTATCCCCACTATCGCCGTTCCGGTGGTTATCCTCGGAACCTTTGCAATACTCGACGTCGCCGGTTTTTCGATTAACACGCTCACGATGTTTGGCATGGTGCTGGCGATAGGGCTGTTGGTCGATGATGCCATCGTGGTGGTTGAGAACGTAGAACGTATTATTGCTGAAGAGCACTTGTCTCCAAAAGCGGCAACGCATAAAGCAATGGGCCAGCTCCAGAGGGCGCTGGTTGGTATTGCCGTCGTGTTATCCGCCGTATTTATGCCGATGGCGTTTATGAGCGGGGCAACGGGTGAAATTTTCCGTCAGTTTTCCATCACCTTGATCTCCTCCATGCTGCTGTCGGTATTTGTGGCAATGAGCCTGACGCCTGCACTTTGCGCTATGTTGTTGAAATCCCACGAAGGAGAAAAGGAAAACACACATTTTCTGTTTACCCGTTTCAATCACTTCATGGAGAAATGCACTCAGCACTACACGGACAGCACCCGTAGACTGCTACGTCGCACAGGCCGTTATATGGTCGTCTATTTAGTCATTGGCGCGGGCATGATTGTGCTGTTTTTACGCACTCCGACCTCGTTTCTGCCTGAAGAAGATCAGGGGGTATTCATGACCACGGCACAATTGCCTTCGGGTTCAACGATGGTGAACACCAGTAAAGTGCTCGGGGAAATAACCGACTACTACCTGACGAAAGAGCAGAAAAACGTTGCTTCTGTTTTCACCGTCGGCGGATTTGGTTTCAGCGGCCAGGGACAAAACAACGGTCTGGCGTTTATCAGCCTGAAGCCCTGGTCAGAACGCGTTGGCGAAGAAAACTCGGTTACCGCTATTATTCGACGGGCCATGATGGCCTTAAGCACCATCAATAATGCCGTCGTTTATCCGTTCAATTTACCGGCGGTCGCAGAATTGGGCACCGCATCAGGGTTTGATATGGAGCTGCTGGATAACGGTAATCTTGGGCATGAAAAAATGATGCAGGCGCGGAACCAGCTTCTGGCTTTGGCCAACCAGTCATCCGGTGAGGTCGACGGGGTGCGTCCGAACGGTCTGGAAGATACACCGATGTTCCGCATTCACGTCAACGCCAAAAAGGCTGAAGCTATGGGCGTTGCGTTATCGGATATTAATCAGACCATCTCCACCGCGTTTGGTAGTCGCTATGTCAATGATTTCCTGAACCAGGGGCGCGTAAAAAAAGTGTATGTCCAGGCCGATACGCCGTTCCGTATGTTGCCGGACAATATCAACCACTGGTACGTACGTAACGCCTCCGGTTCCATGACGCCGCTCTCCGCCTACTCATCCACCGAGTGGACCTACGGTTCTCCTCGCCTTGAACGCTACAACGGTCAACCAGCAATGGAAATTCTGGGCCAGCCGGTTGAAGGGAAAAGCAGCGGTGATGCGATGAAATTTATGGCATCGCTGATTAATAAACTGCCCGCAGGCGTCGGCTATGCCTGGACCGGTCTGTCTTATCAGGAGGCGCTATCCACAAACCAGGCACCAATGCTGTACGGCATTTCGCTGATCGTCGTGTTTCTGGCGCTGGCGGCACTGTATGAAAGCTGGTCGATCCCGTTCTCGGTGATGCTGGTTGTGCCAATCGGGGTGGTCGGCGCTTTACTGGCTACCGATCTGCGTGGCCTGAGCAATGATGTTTATTTCCAGGTCGGCCTGCTCACCACCATGGGGCTGTCGGCTAAAAACGCCATTCTGATCGTCGAGTTTGCCGTCGAGATTATGCAGAAAGAAGGGAAAACACCGCTTGAGGCTGCGGTGGAAGCCGCGCAAATGCGCTTACGTCCAATTCTGATGACCTCACTCGCCTTCATCCTGGGGGTTATTCCACTGGCAATAAGCAACGGCGCGGGCTCTGGTGCGCAAAATGCCGTCGGTACGGGGGTTATCGGTGGGATGCTGGCCGCGACGGTACTGGCAATCTATTTTGTTCCAGTGTTCTTTGTCCTCGTTGAAAATACGTTAGCGCGATTTAAAGCTCGACGCTGATCCCCTGCCCTATCCCTGGGTTTAGATTATTAAATTCCCAGGGATGGGGCTTCGTTTGTCAGGTCTACGGTTATTAGCGGGCACGGCTATCCAGCGAGTTTCTCGTGGATAGCAGGGTAAGCATTACGCGGATTTTTTATAAGGAACGACTGAGGGTAGGAACAGAGGTTGTCAATTCTAACTAAAGCCAGGCTATCAAAACGGTTAATCAATAGTGCAGACCGGAACCTTTCAGATTTACAGCCAGTTCACCCAGTTTTGTATTCGGATGCTGATGGCACATTTTAACCATTTTCGGTACAGCTTCCGTTTCCACCTCATGCAGGGGAACATAATCATCGCCTTTAAAGTCAGAATTTTTATTAACAATCACAAAGGCAATTGCCGTCTTGTATTGCTGACTCATATCAACAAATTCTTTACAGGTCATATCTTGTGGCGCAGCTTCCGTTGCCTGAGTAGCAAAAGCACGGGTCATTGGTGCCATAACAGAGGTCACAAGAATAGCTGCAGAAACCATCATCTTAATATTCACTATGCGCTCCAGAGTTAGCATTAATTTTTATCGGCGAGCTTATCAGTTTTAACCAGCGTCGCATTTCTACGCAGACTGATAAAAGCTAAAGAACTAAAGATCATCTCGACACCAATAAAAATTGAGGTAAATACATACGATCTGTCGGGATCCATATTCAGCCATACGCCGGCAATAAGCAGGTCAAAAATACCAATAAAAATGTTCCATCCATAACCCGGGCTACGGAACAGTTTGACCCCAGAGGCGATACGAAAAATACCACCCAGAATAAACAGGCAGCAAAATACCATTGCCAGTGAATTCATGCCTATCACAGGATTCACGAGGAAACAGTAACCCAGCAGTAACCACGCGATAGCAAAAAAGGCATAGGTAAATTTGGCTTTCAATTGCTTTTTACCTGAGCTAAACAGGCTATAAATAGAATAGAAACCACATACCAGGAACATAAAGCCGGTTGCATAGCTTAAATAAACACCTGCAACAATCGGATAAATCAAGCAGCAGATGCCACAAATCAACATCAACACCGCCATAATCGTCGCGTGCTTTTTATAATGAACGAGTGTTTTTTCATTAAACGCTCTCAGGCTACGCTGATTAAAAACAAACATACATCCTCCGTTATACATAAACGCAATGTAACCTGTTGACACAAGAATTATTACTCACTCAACATATGTTACTTACAGTGGAATGATAAGACTTCCACTAAGGAAGCGTATATAAGAACAAGAGAATGTCGCTATGCGTATATTCCTACACATGTCAGACATCTGACACTTGTAGGATTAAACGGTCATTATTCTATCTTGGCTCTGATTTCTCTCTTTAACATTATTTAATATGCTTATTGCGTTTGGTGACATATACCAAATTTATTCAGGAGAAAGTAATGAAAAAGATTATTCTTGCGGGTGTGCTTGCAACCATGATGGGTTCAGCACCAGTGATGGCTGCTACTGCTACCACAACCACTCCGGCGCAAGCTGCTACCGCAAATGTACAAAAAGAAGCTGCCGATGTTATGCAGGTCGCAGTGCAAGGCGCAAATGCGATGCGTGATATTCAGCTTGCTCGTCTGGCCCTGTTTCATGGACAGCCTGACAGCGCTAAAAAATTAACCGATGACGCGGCTTCCCTGCTGGCAGGCGACAGCAAAGATTGGGCGAAATTTGTAAAAGCTGCGCCTAAAGCCAAGATGATTGACGATCAGTACGTGGTTATTAACGCTACGGTCGCGCTGTCAGAAGACTATATTGCGACTCCGGCCAAAGAATCCGCTATCAAAACAGCGAATGGCAAAATGGCCAAAGGCGACTGGAAAGGTGCAGTGGATACTCTGCAACTGGCTGGTATCAGCGTGCTTCAGACCCAATACCTGATGCCTCTGAATCAGACTCGTAAAGCCGTTGCCAGCGCGCAAAAACTGCTGGCTTCCGGTAAATACTATGAAGCAAACCTTGTGTTAAAAGGTGCTGAAGATGGCATTGTGGTCGATAGCGAGATGATCGGCGCAGGCCAGTAGTACTCAGCACTACGGAGTGTTGAACCAGGACTTTCTCTCCTGATCGGGCAGCTACGGCTACCCGATCAGGGGGATTAATGGCTAATCAGACTGTCTATCTCAATCTCAATTTCCCGCATAACAGCAATAATCTTCTGCAATGCCTCCTCGCGTACTGCCAGAGGAAGATCGTCATGTCGTCTGGATTCGAAAGGTTCGCACAGGTTCTGTAGCGCAGTGATACCCAGAATTTGCGCCGAGCCATGCAACCGGTGAAGAGCTCGCAAAAACAGCTGAGGTTCATCTTGCAGAACGGCTTTCTCAGCCGCTTGTATATCATTCAGCGTTGCCTCGCGAAATGTCTCGAGAATCTCGTTCATCAGTGCGCGATCGCCGCCGGTATTTTCCGTCAACACATTGAATTTCAAATGCCGGATTGTACAAGGAGACGCATAACCGGTTTCGATTTTACTCAATTCATGGGTCAGTGTCTGAATCGACACAGGCTTGAACAGGCACAAGTTCATACCATTTTGCAGGCATCGATCGCGTGACTGTGGAAGTGCGCTGGCCGTCAGTCCCCATATTTGTAAATTCGGCTGTTGACGACGTAGCGAAGCCGCGAGATCAAACCCGTCTTTTTTCGGCATATTTACATCGGTTATCAGCAGATCGTACGATTTCTTCGCCAGTTTGGCTTCTGCTTCCTCCCCATCACACGCTTCATCCACGCTGTAGCCAATGGCATTCAACTGTCGCTTGAGCAGCAGGCGATTGGTTGGATTATCGTCAGCTATCAAAATAGACAGACACGGAAGCGGTAACAGAGTACCGGGCGCATCGCCATCCGATACAATCGACTGACGAGCCGTTTCAACCGGCAGCGTTATGGTAAACGTGGTTCCTTGCAACGGGACGCTCATCAACTCCAGCGTGCCGCCCATCAACGTCACCAGTTCTTTGCAGATAAATAACCCAAGACCGGAACCGGTTTGTTGACGCCCGCAGCGTCCCTGAGCGTAACGCTGAAACAGCCCCGCCTGCTCCTCTTCACTAATACCGCAACCGGTGTCGCTAATGGCGATGGTCAGGGTACCGTGATTCTCCCCCTCAGGCGTCAAGCGGGCCGTCACATGAATGCTGCCCTGCTCGGTAAACTTCAACGCATTACCCACCAGGTTGGTGAGAATTTGCCGCAAAGCCTGCTGATCGACAAATACCCGCTCGTTCGCCGGCAATTGACTAACGCAGGCAAGCGTAATGCCTTTCTGTCTGGCTAAGGCATCGAAAGAGTGGCACTGCAATTCAATGAGCTGCGAGAGATCCGTCCATTGAGGAACAACCTGGTATTTACCAGACTCAATCTTATCCACATCCAGTATCTTACCGATCAGCCCAAGCAATGACTGGGCCGTCGCCCCGGTAAGGGCAATCGCCTCTTTTCGCTGTGCCGGGCTGAGTTCTGAACTCGACAGTAATTCCACAAAGCCAACAATCGAACTTACCGGAGTACGTAACTCATGGCTCATACTCGCCAGAAAGCGACTTTTGGCCTTGGTTGCTTCAATCGCTTTATTCTTTTCGTTTTCCAGTTCTTGAGATAATGCTTCTTTGAGATGAAGCTGCTCTTCCAGTAGCCGCTGCGATTGTTTCCTTTTATTTACCTCACGGGAGAGTGAGATCCCCCAGATCAGGCTAATTGCTATCAGCAGCAGCGCGAATATCCCCAGTTGATAGAACTGTTTGCTATATCGACTCCAGAAATCGACCTGCGTATTGGAAATTTTCGACCACCTCTCCGTCATCTGCAAAATTTCACGTGGCGGTATGGCCTGAAGCGCTTTATCCATAACAGACTTCAACACCGGCTCGCGGGGAGAGATTGCAAAACTTACCGAGGCACCAGGCATATCTGGAAGCCTAAAAAAGTGCATATTTTTCTGGTAGTAATGATCGACCATAAATCTTGCCGACAATTCGGTAGCGATTGCCGCATCAACGCTGCCCTCCTTGACCATGGCCATCGCAACACTGCCAGTATCCGCATTCACCCAGGTGGCCTGCGGATAGCGTTGCTTCAGCTCGCTTTCCAGCACATGCCCGGCAGGCAAAGCAATACGTATCGGCTTCTCCAGTAGCGATTCAGCGGTTTCCTCACGGGAAGTGATCATCACAAATGCCACATTCATCAGCGGATCGCTAAAGGCCGAATTGGGCGGGTTTTGATAAGTTAGCGTGATAGTGGGATACATATCCCACTGTTCGCCGCTTATTTGCTTTGTCTGCTCACTTTTGGAGCTAGCTAAAATGGGTTCAAAATCGAGCCCCGTTTGCAGATGAATAATATTCAGCAAATCACCAAAAATACCGCGTAACTCACCACTGCGATCGACCAGCGTATAGGGCGAGTAATCTGGGTTGATTAAAATGCGGATAACATGCTTTTTCTTCAACCACGCTTTTTCCTGATCGGTGAAAGGAATAGGCGCATTCAGATAGGCAAGGTTGCCGCGGTTCAGCCAGTTCTGCATGACTTGCATATGAATTTCATTACTGATTGAAGTAATGAAACCATCAAGAATATTTCTTAATACAGGCTGATCTTCGTTAACGACAAAATAATTATATTGTTCTTGCTTATCAAAGTAGTGCGTAATAACCAGTGATTGTGAGAAGTATCGAGAGATACAATGACTGCTGGTGATATTGTTACCAATATAATATTGGTTATCGCCATTCACTACCGACGCCATAGCCTGATACTCGTCGTCATAAAATGAGACTTTAGCCTCAGGAAAAGCCCCCTGGATAACATCGAGAAAAGGGCAATCCCGTACACACGCGACGCTAACCTGATGGTTCGAGGTCAGCGGCAGCAGAGTGTTTTTTAGCGATGTTACAAGCGTCGGCCACGTGGTCAGCAATGCCGAAGTGCGCAACAGATTTCCGCCAACATCCTGGCGTCGGGACAGTTGGGTTATCAGCGTATCAACATCGTTATTGGCGAGCGCGGCCAGCGCCTCTTGCTCATTATCATACTGCTTTATAATGATTTTTAGATTGAGGTTCTTTTGCATTAACGCAAGGTAATCCGCGTTGACGCCCCGATAATATTCACCGCTATTTTGATAAACAATGGGGGAGACTTCCGGTAACCAGGTGCCAACAACCAAGGTTTTTTTATGCGCTAACCAGTTTGTTTCTTCCCTGTTCAAGCCGATATTTTGCACTGAGGTATTATAGTTACTTTTTAGCTCAACTTGCCGAGCTGAGCTTACACCCGTAGACAACCCGATGGTAAAGACGACCATCAAAAAAATAAAAAAGCGTTCCAGCATTACTCTATCCTATTTTATTTCTCTGCGCATAATCATAAATTTCCATTAATGATGAACAATCTAATTTTTCCATCAACCGGCTTTTATAGGTACTTACCGTTTTATTACTGATATTCATTTTGCTGGCAATTGTGCTATAATCCATGCCATTAAGGATATAACGCAATACTCTCATTTCCTGGTTCGACAACGTATCAAGCTTATCCTGCTCGCTGACGGATGAACCAGTAAAGTGCTCAAGGGAAAAGGGAAAATAGCTATAGCCATTTTTTGCTGCTTCGATTGCGGCAAGAATATTATTCATACCTTCTTTTTTACTCACAAATCCGTTAGCACCGTATTCGGCGCTACGTTTGCCGTAAAAAAATTCATTTTTGGCTGAAATGATAATGATTACACCAGCATAGTGCCGCTTTCTCAGCTGCTCCAGCACTTCGATGCCACTGATACCCGGAATATCCACATCGATAATCAACAGCTCCGGTTTGGTTTTTTCAACGGTTTGAACCACTTGATCCCCACTGTCGAGTTCGGTGGTCACGGCGATACCATTGGTATCGAGTAAGTTGCGGATGGCAATGCGAGCCAATGGGTGATCGTCAACGATTATCGCGTTCATTGCGTATAAGAATCCCGATAAATAAAGAGAGGCGATGGCTATAGAGCAGATGAGTCTTCAATATTATGTTTTATAAACGCAAGACTTTAAGAGGAAAATTCTAGCATAGCCACGCGTATATTTTATTATTTTTTCATAACTCGAATGAATAAATCATAAAAATAACATTTTGATTTACAAAAATTAAACTTTGAACCTTTGTAAATATCAAATCATTAACACAACGTAAAGGAAAATTCCTACACATGTAGGACAGGTCTTTCATTTATTAGGGTTCATTCTTAACAAAGTTATTAATATCAATAGGGTAGTAAGCATTAGAACCGTAAAAATACGACCCCCCCCTCATCTGACGATCATTCCGTTAGGGTGGCATGGTGGAAAGCTGCCATCAAATAGCCGCTTACGTTGAACATTCCCATGCACATTTCTATGCCAGCAACTTTACATTACAAACAGATATTATTTTTCAATACGTTGCCTACGACCGTTTTTTGTTAATTTTATTTCTATATGAAATTATCCTACACTTGTCTTTATGCTTAAATAAAGCAGAAACAGCGCATTTTCAAATTTCCAGGTTACATCGATGCGCTGCTAAAAAAATAAGATAGAGCATTTTTCATACTTTCGGGTGATAACAATTTTACTAACCTGAATTTTGGAGAAACTGTAAATCCAGAGGGATCGTACACTGGCACAACCTGGCGGGAAGAAAAACCGGCCAACGTTAAAAGCATCACTTTCACATTCTAAGGAGAAAAATAGGTTACCAGAACAGCAAGTTACGCTTCTCTTCTGGTAGTAAGCAAAGCAATTGATTGATGGCGTATAGCAAAATGAATCAAATACGAGAATCATTAAACAATGTTGTATTCCCTGACACAATGCCTGACGCATGGCCTTATCAATCCTGGTGTTCACCTGAAAATATTGATACCGATATTACATGGTATTCATTTACTGAGCTGGATTTGATGATCGAAGCCTGGCTGGGTAAAGACTCACTCATCCCAGTGAACAAAACCGTATGGGGTTTTGTGAACGAAAATGAACCATTAATCCAGATAGTTATCCACGAAGATATTGCATATATTGCAATTAATCACAGATTCTATTCATGGGTAATTATTGTTGCAGGAACATACAACTTAAACATCAGTCTCGATCTTGCCTCCATATTTAAACACACAGCCTTAGCCGATACAGCGCTATGCATTATAGCCAATCGCGTTGACATACATTCAGTAGAGGTATCTCTTAACACCGCCCGCTCTTTTATGAACTTTGTTTTCTTTCATGAATTGGTTCATTTGATGTGTTGCCAGCATCAATACATCAAGATGAATGGCAACCAACTTCCGTATATCAGGACCATGGAGTTTATTGCCGACTTTCTAGCGTACGAACATTCACTCATGCCTGTAACTTTCGAATATACCGTACAAAAAGACAACTGGGATCTGCAGATGAGTACCGCTCGATGCCTTGGCTTTGTCATCGCGTCCTATTTCATCATTAAGACGAAACAGATCAACAAGTTAAATCTATATCCATCCATAAATGAAAGAACCACCTTGTTGCTGAGTTATATATTATCGCCATCTTTAACGCGGAGTGAACGGGAGGGATTACTGCTAAAATATGAAGCCAGTGGAATAATGGATGCTTATATCCGGCGAGGAAAGCTAGGATTTAATATTGGCAATAATGATTCCCTCACCTCGACTGAATATTCTGCATGTCGTTGTAATTGCAGCAAATGCAGCGCATTCGCCAACGAGATATGTAACAAGGCCAAACCATTGAACAGCGAAGTATTAAACCATATGAGCATTTATACAGAATGCTTCCCTAAAAATAAGGTTTTTTACCCCTTTCCTGTTATAGATAAAAGAGATAACAAAACATCTCATTTTTGTAGTTTACAAAATCCTATACTGTTTTCCTTAGAGGAAACGATTAAAAGATCCTCTGCATTTCTATCAAACCGATTCCTGAGTTTCCACTAAGAGCCTAATGGGATAGGCTCTTAATCACTTATTTCCGTCATCCTTAATGTGGCTCTGGAACAGCAGAGCCACAAGAGAGACATTAATCAGGCTTTACTGGGCAACGCTCCCACTGCGTGCGAGCTTTTGACTGTCAGTGTAACGACAGCTGAGCACAACAGTGCAGCAATCATAAAGATAAAGGCGCTGTTATAGCTTCCGCCACTACTTTGGATAAGCCAGCCGATGATAGGCGCTGATACAACCCCCGCCATCTGGCCGCCAAAGTTAACAATACCGGATGCCCGTCCCATGATGTTGCTCGGGATCGTATCCATCAGAATGCCCCAGAACGTCGCCATGGCAAAGAACATGAACAGGGCTGAGACACACTGATAAACCACCGCCATATCTGCACTGCTCACGCTGAAAGTCAGATACAGGAATCCCGCGGCAATAACAGAGGTTACGACATACAGCGTTTTACGCTGGGGTTTGAATTTGTCTGAGCAATAACCGCCTAATAATGTTCCGCCTGCCCCGAACAGGAAGGGAATGGCCGCCATGACACCGGTCTTTGCCAGAGAAAACTCTCGTACGGTAATCAGGTAGCTTGGTAGCCAGGTTGAAAAACCCCAGAAGGTAATATCAAACAAAAACCAGATACTGGCCATTTGCCAGAGCACTGGCATTTTGAGTACGTCTTTAAACGCGATAGCGCTGGTGTTTTGCAGGCTCCCCTGATCGTCAGCAGCCAGCTCCGCCAGGTCTTGCTGCGTAATGGCAGGGTGATCTTTCGGGTTGTCACGCGTAAATAAGTAGATACCTGCCGCGATAAACAGACCGGGAATACCCAGCACGATAAAAACCATGTGCCAGCCAAATGCCCCGATGATGCTTGCAGCCACAACTACCGCCAGCGCTGGGCCTAAGGTGTTAACCGTTGACTGAATCGCCGTGGCGCGACCACGCTCTTTCGACGGGAAATAGGTTGATATCATCTTCCATGAGGCCGACGGGAAACATCCCTCACCGATACCAAAGAAGAATCGTACTGCTAACATCAGCGGCAGCGTCAGCACAGCGCCGGTTAAGCTGGTGAACACAGACCACCATGCAATACCAATGGCCATGATTTTGCGCGAGCCAAATTTATCCGCCAGTAATCCACCGGGAATCTGAAAGGCAGCATAACCAATAAAAAAGGCGCTAATAATTAAACCTTGTTGAGTCGTATCAAGATTTAAATCTTTGCCAATATAAGGGAGCGAAACGCTCATCACCATTCTGTCGAGAAAAGAGAGCAGCCACGCCAGCCAGATCAGGGTCAGGACGGTATATCTTGCTTTCCAGGTCTTGGGTTTACCTGAAGGTAAAGACGTTTGTAGGTTCATTGTGATGTCCTTAGGGTGTAGTGATCTACCGCGGCCATAAATAGTCGCGATAGATCCATGCGTGTTTAGCGTTATTTATTAATATTGTTTTCTAATAACCGTACCGCTACAGGCATAACTTTCCGTGCCATTGATTAAGGCAATGCGCCCATTAACCATGACAATTTCAATCCCTTCCGGGTACTGATTGGGTTCCACAAAAGTACCTTTATCCGTAATTGTGTTCGGATCGAACATCACAATATCCGCTGCATAACCTACCTTCAGCAGTCCGCGATCCTGCAAACCCAATACTTCAGCAGGTTTCCCCGTCATCTTGCGGATTGCCGCTTCCCAGCTCAGACATCCCTCTTCACGGACATATTTACCGAGTACGCGAGGGAATGCGCCAAACACGCGCGGGTGCGGTTTGCCAGCCCCCATTAAGCCGTCGGTACAGACGTTTTGCTCAGGTCGACAGAGAAACTTAATCACGTGCTCTTCGGTACCGTAGAAGTCGACCATCCCCACGGCGTTTTCCTCTTCAAAGAGCAGATCGAAGGTGGCGTTGTACGGATCTTTTCCGCGCAGCTCGCCCAACTGGACGAGGTTCAAACCGACAGCATCCTGATTTTTTGCCGTTTTCACGCTGGTGACAAAAATCTGGTCCAAGCCGGCAAAATCGATAAAGTTATCCCAGCCAGGAATACCCTGCTGAATATCATCAATCATTTTGGCGCGCAGTTCGGGCGAGGCGAGACGCTCAAGTAATTTGTCCGTACCACCGGAGTGAACCCAGGGCGGCAGGATCACGCCAAGCATCGTACTGCCCGCCACATACGGATACTGGTCGAAAGAGATACGAATTCCCTCTTCCTGCGCCTGTTCCAGCATGCCCAGCATCTGGTCGATCAGCCCCCAGTTTTTCTTGCCGCAAACCTTCATATGCGAAATATGTAGCCAGACGCCAGTGGCTTTGGCGATATCAATCAGTTCCTGGGTTGAGTTGATAATATCGTCAGCTTCACTGCGCTGATGCACCACAAAGATCCCGTCATATTTCGCCGTGACCTTACACAGTTCAATCATTTCGGCAGTATCACCAAAGGCGCAAGGCATATAGATAAGTCCTGTGGAAAGTCCAAATGCCCCAGCCTTTAGCTCCCGCTCAAGGACTTCACACATCTTCGCCACATCTTCACGGGTCGAAGGACGCCCATCCAGACCCATCGCTTCCATGCGCACGTTGCCATGAGGAACTAAATACGCGAGGTTTGTCGCCGGATGACGTGATGCCAGCAGATTGAGATAACCGTCTGTATTTTTATACTTCCAGTCAATTTTGTCGGTGTCACCGTCCAGCCCGGCGATATTTTTACGCCAGGCTGGAATATATTCTTCAGGTAGCGGTGCTAAGGCGACGCCATCCTGGCCCAACAGTTCGGTGGTGATACCCTGACGAATTTTTGCCGACAGCGCGGGGTTAATAATGGCCGACAGGTCAGAGTGCGTATGGGTATCAATAAAGCCAGGGCAAATAATTTTTCCTGTTGCATCAATTACCTGTTCATTGATGCCAACCTCAATTTGACCGATTTCGACAATACGTCCTTCATCAACCATCACATCGGCAATCCTGCCTTCACTGCCCGTCCCATCGATTACATTTCCGTTTTTGAAAATGGTTTTCATCGTTATTCTCCATGGCGGTGCTGCTGAGCGACACCGCCTGTAAGGTAAGAGGTGGTTATCTTTATTTTTATTGGCGATAGAGTGTCTGGATGATGCTGTAATAGCCGCTGGCTGAGCCGGTTAACTGATCGATCTCGATATACTCATCAATGGTGTGTGCCAGGTTTTCTCGTGAAGGACCGAAGCCGATGGTTTTGATTCCCGCTTCGCCCGCATAGTGGCTACCGTTGGTACAAAATGAGTACTGCGTAATGGTTGGATTAAAGCCAGCCTCGCGAATGCCCACTAACGCTGCCTGCACAAATTCGTCGGACTCGTCGTACACCCAGCCGGGGAAGAAACGCTCTCCCTCAATCGTGGCGCCGGTATAGCAAGACTCCTGACCCACCGCGTAGGACACTCGGGCCTTAAACTGCGGATCCTGAGCAATAAGTTCGGCAAGCGCATTTTCCAGCGGAGCAATCACGCTTTCTTTGGTTTCACCCACCAGCAAACGGCGATCGTAGGTTGCGCGACAGTAATCCGGTACCACCGAGGCTCCCGGGTACGGCGAAGATTTAATGTCGGTCAGTTCCAGAATGCCAGGCCCCAGAACCGGATGCGTCGGCGGCGTGATCGTGCGAATTTTGTCGATCAATTGCGCCATTTTGTACACCGCGTTAATCCCCGCCTGTGGGTTAGCGGAGTGCGCGGGCTTACCAAAGGTTTCGACCACAATCTCAGCACGGCCACGCTGACCAATTTTCAGGTTTAACTCGGAAGCTTCACCGATGATCACGTAGTCTGGCTTATAGCGCTCGCTGACCAGACGGGCAGCAATACCTTCAAAACACTCTTCATGCACGATGCACGCAACGTAGATTTTCCCGGCAAAATTTCGCTGATTGTCCTGACCGAAAAAGCCCACGGCGGAGATCATCGCCGCCACGGCACCTTTCATGTCAGTTGTGCCGCGACCATAAATTTTGCCATCTTCAATATCGCCGCCGTATGGATTGCAGGACCACTTCTCTTCGTTCACCGGTACGGTATCGATATGTCCATCGAGAACCAGCGTTTTCCCCGGCTGGTTGCCGACAATGCCGCCAACAATGTTGCCGTACTTATCAACGTGGATGTCATCGAATTGGTAATGCTGCATCATTGTTTTTATGGCATTAACCACTTCCCCTTCCTGACCGGAATAACTTTTTTGTTGGATCAGCGCCTGACAGTTTTTAATGACTTCTTCAATGCGGTTTGCAGATAACATGGGTTTCTCCGTTATATCTCTCAATCAGGGAATTATTTGTTGATGCCCGGGTACTGACCGCCCCAGACAATATCCAGATATTGTTGCGGGTCGGTATCCCCTTCGGTGCTGACTAACAGCACACGAGAGTGCGCATCCAGCCCCAGTTGCTCACGCGTTTGCGCCAGTTCAGGCGAGGTCATCAGCAGCGCCAGCAGACCGGTAGTAACCGCACCTGACTCACCCGAAATAATCTGTGGATCGCCTGCCAGCGGGTTACCCAACATGCGCATGCCCAACGCTGCAACTTCATCAGGACAGGAGGCAAATGCGTTGGCATAATCGCGCAGCAGTTTCCAGCCGATACTGTTCGCCTCACCGCAGGCGAGACCGGCCATCACGGTTTGTAAATCACCGCCCACCGCAATGGCATCCCCCTCTTTCGAACGGGCTGAGCGGTAGAGGCAATCGGCAATTAACGCTTCAGCGACGATCACTTTCGGGCGATTCTCCCCCCAGGCTGCCGTCACCATTCCCTGAACCATTCCGGCAAACGAGCCGACGCCTGCCTGCACAAAAATGTGCGTCGGCGCAACCTGATGCAGCTGATCTATCGCCTCCAGCATCAGCGTGCCGTAGCCCTGCATAATCCACTGCGGGATCTTTTCGTATCCTTCCCACGCGGTATCCTGCACCACTATCCAGCCATACTTTTCGGCCTGCTCTGCGGTCATACGAACCGCATCGTCGTAGTTCATATCGACAATCTCAGCGGTAGCGCCTTCGTTACGGATAGAGGCCAGACGTTGCTGCGAAGAACCCTTCGGCATATAAACCACGGCGTTTTGCTTCAGTTGGCGCGCCATCCATGCCACGCCGCGACCGTGGTTGCCATCAGTAGTGGTGGCAAACGTGACGGTTTGCAGATCGTGGCGTACCTCTTCGCTGGTCATCACGTCAAACGGCAGTTCGCTGATATCCTTACCAACTAATTCAGCGATATGGCACGCCATCGCATAGGAGCCACCCAGCGCTTTAAAGGCTTTCAGGCCAAAACGCTGAGATTCATCTTTGAGGCAGATGTTTTTAACGCCCAGTTTTTGTGAAAGCGCCGGTAGCGTATACAGCGGCGTCGGCGCGTAACCCGGAATAGACCGATGAAAATTCAACGCTTTTACCAGTTCCTGGCGGCTAAACGGTGCCAACGGCGCGTTCGGATGTTCGGTAAACGGTGTCTGGTTAATAAAAAATGATAAGTTTTCCTGCATCATAAAACCTCATTGTCCTGGTATTTCATTCCCTGTAATCGGTGCAATACAGAGATATTTCCGTTATCGGTATTGGCAATAGAGCAAAATGCTTACCAGCTTTTTATTAACCGAGTAAATTCTTATGAATATTTTAATAAAGGCTTTAATTTCAATAAATTAAATAGAAATAAAAATTGACACCAAAAAATATCACTGCGTCAGTTTATCGCCTCATTTTGATAAATTCTCATTATTGATAAATAGTGTGATCGCTGAAGATAAAATAAGAAAAACATCCAAAAACAGCGTGATAGATTGATTTTTCGCAAATCATTTTTGCATTGCTTCGCCTATTTATCATTTTCCTTGAGAAATGTGACACACTGCCGGAGAAGTACCATGATTTCAGTACTCAGCAATATTCAGGATGATATATGCAATTATGCCGACGCTATTTCTGGCATAACGGGCACGGACGTTGAAATCATTGATGAATCTTTAATGCGCATCGCGGGTACCGGGAAATATCGGCATATGCTCAATGAGAACGTGGCCAAAAATGGCTACATCTATCGTCACGTTTTGCAGGTGCGAGAAACGGTACTGATCAAAAATCCCGGCGAGCATCCGCTGTGCCAGTTATGTGAAAAACACCACTACTGTTCTGAAATGCTGGATTTGAACGCACCAATTTTTCTCAATAATCGCGTGATTGGCGTGATCGGGATTATTTGCTCAACCCAGGCACAGCGTGACACGTTACTGAGCCAGATTGATAAATTTGTCACCTTTATTGAGCAAATCGCCGTAATGATCTCCAGTAAGGTCTTTGAATGCCTGGAGCGTTTACGCGCGCAGGAAACGCTTGGCGCATTTCGGCGTCTGATCGATGCTATGGACCGCGGCGTGGTGGCAATTGATGGCAAGGGTCTTATCTGGCATGCCAATCATTCAGCCGATCGCATCCTCAACCGTGAGGTTCAGGGATTACCACTGACCATTGAAACAACCGGGGATAGCCTGTATGGCGATGAAGAAGCGTGGCTGACGCTTGAAGGTCAGAAACATCATGTACTGTGCAAACAAATTTCGCTCTCCTCACAGGATAACGATCGCTTAACCATGGTTATCTTTCGTGATGCACACGACTACCTGAGTAACCTTACTCCATCCCCTTATGAGTCCGACATGCAGGTGCGACTGATTGGTCACTCTCCCTCAATGGAGCAACTCAGAAGCACCATCGGTAAAATCGCCAACAGTTACGCCAGCGTGCTCATCACCGGGGAAAGTGGCTCGGGGAAAGAGGTCGTGGCTTTTGCCATTCACCAAAGCAGTCCACGTAAAGCCGCGCCTTTCGTGACAATCAACTGCGCGGCTATCCCCGAACAACTGCTGGAAAGCGAACTGTTTGGTTATGTTCGTGGCGCATTCAGCGGGGCCGATCCCAAAGGACGAATGGGAAAATTTGAACTGGCCAACGGCGGCAGCCTGTTTCTGGATGAAATTGGCGATATGCCGTTGCACCTGCAGGCCAAGCTGCTCAGGGTCTTGCAGGAAAAGGCGATCACCCGCGTTGGCTCTAATAACACCATCAATATTGATGTGCGCATTATTGCCGCGACCAACAAAAACATTAATGCGATGGTGGAGAATAATCAGTTTCGCGAAGATCTTTTCTATCGCCTGAATGTGGTCCCTCTGGTACTTCCATCCCTGCGTGAACGCCGTGCTGATATTGCGGTCCTCGCACAGTATTTTGCCGATGAGTTCTCGGTCAGTTACCAGCGACCACCGCAAAAACTGCCTGATGACGTTATTAACCGACTTTATGCCTGGCACTGGCCGGGCAACATTCGCGAATTACGCAACGTGATCGAATACATTTTTGTGATGCGCGGAGAAGCCGCCGGGATCAACGCCAGCCATCTTCCCCCTTACCTGCTCACCGCCGCTGACGGTAGAAAAACGACGATGACCACGCAACCCCGTCAGCTTGCCAGCAAAGGAAAACAGGCGGAAAGGGAAGCTATCGAAAACGTCATCCAGCGATTCGGCTCAAGCGTTGAGGGGAAAAAACAAGCCGCGACAGAACTGGGGATCAGCATTGCCACGCTCTATAGAAAAATAAAACTGTACGGTTTGTGAGCCTCCCCCTCTTAACGAAGAGGCTCACGTAAAACCATACTGTGCAACCGAGCGCGTTACAGGGCCGATTGATTTCGATGCTGCTCGAAATAGCGTCTGGCCTTGTCGTCAGCTTCTTTCAGGGCTGTCGGATTCAGGTTCTTCTGCGCGATATCCAGTCCATTTTGTGCATCAGAATTCCCATTAGCAAAGGCCACCGCACTCCAGATATACGCCTGAGCATAATCCTGAGTTACCCCTTTGCCTTCAAGGTACATGGTTCCCAGCATCCCCTGAGCTTCCGCATTTCCCTTTCTTGCGGCCTGTTCAAACCACTCAGCGGCTTTTTTATCATCCTGAGCGACGCCATTACCTTCTAAATACATCAAGCCAAGATCTTTCTGCGAGCCTGCATCTCCCTGGGCCGCGGCTTTATCCAGCCACTCCACCGCTTTTTTATTGTCCTGGGCCGTTCCCTCTCCTTTTGCATACATCATGCCAAGCATGCCCTCGGCCAGCATATCCCCTTGAAGAGCAGCCTGATTAAACAGCTCAAACGCTTTTTTGTGGTCCTGAGCCACACCAACGCCCTCGCCAAGGTAATACATCGCGCCGAGCATGCTCTGGCCCAGCGCGTCCCCTTTGCTGGCGGACTGTTTAAACAGCGCGAAAGCTTTGTCAGTATCCAGACCGACACCATCACCTTCAAAGTACTTTCTGCCCAGTAATCCCTGCGCTTTGGCATCCCCTCGTTCAGCCGCTTTACTCAATGACTTAACGGTGTTGTAGCCCTCTAATAGCGACGCCTTACTTTCAAGGAAACGCTTTGCGTCAGGATTGCCCTTCTCAACCGCACGATGGAGCCACTCAATGGCATGATAGTTTCCGCGCTCGGCAGCAATGCTTAACCACTCGACGGCCTGCTTATTGCCTTTTCCGACTTCGTTGTCAAACCACTCAATGACCTTACCGTCATACCAGCGCGCGCCCTCACCATCAAAGTAGACTAAGGCGAGCAGATAACGCGCATCGAGATTGCCCTGCTCAGCCGCACGGGTCAGCCATTCAACAGCGTTCTTGTCATTCTGCTGCACGCCCTTACCTTCGAAATACAGCACACCGAGATAGTATTGGGCATCGACATTCCCCTGGGCCGCCGCTTTGCTAAACCATTCGGCCGCTTTCTTGTCATCTTTCAGGCCGCCTTTGCCCTCGTAGTACATCAGTGCAAGCAGATGCTGAGCACTCGCATTACCCTGCTCAGCCGATTTGGTCAGCCACTCGCTGCCTTTACTGAAATTCTGCTCTACCTCTTTCCCTTTTAAGTACACGGTTGCAAGCACAAACTGCGCCTGCGCATCCCCCGCCTCAGCACCCTGCTGTAAAACAGCCACAGGTTCTTTATTCCACTCTTTTGCTTGTCCCTGTGAAGATCCCGCCCCCACAATATTCCGATAAAAGTGAAGGCGAGGAGAGGCCGAATGTTCATAAAACGTAATCCTTGTTAAGAAAAGGCACATAATGGAGATGCTCCAACGGCAAGCCAACTTATTTAACTGCGATTGTGATCCATGTCAGAACTATCAGATATTAACTGGGAAATGTGTAAAATATAATTCTTTGATTATGCAGGTGATCCTTAGTGAATAATGCACAACAAAAAGGCCATGCTAATAACATGGCCTTTCGTCTGGACATGGCGTTGAAACTTAATCAAACACACCATTAATAACAGCGGTGACAATCGCCGTGCTCAGTGCAATCAGCACCAGATTATCGCCAATAACCTGCCATTCATAGCCCGGGTAATACGGAAGTTGATTCAACATTGATGGCGGAACGCTCTTCCTGGCGATCCCCGGAGGAAGCGGTTTTCCTCGCGCCAGATTTTTGGCAATACCTGGAGGCAGTGACTTATAGCCCGTTAGACCGTATCTGACGGCATACTGCCTGGCCACGTTATAGCTGATGTCACTATCGACATGGTCCGGCTTACCATAATTTTTACGCTGTTCAGATTGTGCGTTATTTTTTTGGTCCGCGTGTCCTTTCTGGCTATGACCACTATTCCCCTTGTTCCCGCTATTACCATAATTGCCACTATTACCATTTCCGTTGCCATTGCCGGGGTTAGCCAACACAGGAGTGGCACACATCGTCATCGCAGCAACGGCAACTACCGCTGCGGCTAAAGTTCGAAGCCTGGACATGATGATTCCTTAAGCTGTGGATACAAATAAAAATGTACGGTATTCGCTGAATACTGGCTATCGCTTCAACTCCGATTTATGGGCAAATAAACGATGTTGCTTTGCCATGGGCTCCCCAGATTGAGCGTTTTTGAGATTACAGCTCGCCATTCCCGCTATCTCAGATCGGCAAGCGACAGGCACAGGATCTGAGTTTTTGGGAATAACTTCGCGAAAATGGAGAGAAAACGACGTTTTTTTTCGGTTAAGCTATGTTCATGCTTTGGCGTTACCCCATGGCCGGAATCACTACCCAGGAACCCAACCATAATGGCAAAAAGTACCCCGCAGCTGCCGCTCGACCCCCATATGTGTCGCAGCTATGAGAAAAAGTCGCGAAGTCCGCTGGCGCTCTATTCCGAGTATCAGCGTATGGATGTCGAACTGCGGGCGCCGCTGGCTATGACCTACAGCCACTGGCATGGACAAGTTGAGGTGAACGTGCCATTTGATGGTGATGTGGAGTATCTCTTTAATGACGAAGTGGTGAAGAGCAAACAGGGTTTTATCACCTTGTTCTGGGCCTGTACTCCCCATCAACTCACGGATGCCGGGCACTGTAAACAGATGGCCATCTTCAACTTACCGATGCATCTGTTTTTGTCCTGGCCGCTGGACAGGGAGCTGATTAATCACGTGACCCATGGAATGGTGATTACTTCGTTGGCTTCACAGCAGCTGAGCGCGTTTGAAGTACAGCGTTGGCAGAATGAACTCAATAGCGATAACGAACAAATTCGCCAGTTAGCCATTGATGAAATCGCGCTGATGCTCAAGCGCTTTAGCCTCGCTGGCTGGCGGCCGGTACTGGGTAACAAAACGTCGCGCACCCAGAAAAACAGTATTTCACGGCATTCACAGTTTTACGTCAGCCAGATGCTGGAGTTTATTGCCGCCAACTGCGACAAACAGCTTACGGTCGATGCTATTGCCGAACACGTTAAGCTCAATCCCAATTATGCGATGGGTATTTTTCACCGGGTGATGCAACTGACGATGAAACAGTATATTACCGCGATGCGCATTAACCATGTGCGGGCTTTACTCAGCGATACGGATAAAACAATTCTGGATATCGCTACAATTGCAGGATTTCGCTCCAGCAGTCGATTTTACAGCTCGTTCCATAAATACGTCGGCATGCCGCCACAGCAGTATCGCAAATTGAGTCAACAACGCCGACATCATTCACCTTATGCCGAGGGGTAATTTATTCACCAAACGTTCTCTTACCTTACTACTAAAATATAAGCACCAGAATAGCAGGTCAAAAAAGATAATCTGCAGCAGTTAATAAAATAGGGTTCAGCCATGAGCTCTGGCAACTATGTTACTCAGACATGAGTGACCTGTAGCAGGTATTTATTTGACGTGTTCAACCATTAATGATTGGGATGGAATTATGGAATTAAATAACTGTACCGCCAACAACAGAAAGCCATTGTCTTTCTTTTGGTCAGTTTTACCCATGGTAGTCATGCTGGGCGGGATTAGCATCGGATATTTTATCTTCAATATTCGTGCTGAACCCATGATCCTGATGGGAACGGCAACCGCCTCGTTTATCGCCATCGCTCACGGCTACACGTGGGATGACATTCTACAATCTATTTGCAATAAAATATCTGAAGCGCTGCCGGTCATATTAATCGTCGCCAGTATCGGTTTCTTAATTGGCGCATGGATGGTGTCAGGCACTATTCCAATGATGATTTATTATGGTTTGAAGTGGATTAATCCGCAGTATTTCTATATTTCGGCATTTATGCTGGGAGCACTAATCTCAGTATGCACCGGTACCTCCTGGGGTTCTATCGGGACCGTTGGTATTGCCATGATTGGCGTAGCGATTGGTCTGAATGTCTCGCTGCCCATTGCCGCTGGTGCCATTGTTTCAGGCTGCTGGTTTGGTGATAAGCTCTCACCGGTTTCTGATTCAACCAACATGGCTGCACTGGCTGCCGGGGTAAACCTGTACTCGCATATCGGCCACCTGCTGTGGACTACCGGCCCGGGTTTTATTATTTGCTGCGTCGTTTACAGCTATATGGGCATGGGCATTGATGCCTCGTCCAGCGCGCCAGAAAACATTACCAACTTGATGAATTCTATTGGTCAGATTTATCACTTTAATATTCTGCTGCTACTCCCGCCGATCATCGTTTTATATGGCTCACTGTCAAAAAGACCGCCCATTCCGATGCTCTTTTTATCTACGATAGTCTCAATGATTTTGGCGTTAATCTTTCAGCAATTCACGGCATCCTCTGTCGGCGAATCCGTGGTCAGTGGCTTTAAGCTCGCAATGCTTACCGGAGATAATCTGCCGACACTGTCTTCCGATGTTTCCCGCTTACTGGAGCGAGGCGGCGCTATTTCAATGTTTAGCAGCTTCGTTACCGTTTTCAGCGCCTTCAGCTTTGCCGGGGCAATGAGTGCAACAGGCTCGTTGCACACCGTGATAAACGCGCTGACAAAAGGCGTTAAATCCACATTCCGCCTGGTGGCTACCACGATTGTGACGACATTTACCATCTGTGCCTGCACGGCAAATGGGACCTTACCGTTGCTGCTGTGCGGTGATGCCTTTAAAGAGGAGTACAAAAAACGAGGTCTTGCGGCAAAAAACCTCTCGCGAACCACTGAAGATGCCGGAACCGTTGTCGAACCGATTATCCCCTGGTCTGCCTCAGGCGTTTATTGCGCCACTATGCTGGGCGTTGCCACGCTTGATTACTTGCCCTGGGCAATCCTCTGTTACAGCGGTGTCATCTTTGCCCTACTGTGGGCGGCAACCGGTATTGGCATTGCTAAATATGAGCCCAATGAAGCCACTGAGAATATGGTTGAGCAAAAATCATAAACGACTAAATAGCTAAATATTCGCTATCACCAGGGTAAATTAAACATATCCATTAGATATACATAACATTCTTCGCTTTTGCGTTGCTTACACTATTTTCAGAGACTTTCCAGGAGTCAACAATGTCTTTGTTTGATGATATTGTCACAAGGGATGTTAATTGTCGCAAATACGGGCAATTACAACAGATGTACGGTACCACCGATGTATTACCGCTGTGGATTGCAGATATGGATTTTGCGACACCAGAGCCAATCATGAGCACGCTGCGTTCGGTGGTGTCACAGCCTGTGCAAGGCTATAACCTGGATTATCCACAATGGAAAGAATCTGTTATTCATTGGTATGCACAACAGTATGATGCCGATATCAAGGCACACTGGTTACATTTTATTCCCGGTGTTATAAAAACTATCGTACTCTCTTTAATGGCGCTTACCCGTCCAGGCGATAATATTTTAACCTGTACGCCAATCTATGATCCCTATCCTAATCTGGTAAACACCAGCGGTAGGAATTTGATTCAGACGCGCCTCATTGAGAAAAACGGGCACTATGAATTTGACTGGCATGATTTCAGCGAGAAACTCAAGCAGTGCAAAATGTTTTTGTTCCCTTCACCGCATAATCCAGGTGGAATGGTGTGGTCGCGGGGAACGTTGGAAAAAATCAGCCACTATTGCCAGCAGGCTGGCGTCATCATTCTGTCTGATGAAGTGCATAGTGATTTAACCCTGCCAGGAAAGCGCCATTTGCCGTTTTTTACTGTTGATGAAGCACCAGATAGTCGGTCAATCGTGCTTACTTCCATCAGCAAGACCTTCAATACGGCGGCGATCCAGGGCGGAATCGCCATTATTAAGAATGATGAATTACGCCATCAGTTCTACCACTTTCTGGATAACTGCTACCTTGCCGAGACGCATTCATTGCAGCAGGCGGCCATTTATAGCGCTTTTACCCATTGCGCCGACTGGCACCAGAAATTATTGGCCTATCTGGCCGACAATGTAGCGTTTGTGAGAAGTGAAATTGAAAAGCACTGTCCTTTGATCTCAATAGTGTATGGCGGCGCGTCGTATCTGTTATTTCTGAATGCGGAAAAAATGGATCTCAGCGATGAGCAGCTAAGCGCTTTTTTTGTGCATGACGCCAGGCTTGGCCTGTCACCTGGGGCGCAATACGGTCCCGGTGGAGAGGGGCACATGAGACTCAACGTTGGCTGCCCGCGCCCGGTACTGGTAGACGCGATGAACAGGCTAAAAGCGGCATACCAGAAATGGCAGAACGCATAGCGTATATCACACGATTTGCCCTGCCACGGTGGGGCAAAATTATCCAAAGATGTTGCTGAACTGCTATAAAGTCTTTCCCTTCTGTCGGCTGGTGTTAAACTGGAAAGTGTGATCTTCATCATAACCTGCTTAAACAGAGACAAGAGACACTGCTATGCAACATATCATCGAGGGCTTCCTCAACTTCCAAAAAGAGATTTTCCCTCAACGCAAGGAACTCTTCCGCAGCCTGGCATCCAGCCAGAATCCTAAGGCACTTTTCATCTCCTGTTCCGATAGCCGCCTGGTACCAGAACTCGTTACTCAGCAAGATCCAGGACAGCTTTTCGTTATCCGCAACGCCGGTAATATCGTACCGTCATTTGGTCCGGAACCGGGTGGTGTATCCGCAACCATCGAATACGCGGTTGTCGCACTTGGCGTAACGGATATCGTCATCTGCGGTCACTCCAATTGTGGCGCGATGAAAGCCATTGCCGATAGCCAGCCCCTGGATCCGATGCCCGCTGTCGCTCACTGGCTGCACTATGCCGATGCCGCGAAAGCCGTGGTCGATAAAAAAACCTGGGATAACCCAATCGATAAAGTTAACGCCATGGTGGAAGAAAACGTTATCGCACAGCTTAACAACATTAAAACGCATCCTTGTGTCGCGGTTGGGCTGCGCAATAATGCGCTTCGTCTGCACGGTTGGGTGTATGACATCGAAAGCGGTGAAATCCGTACCCTGGATAAAAACAGCAAAACCTACGTTTCCCTTGCAGATAACCCGCAGGTGCATTTCGAGTAATTCCCCCACTGGAGCAAGGATGCTCTGGACATCTCCTATCCCTATTTCTGTTAGTGGACAAAACAGGGGCTTGCGACTAGTTTTAAAGTAGCCACTGGTGTTCCACGCCGGTTTTCGCACATTTATACAACATTGCGACAGGCTCATTCACTGAGTCGCAAACAGCTGTTCATACATGGTGCAGGCGATAAAAAGGATCAGGTGCAGATGCAAACAAAAATAAAAAGAATAATGGATAAGTTATTTTATCATGAGTCGTGGGACATCATGCTTATTAAGGATAATGGTACACACTCATTCCCCGACAACACTCTGGAGATATTAAGCAAATCCACTGCGCAGCAGTTAAAAAAGAAATATACATTTCAGGCCGATCCTTTTCTGATTGAAAAAGACGATAAACTGTATGTTTTCTATGAAGCTCTTAGCTTCCGCAACTCAAAAGGCACGCTACGATGTCGCGTTCTTGACCGTGAACTGGTTGAACTTGAAGATATTAGGCTTGAAGGCTTTGACGACTTAAAGTGTCATTTGTCATTCCCTTATCTGATACATATCAACGATCAACTGTTCATGATCCCCGAGTCTTCAGAAAGAAAAGAGGTAATACTGTTTCAGTCAATTGAGTTCCCTGCACGCTGGAAGCAAGTTAAAGTTTTAATCTCTGATACCAAATTAACCGACAACGTATTTATCTCAATTAATGAAACCTGTTATCTGTTGTCCACCACGATGGATAACGAAATAATTATTCATTCAGCAGATCATATTTATGGACAATGGCAGCGGATTACCCCCTCATTGAAGGTGAGCAATCCTCATCATCGAGGCGCAGGAGCCTCCTATCAGGTCGAAAATAAAATGTACTTCCTTACACAGGAGTGCACGCCTGAAAATTATGGAAAATCAATCTATATCAAAGAATTAGTGACACTAAACGACACTAATTTTGCTGAAACTCTGATCGAACAAATCAATTCGTCGATCAACCATAGTGACGGCGTCCACACGCTGAACTTCTCAAATAACTATATTGTTTATGATACAAAAATAAACAAATTCAGCTTTTTATCTATACTTAAAAAAATTTCTTATAAATGCATGGTGAGGTATCGCAATTATTACCTTACCAAACGTTACCAATAACGCGTTCTCTATGGTACTGGCGTGAATCAATCCCCGTTTATCTGGAGTCTGTATGGCAATTCTTGTCACTGGTGGTGCAGGTTATATTGGTTCACATACTGTGTTAACGCTACTGGAAAGAGGCGATGATGTCGTAGTCATCGATAATCTGGCGAACGCCAGCAGAATCTCGCTGGACAGGGTCGCGGAACTCACCGGAAGAGAGCCCATTGTCTATATCGCCGATGTTCTCGACAGGCAGGCATTAAAAAACATTTTCGCCGACCATAACATCACCGATGTCATTCATTTTGCGGGACTCAAATCAGTTTCAGAGTCGATAAAAGAGCCCCTCGCCTACTATGAAAACAACGTTACCGGAACGCTGGTTTTACTGGATGAGATGCTGGCCGCTGGCGTTAATCGTTTCATTTTTAGCTCATCTGCCACGGTATATGGTAATCCAGAAAGCGTACCGCTGAGCGAGCAATCACGCACGGGTGGTACCACTAATCCGTACGGCACGTCTAAGTTGATGGTCGAACAAATTCTGGCCGATTTCTCACGTGCACAACCCGATTTTCGCATTACCTGTCTGCGCTATTTCAACCCGGTTGGCGCCCATCCATCAGGTCGGATTGGTGAAGATCCTAACGGTATCCCTAATAACCTGGTTCCGTATATCTCTCAGGTCGCGATTGGTAAGCTGGAAACCGTGTCGGTGTACGGTAATGATTATCCAACCCCTGATGGTACCGGTGTGCGTGATTATATTCACGTCATGGATCTGGCGACCGGTCATTTAGCCGCGCTGGATTGCCAGAACAAAGGCGCGGCTTACAAAGTGATTAATCTCGGTACCGGTGTCGGTTATTCCGTAATTAATCTGATTGAGGCGTTTGAAAAAGCGGCGCAGACAAAAATAAACTATCAGTTTGTCGCCAGAAGACCCGGAGATATTGCCGAATGTTGGTCTGACCCATCGCTGGCATACAAAGAGCTAGGTTGGAAGGCCATCTACAACCTTGATGAAATGATGCGTGACACCTGGAACTGGCAAAAAAATAACCCGAATGGGTATCAAATTTAATGTTCTCAGCAGCGAGCCTGACCGTCAGGCTCGCTGCTGTGTCTGACTAGCGTACCGTTATTGTTGACACCCGGTACCAGCCGCTGCTCTGCTTCCCTTCATTGGCAAAGTTAATTCTCGCCACACCCGACTTATCCAGCATCGCAACCTCAATCGCGTATTGCCCTTTCGCCAGTCGGCCTGGCATAGATAACGCATAACTGACCTGATACTTACCGGGGAGCCAGCGGCGAATATCCTCCGCGGAATTCCCCTGTGCCACCACCTTATTGGCGCTGTCTACGACCCGGAATGCCAGCATGTAAGGCAGATAAATCGGTGCGATACCCTCATTGTACCAGGTACTGATTAATGTCAGCGTTTGTCCGCTGTCCCACACGGACTCATGACTCAGGGACGCAAGGCGAAATCGATAGCCCAATTTGGTCAGCGCATCGTCGACCATCGGTCGATAGTCGCTGGGAATCGTTCTCGATTTCAGGTTAATGGTACTGGCGTGCTGCTTGACCGCCCAGTCAAAAATCCCCTGCACTTCAGCACGTGTATAGTGAAAGGTGTTCTTCCAGTCCTGCATATACGAGCAGATCTCCAGACTCACCGGCGCACGTTTCCAGGCGTCGTTGAACCCTGAATAACTCTGCTGTGCAGCCAGCAATCGCTGCGGGTAATCATCAGCCATATGGTTCCAGGAGTCTGAAAATACGCGTAGGTCTCCCCAACAGTCCGCACGCCATCCTGCCCCACGCGCCACCGCATTCGCCAGACTTTGACCGCCGCTTATCAGCATGGTTTTTGGTGTCACCGGAAAAGCAGAAAAGTGCATCGCGACGTAGCGATCCAGTTGCGCCGTGGTGTATCGCTCCAGTAATGGCTTCAGGTTCGGGAAGTTGCTGTTATGCCATTCTCCCCACGATCCCACCATGCCAATATCAACAAACGCGAGATTCTCATTACCATCGTAGCGTTTACCAAATGCGTTCAACAGACGCTGGCTGTATTCAATAAACAGAGGATCGTCTAAATCCGGGGCAAATGTCTTTTTATCCGGCGTCCAGGTTCCTTTCACACCTTTTTTAATCAGCCAGTCAGGAATTTGCGAACCGCTTTCCGGCTCTGCCAGAGCCATAAATCGTAGCCCGACATTCATCGCAGGACGATGTGCCGCCGCGTATTTGAAGGCATCATCCACCAACGCAAAATTGTACTGGCCTTCGACTGGCTCCAGATCCCGCCAGTAAAAACGCTCGTATTCAAATCCGGTATTGGGATAGTCCGCCAGCCCCAGCGTTTCACCATATCCCTGATGAAAACTTGCCACGCCAATCCCCGGATTGGTTAACGGGCCCGTCAATGCTTTGGGGGTAACGGTCGTCAATGCGGCCATAACCGTCAGCGGGAAAAACATGCACAACAACGCACAAACCCATTTACGCTTCATCGCAAAGACGTCCTCCACCAATTTGTTAACGCTAGCGGTCTTTCAGACTTAACCACCAGTCCCAGATACCTACGTGAAAATTTTGGAACACATCAATACCTAACGCGGATTTGATCATATACAGCGTCAGCAATATGCAGCAGGTGACGAATAGCACGGCAATCAGCAGCAAAAAAGTGAGCAACATTCTCGACAGGGTTGATTCCTGGCGATGCTGGCGGCGTAAATCTCTGCCAAACAAAAAAACCAGATAATAACGCTTACTGAAAAAAGGAAAGCTTCTGCGAATATCGATCTGATGCCGCGAAGTCAGGGTTGTAGCAAGGAGCGCTTTTTCCACCCCTTCTTTTTGTTCAGGGGTCAATTCCTCCGCTATCCGCTCATCAAGGTGAGCGTAAAACCGTTCGATGGCAGGAGGACGATTTTGAGGACTGGTCAAAATTAACCTATATCTTTATCAATGGAGTGGTAGACGTTAACCGTCTTTTTGGCGATTTCATGCCAATTGTAGTTTTGCAAATATACACCATAGTCCACGCTATTTGCTGTTGCCCCTTGGCCTAATTTTTCAGCCAGACCGGTTACATCTCCCACCTTAAAATAGGCCTCGGCGGGCAGTTGAACTTCAAGGTTAGCCGGAATATCACTGACGACGGCCGGAAGAGAAAATGACATTGCCTCCAGCAGCGCAATGGGCAATCCTTCATGGTATGAGGGCATCACAAACAATTTAGCCTGCGAAAACACCGCCTGAAGTTCGTCACCACGTAAAAAACCAGTCATCACAACACCTGGCGTGTCGGCGGCAAGCTTTTTGAGGCGCACGCTGTATTCGGTCGGATGATCCGCATCGCCAATTAATACTAACGGTATGGTCAAACCACTGTGTTGATAAGCGGCGATGGCATCATGCATCCCTTTTTCTTCCACAAACCGCCCAACCACCACGAGGTAGTTTTTCGGCTGCAGCCCAAAGCGGGAGAGCGTATTGTCGATGGTGAGCTGTGATAATAACCGCGGCTCGTTCACGCCATTGTGAATTAAATGCGCATCATAGCGACCGTGTTTTTTCTGGATCAGTTGATTAATAACTTCAGAAATCACAATCACCTCGTTGGCATATCTCACCGCCCAACGCTCACCCAGCAACAATATTTTTTTGGCTACATATCCCCATTTCTGGCGATCGTAATCGGGCCCGTGGTGGGTAAAAACCACCTTTTTACCCATCACGCGTAAGAGTGGGATCACAAGGCCAGGGCCGATAGCATGGACATGCACAATATCCGAATGGTCGATACGTGTCCTAAACGCCGCTATAACGGAATGGACAATAGCTTCCAGCGAGCGCTTTTTGGGTGCCCACAGCGCGTAGGTTTCGACTTTTTTATATACCGATAGTTTGTAATTTACATATGGCGAGCGAGCGATCACGCAAATATCCACGTCGAACTGCTGTTTAATGGCAGGATAAAGATTCTGACAGTGTGTCTCCACACCGCCCAATACATCGGGAATACCACGCGTTCCAAAAACCGTTATTTTTTTACTCATACTATGGCCTGCTCAGCAGTTCTTTATACAGCGCCTGTAGGGTATCCATATGTTTACTCAGCGCATATTTTTCACTCAACCGTGCACGACCTTGTAAGCCCATATTCCTCGCCTTCTCAGGCGAGTCGGCCAGAGCGTCCATCGCATTAGCTAACTCCTGCGCATTGCCCGGTTCGAATAAAATCCCTTCGACACCGTCACGAATTTGTTCCGGTATACCGCCGATGCGCGACCCGATAACCGGTTTGCCTAAGGACATCGCCTCTAATATCGCCATAGAACAGTTTTCATAGCATTCTGAAGGCAGGATCACCGCTCGCGCATGCTTAATAAGGTTGTCGAGGGCTTCCCCTTGTTGCACATAACCTAAAAACTCAACATCAGGGTATTTGGCGGCTAATTCATCATGCAACGGACCGTGCCCCACAACTTTCAGCGGCGCTTTGTTCTGCATTTTTTTATGCGCTGCCAACAACGTTGCCACGCCCTTTTCACGGCTCAGACGACCGAAGTACAGCATATAACCCTCGTCGCTTACCTCATCCAGCGGACGACTGTCATCAACGCCATTGACGATGACATCAATGCGCGAATTTGGCAGCGTGCGCAGCAAAACACCGCGTAAAAAAACGCTTGGTGAAACAATCACATCCAGTGCCTGATAGTTTTGTGCAATGTACTGCCAGGTTGCCTCCAGGGAGAGCAGTAAACTTTTTGAGGCTGAACCTTCCTGACAACGATACCTGAAGGCATTGAAAACCGTTCCGGTAATACAGGAATCACACACCTTGCCGTCGCGCAGCATGGAATACGCGGGGCACACAATCTTATAGTCATGCGCAGTCAGCACCGTTTTGCAGCCAAAATTGCGCGCAACTTTAATCAACGCCGGTGTTAACTGATGGTAGATGTTGTGAAAGTGGACAATATCCGGGCGCTCTTTTTCTAATAACGCCAGCATTTTTTTGCAGGCCTGCGAATTATGAATAAAGTTAACCGCCGTTTTGATACCACCCAGCAGATTGCTCGCTTTGTGGTAGTCCACATTACTTACGAAATAATCCGTATAGTCCGAGGGGAAATTATTCTCATGAAGCATAGAGAAATCAATAACCTGCACTCCGGCCTGTTTCAGCATATCGCGCTCTTGAAAATAAACCGTTTCCGCGCCGCCTTTGATGAAAAAAAACTTGTTAACCAATAATACTTTCATGGCGCCTGCCCCGGTTATTCATGAATGATTTTACTGTTAGGCGGAGTCAGCGGATCGCGTACCGGATAAAAAATACCTTTGATCAGCCCCGCTGAGCGTACGATTAAATTAATAACGCTTTGCAGCCCATCTGTTAACGAGCGGTTTTGCACAATCTTCAACAAAGCAAACGCCAGTAATGGTAGAAGCGCAACGGCAAACACATTGATATTTAAACTGAGCAGCGTCACAAATAAGAGAATAAGGTAGAGCGCAAATACCGCCTCATTCTTCACGATGTTGAATGACTGGGAAAACCAGGGTTTCCCCCAACTACAACGCAAAAGCTCACCTGGCGCCTGGTAATAACCACTGGTCCAGCGCCGCGCCAGCATCTTAAACGTCGGCAGCGTATGTGACGTATGGCTGAAGTAAGGAATATCCAGACGCCGCAGTTTATAGCCTGCTTCGATTAAACGCAGGCCCAGTTCAGCCTCTTCATACGCGTGCAAATTACGGTTAGTCAGATAACCAATTTTTTCAATTGCCGACCGACGATACAGCCCACCGCCACCCAGATGATCGCTATCCCCGAGTGGATAGATTTTATTAATGCGTTGCTTACGCGATTTAAATTCATAGTTTACGGCATCGTCCATTTCAACGGTTCCCGCAACGCCTGCATATTCTGGTTCGGCCTGCAAAAACGCGACGGCCTGATCCACAAAGTCCTCCTCCAGCTCCATGTCGCCGTCCATCAGCAGCAGATATTCCCCTTCACTATACAGATAACCTAACTGGTGCCCGACGCCACAGCAGCGATCGCCAGGGTCAGTTAAGGACACTACGGTCACCCCTTTATCGATCGCAAGCTGTTGGGTGTTATCCGTTGACAGACTATCTGCCACAATAATTTTGTGTGGATAATCAATAAGCTGCTTACGGATACTGTCAATCGTCTTCTCAATACATTTAGATTCATTGAGTGTTTTAATACTCACTGAAATAAACGGTTTTTGGTCCATACAATTACCCTACGCAGCGAAGGACGGTTCGACGAATCACTAAACTTGATCCTAGTGATAAATAGAACAGGAATTGTAACATCGGTGTAATCATCAGTATCTGGCTGTAAGGTAAGCTAATTAAGCAACTGATAGCAAAAGCGTTAAACGCCGGTGCAAAGCTCAATAACTGGAGATCCTGCTGGTCCAGTTGTTCAAGCGTCAGTAATGGCTTTGGCTGACAAACTTTCAGGATATAAATGAATAAGCTAATAAAGAGCAACGTGCCGATCACCCCAACTTCCCACAGCAGCATACTCAGGGAAGTCGAGTCGAGAATTAAGTTGTAGATAATATTCAAAAAGCCCGGCGACACCGTACTACCACTGTTAGTGGCATTGAGTCCGTAGCCAAATAACGTTCCTGAAAGCCCCCACAGATCGTTATTTTTCAACCAGAACAGGAACGTCGTAAAGCGCCCTAATTCACCGGTAGACATAATGTAGTTCGGATCAAAGATATAGCTTAAGGAGTCGATAAAAATACTTAACGAGCTTTTCGATGGATCGCCACCGAACGCTGTAGAATAATAGTACGCGAGGATCACAATCGACAGGCTAATAAGCAACAGCATTCCCGCCACAATAACCAACAACGTCTTCAGATTGACCTTACTAACGTCTTTGACGTAGCTCGGTGAAAGCCACACCCACGCCAGGAATATAGGCGATAGCAGGATGACAAACTTCACTTCACCAATGATGCATAACCCGATACCGAGAACAATATGCAGCGCCATGGATTTGAACGTGGTGAGTCCATGCTTATATTCTGAGACTTTTAACAACATAATTAACAGGCAAAACAGGCCCATTGCGGCAGTATTCCCGCCTCCCATTGGGTCACCGCCAAACGTGCCAACCACGGAGTCCCATTTCTCATCTTCGCCGCGCACCGCAACGCGCTGGGGAACAACCAGTAAAACCTGATAAATCATTACCGGAATCTGCGCGTAAAACACCCAATACAGATAGCGCGTTGCGCGGTAAATCTGTGATTCCCTGCAAAAGCCCAGCAGCAAACAGATCATCACCAGCGACAGCGCAATTTCGTTTTTAAATGCCACAATCGCGACTGTGATCCCGCCCTGAATCAGCGTCGATGCTCCAGCCAGCACCAGAAACGAAAAGTACAACGCCAGGACAATCGTCTCCTGGGCATCCAGATGTAAGGAGCCATCACGCGTCTGCATCACCAATAATCCCACCATCAATAAGGTGAGGAAAAAAGGTATCCACAGCACTGACTGCATGCCGGTAAAGTATTGCACCAGGCCACACAGGATCAGCGTGACAAAGGTGTAAACCTGTAAATAGTATCCGGTATTCAGCGTCATAGTATCACCGGCTTGTCTTTCAGGAGATTGGCGCGCTTATTCATTTTCAGATAAATGAAGGCGTAGCGAATAAATGTCAGTGAAGAAAACAAGATGACCGACGTTGCATAATCTTTATAAAAATAGGGCGTCACAACAAAAGCGAAGAGTACAATCGCCAGCTGTTCCAGTTGGATACGCAGAAAATAGCGATGGGAACCAAAAATAAGCTCTATCACCGTCAGAGGGCTTATCGCCAGCGCCGGGAATAAATAGGGCAACATGTAGCGTGACGTCTCAATGGAGTTTATCCAGTCTTCGCTAAAGCCGAGGCGCATCACAATCGGATAGAAAATAAAAACCCCAAGGGTACAGATAACCCCTAGTACCAGCAATAGCATACGTACCTTGGTATACTCCTGATAGTTAAAGGTATTATTTCTGAAGTCGATAGACCATTTGGAAAAAATAGTATTGCGCACCGCATTCCCGATGATCACCACCGGCGCCAGGCAAAAGCGGCTAACCACGGAAAAATAACCCGCCGTCAGCGCCGAGAACCAAAAGTTAATCAGCATAATAGGCAAATTGCTGCTGGCCATCGCCAGCACTTCCGCGCTGCCCACTTTGGTAATGTGATGAATATTCTGTTTGAAAAAATGCCAATTACTGGCGGGTCGCAGATGTCTGGCCGCCACCGAACGAATATCAAACGAATGCAAAATACAGCTTATGGTCAGCACCATCGTCGTACAGGTCCACGACCAATAAAACAGCTGCACATGATGCGTAACCAGAACCGAAAGTAATACCACCACAGAGACAGAAATACGCTGGAAGATCAGAAAACGAAAGTTGGCCGTGCGTAGCGACAGGTTTTCCGAGATTAAAACCCACGCCGTTGCCAGCGTCAGTAAATAGAGAAACAGAATGTTCTGGTGAAACAGCCACGCTGTCAGCACAGCATACGGTAAGGCAATGATCGTGCTTTGTATTAAGCAAAACACGACATTCTGCACCAGTTCGTCATCCTGCTGTTTAGGAATTAACAGCTGTGATGCAAAGGTACACACCTGAGCGCCCACCACGGCGATGCTGTAGTTGAGCGCATAAAGTCCCACTTCAGCCATATCGTACTTGTGTGAAATCAACCAAATAGACAGTGCACCAATCAACTGCGAGATGACTGATGAACCGGCTATTGTGGAAGCGCTCTTCAGTAGACTCATACGCGGCCTGGCGTTGCCATCAGTTGATCGGTACTGAAGTTCAGTGAACGCAGACCCTCTTGTGTCTCAAGATCCTTTTCTTCAACTGCATTGAGCACCGCACCAATCACCACGCCGTTATTTTCCTCGATCTTATCCAGCGCGTTGGCGATTTGTCCCGCGGACCCCGCCCCGGCTTTCACAATGAAAACAACGCCATCGACGGCACGTTTGATCAGTTGAACATCCTGGCTCTGATTCACGGCAGCAACATCAATAATGATGCGCTGATAATGCGATTTCAACTCGCGCATTAAGAGTTCAACATGCTCCGACGACAGCATCAGTAAAGATGAGATGGTGTTCTTGCCGTGTGGAATAAAGTCGAGGTTATCACTGAGTTTGATCCTCGCCTGTTCAAGCTCTGTCTCCCCGCGCAGCAGTTCCGCTAAGCCTGCGGATGTAGCTGACGCCAACTCGGATGTGAGCCCACCAGTGTTAAAGAAATCTGCATCAATAAGCAGTGTTTTCTGGTCGAAACTAAAAGAGTTCGCTAACAGATTCGCCAACAAAGAACGCCCATCGCCGTGCTCCGTCGACGCCACAGCGAGCGTCTGTAAAGGTCGATTATCCAGCATAATCCGGGTACGGATACCGTGCACAATATCGGCATTAAGCGAGTTCTTCATGATCATATCCCGCACCTGTGCGCGCCCTGAGGTTCCGCTAAAACGACGAATTTCACCCAGCGGAACAACATTGAGCCGTTTTTTCATGCGAGTAAGGGTACCGATTGAGTTATCCATTGCCGCTTTGACAATGAAATACATGATGCTGAACACCACCACCAGCATGACCACCATCAGCAACAATAAAGATTTATTCGGTTTCGCCGGTTTTAACGCGGGTACCGCAGGGTCGTATAACACCGCATCGGCATTCACGCCGGACAGCGACAGCTCCTGAGTACGTTGATAAAGCGATTTATACAGGTCTTCCATTTTATCTAACGACAGCTTTTGACTGTTCCAGGCATCCCGTTTTGACGCCATTTTCTGGAAGATCTCTTTCTGCTCAATCACTTGCTGTTGATAGTTTTTTTCGTCCGCCAGCGCCGCCAGATATTGCTGACGTAAACCGACTTTCAGCTCGCCCAATACCCGCCCGGTCTGGCTTTGGATCGACTGAACATCGGCCTCGGCTTTTAAAATAGCGGGATTTTTTGGCCCATAGACTTTACGCTGTTCGGACAACGTTCGTTGCGCCTGAATCAACGCAATGCGCAAATCCTGGATCTGAGCGTGGTTAGAGACCGAAGGCAGCGAGATAACGCTCTCAATGGACTTACCTCCCCCGTTCACCTCGTTATAGACGGATTCAGCGGCAACCCGACGCTGGGTCGCATCGGCCAGGCGATTAGTTACGATACTTAACTGCTCGGTTTCAAAACCATCGATACCGCGGAAGGTCAGCAGCCCGGCATTTTTCAGATAGCTGTCCATCTCGTCTTTTTGCTTAGCTATCGACTTCTGAATCTCTTCCATTTTTTCAAAATTCAGTTCGCGAGCTTTCTCCACCTTCAGACGTTTCTGCTCCACCGTATAGTTGATGAAAGCCTGCGCGACGCCGTTGGCAATATCAGCCGCAACCTGAGGCGAAGTTGATTCATAGGTAATGGAAGCCAGGTTCGTCGTGCGAATACCGATGACATTCAGGTTTTTCGATAACGTTTTCAGCGCTTGCTCCATTCTCAGTTGCCGACTTTCATTGCTATCAGCCCCCTGAGCACCGGCTTTTTCCCCGGTAAACTCCGGGTTTTCATCCAGCTTCATATCACGTACGGCTTGCTCCAGCACAATACGTGAATGCATCAACGCATATTGTGTTTCGTAGTAACCACTGCGTGTTGAATCGAAACCATCAACCTGTGGAAACGGAGAAACGTTATCAGCCTGCGCCTTAATCAGCACCGTCGCCGTTGAAACATACTTTGAGGACATCATGCTGATTAACGGATACGCGACGACCCCGGCAACGATACCGGCCAGCGCGATTTTCCAGGCGTTCTTTTTCAGCTCTTTGGCAAAGCGGGAGAATTCGACACTGCTTTCTCGTTTTTTGCCGTTTTCCACTATTGATAGTTTCATCGTCAGAAGAACCCCATGCCAATAATCACGACATCCCCAGGATGAACAGAGTGCGTTAAATCGACATTCTCAAGCAGCTGATTGCTCCCTGACAGGCGAATGTTGATATCTTTTCGGTCAGCACGATCTGTAAATCCACCCGCCTGCGCAATAGATTTCTCGACGGTAAGCCCTGGCTCATAAGCGAAGCCATTTGGACTTTTTACCTCACCTGAAACATAGTATTTGCGGAACTCGGCAATACTCACCGTCACCATTGGAGATGTAAAATAATCTCCGGTCAGGCGTTGAGTTAATTCTTTAGTCACTTGATCAACGGTTTTATCTTGTAATTTAAGAGCACCAACAAAGGGGAAATTAATTTCCCCGCTCTTATCCAAAATAAACCGCATCGTCATATCGGGTTGACCATGAACAGCGATATTGACCGTATCCCCCGCCCCAAGCCGGTAATCCTGCTGAACAGTAGCAGGATCGTCCATTAATCGCGGGCTGGACGCTGTGCATCCGACCAACAGGATACTGAATAGCAAAACCGCGCACAGTTCTATTATTTTCATTTTAGATCTGAACCTTAGCTTTAAGCATAATCATAGAATTATCATAACCCAACGTTCTAATGACTTCCTGATTGTCGTTGGGACCGATATAAAACGAGTCAGTATCCTTATTCGAATTTAATGTATCTATCTGATATTTAATCTCAAAATTAACCGACGGCGTGTAGTCATAGCTCATGGTGACGCTAAACACGCCATCTTTATCATGCCGATCCTTGTTCTGTTTTTTATAGTCTTCCGAAGTGAATGAGTAGTCCAATAAAGTAGAAAAACGAGTACCTAACCAGAAATGCTGGTAAGAAAGGCCATACTGGGTCACTAAAATATATCCCCCAACTTCCGATGGGTCTTTAATGCTTTGCGCAGAGTGGGCCGTGAAAACAGACTGCTGTAACGGCTTCCACTCCGCTTTTATGTCCCAGTTTAGACCATTAAAATCATGCGAGTTTGCGTTGTTTTCAAATGTTTTATACAACCATGAAATATTCATGTCGACATTGGTTTTCCCCGTCAACTGCGACTTCAGGCCATACAGCAAATAATACTCATTAGTGTCTTTTTCTGAGTTGTTATCATAACGACGCTGGTTAGTAATAAAGCTATAGCGAAATCGCGTTCTGGATGAGTATTGGTCAAAAACTTCCGCTATCAGGCTATTTTCATGCCATTCCTGTTCCTGAATATAATTGTAGAAGTCCTCACTGCTGTCCCGAACATCAGAGGTGTTACCGAAAGTCAGTTTTTTGTATAACAACGCCAGTTCCGCTTTGCCGCGACCATCAGGCGCACCGTAGCTGTAGCGTAATTCACTATTGATAAATTTCGTCGTCAGCGGAGATTTAATCCCATACTGCTCGAACTGACTCGGTAGAAAACCCTCGGTGATGTCACGACCGCGGGATTCATGCCCAAGCGAATCCTCCAGATTGAGGGTTAAGCCATGCTTGAGTCCATAACGCCAGGCACCGTTAAAACGGAAAAAATGATCGTTGTAGTTATCAGCAGAATCGCTTGAGTAGTTACGATAATCCCCAGAGTACATCAGCAAATACTTATCCTGACCACGCTCTCCAATCATACTCAGAACGGGCGCCGCACTCTGAAACGAGGAACCGATAGCATCGCTGCTATGTGGCTGATAAGACACGTTATCATTATAACCATAGTCCACAGCGACCTTGCCCTGGAAGTCTATCCCCGCAAAGCCAATGTGTGATTTCGGTGTTAAATCAGCCCATGCGGACTGCGATATCACGATTCCGGTAATAACGAGTAATTTAGTATGCATTCTTACCGACAAATCCTTTGAAAATAGTTTTAATAATAATTTTTATATCCAGCCATAACGACCAGTTTTGAATGTACTCAATATCGTACTGAACCCTTTTTTCCATCTTATAAAGCGCATCGATCTCCCCGCGGAATCCGTTGATCTGCGCAAGCCCAGTGATCCCTGGCTTAACTTTATGGCGAATCATGTAATTTTCGACCTGTTTGCGGTACTGCTCATTATGCGTAACCGCATGAGGTCTGGGACCGACAATCGACATACTTCCCTGTAAAACGTTAATAAATTGAGGAAGTTCATCCAGCGAAGTGCGGCGCAAAAAGCTCCCGAATTTGGTTACCCGCGGATCGTTTTTAGTGGCCTGAATAACCGTATCGGAATTCTCCATGACGCGCATAGAACGAAACTTCCAGACCTTAATTTTTTGCCCACTCAAGCCATAGCGGTCCTGTTTGAAAAAAACCGGCCCACGGGACGTGAGTTTGATACCAATGGCAATCGCCAGCATCAGGGAGGAAATCATCACCATAATGATGCTGCCAAGAACCAAATCTTCCGCCCGCTTAATAAACGAGCCCGCCCCTTCGAACGGTGAACTAAAGATACCGATAGTTTGCAGATTGTGGATGGAGCGTAACTTGGACATGTTGTTACTGTAGGTATAAAAGTCAGGGACAATATAGGTATCTACGGTGGTGTCTGACATCATGGCCAAAAAGTGACGAATGCGATGTAAAGCAACCATCGGTAAAGCAATATAGATTTCGTCTATGTTTCCCTTCTTGGCTTCCTCGACCAGATTGATCACCGGACCACGAAAGGGGCTTTTAACCTTATCAACGACATCGCCACAGCGAGATAAGGCGCGCTCATCATAAAAGACCAGATCTAATGTGATATTGGCGTATTCATTCATTAGCGCGGTTTCTGCGGCCAGACCATTGTCGGTCAGACCAATAATCGCCACACGGATACTCTTTTTCGTTGAATACTTAAAAATAAAAAAACGAATGTAGTAAAGAAAAGGTAATGGAATGAAGTACCAGTAAATAATGGCTGAATAAAAAGGGGAAGGCAGTCTGTCTAAGTAGCCCAGTGACTCAGGTTCAGCCACCGTCATACTGACCAGTTCGTTAAAAAAAATCGCCAGCAGCGTACAAAAAACCAAGCGCTTTTGATTACGTAAACCGATCGTCTTAATCTTTTGCTGGTACATTTTAATGTATTCAGCAAACAGCAAGAAAAAGATTGAGAAGAGAAGACTCAAAATGGCAATGGTGTTAAAGGGCACCAAACCCAGCAGATGGGCGCTAAAAATTAACGTCACATTGATAACAATGAAATCGACCAGTTTTAAAAAGACTGGATATCCTTGGCTGCTAATCTTTAGCGATTTTTTAAGCATATCTCAGCCCATTATTTATTGATCTTTAATTGTTTTTTTCTCATTTCATGTTGCTAATTATATCACAAGTCTAAAAAACGCAATGGTACATTGTCAGTAAATGTAAAAAATAATACTCATTACTGTGACAATACTCCCCAGTGAAATCGTATCTATATGATTTTAATGCAGATGATATCAATAGAAGTTTTATCTACCTCAGCAAAAAAGATAACCTTTAACAACATTTTCGCTATTGACAGATAACATCCCATGGTCTATGAAAAAGTGTTTTATGTATGATAAATTGCACAAAAGTATTGTTTTAGTGACGTTGAATCACCTTAGAGATGCTGTTTAATACAGTAATTAAAATAAAAACAGCTGCCTTAAGACAACATTTCAAATGATATTAATAATACAATTAATTACTTTTTATTATAATTAAACAACAAATATCATCACCATGAATACCTCATACGGTAACGCTTAAAAAGCGTACCTGAACCCTCAGCCCACCTAATGTCTCACTACGCGTTAGCTGAGGATGCGTGCGATGCAGGCGAGCAATATCATTGACCAGCGCCAGGCCGATCCCGGCGCCTGGGACATTGCCTACGTTATCAAGACGATGAAACGGTAGCAGAGCCTGATGAACCATCTGCTCATCTATGCCCGGTCCGCTATCTTCGACCACCAGCACCACGGCCTCTCCTTCTCGTTGCAGTCGGGCGGTCACCATCCCCTGTGACGGCGTGTATTTCAGTGCGTTATCCAGCAGATTCCCACACAGTTCACCGAGCAGCACTTCATCTCCCTCGACCCACACCGCGTCCTGTTCCCCTTCATAGCCCAGATCGATCCCTTTACTACGCGACTGCGCCAGTCGGGTAAAACAGCTGGTTTGCACCACCTCATACAGATTAACCGGCGAGAAATGCCTTTCCCCCTGCTCCTTGCGCTTCACCGCAGACAACTGCAACAGCCTCTCCGTCAGTTGAATGGTATTATCGAGCGTGCTACTCATGGCTTGTAAACTCTCATACCATTGCCGCGGTTCGGTGCTGGCGAGAGCCACCGATGCCTGAGTTTTCAGTACCGCCAACGGCGTTTTGAGCTGATGGGAAGCATCCGCGCTGAAGCGCTCCTGACGAGAGATCAGACCGCGAAGTCGGTCCAGATAACGGTTGAAAGCCACAATCAGCAGACGGGTTTCCGACCATGGCAGCAGTTCCGGCAGCGGTGTCAGCAAGCCTGGCTCACGACGCACCATCAGCGATGAAAGCTGGCGCATCGGGCGTAGCACCCGGCGCAGCAGCCAGCCAACCAGCACCAGAGTCAGTAGCACCAGCAGCCCTTGCGAAACCCACGAGGAAAACAGCAGCTGTCGCGCCAGATAACGCCGCGATTGCAGCGTTTCGGCAACATAAATCTCCGCCATGCCGACAATGCCGCCTTCGTTGACGGGCTGCAGAAGACGTGCCACGCGGATTGCCTCACCGCGATATTCAGTGTGATAAAACCATGCCAGCGCCGGATAAAGCCGCGTGCGCGAGGTAGCTGGCGGCATCGCCGGTAAATCGTCATAACCAGAGATAACCTTCCCCGCCGGATCAACCACTTTGTAGTACAGTCGGTCATTCATATTCAATTCAAAGCTGTCCAGCACCACCCATGGCACGTTCACTTCCAGCTGTTTATTGCGCACCACCAGCCGCTCGGAAACGGTCCTGGCGGATGAAAGGAGCGTGCGGTCATACGCCTGGGTCGCCGCCTGTAGCGCACTGACATAGCTGTTAAATGCCGACAGCCCCCACAGCAACATTAGCGGCAAGCCCAGAAACATCAGCAGTTGCAGGTACAACGATTGGGGTTTAACCCACTTCATCGCTACGCTCCAGCACATAGCCCAGACCGCGCAGCGTAGCAATACGCACATCGCTTCCCTGTAGCTTTTTGCGCAAACGATGGATATACAGCTCAATGCTTTCGGGACTAACCTCATCACTCAGGCTGAAGACCTGCTCAAACAACTGCTGACGTGAAACCGGCCGCAACCGACGGTACATCAGCACCGTCAACAGCGCCTGTTCACGTGGCGTGAGCGCCAACGGCTGCCCCTGCAACAGAAAATAGCCTTCATCGTGAAACGCCAGCTCCCCCAGTTGCTGTATGCCTTGCACCTGTCCCGCACTGCGACGCAGCAAGGCCCGCAGCCGGGCATCCAGTTCCTCGATTTCAAACGGCTTTGCCAGATAATCATCGGCTCCGACGTTCAACCCTTTCACCCTATCGGCCACCGCGCTACGCGCCGTCAGCAGCAGGACAGGAAGCGTCTGCCCGCGTTTGCGCAGCCGCTGAACGACTTCCAGACCATCCAGCCCCGGCATATTGATGTCCAGCACCGCCAGCGCATACGTTTCGCTATGTAAAAGATGGTCGGCTGCCAGGCCATCAAACACGCAGTCAACGGCAAAACCGTTTTGCACCAGCGCTTTCTCCAGCCAGTGAGCTAACTCACGGTTATCTTCCGCTAATAAGAGACGCATATCACATCCTGTAAAGTTTCTGCCGCATTGAAAGGGAATTGAAAGGTTAATGTTTTAACAATCACGCAACCGAACTGCTACACATCGGCTCACATAATCACAAAAATCTTCTTCCGTACCCGAAAATCCGGTTTTCCGGCGTGAGGATAAACAATGAAAAAACAGTTACTTCGTACCCTTACTGCAAGCATTTTATTGATGAGTACCTCTGTACTGGCGGAACAAGCGCCATCGCGCACTGAATGTATCGCCCCTGCTAAACCCGGCGGCGGTTTCGATCTCACCTGTAAGTTGATTCAGGTGAGCATGATGGAAACCGGCGCTATCGAAAAACCGATGCGCGTCACCTACATGCCCGGTGGCGTTGGTGCCGTGGCCTATAACGCGATCGTCGCTCAACGCCCGGCTGAAGCGGGAACCGTAGTGGCCTTCTCCGGCGGCTCACTGCTGAACCTGTCACAGGGCAAGTTTGGTCGCTACGGCGTGGATGATGTCCGCTGGCTGGCAAGTGTGGGTACCGACTACGGCATGATTGCCGTGCGCCAGGACTCACCGTGGAAAACGCTGAAAGATCTGCTGACGGCAATGGAAAAAGACCCTAACAGCGTGGTCATTGGTGCAGGTGCCTCTATCGGTAGCCAGGACTGGATGAAGTCGGCGCTGCTGGCGCAAAAAGCCAATGTCGATCCACACAAGATGCGCTATGTGGCCTTTGAAGGCGGTGGCGAGCCGGTTACCGCACTGATGGGCAATCACGTGCAGGTGGTTTCCGGCGATCTCAGTGAGATGGTGCCTTACCTCAGCGGCGACAAAATCCGCGTGCTCGCGGTGTTCTCTGATGAACGCCTGCCGGGACAGTTAGCCAACGTGCCAACCGCCAAAGAGCAGGGTTATGACCTCGTGTGGCCTATCATTCGTGGCTTCTACGTTGGGCCAAAAGTCAGCGACGCCGAGTATCAGTGGTGGGTTGATGCCTTTAACAAACTCCAGCAGACCGATGAGTTTAAAAAGCAGCGCGATCTGCGCGGCCTGTTTGAATTCAACATGAGTGGCAAACAGCTCGACGACTACGTGAAAAAGCAGGTCACGGATTATCGTGAGCAGGCGAAAGCCTTCGGTCTGGCGAAGTAAACGCAGAGGCAAAGATGATGAGCGATCGTATTTTCGCAGGTATCTGGCTGTTGCTCTGCATAGCCGGGCTGTTCGTGGCCTGGCAAATCAGCAGCGAATACAGCTATGAACCCGTAGGGCCGCGTCCCTTCCCGCTTGGCATTATCGGTCTGATGTTGGTCTGTGCCGTGGCGCTGCTGTTGCGCCATCCGGACACCATCAGTTGGCCCCGTCGCCACGTGCTGCAAAAGCTGCTGACGATGGTCATTGTTCTGTTGATGTACGCCTGGGGTTTTGAGTGGCTCGGTTTTCCCATCGCCACCGCCATTCTCACCGTGGTGATTGGCATGCTGTTCGGTGCAACCATCCCGGCTGCGGGTATTTCCGGCGCGGTGCTCGGCATTCTGCTGTGGTATGCCTTTGACCGACTGCTTGACGTCACCTTACCACTCGGCGCCTGGCTGGGTTAACGGAGAAACGATGGATACCTGGATTTATCTTTCTCAGGGTTTCGCGGTGGCAATGACACCGGAAAACCTGGTCATCGCCTTGATAGGCTGTTTTGTCGGCACCATTGTGGGTTTGCTGCCCGGCCTTGGGCCGATCAACGGCGTGGCGATCCTGCTGCCGCTGGCCTTTGCTTTGCATCTGCCCGCAGAATCCGCGCTGATCCTGCTGGCTACAGTCTACATAGGCTGTGAATATGGCGGGCGCATCTCCTCCATCCTGTTGAATGTTCCCGGCGATGCGGCGGCGATTATGACCGCGCTGGATGGTTACCCGATGGCGCAGCAAGGACGTGGTGGCGTGGCGCTCTCTATCTCGGCGGTCAGCTCTTTCTTTGGTTCGCTTATCGCCATCGGCGGCATCATTCTGTTTGCCCCGGCGTTAGCCCAATGGTCGCTGGCTTTCGGTCCAGCGGAATACTTTGCCTTAATGGTTTTCGCCATTGCCTGTCTCGGCAGCATGATGGCGCAAAATCCGCTGAAATCATTTCTGGCAGCGCTTATCGGTCTCGGACTTGCGACCGTCGGCGTAGACGCCAACACCGGGGTTTATCGCTTTACTTTTGACAGTGTCCATCTCTCTGACGGTGTGCAGTTTATCGTGGTGGTGATTGGGCTGTTCTCTGTCTCTGAAATATTGTTAATGCTGGAACATACCAGCAGTGGCCAGACGCTGGTGCGTAAAACGGGCCGCATGTTGTTCAACGCCAAAGAAGGCGCACAGTGCGTAGGGGCCACCCTGCGTTCATCAGTGATTGGCTTTTTCGTCGGCGTTCTGCCTGGCGCTGGCGCCACCATTGCCAGTGCCATCACCTACATGACCGAGAAAAAGCTCAGCGGCAACAGCGACAGCTTTGGCAAGGGGGATATTCGCGGCGTTGCGGCGCCAGAAGCCGCCAACAACGCCTCGGCCTGCGGCTCTTTTATTCCGATGCTGACGCTCGGCGTGCCGGGCTCCGGTACCACGGCGGTGATGATGGGCGCGCTAACGCTGTACAACATCACCCCGGGTCCAGCCATGTTTACCGAGCAGCCGGATATCGTTTGGGGGCTGATTGCAGCGCTGCTGATTGCTAACGTAATGCTGCTGGTGATGAACATTCCACTGATCGGTCTGTTTACCCGCATGCTGACCATCCCGCTGTGGTTTTTGGTACCGGCTATCGCGGCAGTTTCCGCGGTTGGCGTGTACGCCGTTCACAGCACCACCTTCGATTTGGTATTGATGGTCGCCCTCGGCGTGCTGGGCTACATCCTGCGTAAAATGCACTTCCCAATGTCGCCATTGATTCTGGGCTTCGTTCTCGGGGAAATGCTGGAGCAGAACCTGCGCCGGGCGTTGTCTATCAGTAACGGCAGTATGGATATTCTGTGGGCCAGCGGCGTGGCGAAAGTGCTGCTGGTGATGGCGGTACTGGTTATCGTGGTCCCGCCGGTGCTGCGCATGATCCGTAAACGCAACAGCAAACCGCAGGTGGATATCGGCTAACAAATTGCCGGATGGCGGCGCTATTGCGCCCTATCCGGCCTACAATTTGGCTCGGTTGTAGGCCGGATAAGCGCAACGCCATCCGGCATTTTTATTTTCCGCGCAGCCCCTGCGTTCCTTCCAGCACATGTTCAACAAACCGTGTCAGCTTAGGCAACGGACGCAAATCCTGTCGCCACAGCAAATGAATTGGCCGCGGCTGCGGCGTAAACCCTTCCAGGATCCGAATCAATTTCCCCGTAGCCAGTTCTTGCGCCAGCAGCACCTCAGGTTGCAATAACAGCCCAGCCCCCGCTACCGCTGCCATACGCAGGCCATGACCATCGTTACAGCGCAGGATCGCATCGCGCTTCCATCTGACCTCCCCCGTCACGCCAGGCAGTATCCACTCGTTGCGAGCCGTCCACACGGTATGGGACAGGCACAGATGATCCACCAGATCCACGGGTGTCCGGGGGGTGCCATGACGGGCAAGATAATCTGGCGAAGCACAAATTGCCATACGGTAGGGACACAGGTATTTCGCCACCACGTCTGTCTGATGGATATCGCCAATGCGGATCGCCAGATCGACACCTTCATTCACCAGATCAACCATCCGGTTGGTGAGATCCAGTTCAATGCGCACCTCTGGCCAGGTCTGTAAAAACGCAGCGGCCAGCGGCGAGATCACGCAAGCGCCAAAAGAAGTGGGCGCGCTAATGCGCAGCGTCCCCGCAGGTGCCAGCCGCAGACGCTCTACCGAACGTTCGGCTATCGATACCTGCTCCAGCACACGACGGGCTTCTTCAAAATAGACGCGTCCGGCATCGGTCAGACTCTGGCGGCGCGTATTGCGCTCCAGCAAACGCGTGCCGAGCTGCGCTTCCAGTTGGGTGATATATTTTCCCACCATCACCGCAGACATCTCGAGCCTCGTCGCCGCAGAAGTAAAGCTCCCACTCTCCACCACGGCGACAAACGTTTCCATGCCGCGCAGTTTATCCATATTACAAACCCCTGGTTAGTAATCATCTAACTTTTAGCCAGTTTATCTGATTTCATTTTCATTAAAGAATAGCGGCTCACACTATTGCGGAGGTGGTTATGAAAATCGTCATTATTGGTGCCAGTGGTACAGTGGGTCGCGCAGTTACGCAAGCATTGAGCCGTAAACATGAGGTGGTCCGCGTGGGTCGCACTCAGGGTGATTACCAGGTCGATATCACCTCGCAGGAGAGTGTCGAGGCCTTGTTTGAAAAAGTCGGTCGGGTAGATGCGATCGTTTCCGCCACCGGTAATCTGTTCTTTGGACCGCTGTCGACCATGACCGACCAGGACTTTAATCAGGGGCTTCAGGATAAGCTATTAGGCCAGATACGACTGGCATTAACCGGGCAGCATTTCCTGAATGATGGCGGCTCGATAACGTTAATTAGCGGCATTATCGCCCACGAGCCCATCGCCCAGGGGACAAACGCCGCAACGATCAATGCCGGGCTGGAAGGGTTTGTTCGCGCCGCGGCCTGTGAACTAGGCCATGGTCAACGCATTAACCTGATAAGTCCGACCGTGCTGAGTGAGTCCGCCGAAGCTTACGACAGTTTCTTCCCGGGCTTTGAAAGCGTGCCCGCCACCACCGTCGCCAACGCCTACCGCCGCAGTGTGGAAGGCATCCAAACCGGGCGTATTTATAAAGTCGGTTACTGACTTTGCCGCTGCCGTTGACACATCACCAACGGCAGCGTGATTAACTCACTGTTTTAAAATACTTTATCTTTTCCCTCGCATTAACCCACACCCTTCATAATGTTAAATATTTGTTGTTTTTGATCACAAATAATAAACAAACAAGCTCATTCTGTGCGCGTTTTTCAAAAATGTAGATATTTTTAATTTATGGCTACGAAACGAGCTGCGCCATATCTCCCTGACAATCTACTGAGAGGAACGATTTGATGAACGCACTGACTGCCGTAAAACCGAACGCTGAAGATCCAGCCCAGCACTACAGCGGTTTCACGCTGAAACCGTCAGCCCAATCCCCACGCCTGCTGGAGCTGACTTTTTCTGCTGAGACCACTGAGCAATTTCTGCAGGCCGTCGCGCAGTGGCCGGTTCAGGCGCTGGAATACAAATCCTTCTTGCGCTTCAAAGTGGGCAAGATCCTCGACGACCTGTGCGGCAATCAGTTACAGCCCCTGCTGCTGAAAACCCTGCTCGATCGTGCCGAAGGCGCACTGCTGATCAATGCCGTTGGCGTAGACGACGTGGCGCAGGCGGAAGAGATGGTCAAGCTGGCAACGGCGGTAGCGCACCTCATCGGACGCTCTAATTTTGATGCGATGAGCGGTCAATATTACGCACGTTTTGTGGTGAAAAACGTCGATAACTCAGACAGCTATCTGCGCCAGCCTCACCGAGTAATGGAATTGCACAACGACGGAACCTACCTCGAAGAAATCACCGATTACGTGCTGATGATGAAGATCGACGAGCAGAACATGACCGGCGGTAACTCGCTGCTGCTGCACCTCGACGACTGGGAGCATCTGGAGCAGTACTTTACCCATCCTCTGGCACGTCGCGCCATGCGCTTTGCCGCACCGCCAAGCAAAAACGTCAGTCAGGAAGTGTTCCATCCGGTATTTGACGTTGACCAGCAGGGCCGCCCGGTAATGCGCTACATCGACCAGTTCGTCCAGCCAAAAGACTATGAAGAAGGCGTCTGGCTGAGCGACCTGTCCGATGCGCTGGAAACCAGCAAGAACATTATTTCCGTTCCGGTTTCAGTAGGTAAATTCCTGCTGATCAACAACCTGTTCTGGCTGCACGGGCGCGATCGTTTCACTTCGCATCCGGACTTGCGCCGCGAACTGATGCGCCAGCGTGGTTATTTTGCGTACGCGACCAACCACTACCAGACCCATCAGTAAGCGCGAAGGAAAAGCGGATGTATGATTTTGTGATTATTGGCGGCGGCATTATCGGCATGTCGACCGCCATGCAACTGATTGATGTCTATCCGGACGCCAAAATCGCGCTACTGGAAAAAGAGTCCGGCCCGGCCTGCCACCAAACGGGCCACAACAGCGGCGTCATTCATGCCGGGGTCTATTACACCCCCGGCAGCCTGAAGGCACAATTTTGCCTGGCCGGAAATCGCGCCACAAAAGCCTTTTGCGACCAAAACGGCATCCGCTACGACGTCTGCGGAAAAATGCTGGTTGCCACCTCCGCTCTGGAAATGGAGCGCATGCGCGCGCTTTGGGATCGCACCGCCGCTAACGGTCTGGAGCGCGAATGGCTGAATGCGCAGGAACTTCGCGAGCGTGAACCCAATATCACCGGACTGGGCGGCATTTTTGTCCCGTCGAGCGGGATTGTCAGCTACCGCGAAGTCACCGCCGCGATGGCGAAGATTTTCCAGGCCAAAGGCGGTGAGATTATTTACAACGCCGAGGTCAGCGCGCTGAAAGAGCATGCTGCGGGTGTAATTGTCCGTACCCGTCAGGGCCAGGAATATGAAGGCGCGACGCTGATTAGCTGTTCTGGCCTGATGGCGGACCGACTGGTAAAAATGCTCGGCGTTGAACCTGGCTTTATCATCTGTCCGTTCCGGGGCGAATATTTCCGCCTGGCGCCAGAACATAATCAGATAGTTAACCATTTGATCTACCCCATCCCCGACCCGGCGATGCCTTTTCTCGGCGTTCATCTGACCCGGATGATTGACGGCAGCGTCACCGTCGGCCCCAACGCGGTACTGGCATTTAAACGTGAAGGCTATCGTAAACGTGACTTCTCGCTCAGCGATACGCTGGAGATCCTCGGCTCTTCTGGTATTCGCCGCGTGCTGCAAAACAACCTGCGCTCAGGGCTTGGTGAAATGAAGAATTCGCTGTGCAAAAGCGGTTATCTGCGGCTGGTACAAAAGTACTGCCCGAGCCTGACGCTTAAGGATCTGCAGCCGTGGCCTGCGGGCGTACGGGCACAGGCGGTGTCACCTGATGGCAAGCTTATCGACGATTTTCTGTTTGTCACCACGCCACGCTCAATTCATACCTGTAACGCCCCTTCTCCGGCAGCAACGTCGGCAATCCCTATCGGCGCACATATTGTCAGCAAAGTACATGCGCTACTGGAGAACCAGAGTAACCCCGGACGCACGCTGCGTGCGGCACGTAGCGTGGAGACATTACACGCCGCATTTACCCGTTAAACCGATTAAGACAGGAAGCAATCATGCAACTTAACGATCCAGCATTATTTCGCCAGCAGGCACTGATCGACGGCAACTGGCGTGACGCCAACAGCGGCGAGACCATCGCGGTGACCAATCCCGCCAACGGTCAGCAATTGGGTAGCGTACCTAAAATGGGGGCAGATGAAACCCGCGAAGCGATTAACGCCGCTAACCGCGCCCTGCCAGCCTGGCGTGCGCTGACCGCCAAAGAGCGAGCCAATATCCTGCGCCGCTGGTTCAACCTGATGATTGAGCATCAGGATGATCTCGCCCGCCTGATGACCCTGGAACAGGGTAAACCGCTGGCGGAGGCCAAAGGCGAAATCACCTATGCCGCCTCATTTATTGAGTGGTTTGCCGAAGAGGGCAAACGCATCTATGGCGATACGATCCCTGGCCATCAGGCCGATAAGCGTCTGATCGTCATCAAGCAGCCGATCGGCGTTACCGCCGCGATTACGCCGTGGAACTTCCCCTCAGCGATGATCACCCGTAAAGCCGGTCCGGCGCTGGCAGCAGGCTGTACGATGGTGCTTAAACCCGCCAGTCAAACCCCCTACTCCGCACTGGCGCTGGCAGAACTGGCTAATCGCGCCGGGATCCCTGCTGGTGTTTTCAGCGTGGTGACCGGTTCTGCGAGCGCGGTTGGTAACGAGCTGACCGGCAACCCGCTGGTGCGCAAGCTGTCATTTACCGGCTCAACCGAAATTGGCCGTCAGTTAATGCAGCAGTGTGCCAAAGACATCAAAAAGGTATCGCTGGAGCTGGGCGGCAATGCGCCGTTTATCGTCTTTGACGATGCCGATCTCGATAAAGCCGTGGAAGGTGCGCTGGCATCGAAGTTCCGTAACGCCGGGCAAACCTGCGTCTGCGCCAATCGCCTGTACGTGCAGGGCGGCGTGTATGAGCGTTTTGCCGAAAAACTCCAGCAGGCGGTGAGCAAGCTGCATCTCGGCGATGGTCTGCAACCTGACGTCACCACCGGACCGCTGATCGACGAGAAAGCGGTTGCCAAAGTGCAGGAACACATCGCCGACGCTCTGGATAAAGGCGCACGCATTATCGCGGGCGGTAAACCTCATGCACTCGGCGGTAACTTCTTCCAGCCCACCATTCTGGTAGATGTGCCTGATAACGCGAAGGTCGCCAAAGAAGAAACCTTCGGCCCGCTGGCTCCGCTGTTTCGTTTTAAAGACGAAGCTGACGTCATCGCTCAGGCCAACGACACCGAGTTTGGTCTGGCCGCCTATTTCTACGCCCGTGATTTAAGCCGCGTCTTCCGCGTTGGCGAAGCGCTGGAGTACGGCATCGTCGGGATTAACACCGGCATTATCTCCAACGAAGTCGCCCCGTTTGGGGGGATAAAAGCCTCCGGTCTTGGCCGTGAAGGATCGAAATACGGCATCGAAGACTACTTAGAAATCAAATATATGTGCATCGGCCTTTAATAAAACAAATACTGGAGAACACCTGATGAGCACCAACAAAGAACTTATGCAACGTCGCAGCAACGCCGTTCCCCGTGGCGTAGGCCAGATCCACCCTATTTTTGCCGAGCGGGCAGAAAACTGTCGGGTCTGGGACGTTGAAGGCCGTGAATTCCTCGACTTTGCTGGCGGTATTGCGGTGCTGAACACCGGTCACCTGCACCCGCAGATCGTCTCTGCGGTAGAAGCGCAGTTGAAAAAGCTGTCCCATACCTGTTTCCAGGTGCTGGCCTATGAGCCGTACCTGGAGCTGTGTGAAATCATGAATAAGAAAGTGCCGGGTGATTTCGCCAAGAAAACCCTGCTGGTGACCACTGGTTCTGAAGCGGTAGAAAACGCGGTGAAAATCGCCCGCGCCGCCACCAAGCGTACGGGGACTATCGCCTTTAGCGGCGCTTACCACGGTCGTACTCACTACACCCTGTCACTGACCGGGAAAGTCAATCCGTACTCCGCCGGAATGGGGCTGATGCCAGGCCACGTGTATCGCGCGCTTTATCCTTGCCCGCTGCACGGCATCAGTGAAGATGATGCTATCGCCAGCATTCATCGCATTTTCAAAAACGATGCCGCGCCAGAAGACGTCGCCGCCATCGTGATTGAACCGGTTCAGGGTGAAGGCGGCTTTTACGCGGCATCTCCTTCCTTTATGCAACGACTGCGCGCCATTTGTGACGAACACGGGATCATGCTGATTGCCGATGAAGTACAGAGCGGTGCGGGCCGTACCGGTACGCTGTTTGCCATGGAGCAGATGGGCGTTGCGCCCGATCTCACCACCTTCGCCAAATCCATCGCCGGCGGCTTCCCGCTGGCGGGCGTGACCGGACGCGCCGAAGTCATGGACGCAATCCCACCGGGCGGTCTGGGCGGTACCTATGCCGGTAACCCAATTGCCTGCGCCGCCGCGCTGGCGGTACTGAACATTTTCGAGCAGGAAAATCTTCTGCAAAAAGCCAACGAGCTGGGACAAACCCTGCGCGAAGGCCTGCTGGCTATCGCGGAAACCCATCGAGAGATTGGCGACGTACGCGGGCTGGGCGCGATGATTGCTATCGAACTGTTCGAAAACGGCGACCACACGAAACCAGACGCCAAACTGACTGCGGAAGTGGTGGCGCGTGCACGCGAGAAAGGACTGATCCTGCTCTCCTGCGGACCTTACTACAACGTGCTGCGCATTCTTGTCCCGCTGACCATTGAAGATGCTCAAATCCGCCAGGGGCTGGACATTATCGCCCAGTGTTTTGCCGAGGCAAAGCAGGGTTAAACCCCCGAGTAAAAACGGGAAATTGTAGGCCGGATAAAGCGCAAGCGCTGCCATCCGGCAATGTTGTGATGCCCGGTGGCGCTACGCTTACCGGGCCTACGGGTAAGGTGCAGGAAGCGACGTCAATAACAATAACGAGGTTTAAAGATGGGGCAAGTGTCACAATCACATGATTTAGGGGGCGGGCTGAAATCACGCCACGTCACCATGCTGTCTATTGCCGGGGTAATCGGCGCAAGTCTGTTCGTCGGTTCAAGTGTGGCGATTGCAGAAGCCGGTCCCGCAGTATTATTAGCCTATCTGTTCGCCGGATTGCTGGTGGTGATGATTATGCGCATGCTGGCCGAAATGGCCGTTGCCACCCCGGATACCGGTTCTTTTTCCACTTACGCCGATAAGGCCATTGGCCCGTGGGCGGGTTACACCATCGGCTGGTTGTACTGGTGGTTCTGGGTGTTAGTTATCCCTCTGGAAGCGAATATTGCCGCCATCATTCTGCACTCCTGGGTACCGGGCATTCCTATCTGGCTGTTTTCTCTGGTTATCACGCTGGCGTTAACCGGCAGTAACTTACTGAGCGTTAAAAATTACGGTGAATTCGAGTTCTGGCTGGCGCTGTGCAAAGTGATTGCCATTCTGGCGTTTATTACCCTCGGTGCGGCGGCGATTAGCGGTTTCTACCCTTATGCCGAGGTTAGCGGAGTTTCACGCCTGTGGGATCAGGGCGGCTTTATGCCCAACGGTTTTGGCGCCGTGATCAGCGCGATGTTAATCACCATGTTCTCCTTTATGGGCGCAGAGATAGTTACCATCGCCGCCGCCGAATCCGATACCCCGGATAAACATATCGTTCGCGCCACCAACTCGGTTATCTGGCGTATCTCTATCTTCTATCTGTGCTCTATTTTTGTGGTGGTGGCGCTGATCCCGTGGAACATGCCGGGCCTGAAAGAAGTCGGTTCTTACCGCTCGGTGCTGGAGCTACTGCATATCCCGCACGCGAAATTGATCATGGACTGCGTCATTTTGCTGTCGGTGACCAGCTGTCTTAACTCCGCGCTGTATACGTCATCGCGTATGCTCTACTCCCTGAGCCGCCGTGGCGATGCCCCCGCCTTTATGGGTAAAACGAACCGCAGCAAAACACCTTATGTGGCGGTATTACTGTCGACAGGTGCTGCGTTCCTCACCGTCATCGTCAACTATTACGCCCCGGCCAAGGTGTTTAAATTCCTGATCGACAGCTCCGGTGCCATCGCGCTGCTGGTGTATCTGGTCATTGCCGTTTCTCAACTGCGGATGCGCAAAATCCTGCTGGCGCGAGGCGGTGAAATTAAACTGAAAATGTGGCTCTATCCGTGGCTTACCTGGCTGGTCATCGCGTTTATTATCTTTGTGCTGGTGGTCATGCTGTTTCGCCCGGCCCAACAGCTGGAAGTTATCTCTACCGGGTTGTTAGCCATAGGAATTATTTGCACCGTGCCCATTATGTCACGCTGGAAAAAACTGCTATCGTGGCAAAAAGCACCATTGCAAAATACGCATTAAACCTGTTCCCGGCGCAGGCCGGGAAATCCTTTCAGGAGTATGACCATGACCGCCATTCCCCAACCGACGGCCATTGATGGATACCGCTGGCTGAAAAACGACATCATCCGCGGTGTGTATCAGCCTGATGAAAAACTGCGTATGAGTCTGCTAACCTCCCGCTATGAGCTAGGCGTGGGACCGCTGCGCGAAGCGCTTTCGCAGTTAGTTGCCGAGCGGTTAGTGACAGTGGTTAATCAGAAAGGGTATCGTGTCGCCCCGATGTCAGAGCAGGAGTTGCTCGATATTTTCGATGCCCGCGCCAATATGGAAGCCATGCTGGTCGCGCTGGCCATTGAACGCGGCGACGACGCCTGGGAAGCTGAAATTCTGGCGCGCGCGCATATGCTCAGTAAGCTTGAAGCCATTGACGCCAGCGAACAGATGCTCGACGAGTGGGATCAGCGCCATCAGGCATTTCACTCGGCGATTGTCGCTGGCTGTGGTTCACAATATCTGCTGCAAATGCGCGAACGGCTGTTCTCTCTGGCGGCGCGCTACCGGTTTATCTGGCTACGTAAAACGGTGCTGTCGGTTGAAATGCTGGAAGATAAACACGATCAGCACAAGACGCTGACCGAAGCGATTCTGGCACGTGATGCCACGTGCGCCAGCGAATTAATGCGCCAGCACTTGCTGACGCCGATTCCGATTATTCAACAGGCTATGTCCGGTAAATTACTGACGCAATAAGCCTGAATAACATTACTGTTCCGGAATACGTAAAACCTGCCCAGGATAGATTTTATCCGGGCTTTTTAGCATTGGTTTATTCGCTTCAAATATCTGGTTATATAGGTTGGCATTACCGTAAACCTGTTTGGCAATAGCGCTCAGGGTATCCCCAGATTTCACGGTATAAAACTGGCTTTCGCTCGCGGGTGCAGAGGTTTTAACCTGATCATCTACGCTGGCGATACCAGAGATATTACCAATCGCGATCAGAATTTTTTCTTTTGCTTCCTGACTTAATCCATCACCAGAAACAGTAGCTTTGCCTTCGTTAATTTGCACGTCCACTTTATCCGCATCAGGGATGCCGGTTTTGTTCAGGTGTTCCTGCACTTTTTTTGCCAGATCGGCTGTGTCATGGTTTCCAGTGACCGCATCCCACAGTTTTTCACCTGCATCTTTTACAAAATTGAAGAGTCCCATATCCACCTCGGTAATTAACAATCAACACCCAAAAGTGTAGCAGAGGAGAAAGGGGCACAAAGAAAACGGCGCCAAAGCGCCGTAGTTGAAAGGAATTAATTACGCGTCTGTATCCAGAAGGCATGGATCAAACCAGGAATGTAGCCCAGCAGCGTCAGAACGATATTGAGGATAAATGCCCAGCCGAATCCCTTCCCCAGCAGCACGCCAAGCGGGGGCAGAATAATAGTAAAAACGATTCTCCAGAAACCCATGCACACTCCCTACAAGCAAAAATTAATCATTGTTTAAAAAGAGATTTTATCTCTAAGAGTAGCCATTCTACCCAACTCTGCCAGTATTCCGCGGCTGTTTTACCCTCCTTTACGCTCTTTACGCTGGCGTACGTTGGTTACTTATTTTAGAATACACTTAATTTAGATAATGCTTAAATACATATGACTGAACTTGAACAACTCCAGGCCAGCGCTGAACAGGCTGCCGCCCTGCTAAAAGCGATGAGTAACCCGAAACGGTTGCTGATTTTGTGCATGCTCTGTGGTTCACCCGGTACCAGCGCGGGTGAGTTAGCCCGTGTTACCGGCCTTAGTCCTTCCGCCACATCCCAGCATCTGGCGCGTATGCGTGAAGAAGGTCTGATAGAAAGCCAGCGCGATGCCCAGCGCATCCTCTACTCCATTAAAAATACGGCCGTGAATTCGCTGATCGCCACATTAAAAACACTGTATTGCCCATAAGGAGCCATCATGACTATTGGGACGATTTCCCCACGCGAGGCGCAGACACTGGTCGCGCAGGGTGCAAAACTGATTGATATCCGCGATGCTGACGAGTATCTGCACGAGCATATTCCTGAGGCACATCTGGCGCCATTACCCGCGCTTGAGCAGGGATCGCTGCCTGCGAATTTACGCGCCGAGCAGGTGATTTTTCACTGCCAGTCAGGCAAACGTACACAAAATGCGGCAACAAAACTGAGCGCCATCGCCGCACCCGCGCAGGTCTGGTTGCTGGAAGGTGGAATTGACGGCTGGAAAGCCGCGGGGTTGCCGGTGGCGAAAGACAGTTCACAACCGTTACCGCTGATGCGTCAGGTGCAGATAGCCGCAGGCAGCCTTGCCCTACTCGGCGTTATTCTGGGCTATAGCGTTAGCAGCGCCTTCTTCCTGCTGAGCGGTTTTGTGGGCGCCGGGCTGATACTCGCTGGCGTAACCGGCTTTTGCGGTATGGCGCGATTACTGGACATCATGCCCTGGAACCGACGTACTCATTAAGCGGTAATCATTGAAACAGCACTGTACCCGCCGGTTGACGTGATCTATGGTGAGTTCTGCGATAAATGATAAATAAAGGAGCGCAACAATATGTTTAAACCTGGCGATCTGGTTCAACCGCGTATGGGCGGTCCAAAACTGAAGGTTGTTGAAGTCAATGACGATCAAATTGTGGCGGTACAAGCCAGTAATGAAAGCGGTGATAAATTCACGCTGAAAGCAGCTGATGTCACGCGATATACCGAAGAGGGTGATTTCGGCGTTTGCTGAAAATAAGCGGTGAGGATCTCCTCACCGCCTTCGCAATTAGATCAAAAAGTCATCAAGAGATTTACCGGCAGCCAGCGCCTGGGCAATTGGCTTCGGTGTGCGACCTTGTCCGGTCCATGTTTTCGTTTCACCATTGAGATCGATAAAACGATATTTCGCCGGGCGCGGTTCGCGTTTTTTAACTGAACGTGCCGTCGCAGGTGTTATGCTCAGCAGCTCCTCCGGGCTGATCCCGTCTGCCTGCATCTGCGCCAGCAAGGCATTAATTTTTGCCTGCTGTTCTGCACGTTGGCGCTGTAGCTGTTCTTCTTCATCGCGCCGTTCTTTGGTCACTACCCTGAATTTTTCAAGCATATCTTCCAGTACATCAACGGAAAATTCACGAGCCATTGCACGCAGCGAGCGGATATTATTTAAGTTTTTTAACATTGAGCTCATATTAACAAAACCTCTTTAACGTAAAACATAAAAACGGTATTACGCTAAATATTGTATGCAACCAATTATTATATTTCCAGTCTAATTTATTCGTTTATCATTAAACAAATAGCCAACTCTGATATTTATAGCATCCATTCTGCTATCGCCCAGACAATATATTCTATTACCCTGATTGCAGCTTTGAATATACCTGCAAGGTATCTCAACGCGTCACTTAAGAAACAAGCCACGGCATCTCGTGGAACCAACGAGTATACATAATGCACATCAGTCAACATTCAGAAAAGGAGCGCAAAAAATTCAGAAAAACAAGCAACAATAACTCCTTGATCTAAAAAGATTTTAATTAACACAGCAACGAAAACACCAAAACGAACAAAAAACAAACCATTACAGAGCATTTTATCGACAAAAAGACAATAAATAAAAATTTTCAGCTAGTTGCTAGTTATTATCCAGGCAGATATCCTATTAAAACGCGAAAGCAGCAAGACAAATCACTAGCAGTTAAGGTATTCAAAACCTTTTTTCCCCTTTTTACAAGGAGCATTAACATGTTCTCTCCGCAGTCACGCTTGCGTCATGCAGTAGCAGACACGTTCGCGATGGTTGTTTATTGTTCTGTCGTGAACATGTTGATCGAAATATTCCTTTCTGGAATGAGCTTCGAACAGTCGCTGTATTCCAGATTAGTCGCTATCCCTGTCAACATACTGATCGCGTGGCCATACGGCATGTATCGTGATTTGTTCATGCGCGCGGCCCGTAAAGCCACGCAGGCAGGATGGGCAAAAAATCTGGCGGATGTGCTGGCTTATGTCACCTTCCAGTCGCCGGTGTATGTGATTATTCTGCTGACGGTTGGCGCAGACTGGCATCAGATTACGGCTGCAGTAAGTTCGAACATCGTGGTGTCAATGCTGATGGGCGCTGTCTATGGCTACTTTCTTGATTATTGCCGCCGCTTGTTTAAGGTCAGCAGCTATCATCAGGCTAAAGCCTGACACGCTTCTTCGCGACTGGCACTGCCAGTCGCGTTATTAGTTAGAATTAACGTCGCCAAACAGCCCGCTCAGATAACGTTCAAGCGCAATACGCGAGCTAAAGCCGTGCGGAATACCATAATGCTCATGAGTCTCTCCGGCTAAATACAGCGGGAATTGCTGGTAATGATCGCAAGTTTTAATATCCGTTGCCGGTTCCGCCAGCGAAGAGCTACGCTCTTTCAACGTGGGATGGATAATTAATGCGGTACGCCCCATGCGAGCTTCACGATTAACATACACATAATTTTCGCCACGCCGATAGCCGTACGTTTTCTGCGTCACTACATCAACGGTAAAGCCCACTTTTTCAAGTACGCGCGCCACCTCATCAGGTCGTAAATACATATTATTTTCCTCGTTATCTTTTACTGCGGGCTTACCTTACCTGATTCAGCATTAGCAACGCTTTCAGAAAAGTCCATAAACGAGTGAACACGATGAGACGAATATCTTAAGTAACGTACAGATTTATGTCAGCGCCAACCTCAGTTGGTAGGCCGCCTGTTGCGCCATTTCCGCCGAGATGATATTAGTAAATGACAGCAATATTCCCCCCTTTCCTTCTGACGTTATTCGCCAGCGGCTTAGCGCCTGAACCGCTAACCCGGCCTGATTCGCTTTGCGCACCAGCGCAGTATCATCTCCGTCTACACTCATCACCAGTTGAATCCCACCTTCCTGAGGAATGACGCTAAACCCTTGTTCGGTCAGGGCGTTTTCCATCCATTGTCGTCGTTCGGCATAATGCTGTCGCATACGTTTTAAGTGTCGCCAGAAGTGGCCGTCTCGCATAAAATCCGCCAGCGTTTGCTGCCATAGAACCGGAACGCTACAGGCCGTTAGCGCCGCTTGTTGGCGAAAGCGTTCAACCTGGGTCAGAGGCACCACCAGCCATGCCGTACGCAAAGCCGGAAACATCGATTTGCTGAACGTTCCGGCATAAATCACCCGCTGAGGCGCATCCAGACTTTTTAGCGGCGGCAACGGCTTACCGTGGTAACGAAATTCACTGTCATAGTCATCTTCGATTACCCACGCCTGCGCACGAGTCGCCCACTCCAGCAACTGGTGGCGACGGTCCAAAGACAGTGCTACCCCCAGAGGGCTTTGATGAGCGGGAGTGAGCAGTACAAAACGCGCCTGCGGGTAGTCGCGGATCCCGGCGCTGACATCCAGACCATCGGCATCCACCACTACCGGCATCAACTCAATGCGTTCCTGAGCCACCACGGGCCGGATCAGCGGAAAACCGGGATCTTCGACCCACATTCCCTCACCGGGATGCGCCAGAGCGCGCAGGATTAACGTCATTGATGCCGCATAGCCTGAAGTGATAAAAATCTGCTCTGGCTGGCATTCTATGCTGCGTGAAACGCGCAGATAATCAACAATTGCCTGGCGTAACACCCGTTCGCCACATACATCGCCCACCGCCAGATCAAAACGCGTTTGGGTGCGTAAACGCCGTCCCATCACCCGTGCCCAGACTTCACGCGGAAAAAGATCGAGTGCGGGTAATCCCATCTGAAATAGTTGCGGTCTGGGATTTTCTCCGGCGAAGATGGCAGGCGATGCAGGCGCCCTTTCTGGTCGCAGTTGCTCACTGACAAACGTTCCTGCCTGTCCACGCCGCGCGAGCCAGCCCTGCGCCACCAGCTCGGCATAGGCATTTTCCACCGTCGAGCGTGATACTCCCAGCTCCTGGGCCCAGGTCCGGCTGGAGGGCAATCTGGTACCAGGCTTGAGTTCGCCTTTCTCAATTGCGTTTTTTAACTGACGGGCGATTTGCTGATAACGTGGCATTTATGGTCTGCTTTTTTGGCAACAATATGGCTCTCTGTTGCAGTCCATTATAGTGCTACATTGCGGGTCATCCAAACGAGGAGAAATACCATGACAATGTTACGCCAGCCCTATTACGAACTCAGTCCCGAAATCTATAACGCTCTGGTTCAGGCAAGCCAAGCGCTGGAAAACTGCGCGCTGGAACCTACGTTGACGGAACTGATTTACCTGCGGGTCTCGCAAATCAACGGCTGCGCCTTTTGTCTGGAAATGCACAGTAAAGCGCTGCGCAAATCCGGTGTTGCGCAGGCCAAACTGGACGCACTGGCAGGCTGGCGGGTGAGTCACCACTTCAGCGAACAGGAACGTGCGGCGCTGGCGTGGGCCGAATCGGTCACCCAGATTGCCACTACTCACGCCGAAGATGACGTTTATCTGCCGCTGTTAGACCATTTCAGCGCGAAAGAAATTAGCGACCTGACATTTGCCATTAGTCTGATGAACTGCTTTAACCGTCTGGCGGTGGGGATGCGCATGTGATTTTGCGCTGCCGGATGGCGACATAAATGCCTTATCCGGCCCAGGATGTACTTTCCTGTAGGCCGGATTAGACGCGACGCGTCGCCATCCGGCAACCTGCGATGGTACATACCACTTCCCCCGCCACGCTCATCACCCCGCTCATCATCAATCTAAAATTCCCATATCTTGTATGGTTGAATCTTTTTAAAACTACATCTAGTATCTCTTCTATCAGGACACATACAACCGGACGCCCTCTATCGCGCCGATCCTTTATTTTTAAATGGAAATGCGAATCATGCGTATTATTATTTACACTCGCAATAACTGTGTTCAGTGCCACGCCACCAAACGGGCAATGGAAAGCCGTGGTTTTGACTTTGAGATGGTAAACGTCGATTTACAGCCCGATTTGGCTGATAGCCTGCGCGATCAAGGATTTCGCCAGCTACCGGTCGTGGTCGCGGGTGAAACCAGTTGGTCAGGATTTCGCCCGGACATGATCAACCGTCTGCATCCGGAACACCGTGTGGCCAGCGCATGAGTCAGCTCGTCTACTTCTCCAGCAGCTCCGAAAATACGCACCGCTTTATGCAGCGTCTGGGGCTGCCAGCCATCCGCATTCCGCTTAACGAACGCGAGCGGATCCGGGTAGACGAACCTTACATATTAATCGTGCCGTCCTACGGCGGCGGCGGCACTGCTGGCGCGGTCCCAAGACAGGTGATCCGCTTTTTAAACGATACGCACAACCGGGCGTTAATCCGTGGGGTGATCGCCTCCGGCAATCGTAATTTCGGTGACGCCTACGGTCGCGCGGGTGATGTCATCTCACAAAAATGCGGCGTGCCGTGGCTCTATCGCTTTGAGCTGATGGGCACCCAAAGCGATATCGACAACGTTCGAAAAGGAGTGAGCGAATTTTGGCAACGACAACCGCAGAACGTGTAATGCAGCCAACGCTGGATTATCACGCCCTGAACGCCATGCTGAATCTGTACGATAAAGCCGGGCGCATTCAGTTCGACAAAGACCATCAGGCCGTGGAGGCCTTCTTTGCCGCCCACGTCCGCCCAAACTCGGTGGCGTTTGCCAGCCAGCAGGAGCGCCTGGAAACGTTGGTGGATGAAGGCTATTACGATGCCAGCGTGTTAGCCCGCTACGATCGCGCGTTCGTGCTGAAGCTATTCGATCACGCCCACGCCAGCGGATTCCGTTTCCAGACGTTCCTCGGCGCATGGAAGTTCTACACCAGCTATACGCTAAAAACGTTCGACGGTAAGCGCTATCTCGAAGACTTTGAGGATCGGGTCACGATGGTGGCGCTCACGCTGGCGCAGGGCGATGAAGCGCTCGCGATGCAGCTGACCGATGAAATGCTCTCCGGGCGCTTTCAGCCCGCCACACCAACCTTTTTAAACTGCGGCAAACAGCAACGCGGTGAGCTGGTCTCCTGCTTCCTGTTGCGTATTGAAGACAACATGGAGTCTATTGGTCGGGCGGTCAACTCCGCACTTCAGCTCTCCAAACGCGGCGGCGGCGTGGCATTTTTACTCTCCAACCTGCGCGAGGCAGGTGCGCCCATTAAGCGTATTGAGAACCAGTCATCTGGGGTGATCCCAGTAATGAAAATGCTGGAAGATGCGTTTTCTTATGCGAATCAACTCGGGGCACGTCAGGGTTCGGGGGCGGTGTATCTGCACGCACACCATCCGGATATTTTACGTTTTCTCGATACCAAGCGCGAAAACGCCGACGAGAAAATCCGCATCAAAACGCTCTCGCTTGGCGTGGTGATCCCGGATGTTACCTTTCAACTGGCGAAAGAAAATGCCCGAATGGCGCTGTTCTCACCGTATGACGTGGAACGGATTTACGGCAAACCTTTCGGTGATATCGCCGTGAGTGAGCGGTATGACGAACTGGTTGCCGACGAACGTGTGCGCAAAAAATTCATTAACGCCCGCGATTTCTTCCAGCGGCTGGCCGAGATCCAGTTTGAGTCTGGCTATCCTTACATCATGTTTGAAGATACGGTGAATCGCGCCAATCCGATTGCCGGTCGGATCAATATGAGCAACCTGTGCTCGGAGATTTTGCAGGTTAACAGTGCCTCCACCTACGATGAAAATCTCAATTACGCGCAGACCGGGCACGATATTTCCTGCAATCTCGGCTCGTTGAACATTGCCCATACCATGGATTCACCCGACTTTGGTCGTACCGTGGAAACGGCGATTCGTGGCTTAACCGCCGTTTCGGACATGAGCCATATCCGCAGCGTGCCCTCGATTGAGGCCGGAAACAGCGCGTCGCACGCGATTGGTCTTGGGCAGATGAATCTGCACGGGTATCTGGCGCGGGAAGGGATCGCCTACGGTTCGCCGGAAGGGCTGGATTTTACCAATCTCTATTTCTATACCATCACCTGGCATGCGCTGAATACGTCAATGAAGATCGCCCGCGAGCGCGGTCAAACCTTTGCCGGATTCAAACAGTCGCGCTACGCCAGCGGCGAATATTTTAACCAGTATCTGCAGGGCGACTGGCAGCCAGAAACCGCCAAGGTTCGCACGCTGTTTGCCACCAGCGGCATTACGCTGCCGACGCGCGAGATGTGGTCACAGCTGCGTGAAGATGTGATGCGCTACGGCATTTATAACCAGAATTTACAGGCGGTTCCACCCACCGGTTCTATCTCTTACATCAATCATGCCACGTCAAGCATTCACCCGATCGTGTCGAAAGTGGAGATTCGCAAAGAGGGCAAAACCGGGCGCGTTTACTACCCTGCCCCGTTTATGACCAATGAGAATTTGGCCTTGTATCAGGATGCCTATGAGATCGGCCCACAAAAAATCATTGATACTTATGCTGAAGCAACGCGCCATGTCGATCAGGGGCTTTCACTGACGCTCTTTTTCCCCGATACCGCCACCACGCGCGATATCAATAAAGCGCAGATTTACGCCTGGCGTAAGGGCATCAAATCCCTGTACTACATCCGACTACGCCAGCTGGCGCTGGAAGGCACCGAAATCGAAGGCTGCGTGTCATGCGCGCTGTAAGGAGGAGAAAATGACATTATCCCGCGTGAGCGCCATCAACTGGAACAAGATTGAGGATGATAAAGATCTTGAGGTATGGAACCGTCTGACCAGTAACTTCTGGCTCCCGGAAAAGGTCCCGCTCTCCAATGACATTCCGGCCTGGCAAACGTTGAACGCCGCCGAACAGCAGTTAACAATCCGCGTTTTTACCGGGCTGACGCTGCTCGACACCATTCAGAATGTTGCCGGAGCACCAGCGTTAATGGCTGATTCGTTAACGCAGCATGAAGAAGCGGTGCTGTCGAATATCAGCTTTATGGAGGCGGTGCACGCCCGTTCATACAGCTCTATATTCTCTACCCTTTGCCAGACCAAAGACGTGGATGCTGCCTACGCCTGGAGTGAGGAAAATACCCCACTTCAGCGCAAAGCGCAGATCGTTTTGACACATTACGCCAGCGACGAACCGTTGAAGAAAAAAATAGCCAGCGTGTTTCTGGAATCCTTCCTGTTCTATTCTGGCTTCTGGTTGCCAATGTATTTTTCCAGCCGCGGCAAATTGACCAATACCGCCGATCTCATTCGTCTGATCATTCGTGATGAAGCAGTTCATGGGTATTACATTGGTTATAAATATCAAAAAGGTCTGGAGCATATTTCCGAATCCGCACGCGAGGAGTTAAAGAATTTTGCCTTTGACCTGCTGATGGAATTGTATGATAACGAAGCGTGTTATACGGAAGAGTTGTATGCAGAAACCGGCTGGGTGGATGACGTCAAAGCCTTCCTTTGTTACAACGCCAATAAGGCATTAATGAATTTGGGATATGAGGCGCTATTTCCGCCTGAAATGGCGGAGGTTAACCCGGCAATCCTTGCCGCGCTGTCGCCCAACGCTGATGAAAACCACGATTTCTTCTCGGGTTCCGGTTCATCTTATGTGATGGGAAAAGCGGTCGAAACAGAAGATGACGACTGGAATTTCTAGCGCTCATTTTCACGGGAAATACCGTACATTTTTCGCGGAGATATTTTAACAGGATCACACTTTTGTCGTGCAAATATAATTGTGTGATCTACACTCAATATCAGCCGCATTATTCGCCTGCATTCCAGCAATTCAGGCGATTTTTCATTGCCATTTACAAAAAATATTAACCCGTTCACATTCGCGCTCAGCCCTTATATCACGGGAAGTCCCGCCACTTGGCCTTTGGCAATATTCATGCCACAACCAAATTCAGGGTTGTCTCAGATTCTCAGTATGTTAGGGTAGAAAAAGGTCACTATTTCCATCAGGTAATATATCGATATAAACAAATAACAGGAATCATTCTATTGCATGGCAATTAAATTAGAAGTTAAAAATCTCTATAAGATATTTGGAGAGCATCCCCAGAGAGCCTTCAAATATATTGAAAAAGGACTTTCAAAAGAGCAGATTCTGGATAAAACGGGGCTATCGCTTGGCGTTAAGAACGCCAGTCTGGCCATTGAAGAAGGCGAGATATTTGTCATCATGGGATTATCCGGTTCGGGTAAATCCACAATGGTACGCCTTCTCAATCGCCTGATTGAACCCACCCGCGGGCAGGTATTGATTGACGGCGTAGACATCGCCCGGATATCCGATGCTGAGCTTCGCGAGGTGCGCAGAAAAAAGATTGCGATGGTGTTCCAGTCCTTTGCCCTGATGCCGCACATGACGGTTCTCGACAATACGGCATTCGGCATGGAATTAGCCGGCGTAGGTGCGGATGAACGTCGTGAAAAAGCGTTAGATGCGCTGCGCCAGGTTGGTCTGGAGAATTATGCTCACGGCTACCCGGATGAACTTTCCGGAGGCATGCGCCAGCGTGTAGGCCTCGCCCGCGCATTAGCCATTAACCCTGACATCTTATTAATGGATGAGGCCTTCTCAGCCCTCGATCCATTAATTCGTACTGAGATGCAGGATGAACTGGTAAAACTACAGGCGAAGCATCAACGCACCGTGGTCTTTATATCGCATGACCTCGACGAAGCCATGCGCATTGGCGACAGAATTGCCATTATGCAAAACGGTGAAGTGGTCCAGGTCGGCACGCCAGATGAAATCCTGAATAATCCGGCCAATGATTATGTACGCACCTTCTTCCGTGGTGTCGATATTAGCCAGGTCTTTAGCGCGAAAGATATTTCACGCCGTAGTCCCGAAGGTTTGATTCGTAAAAACCCCGGGGTGGGTCCACGTTCTGCGCTGCAATTATTGCAGGACAAAGATCGCGAATATGGTTACGTGATCGAACGCGGCAATAAATTCGTTGGCGTTGTCTCTATCGACTCATTAAAAACAGCGTTAAGTCAGGCGCAAGGTATTGAAGCGGCATTGATCGATGAGCCGTTAGCCGTAGATGCACAAACCCCTCTCAGCGAGTTGCTTTCTCATGTCGGTCAGGCCCCGTGCGCGGTGCCGGTTGTAGATGAGGAACAGCAGTATGTGGGCGTCATTTCAAAACGCATGCTGTTACAGGCTTTAGATCGTGAGGGGGTAAACAATGGCTGATCAAACTAATCCGTGGGACACCACACCAGCGGCCGACAGTACCGCACAAAATGCTGATGCCTGGAGTACGCCATCAGGCGCACCCACTGACGGTGGTGGCGCGGACTGGCTGACCAGCGCACCCGCGCCGGCACCAGAGCATTTCAATATTATGGATCCGTTCCATAAAACGCTGATCCCGCTTGACAGTTGGGTCACAGAGGGGATCGACTGGGTCGTTACCCATTTCCGTCCGGTCTTCCAGGGCATTCGTGTCCCGGTGGATTACATTCTCAACGGCTTTCAACAGCTGCTGTTAGGTATGCCAGCGCCCGTGGCGATTATCCTGTTCGCGCTGATTGCCTGGCAGATTTCCGGCGTGGGGATGGGCGTTGCGACGCTGATTTCCTTGATTGCTATCGGTGCCATCGGCGCGTGGTCGCAGGCCATGATAACCCTGGCGCTGGTGTTGACCGCGCTGCTGTTCTGCGTGGTGATCGGTCTGCCGATGGGGATCTGGTTGGCGCGCAGTCCACGAGCAGCAAAAATTGTTCGCCCGCTGCTGGACGCCATGCAAACCACGCCCGCGTTTGTCTATCTGGTGCCGATTGTCATGCTGTTTGGTATTGGTAACGTCCCGGGCGTAGTGGTGACGATTATCTTCGCCCTGCCGCCAATCGTGCGTCTGACTATTCTGGGGATTAACCAGGTGCCAGCCGATCTGATTGAAGCTTCGCGCTCGTTTGGTGCCAGCCCGCGTCAGATGCTGTTTAAAGTGCAGCTCCCGCTGGCAATGCCCACCATTATGGCCGGGGTTAACCAGACGCTGATGCTGGCGCTCTCAATGGTCGTCATCGCGTCGATGATTGCCGTCGGCGGACTGGGCCAGATGGTTCTGCGCGGAATCGGTCGTCTGGATATGGGGCTTGCCACCGTCGGCGGGGTTGGGATTGTGATCCTCGCTATCATTCTCGACCGCCTGACGCAGGCCGTCGGTCGCGACTCGCGTAGTCGTGGCAACCGTCGCTGGTACACCACCGGTCCCGTTGGGCTTATCACTCGCCCTTTCACGAAGTAATTCACCCGTTGCCCGGTAGCGCTGTGCTTACCGGGCCTACAATTCATTAACTTGCACAAAATCATTCAAGTTGCATCGCGGCGGTAAACGAATGTATCCCCAGGAGCGTACAAGTAGTACGTGACTGGGGTGCATGAGTGCAGCCAACAAAGAGGCAGCTTGAAGGATGAAGTGCAATAAGGAACAACGATGCGACAGAAAATAATTATTGCCACAGCGTTTGCCACCCTTGTCTCCACCAGCGCTTTCGCTGCCGACCTGCCGGGCAAAGGCATCACCGTACAGCCAATCCAGAGCACTATCTCTGAAGAATCCTTCCAGACGCAGTTAGTCGCCCGTGCGCTGGAGAAACTGGGTTACACCGTTAACAAAACCAGCGAAGTTGACTACAACGTCGGCTATACCTCCATTGCCTCTGGCGATGCAACTTTTACCGCCGTGAACTGGCAGCCGCTGCATGATGATATGTACGCCGCTGCGGGCGGAGACAAAAAGTTTTATCGCGAGGGGGTATTCGTTACGGGTGCCGCACAGGGTTATCTGATCGACAAGAAAACCGCTGAGCAGTATAAAATCACCAATATCGCCCAGTTAAAAGATCCGAAGATCGCCAAAATCTTTGACACCAACGGTGACGGAAAAGCCGATATGATGGGCTGTTCACCGGGCTGGGGCTGTGAAGCAGTAATCAACCACCAGAACAAAGCTTTCGATCTGGAAAAAACCGTCGAGGTCAGCCACGGTAACTATGCGGCGATGATGGCCGATACCATTACCCGCTTCAAAGAAGGTAAACCCATTCTTTACTACACCTGGACACCGTACTGGGTGAGCGACGTAATGAAACCTGGTAAAGATGTGGTCTGGCTGCAGGTGCCGTTCTCTTCCCTGCCAGGCGAGCAGAAAGATATTGATACCAAACTGCCAAACGGCGCCAACTACGGCTTCCCGGTGAACACTATGCATATTGTCGCCAATAAAGCCTGGGCGGAGAAAAACCCGGCTGCGGCGAAACTGTTTGCCATCATGAAGCTGCCGCTGGCGGATATCAACGCGCAGAACGCAATGATGCACGACGGGAAAGCGTCTGAAGCCGACGTACAGGGTCACGTTGACGGCTGGATCAAAGCCCACCAGCAGCAGTTTGACGGCTGGGTGAACGAAGCGCTGGCCGCGCAGAAATAATCCACTCACAGGCCTGATGAGTGTAGCGCCATCAGGCCTGTAACCGCATAAATGCCGGATGGTGGCGCGATGCACCTAATCCGGCCGATCCTCCCTCCCCCAATCGCACAATCCATCACTCAACAAATCAGCAACATTTAATCACTTCCGTTATGATTGTTTTCTGCAACCCATTACTCAGTTGAAAACAATGACGAAAACTACTCAGGGACTTAGCCCTTCGCTGATCCTGTTAATGTCTATTGCCACCGGCCTCGCCGTCGCCAGTAACTATTATGCGCAGCCGCTGCTCGACACCATCGCGCGCAACTTTTCGCTATCTGCCAGTACTGCAGGGTTTATCGTCACTGCGGCCCAGCTCGGCTACGCTGCCGGCCTGCTATTCTTAGTGCCGCTCGGCGATATGTTTGAACGTCGGATGCTGATTGTCTCCATGACGTTGCTCGCGGCTGGCGGCATGCTGATCACCGCCAGCAGCCAGTCGCTGGGTATGCTGATTCTCGGCACCGCTCTGACCGGGCTGTTCTCGGTTGTGGCACAGATTTTGGTTCCGCTGGCGGCAACGCTTGCCACACCGGACAAGCGCGGGAAGGTTGTCGGCACGATTATGAGCGGCCTGCTGCTAGGTATTCTGCTGGCGCGCACCGTGGCGGGATTGCTGGCGAATCTTGGCGGCTGGCGCACCGTATTTTGGGTCGCATCAGTATTAATGGCGCTGATGTCGGTTGCGCTGTGGCGCGGCCTGCCGAAGATGAAATCCGATACTCATCTTAACTATCCTCAGCTGTTAGGCTCGGTATTCAGCCTGTTTATTCACGATAAATTGCTGCGTACCCGCGCGATGCTGGGCTGCCTGACTTTTGCCAATTTCAGTATTCTGTGGACCTCAATGGCGTTTTTGCTCGCCGCGCCGCCGTTTAACTATTCGGAAGGAATGATTGGTCTGTTCGGTCTGGCGGGGGCCGCAGGGGCGTTAGGCGCACGTCCTGCGGGCGGTTTTGCCGATAAAGGTAAATCCCACCTGACCACAACCATGGGGCTGCTCTTACTGCTGCTCTCCTGGCTTGCTATTTGGTTTGGGCACACTTCAGTCCCCATGCTGATTATCGGTATTCTGGTGTTGGACCTCACCGTTCAGGGAGTACACATCACCAACCAGACGGTTATCTATCGCATTCATCCGGATGCGCGTAATCGCCTGACCGCCGGATACATGACCAGCTATTTTATTGGCGGAGCGGCAGGTTCGCTAATTTCAGCCTCTGCCTGGCAGCATGCCGGGTGGGCTGGCGTTTGTCTGGCGGGTACGACCGTTGCCGTACTCAACCTGGTGGTCTGGTGGCGAGGTTTTCACCGTCAGGAAGCCGTAAATTAAGCGTATAGCGCATGTTTACCGCTGATTGGGCTCCACAGGGTGTTAAGGAGCCCATCAGTCTGCTAAGGTTATAACTCATTGAACCAAGTTATATTAATTTCGGTAATGAAACCTATAACCCTATGGAAAGCCCTGTACCCCAGTCTGAATCCTGTTCGGCAACGTTAACGGAAGGATTCAAAGACAGCCTGCCAATAGTCATCAGCTATATTCCGGTCGCTTTTGCATTTGGTCTCAATGCCACTCGCCTTGGCTTTACGCCGGTTGAAAGCGTCTTTTTCTCCTGCATTATCTATGCGGGAGCCAGCCAGTTTGTCATTACCACCATGCTTGCTGCGGGCAGTTCGCTGTGGGTCGCCGCCCTTACCGTCATGGCCATGGATGTCCGTCATGTTTTGTACGGCCCTTCCCTGCGCAGTCGAATAGCCCAGCGACTGAGTAAACCCAAAAGTGCACTGTGGGCTTTTGGCCTTACCGATGAAGTCTTTGCCGCCGCAACGGCAAAACTGGTCCGGGATAATCGGCGCTGGAGTGAAAACTGGATGATCGGCATCGCACTGTGCTCCTGGGCCTCCTGGGTGTTTGGTACGGTGATCGGCGCGTTTTCCGGCAGTGGTTTACTCAAGGATTACCCGGCGGTTGAAGCGGCACTGGGATTCATGCTCCCGGCGCTGTTTATGAGCTTCCTGCTCGCGTCATTCCAACGTAAACAAGCGCTCTGCGTGACTGCCTCCCTGGCTGGGGCGCTGGCTGGCGTCATGCTGTTTTCCATACCTGCCGCTATCCTTGCAGGTATTGTCTGCGGATGCCTGACGGCGCTCATCCAGTCATTTTGGCAGGGAGGTCCTGATGAGCTATGAGGTTCTGCTACTTGGCCTGTTGGTCGGCTGCGTTAATTACTGTTTTCGCTATTTGCCACTCCGTCTTGGGGTAGGCAATGTTCGCCCGACGAAGCGCGGCGCGACGGGCATACTACTCGACACTATTGGCATTGCATCTATTTGCGCCCTGCTGGTGGTGTCTACCGCACCAGAAGTTATGCACGACGCTCGTCGGTTCGTGCCTACGCTGGTGGGGTTTGTCATACTGGGCGCAAGCTTCTATAAGACCCGCAGCATCATCATTCCAACGTTACTGAGTGCTCTGGGCTATGGATTAGCCTGGAAAATGCTTGTTGGCTTATAGATAAAAACAATCATTTTAAAGAAATAATACATTTACTTTATTTGTCACTGTCGTTACTATATCGGCTGAAATTAATGAGGTTATACCCAAATGGATAGTTCGTTTACGCCCATTGAACAAATGCTAAAATTTCGCGCCAGCCGCTACGAAGAGTTCCCTTATCAGGAAGTGCTTCTGACTCGCCTCTGTATGCACATGCAGGGTAAGTTGCTGGAAAACCGCAATAAGATGCTGAAAGCTCAAGGGATTAACGAGACATTGTTTATGGCGTTGATTACGCTGGAGTCTCAGGAAAACCACAGTATTCAGCCTTCTGAACTGAGTTGCGCGCTTGGCTCGTCACGCACTAACGCTACCCGCATTGCGGATGAGTTAGAAAAACGTGGCTGGATCGAACGTCGTGAAAGCGATAACGATCGCCGCTGTCTGCATCTGCAATTGACCGAGAAAGGCCATGCTTTTTTGCAAGAGGTGTTACCGCCTCAGCATAACTGCCTGCATCAGCTCTGGTCGTCTCTTAGCACCACCGAAAAAGATCAGCTTGAGCAAATTACCCGTAAACTTCTGACCCGTCTTGATCAGATGGAGCAGGATGGCGCGGTGTTAGAAGCGCTGCGCTAACGCGCTGACTCGCTCAGAAATCCAGATTTATAAATGAAAAAACCGACAGGCCAGCACGCATACTGCTGGCCTGTCTGATAAACAGGTCGGCTCAGCCGATGTGAAAAAAATAAGATCGTGGAGAACAACATGAGCGCAAATGCGGAGACTCAAACCCCGCAGCAACCGGTCAAGAAGAATGGCAAACGTAAAAGTATGCTGCTCCTTCTGACCTTGCTCTTTATTATCATTGCCGTGGCATATGGGATTTATTGGTTTTTAGTACTTCGTCATGTCGAAGAGACAGACGATGCGTACGTGGCAGGGAACCAGGTTCAAATCATGGCTCAGGTATCAGGCAGCGTGACGAAAGTCTGGGCTGATAACACTGACTTTGTAAAACAAGGCGATGTGCTGGTCACCCTCGACCAGACAGACGCAAAGCAGGCATTTGAAAAAGCCAAAACTGCGCTGGCTTCCAGCGTGCGTCAGACGCACCAGTTGATGATCAACAGCAAGCAGTTACAGGCAAGCATTGAAGTGCAGAAAACCGCACTGGCGCAGGCACAAAGCGACTTTAATCGCCGAGTTCCGCTGGGCAATGCCAACCTGATTGGCCGCGAAGAGCTGCAACACGCTCGTGATGCCGTCGCCAGCGCTCAGGCCCAGCTTGATGTCGCGATCCAACAATATAATGCTAACCAGGCGATGATTCTGGGTAGCAAGCTGGAAGATCAGCCCGCTGTGCAACAGGCTGCCACCGAAGTGCGCAATGCCTGGCTGGCGCTGGAACGTACCAGAATTGTCAGCCCAATGACCGGTTATGTATCCCGTCGCGCCGTACAGCCTGGTGCGCAAATTAGCCCAACCACGCCGCTGATGGCGGTTGTTCCGGCCACTAACCTGTGGGTAGATGCCAACTTCAAAGAAACACAGCTCGCGCACATGCGTATCGGCCAACCGGCGACCGTTATCAGCGATATTTACGGCGATGACGTAAAATATACCGGTAAAGTTGTCGGTCTCGATATGGGTACGGGCAGCGCTTTCTCCCTGCTGCCAGCGCAGAACGCAACCGGCAACTGGATCAAAGTCGTCCAGCGTCTGCCGGTACGTATCGAACTGGATGCGCAGCAACTGGCACAGCATCCATTACGTATTGGTTTGTCTACGCTGGTTACGGTAGATACCTCAAATCGTGACGGACAAATTCTGGCAAGCCAGGTTCGTACCACGCCGGTATCAGAAAGTAATGCACGTGAAATCAACCTTGCTCCGGTCAATAAGATGATCGAAGAGATCGTGCGGGCCAACGCGGGCTAATTCAAAGGTGCGTGTGATGCAACAGCAAAAACCGCTGGAAGGCGCGCAGCTCGTCATTATGACGATCGCGCTGTCCCTGGCGACATTCATGCAGGTGCTGGACTCCACCATTGCTAACGTGGCGATCCCCACTATCGCCGGGAACCTCGGCTCTTCACTGAGCCAGGGAACCTGGGTGATCACCTCATTCGGGGTGGCGAACGCTATCTCTATTCCGATCACCGGCTGGCTGGCAAAACGCTTTGGCGAAGTAAGACTCTTTATGTGGTCAACTATCGCCTTCGTCATTGCGTCATGGGCATGCGGGATGTCCACCAGCCTGAACATGCTGATTTTCTTCCGCGTAATCCAGGGTATTGTCGCCGGTCCATTAATTCCGCTGTCACAGAGCCTGTTGCTGAATAACTATCCACCCGCCAAGCGTTCCATCGCCCTCGCGCTATGGTCGATGACGGTGATTGTTGCCCCGATATGTGGTCCTATTCTTGGGGGCTATATCAGCGACAACTATCACTGGGGCTGGATATTTTTTATCAACGTGCCAATCGGGGCTGTGGTGGTATTGATGACACTGCAAACCCTGCGCGGTCGGGAAACCAAAACCGAGCAGCGGCGCATTGACGCCATTGGTCTGGCACTGCTGGTCATCGGTATCGGCAGTTTGCAGATTATGCTCGACCGCGGCAAAGAGCTGGACTGGTTCGCCTCGCAGGAGATTATCATCCTGACGGTGGTCGCCGTTGTCGCTATCAGCTTCCTGATCGTCTGGGAGCTTACCGACGAGCACCCCATTGTCGATCTCTCGCTGTTTAAGTCGCGCAACTTTACCATCGGCTGCCTGTGTATCAGCCTGGCCTATATGCTTTACTTCGGCGCAATCGTCCTGTTGCCGCAGCTGTTGCAGGAGGTATACGGCTATACGGCAACCTGGGCTGGTCTGGCGTCAGCGCCGGTTGGGGTGATTCCGGTGATCCTGTCTCCGATTATCGGCCGCTTCGCGCACAAGCTGGATATGCGTCGGTTGGTAACGTTCAGTTTTATTATGTACGCCGTCTGTTTCTACTGGCGTGCGTGGACGTTCGAGCCGGGTATGGACTTTGGCGCATCGGCCTGGCCGCAGTTTATTCAGGGGTTCGCGGTAGCCTGCTTCTTTATGCCGCTAACCACCATTACGTTGTCCGGCTTGCCGCCCGAGCGTCTGGCGGCGGCATCCAGCTTGTCGAACTTTACGCGAACGCTGGCAGGTTCCATTGGCACATCGATTACGACGACAATGTGGACAAACCGCGAGTCGCTGCATCATGCGCAGCTAACGGAATCTGTTAACCCCTACAACCCAAATGCACAGGCTATGTACGATAAGCTGCAAGATTTAGGGATGACGCACCAGCAGGCTTCAGGTTGGATAGCTCAGCAGATCACCAATCAGGGGCTGATTATTTCCGCTAACGAAATCTTCTGGATGTCGGCGGGGATCTTCCTGGTCCTGCTTGGCCTGGTGTGGTTCGCCAAACCGCCCTTCGGTGCGGGCGGCGGCGGCGGTGGCGCACACTAACTATCTGATAAAAGGGATCTGCGGATCCCTTTTTTATTAGACCTACAATCAGAAGTAATATTTGAATCTCAGACGCCCGCCGTAACGCGCATCTTCGCTGTTATCACCATTATTCGGATTGGCCTCTACCCATGAAGCATAGGCACCGAGGTAGATGTTAAAGTTTTTCATATCCATCACATTGGGGAATAAATATGAGGCATGAATAGTGTGAATGTCATAATTGCCGGGATCGGTGATCCAGCAATCGTCCTCACAAACGGCATCGATATTGGTAGCATTGAAGGCTTCGATTTTGTTATGCGCATAGATATAACCCAGTTCAAATCGATGCCACAACGCATTCACCCCTGCGGTAAAATCTGTCTCATCGGTCGCATCCATATAGGCGGTATTCAGGTTAATCACCGCGCCATCTTCCTGGTCCGTTTTTTGACCATTCCAGGTCATGGTAAAACCATAGCCCGTACGATCTGACTGATCGATCCACGTCCCATTTTGGTAATAACCGTAGGCGTTGTTAACGACGTTACTTTCCATCGCTATCGCCGTTGAAAAACGCCCATTTTGCCAGGCGATAATCGGACGGACGTAAGCCACGTTTTTATCGTTGGTTAAATCCATTCCGTGGTACTGCTTCTCGGTATATAACGTACTGCCATTTTCCAGCAATGTGTTAACTTCGAAATACCAGTTGTCGATGGTTTTGCTCAGCAGGAAGTTACCCCCGCTGTCGCTACGTCCCCGTCCTTCTTTCATCATATAGATGTAGCCGTAACCGTCACTGTAGAGATCGTTCGCTGTATTCCCCGAATATTCAACAAACGTATCCTGATTCAGCGGGAACATATCGTAGGCTTCAAAACGACCAACCTTAATTTTCCAGTCATTCTCACGACCAAAGAAGAAAACGGCATCATCGAGGTTCATTTTTCCGGTCAGGTCCGCCAGAGGCTGTACCGAGAACCCTGCAAAATTACCGTTGTCCCGCCGCTGGTAGCCATCAAAGCCCAGCAACAGGCGTCCGTTAATATCCCAGCGTTCATTGGTTCCTGGTACCCAATCTTTATTCGCTGATGTTCTCATCGATGTCAGGCTACCGGAACGGCTTGCCGCATCCATATTAAATTCGACATCGCCATAGAACTTAATATCGCTGAAGCCAGATAATGTCAGCTTAGGCGGAGTTTCACCTGCTGCAATCGGCTCGGCAGACTGGACATTCACCGTCGGCGTAGCGGCGACCTGCTGCTGCTTCAGCGAGCGAATTTGTGCCTCGGCATCGGATGCCCGTTTTTCGGCATTAACAACACGTTGCTCCAGTTCAGCCAGACGCTGCTCAATAGTGATATTATTTGCTGCCCAAAGGTTATGAGAAAAGCAAGCACCGATCATCAGCGCCAAATATTTAGCCTTCATTTTCATCCCTAAAGTTTAATGTATACCAGATAAGATTTGATAAAAACCCTATCTACCGGCTATTAAAAGAGTCTTGTTATTACCCGGATATCTGGCGCATTCCATTATGTTTTTCTATTAATTATTTATGTTTTTTAGTTTATGTGATCAATACACTCTGGCATCGTTAATTATCCACCTCTTTCTGTTTGCCAGATCACATTTTATTATTTAACAGGTCAAGCATCATTTAAATTAAAATATATTCTCGCCGCAAATATAATAAACACACATTATATTAAGAAATAAAAAACCCCGGACATAAGCCGGGGTTAATTTAAATACTGAAACAGCTAATCAATAAGACTAAATATGCAGTTCCTGCAGTTTCTCTTTTGGTAGCGCCAGCTCTTCATTGCTGTTCACGCGTACATCACGCTCCAAAATATGACGCGCGATATCCTGTGCTTCGCTAAGAGAGTGCATCTGATACGTACCGCACTGGTAAACGTTCAGCTCCGGGATCTGGTTCTGATCCTGTACTTTCAGCACGTCCGCCATTGCCGCTTTCCATGCGTCGGCTACGCGCTGTTCGTCCGGCGTACCAATCAGGCTCATGTAGAAGCCGGTACGGCATCCCATCGGAGAGATATCGATAATCTCAACGCCGTTACCGTTAAGGTGGTTACGCATAAAACCTGCAAACAGGTGTTCCAGCGTATGGATACCTTTCTCAGGCATCACTTCTTTGTTCGGAATGCAGAAACGCAGATCAAACACGGTGATTGCGTCGCCATGCGGGGTGTTCATCGTTTTTGCAACCCGGACCGCGGGAGCTTCCATCCGGGTGTGATCGACAGTAAAACTATCTAACAACGGCATTTAGCCACCTCCGATAAATTTTTTAAAAATAATCTGAACTCTTTGTTCCGGGGCGAGTCTGAGTATATGAAAGACGCGCATTTGTTATCATCATCCCTGTTTTCAGAGATGAAATTTTGGCCACTCCCGAGTGGCCTTTTTCTTTTGTATCAAGCGTGCTTTTCCAGCCACACGCTAAACGACTCAGTATCAGCCGCTTCGATCTCCTGCTGACGACGCTTTGAAGCCTCGGTTTCAGCAATAAATTCAGCTTCCTGCACTATTTCTAACGGCTCTTCACGCAGCAGATTTCGGTAAGCCTCACCCAACGCTTTGCCCGTGCCGCCAATGCCTTCATCAATCATAGACCGTAGGATCCGGGCAGAGAAAGTCAGTTCAGGATTGTCAAAACAGGCAACCAGTTCATCACAGACCTTCTGATACTCCTCTCCCCCATCGATGCTGTCCAGCGTTTGTGCCACGCGTTTCAGATCGCGGAACAAATCTTTCCCAACCTTCGGCAGCGGGAACTGGGCTGTTTCACAGCCAATACCTAACGTCAGCCCAGGCTTACGCCCTTCGAGAATCACGCGATTCCAGTTTTTACGCGTACACAGCAATTCATCGCTGCTCATTTCCGGGGCATCAGCCAGCGCACACCAGACCATAAACAGATCGAGGAAGCGCACCTGCTGCTCGTCCACGCCGATAGGCGAGAACGGGTTGATATCCAGCGAGCGTACTTCGATGTACTCGATACCGCCACGCAGAAGCGCATCTGATGGCGTTTCTCCACGACGAGTGACGCGTTTCGGGCGAATAGGCGCATACAGCTCATTTTCAATCTGCAGAACATTGCTGTTAATTTGCAGACGCTTACCGTCTTTCTCCAGACCGATCGCCGCGTACTCCTCGGAAGGCGTCTTAATCGCGCGCTTTAATCCTGCCACATACTCATGCAAATCGTTAAACGTAATTCCGAGATTGCTTTGCGACTTATTGGTATAGCCCAAATCACTCAGACGCAGCGACGTTGCGTACGGCAGGTAATACATCCCACAGTCGGTTTTTTCAAACGGCAGAGTTGTTGGTTTTCCTTGCAGGAATGAGGAACAAATGGCCGGGGAGGCACCAAACAAATACGGAATCACCCAACCAAAACGGTAGTAGTTGCGGATCAGACGGAAGTAGCCCGCGGAGATTTTCTCTTTAGCATCCTCACCTTCGGTTACACCGCATTTCGCCTGCCAGAAAGCCATAGGCAGCGAGAAGTTGTAGTGTACGCCCGAGATTGTCTGCATCAACGCGCCATAGCGGTTTTTGAGGCCTTCACGGTACAGCGTCTTCAGGCGACCGGTATTCGACGAACCATACTGCGCCAGTTCGATATCCTGACCTTCGGCAATATAGCAAGGCATGCTCAACGGCCACATACGCTCCTCGCCAAGATTTCTGGCGGTATAACGATGTAAGTCGCGCATGAACGTGAGCATTTTCTCAATGTCGTCACCGGGTGGAGTAATGAACTCCAGCAATGCTTCGGCAAAGTCAGTGGTTATCCACTTATGCGTTAGCGCTGAGCCTAACACCTCAGGATGGCCTGTCGTTGCTAATGACCCATCTGCATTAACACGCAGCGTTTCGCGCTCCAGACCACGTTGAATCCCCTTTAACGCCTGAGGATGGTTTTCCAGCCAGGCCAGCGCCTGTGATACGTCCGGGATCAAATTGACCTCCCGCCTGTCAAAATCGTTTTAATTAGCATAATGGTATTGGTTACCCTGAAGGCTATCCCACAACACAATTAGTGCCACCACATAATGCCTTGTGTCGTAACCGCTGCGACAACAACATAGCGCAGCGCCTTGCCAAGGCATAAGAAAAAGAGAACTGGGCCCCACGAGATGCGCATCCACCCGGCTAACAGGCACAGCAAATCCCCCACAACCGGCATCCAGCTTAATAATAGTGTGACAGCGCCATAGCGCCGCAACCAGCCTGTGGCTTTTTCTTGCCAGCGCGATGTTTTACGCAATGGAAAGAAACGCCCAAGGATAACGTTAGTTAACCCTCCAAGGCTATTACCCATTGTTGCTGTTAAGACTAAGACCCAGGGATGACTGACCCCGGAAACCAACAAAGCAACCAGAACAACTTCAGAATTGCCGGGTAATAGCGTGGCACTGAGAAAACTGCTGGCAAACAGTGACAGGAGCGACAGTCCATCACTCACAATAACCGGACATCCACGGCATCCATTCCCGCGGCATGCGCCGCCTGTATTCCAAAATCGGCATCTTCAAACACGACGCAACGAGCCGGAACAACCCCCATACGTTCGGCACAAAGCAAAAACGTATCAGGAGCCGGTTTATGGTGTTGTACGTGATCGGCTGCGACTACAGCATCAAAATAGCGACGCAGACCAAGGTGAGCGAGCAGCGCTTCTGCAATTGCGCTTTCACTACCCGTACCTACCGACATAGGACGACGACCATGCCAGGCTTTCACGACATCAAACAACGGCAAAGGCTGGACGCTATCCAGCAGCATGCTTCTCACCTTGTCGGTTTTTTCACGTGCCAGTGCATGAGGATCAAGATCGGCATGGTTCAATTCAATTACCGACTGCGCAATACGCCACGTTGGGGAACCATTGAGAGCGACCATGGCATGTTCATCAAACCGTAGTCCATAATGCCCCAATACCTCATGCCACGCCTTACGATGCGTAGGCTCGGTATCCAGGATGGTACCATCCATATCAAAAATCAAACCCGCATAACGTTCGTACATCGTCTTCTCACAAGCCGAGTGACCAGACGTTATTTTATCGTAATTGATTGATTTTGTCGCTGACAGCGAATTGAGGGGTGTTCAGAGAGTATGTGGAAATGATTTAGAGAGAGGGACAAGATGGTGCATCCGGGAGGATTCGAACCTCCGACCGCTCGGTTCGTAGCCGAGTACTCTATCCAGCTGAGCTACGGATG
>NZ_JAOWHC010000032.1:157767-293464 GCF_030332805.1 Citrobacter sp. Cpo065
GTGCATCCGGGAGGATTCGAACCTCCGACCGCTCGGTTCGTAGCCGAGTACTCTATCCAGCTGAGCTACGGATGCATCGGAAAACTTGCTTTACTGCCGATATTGATATCGTGATAAGCGATATCAAGTAAGAGATGGTGCATCCGGGAGGATTACTCGGCTGCGCCTCGCCCTGCGGGCCGTTGCTAAAGCAACGTTATCCTCCCTAGTGCTCGCGATTATCTCGCAGACCATGAAACAACAGTTTTGCTGTTGCCTCGGAGAAGATGGTGCATCCGGGAGGATTCGAACCTCCGACCGCTCGGTTCGTAGCCGAGTACTCTATCCAGCTGAGCTACGGATGCATCAGGGAAACTTACTTTACTGCAGATTTGATGTCGCTGCTAAAGCGCTATCAAGTAATATGGTGCATCCGGGAGGATTCGAACCTCCGACCGCTCGGTTCGTAGCCGAGTACTCTATCCAGCTGAGCTACGGATGCAAATGGCGGTGAGGCGGGGATTCGAACCCCGGATGCAGCTTTTGACCGCATACTCCCTTAGCAGGGGAGCGCCTTCAGCCTCTCGGCCACCTCACCAACACGCCTCTTGCGAGTGCTTCGAAGAACTTGTTTCTGCTCATCGTCGCTGCGTGGCGCACATATTACTTTCTGGGACTTATAAGTCAAACAATTTTTCCAGAGCTTTTATCGTTTGCACATTTCACGCGCAATTAGTCTGCAAAAACGGCAAAAAGAGTGTTTTATCAACAGATAAATTGGCAATTTCCTGAAGGAGTGAACAAACGGAAACTTCGCAGGAAAAGGCATTACGCGCAGTGGAATCGAAAAAATGGGGAAGACAAAGAAGAAAAGAGAAGAAAAAGAGTAACTCAATCAGGTTGCGCCTCACCAGAAAGGTGAGACGCGAAAACCTTAGTAACTGGACTGCTGGGATTTTTCAGCCTGGATACGCTGGTAGATCTCTTCACGATGGACAGAAACTTCTTTCGGGGCGTTTACGCCAATGCGCACCTGGTTGCCCTTCACCCCTAAAACTGTCACGGTGACCTCATCGCCTATCATGAGGGTCTCACCAACTCGACGAGTCAGAATCAGCATTCTTTGCTCCTTGAAAGATTAAAAGAGTCGGGTCTCTCTGTATCCCGGCATTATCCATCATATAACGCCAAAAAGTAAGCGATGACAAACACCTAAGTGTAAGCAGTCACGGCATCACATTCTGTTAAACCTAAGTTTAGCCGATATACACAACTTCAACCTGACTTTATCGTTGTCGATAGCGTTGATTCAAACGCTGCGGATTGAAGTCCGCAGCGTCGACTTACGCTTATAATTATTACAGTTTTGCGCTGACCCAGCCTTTCACACTGGCTAACGCTGCAGGCAGAGCCGCTGCATCCGTACCACCGGCTTGCGCCATGTCCGGACGACCGCCACCCTTACCGCCGACCTGCTGAGCGACCATTCCAACCAGTTCCCCTGCTTTCACGCGATCTGTCACGTCCTTAGACACACCCGCAATCAGAGAAACCTTACCTTCCACTACCGTTGCCAGAACGATAACGGTAGACCCCAGTTGATTTTTCAGATCATCAACCATGGTACGCAACATTTTCGGCTCAACGTCCGCGAGTTCGCTGACCAGCAGCTTCACGCCGTTGATATCAACCGCTTTGCTGGAAAGATTTGCACTCTCCTGCGCCGCAGCCTGTTCCTTCAATTGCTGCAATTCTTTTTCCAGTTGACGTGTACGCTCCAGCACGGAACGAACTTTGTCACCGATATTCTGGCTATCGCCTTTCAGCAGCTGCGCAACATCGCTTAAGCGATCGCTCTCAGCATGCACGGTTTGGATAGCACCTTCACCGGTTACGGCTTCAATACGACGAACGCCTGCCGCAGTACCTGACTCGGACACAATGCGGAACAGACCGATATCACCCGTACGGCTGGCGTGAGTACCGCCACACAACTCGGTAGAGAAATCACCCATGCTCAGAACGCGCACATGGTCGTCATATTTCTCGCCAAACAGTGCCATTGCACCTTTGGCTTTTGCCGCTTCGAGATCCATGATGTTCGTTTCAATCGGCAAGTTGCGACGGATTTGCGCGTTCACCAGATCTTCAACGGCACGGATTTCAGCAGGCTTCATTGCTTCGGTATGAGAGAAGTCGAAGCGCAGCAGTTTATCGTTAACCAACGAACCTTTCTGTGCCACATGTGTGCCCAGAACCTGGCGCAGTGCTGCGTGCATCAGGTGCGTTGCGGAGTGGTTCAAACGAATACGCGCACGACGGGCTTCATCCACATCAGCCTGTACCGCATCACCAATTTTCAGAGAACCCGCAGACAGCTTGCCGATGTGACCAATGGCCTGGCCATATTTCTGCGTGTCGCTAACGGCAAACGCGAAGCCTGCGCCTTTCAGTTCACCCTTGTCGCCAACCTGACCACCAGATTCCGCATAGAACGGCGTCTGATCCAGTACGACAACGGCATCCTGACCTGCGTTAATTGCGTCTACCGCTTTACCATCAACAAACAGCGCGGTCACTTTGCCGTTCAGTTCCAGGTGCTCGTAGCCTTTAAATTCAGAGGCGCCATCAACGCGAATCATTGCATTGTAGTCTGCGCCAAAACCGCTGGCTTCACGCGCACGACGGCGCTGTTCTTCCATTGCAGCTTCAAAGCCCGCTTCATCAACCTTAATGTTACGCTCGCGGCAAACGTCTGCCGTCAGGTCAACCGGGAAACCGTAGGTGTCATACAGACGGAATGCGGTTTCGCCATCCAGCGTATCGCCAGACAGTTTTGCCAGTTCTTCGTCCAGCAGCGCCAGACCACGCTCCAGAGTACGCGCAAACTGCTCTTCTTCGGTTTTCAGAACCTGTTCAACCATAACCTGCTGACGCTTCAGTTCTTCACCTGCAGAGCCCATGACGTCCACCAACGGACCAACCAGCTTGTAGAAGAAGGTATCCTTCGCGCCCAGCATGTTGCCATGACGTACCGCGCGACGAATGATACGGCGCAGCACATAGCCACGGTTTTCATTCGACGGCACAACACCATCGGCAATCAGGAATGCACAGGAACGGATATGGTCGGCGATAACGCGCAGAGACTTGTTGCTCAGATCGGTTGCGCCAGTGACTTTCGCCACGGATTCGATCAATGAGCGGAACAGGTCGATTTCATAGTTGGAGTTAACGTGTTGCAGCACGGCCGCAATACGCTCCAGACCCATACCGGTATCCACGGACGGTTTCGGCAGCGGTTCCATGGTGCCGTCAGCCTGACGGTTGAACTGCATGAAGACGATGTTCCAGATCTCAATGTAGCGATCCCCATCTTCTTCTGCGCTTCCCGGAGGTCCACCCCAGATATGGTCGCCGTGGTCGTAGAAAATTTCGGTACATGGACCGCAAGGACCGGTATCACCCATCTGCCAGAAGTTGTCTGAAGCATAAGCCGCACCTTTGTTATCACCGATACGGATGATACGTTCGCGCGGAATACCGACTTCTTTTTCCCAGATTTCATAGGCTTCATCGTCAGTTTCATAGACGGTTACCCACAGACGCTCTTTTGGCAGGGCAAACCAGTTTTCACCGGTCAGCAGTTCCCATGCATATTGAATAGCGTCGTGTTTGAAGTAATCGCCGAAGCTGAAGTTGCCCAGCATTTCGAAGAAAGTGTGGTGACGTGCAGTGTAACCGACGTTTTCCAGGTCATTGTGCTTACCGCCCGCACGTACACAACGCTGCGAGGTGGTTGCGCGGGAATAATTACGCTTGTCGAGGCCAAGGAAAACATCCTTGAACTGGTTCATCCCGGCGTTGGTAAACAACAAAGTAGGGTCATTGTTCGGTACCAGGGAGCTGCTGGCAACTACCTGGTGTCCTTTACTATGGAAAAAATCGAGAAACGCCTGACGGATCTCAGCGGTGCTCTTGCTCATAATTATCCTGAAGAAATCAAGCTAACGAAATGTCATTACCAGCATCGGCACGCAAACTGCGCCTCTGGCAATCGAAAAGTGGGAATAAGATAAGTTTTCTTTACTGGGAAGTAAAATCCCGTATGCGGTCAATCGTCAAAATTTCGCCATATTGCCTGAATATCTTCCATCAGATAGCCGCGATAGAGCAAAAAACGCTGGACCTTTATCTTATCTGAAAAATCGACAGGTAAAGGTTCACCGTACTTACGAATGGCCTGCTCGCGTGCAAGCACTGCCCAGTCAATTTCGCACTCACGCATGGCCCGCTCGATAGCTTCACGTGCGATCCCTTTTTGGTTTAATTCCTGGCGCACTCGGGCTGGTCCATAACCTTTGCGGCTACGGCTGGCGATAAACTGCTGCACGAAACGATCATCATCCAGATAACGACTTTCAATACACCAGGCGATGACCTTGTCGTAATCCTCCGGCGTGGCATCAATTTCTTCTGGTCCATTTTTCCCCATCACCGGAGCGGCCAGCTTGCGCCGCAGTTCCTGCTCGCTGTGGTCGCGCATCGCCAGAATGCGTACGGCACGGTCAAGCAGTCGGGAATAAGCAGAACGGCGGGAAGTTGCTTCTGTCATAGTAAGCCTTCAGAAATGAAAAAGGGCTGCATGATATGCAGCCCTTTACTATATGTGATTCACAACATGCGATTCAAAACAGATTATCAGAAATCTTCGTTCGTTTCTTTTACGTCTTCGCCGCTGTCATCAACGGAGAAATCAGGCGTTGAATCCTGGTTATTGAGCAGTAACTCACGTAATTTCTTCTCAATTTCTTTCGCAGTTGACGGGTTTTCTTTCAGCCAGTTGGTCGCATTCGCTTTACCCTGACCGATTTTCTCACCGTTGTAGCTGTACCATGCACCGGCTTTTTCAATCAGCTTCTCTTTCACGCCCAGGTCAACCAGTTCGCCGTAGAAGTTGATGCCTTCACCGTAAAGGATCTGGAATTCAGCCTGTTTGAACGGTGCTGCAATTTTGTTTTTCACAACCTTAACGCGAGTTTCGCTGCCGACCACGTTGTCGCCTTCTTTCACCGCGCCAATACGACGGATGTCCAGACGAACAGACGCATAGAATTTCAGGGCGTTACCACCGGTGGTGGTTTCCGGGTTACCAAACATAACGCCAATCTTCATACGGATCTGGTTGATGAAAATCAGCAGCGTGTTGGACTGCTTCAGGTTACCGGCCAGCTTACGCATCGCCTGGCTCATCATACGCGCCGCAAGGCCCATGTGAGAATCGCCAATCTCGCCTTCGATTTCTGCCTTCGGCGTCAATGCGGCAACGGAGTCGACAACGATAACGTCAACCGCACCGGAGCGCGCCAGCGCATCACAGATTTCCAGCGCTTGTTCACCGGTATCCGGCTGAGAACACAGCAGGTTGTCGATATCAACGCCAAGCTTACGGGCATAGACCGGATCCAGCGCGTGTTCCGCATCGATAAATGCACAGGTTTTACCTTCACGCTGCGCAGCGGCAATAACCTGCAGGGTCAGCGTTGTTTTACCGGAGGATTCAGGCCCGTAGATTTCGACGATACGGCCCATTGGCAAACCGCCCGCGCCCAATGCGATATCCAGAGAAAGCGAACCGGTGGAGATAGTTTCCACATCCATGGAACGGTCTTCACCCAGGCGCATGATGGAGCCTTTACCGAATTGCTTTTCGATCTGACCCAGCGCTGCAGCCAACGCTTTCTGTTTGTTTTCGTCGATAGCCATTAATTACTCCTGTCATGCCGCTTTCGGGTTAAACCGCGAAACGTGATAGATAATGTTCTGTTGAGGCAATTATACTGTATGCTCATACAGTATCAAGTATTTTGTAGAAATTGTTGCCACAGGGTTTGTAACGCGTAGACGGTCGCCTGTCGACGTACCGCGTCGCGATCGCCGCTGAAGCATTCCCGACGCGTAATCCCCTCGCCGCTCGCGCTGGCAAAGGCGAACCATACGGTACCTACGGGCTTTTCTTCACTGCCGCCATCCGGCCCGGCAATACCGCTGATCGAGACCGCGAAATGCGCGCGGGCAGCTTTTAGCGCGCCAATCGCCATCTCCACCACTACAGGCTCGCTCACCGCCCCATGCTGGGCCAGCGTCTCTTCGCGCACGCCTATCATCTGTGCTTTGGCTTCGTTGCTGTAGGTCACAAACCCGCGTTCAAACCAGGCGGAGCTTCCGGCAATATCCGTAATCGCTTTGGCCACCCAGCCGCCGGTGCAGGACTCCGCCGTCGTAACGGTCGCCCCACGCGCTTTCAGCGCCAGGCCAACCTGCTCACTTAACTGCATCAGTTCACTGTCGGTCATTTCAGCCTCTGTCAGTTAAAAAATATGCCGGACAAGATAGCACTTTCATAACCGATGTGGGGATGGAGAGAACGTTTTACGAGGGGGATTCCAAAAATTGCTCCGTTGCATTAATAAGACCTGCCGGATGACAATGTCAGGGCATCTTATCCGGCCTACAAGAGATTTCTTCCTGTAGGCCGGTGGAGCGATTACTGCACGCGCGCCAGCGCGACCGCCTGACCCAACTGCCACACGGCCATCGCGTAGTGGGTACTGTGGTTGTAGCGGGTGATGGTGTAGAAGTTCGGCAGCCCATACCAGTATTGATAGCCGGTACCAATATCCAGGCGCAGCAGGCTGGCCTGCTGATGATTACCCAACGACTGCTGTGGCGTCAGACCCGCCGCAGCAAGCTGAGAAATGCTGTACTGGGTTTTAAAGCCGTTCGCCAGCCCAGGTGCCTGACCATTTGCCGGCACCGCGACCGTATCGCCTTTCACCCAGCCGTGGCCCTTGAAGTAATTCGCCACGCTACCAATGGCATCAACCGGATCCCACAGGTTAATGTGGCCATCACCATTAAAATCAACGGCATATTGCTTATAGGAAGACGGCATAAACTGGCCGTAGCCCATCGCGCCGGCGAAAGAACCTTTCAAATCGAGCGGATCGTCGCTTTCATCTCGCGCCATCAGCAGGAAGGTTTCCAGTTCACCAGAGAAGTATTCCGCACGACGAGGATAGTTAAACGACAGCGTCGCCAGAGCATCCAGAATCCGCGTTTTACCCATCACGCGGCCCCAACGCGTTTCAACGCCGATAATGCCAACGATAATTTCCGGCGGAACACCATAGACCTGCCACGCACGGTTCAGCGCATCTTCATATTGATTCCAGAAGGCTACGCCATTTTGCACGTTGTCAGGCGTGATGAACTGTTTGCGGTAGCGCAGCCATGCGCCGTTAGGACCGGCTGGCGGTTGAGTCGTCGGTGCCTGGCGGTCCATCAAACGCAATACCGAGTCCAGACGCTTGGCCTGCGACAAGATCTCCTGCAGCTGCTGGCGGTCAAAGCCGTGCTTGTTCACCATTTTTTCGATGAACTGCTGCGCGTTCGGATTATTGGCAAAATCACCGCCCGTTTGCATGACGTTGTGCTGTGGCTCAAGCAGGAAGCCGCCGGATGGCGCACCCGTAGTCGTTTGAGTCTCTGAAGGTTTAGGTTTGCTGCTACAGGCAGCGAGCAGTACGAAAAGGGGGAGTAACGCTACATAACGACGCTTGAACATGAGACATCCATTAAACAAATTCAGCCTGGGAGAAGTATGGTAAAGCATCCTCCGCCATACAAGGAAGCGGTAGTCGCTCTCCTTCACAGAATTTACATCCCCTTTCATCTCTGACCTTCACATTTGCGAGCCTTCACGCAATAACTTTCAAATTAAAATATTTATCTTTCGTTTTGAGATCAAAATAACACTTTTATATCTTTCAATCTGATTAAAATTAGCCACCGTTTGGCAAGATAACTAAAATCCCTACAGGAGAGAATAATGATCGACACCATCACACTCGGTGCGGAGTGGTTTATCGGGCTGTTCCAGAAAGGCGGAGAAGTGTTTACCGGTATGGTGACCGGTATTCTTCCCCTGCTGATTAGCCTGCTGGTCATCATGAATGCGCTGATTAACTTTATCGGCCAGCAGCGTATTGAACGTTTTGCTCAGCGCTGCGCTGGAAATCCACTGTCCCGCTATTTGCTACTGCCGTGCATCGGCACATTTGTATTTTGTAACCCGATGACGCTGAGTCTGGGTCGCTTTATGCCAGAAAAATACAAGCCCAGCTACTACGCCGCCGCCTCTTACAGTTGCCATTCAATGAACGGCTTATTCCCGCACATCAACCCCGGCGAACTGTTTGTCTATCTGGGGATCGCCAGCGGCCTGACCACGCTGGGGCTTCCGCTTGGCCCACTGGCGGTGAGCTACCTGCTGGTCGGTTTGGTGACTAACTTCTTCCGCGGCTGGGTGACCGATTTCACCACCACTATCTTCGAGAAAAAAATGGGCATTCAACTTGAACAGAAGGTGCATCTGGCGGGAGCAACATCATGACACGTATTCGTATTGAAAAAGGCACCGGCGGCTGGGGTGGCCCCCTTGAACTGGATGCCATTCCGGGCAAGAAAATTGTCTATATCACCGCAGGAACTCGCCCCGCAATAGTCGACAGGATAGCAAGCCTGACCGGTTGGCAGGCAGTTGATGGCTTCAAAGAGGGCGAGCCACCGGAGAACGAAATTGGTGTGGCGATCATCGACTGCGGCGGCACGCTGCGCTGTGGGATCTATCCCAAACGCCGTATACCGACGGTGAATATTCACGCTACTGGTAAATCCGGCCCGCTGGCTCAGTACATTGTCGAAGATATCTATGTCTCTGGCGTGAAAGAAGAAAACATCACGATTGTCGGCGAGGCATCCGCTGCGCCGCAACCTGCAAGCAGCACTATCGGTCGCGATTACGACACCAGTAAAAAGATTACCGAACAAAGCGACGGCCTGTTGGCAAAAGTGGGAATGGGCATGGGTTCAGCCGTTGCGGTTCTGTTCCAGTCCGGACGTGACACCATCGATACCGTCCTGAAAACTATTCTGCCATTTATGGCGTTCGTCTCGGCACTGATCGGCATCATTATGGCTTCGGGTCTGGGAGACTGGATTGCCCATGGACTCGCGCCGCTGGCCAGCCATCCGTTGGGACTGGTTACTCTGGCGCTGATCTGCTCTTTCCCGCTGCTGTCGCCTTTCCTCGGCCCCGGTGCGGTTATCGCCCAGGTTATCGGCGTGCTGATCGGTGTACAGATTGGTCTGGGGAACATTCCTCCGCATCTGGCGCTACCTGCCCTGTTCGCCATTAACGCCCAGGCTGCATGTGACTTTATTCCGGTTGGGTTGTCGCTGGCCGAAGCGCGTCAGGACACGGTCCGCGTCGGCGTGCCATCCGTACTGGTGAGCCGTTTTCTGACCGGCGCGCCTACCGTTCTCATCGCCTGGTTTGTTTCTGGCTTTATTTACCAATAAGGGGCATTCAAAAATGACCGTCATTTATCAAACCACCATTACCCGTATCGGCCAGAGCGCCCCGGATGCACTGTGCGACCAGATGCTGATTACCTTTCGTGAAGGCGCGCCAGCGGATATCGAAGAGTTTTGTTTCATCCATTGCCACGGGGACCTGAACGGCTCTTTACAAGCCGGGATCCAGTTTGAACTGGGCCAGCACCACTACCCGGTCACCGCCGTTGGCAGCGTGGCGGAACAAAACTTACGTGAACTCGGGCATATCACCCTGCGCTTTGACGGGCAGAGCGAAGCGGAATTCCCCGGCACTGTACACGTTGCGGGCCCCGTCCCGGACGGTATCACCCCGGGCTGTATTTTGAAGTTTGTTGCTTAAGATTGAAGGAGATAAAAATGAATCAGGTTGCCGTTGTCATTGGTGGAGGCCAGACCCTGGGGGCATTCCTTTGCCGTGGGCTTGCGACAGAAGGATACCGCGTCGCGGTGGTGGATATTCAAAGCGATAAAGCTGCCAACGTCGCGCAAGAAATTAACGCCGAGTTTGGCGAAGGCACCGCCTACGGTTTTGGCGCAGATGCCACCAGCGAACAGAGCGTGCTGGCGCTGTCGCGCGGAGTGGATGAAATATTCGGTCGTGTCGATCTGCTGGTTTACAGCGCGGGTATCGCTAAAGCCGCTTTTATCAGCGACTTTCAGCTTGGGGATTTCGACCGCTCGCTGCAGGTCAATCTGGTCGGCTACTTCCTCTGTGCTCGTGAATTTTCACGCCTGATGATCCGCGATGGCGTGCAGGGACGCATTATCCAGATCAACTCAAAATCAGGGAAAGTGGGCAGCAAACACAATTCAGGCTACAGCGCGGCAAAATTTGGTGGCGTGGGCTTAACCCAGTCGCTGGCGCTGGATCTGGCGGAGTATGGGATCACCGTACATTCGCTGATGCTCGGCAACCTGCTGAAATCACCAATGTTTCAGTCGTTATTACCGCAATATGCGACCAAGCTGGGCCTTAAGCCAGACGAAGTGGAGCAGTACTACATTGATAAGGTTCCGCTTAAACGCGGCTGCGATTATCAGGACGTACTGAACATGCTGCTGTTTTACGCCAGTCCAAAAGCCTCTTACTGCACCGGGCAGTCCATCAACGTGACCGGTGGTCAGGTGATGTTTTAATGTTGAATTGCCGGATGGCGGCTGCGCTTATCCGGCAAAATCAAAGGAGTACATAATGGTTTCCGCACTGATTACCGTCGCCGCTATCGCCTGGTGCCTGCAACTGGCGCTTGGTGGCTGGCAAATATCCCGCTTTAACCGGGCGTTTGATCAACTCTGCCAGCAAGGTCGGGTTGGTGTTGGTCGCTCCGGTGGGCGTTTTAAACCGCGCGTGGTGGTAGCCATTGCGCTGGATGAGCAGCAACGGGTGACCGACACGTTATTTATGAAAGGTCTTACGGTATTCGCCCGACCAGGCAAAATTGCCACGATAATGGGCAAACATCTTGATGATTTACAGCCTGATGTGATCTTTCCCCATGATCCGTTATCACAGAATGCACTATCATTGGCGCTTAAACTGAAACATGGGTAATTTCGTTGTGAATGCTAATAGCTTGCGAAATTATCATTTTGCAACTTATTAAGTCAGGGTAATCACGCCTATGAAACCTCGTCAGCGTCAGGCTGCCATACTGGAGCATCTGCAAAAGCAGGGCAAATGCTCGGTTGAAGAACTGGCCCACTACTTTGACACGACCGGCACGACCATTCGCAAAGACCTGGTCATTCTGGAAAATGCCGGAACCGTCATTCGTACCTACGGCGGTGTGGTATTAAATAAAGACGAATCCGACCCGCCAATCGATCACAAAACGCTAATCAATACGCATAAAAAAGAGCAGATTGCCGAAGCCGCCGTCCGTTTTATACACGATGGCGACTCTATTATTCTGGATGCGGGTAGCACCGTACTGCAGATGGTGCCGATGCTCACGCGCTTTAGCAACATCACCGTCATGACCAACAGTCTGCACATTGTTAACGCCCTTTCGGAGCTGGACAACGAGCAAACTATCCTGATGCCCGGCGGGACCTTTCGCAAAAAATCTGCGTCATTTCACGGTCAGCTGGCAGAAAACGCCTTTGAGCAGTTCAGCTTTGATAAACTCTTCATGGGCACCGACGGCATTGACCTCAATGCCGGCGTGACCACCTTTAATGAGGTGTTTAGCGTCAGTAAAGCGATGTGCAATGCCGCTCGCGAAGTGATTCTGATGGCTGACTCGTCAAAATTTGGGCGCAAAAGCCCTAATGTTGTATGCAGTCTGGAAAGCGTCGACAAGCTGATTACCGATGCGGGCATCGACCCTGCGTTTCGTCAGGCGCTGGAAGCAAAAGGGATTGAAGTGATCATAACCGGAGAAACCAATGAGTGATGCACTACTGAACGCGGGCCGTCAGACGTTAATGCTGGAACTACAGGAAGCCAGCCGACTGCCAGAACGCCTGGGCGATGATTTTGTCCGCGCCGCCAATACGATTATCCACTGTGAAGGCAAAGTCATTGTCTCCGGTATTGGTAAATCAGGTCATATTGGCAAAAAAATTGCTGCGACCCTCGCCAGTACCGGCACGCCCGCCTTTTTTGTGCATCCGGCGGAAGCGCTGCACGGCGACTTAGGGATGATCGAAAGCCGTGATGTCATGCTGTTTATCTCCTACTCCGGCGGTGCGAAAGAGCTGGATCTCATCATCCCACGCCTGGAAGACAAATCCGTCGCACTGCTGGCAATGACCGGAAAACCGACCTCACCGTTGGGTCTGGCCGCCAAAGCCGTGCTGGATATTTCCGTTGAGCGCGAAGCCTGTCCGATGCGCCTGGCACCGACGTCCAGCACCGTAAATACGTTGATGATGGGCGACGCGCTGGCGATCGCCGTGATGCAAGCGCGCGGCTTTAACGAAGAAGATTTTGCCCGCTCACATCCGGCAGGTGCGCTGGGCGCTCGTCTGTTGAATAAAGTGCATCATCTGATGCGCCGCGACGATGCCATACCTCAGGTGAAGCTCACCACCAGCGTGATGGACGCGATGCTGGAACTCAGCCGCACGGGTCTTGGCCTGGTCGCGGTCTGCGACGACCAGTCACTGGTGAAAGGGGTCTTTACCGACGGTGACCTGCGCCGCTGGCTGGTTGGCGGCGGAGCGCTCACCACCCAGGTTAGCGAAGCTATGACTCAGAATGGCATTACGCTACAGGCGCAGAGCCGCGCGATTGACGCCAAAGAGATCCTGATGAAGCGTAAAATCACTGCCGCACCGGTTGTCGATGAAAACGGTAAACTCACCGGTGCTATCAACCTGCAGGATTTCTATCAGGCCGGTATTATCTAATCCTTCAGACCCAGACGTTTCGCCAGCCGGTGCAGGTTGGCGACGTCTGTTTCCAGCGTCCGCGCGCTTGCCGCCCAACTGTGATTATTTTGCGCCAGTGCCCGGCGGATCATCTCCCGCTGGAACGACTCTGTTGCTTCACGCAGATTGTGATGTTGCGGGATCTCCGCAACAACTTCCGCCACCTGCGGAGCCGGACCTTCATCCTGCAAGGCAAAATGCTGCGTCTCCAGCACCACTTCATCCCCTGCCCTGGTAGCCCTGGCCAGAACAACCGCCCGGTGAATGGCATGTTCCAGCTCGCGCACGTTTCCGGGCCAGCCGTAATTCAGCAGATGGCTACGCGCGCCGGGGCTTAGCACCACGCGGGAAAGACCCAGCCGCAGTCGGCATTGCTCGCAAAAATAGCCGGCCAGCAGCACCACATCTTCGCCGCGCTCACGAAGAGGCGGTACAGAAAGGGGGAAGACGCTCAGACGGTGGAACAAATCCGCGCGGAAATTCCCGGCCAGCACCTCTTCGCGTAAATCACGGTTCGTCGCCGCCAGCACCCGCACATCCACGCGTAGGCTGCGATCGTCACCCACGCGCTGAATATCGCCGTACTGCAATACGCGTAGCAGCTTAGCCTGTAGCGCCAGCGAGAGTTCGCCTATCTCGTCGAGAAACAGCGTCCCATTGTCGGCCATTTCAAACTTACCGCTACGATTGCTGATAGCCCCGGTAAACGCGCCTTTTACGTGACCAAACAGCTCACTTTCGGCTACGGTTTCCGGCAACGCTGCACAGTTCAGATACACCAGTGGATTCACCGCGCGCGGCGAACCTTCATGGATAGCTTTAGCCACCAGCTCCTTCCCGGTCCCTGTTTCGCCGCTTATCAGCACGTTGAGATCGGACCCCGCCACAATCTCAATTTCTTTTTTCAGCTGCATCATATTGGGCGAAAGGCCAATCATCTGGGTTTCCGTCACCTGCTCAAAGTTGGTTGACGAACCTGGCAGCATATTCTGGCTTTCCAGTTGTTCAATCAGCAGCGCATTGCTCAGCGCACCCGCCGCCAGCGCGGCAATCAGCCTAAGCTCCTCATCGCTGAAAACATCGAACTGATCGGGCTCCATGCCATCCAGAGTTAACGCACCAATCAAATTTTGACCGGCGAACAACGGCAGCCCAATACAGGCATGCACCTTCAGACTCTCCTGCCCCGGAATCAGACCATCATATGGGTCTGGCAAATCGCTGTCGGCAGGGAAACGAACCACGTCTCCGGCGCGGGCAATCGCCTCCAGACGCGGATGCCCTTCCAGAGTAAAGCGTCTGCCGAGAACATCCTGCGCCAGCCCATCGATCGCCAGCGGAATAAACTGTCGCGACTCGTAGCGCAGCAGTGCCGACGCGTCGCACTCCAGCACCTGACGCAAAGTGGTTATCAGACGTTGAAAACGATCCTGATGTCCAATACCGCTTTGTAATTCAATGGCGATGCCCGCCAGCACGTCTACGGAAAAGCTCATGACTACCTCATTGTCATTTTGACAATTCATATTGTCATATTGACAATAAAATTAATAGTCATTTTGACTACCACCTAATAAGCAGAAAACAATAAAACCATTAAAATCAATAAAATAAAAAGTTGGCACGCAACCTGCAATAAGCAAAACATCTTTTTTAGAAAAACGCTGAATTAATTACTGAGGTTGCTATGTCTATTCTGGTTAAAAATAACATTCATTGGGTTGGCCAACGTGACTGGGAAGTTCGTGATTTCCACGGGACTGAATACAAAACGCTGCGCGGCAGCAGCTACAACAGCTATCTCATCCGTGAAGAAAAAAATGTCCTGATCGATACAGTAGACCACAAGTTTAGCCGTGAATTCGTGCAGAACCTGCGCAGTGAAATTGACCTCGCGGATATCGACTACATCATCATTAACCACGCGGAAGAAGACCATGCAGGGGCGCTGACTGAGCTGATGTCCTGCATCCCGGACACGCCGATTTACTGCACAGCCAACGCCATTGACTCCATCAACGGGCATCACCATCACCCGGAGTGGAACTTTAACGTGGTGAAAACCGGTGATTCACTGGACATTGGTAACGGCAAACAGCTGATCTTCGTTGAAACGCCAATGCTGCACTGGCCTGACAGCATGATGACCTACATGACCGGCGACGCGGTGCTGTTCAGTAATGACGCCTTCGGCCAGCACTACTGCGACGAACGTCTGTTTAACGACGAAGTTGACCAGACCGAACTGTTCGAACAGTGCCAGCGTTACTACGCCAACATTCTGACGCCGTTCAGCCGTCTGGTTACACCGAAAATTACTGAGATCCTCGGCTTCAACCTGCCTGTCGATATGATTGCTACTTCCCACGGCGTGGTATGGCGCGACAACCCGACGCAAATCGTGGAAATGTATCTGAAATGGGCGGCGGATTATCAGGAAGACCGCATCACCATTTTCTACGACACCATGTCCAACAACACCCGCATGATGGCGGACGCCATAGCCCAGGGCATCAACGAAGTTGACCCGAACGTGGCAGTGAAAATCTTTAACGTCGCCCGTAGCGATAAGAACGAAGTTCTGACTAACGTCTTCCGCTCTAAAGGCGTGCTGGTCGGTACTTCGACGATGAACAACGTAATGATGCCAAAAATCGCCGGTTTGGTGGAAGAGATGACCGGCCTGCGTTTTCGTAACAAACGCGCCAGCGCCTTTGGCTCACACGGCTGGAGCGGCGGCGCAGTAGACCGTTTGTCTACGCGTTTGCAGGATGCTGGTTTCGAAATGTCGCTGAGCCTGAAGGCGAAATGGCGTCCGGACCTGGATGCACTGGAACTATGCCGCCAGCACGGCCGTGAAATCGCGCGTCAGTGGGCGCTTGCGCCACTGCCGGAAACAACCGTGAAAGCCGCATCCAAAGAAGAAGAATGCGCTTGCGCCGCTGCGGCTGCCGCCGATCTTGGCCCTAGCATGCAGTGCAGCGTGTGCCAGTGGATTTACGATCCGGCAAAAGGTGAACCGCTGCAGGATGTCGCGCCGGGAACACCGTGGAGCGACGTGCCGGATAACTTCCTGTGTCCAGAATGTTCATTAGGTAAAGACGTCTTCGACGTCCTGGCAACGGAGGCAAAATGAGCCGCGGAATTGTCATTATTGGTTCGGGCTTCGCCGCCCGCCAGTTAGTCAAAAATATCCGTAAGCAGGATGCAAATGTCCCGCTGACCCTGATTGCTGCGGACAGCATGGATGAGTACAACAAGCCCGATCTCAGCCATGTTATCAGTCAGTCACAGCGTGCAGACGACCTCACCCGCCAGTCGGCGGGGGAGTTTGCCGAACAGTTTAATTTGCGCCTGTTCCCGCACACCTGGGTAACCGACATCGATGCTGATGCCCACGTAGTGAAAAGCCAGGATCAGCAGTGGCAGTACGACAAACTGGTGCTGGCGACGGGCGCTTCAGCCTTTGTACCGCCGGTTACCGGACGTGAGTTAATGCTCACGTTGAACAGCCAACAAGAGTATCGCGCTTGTGAAACGCAGCTGCGTGATGCCCAGCGGGTACTGATTGTCGGCGGCGGCTTGATTGGCAGTGAACTGGCGATGGATTTCTGTCGTGCCGGTAAAGCGGTAACGCTTATCGACAACGCCGCCAGCATTCTGGCTTCGCTGATGCCGCCGGAAGTCAGCAGTCGCTTACAGCATCGTCTGACCGATATGGGCGTACACCTGCTGTTGAAATCACAGCTTCAGGGGCTGGAGAAAACGGCGTCAGGTATTCGTGCCACGCTCGATCGTAGCCGCAGCGTAGAAGTCGATGCGGTGATCGCCGCCACCGGCTTACGCCCGGAGACCGCACTGGCGCGTCGTGCCGGATTGAACATCAATCGTGGCGTCTGCGTCGATAGCTACCTGCAAACCAGCCACCCGGACATTTATGCTCTCGGCGACTGTGCGGAGATTAACGGTCAGGTGCTCCCGTTCCTGCAGCCGATTCAGCTGAGCGCCATGTATCTGGCGAAAAACCTGCTCGGCGGCAATGCGCCATTGAAACTGCCAGCCATGCTGGTAAAAGTCAAAACGCCAGAACTGCCTCTGCATTTGGCCGGGGAAACCCAGCGCCGGGATCTAAACTGGCACATCGCCGCCGAAGCGCAGGGGATGGTCGCCAGAGGGATGAACGACGAAGGCCAGCTGTGTGCGTTTGTCGTCAGTGAAGACCGCATGAAAGAGGCCTTTGCGCTGCTGAAAACGTTGCCTGTGTAAGTCTGGGATGCCGGATGGTGCCGCTTCGCGTCTTATCCGGCCTGCGACTTTGCCCGGCAACGCTGCTACTGATTTATTAACCTCACGCACATGGATGTGCGTTGCCACTTGTCGGTATGCCCCGACATGTTTTTCTTGCCCCGCCAGTCCCGGGGCTTTTTTTATTTTTGCGCCAACGCTCGCGCCGCGGCAATCACGCCCTGCCCCAATGACAACCCGCCGTCGCCCGCCGGTAAACGCTGCGGGAACAGTAAGGTAAAATCACGCAGATAAAACGCCAGACGGGCCGACAATAAGCGGTTATGCATCACGCCACCGCTAAATACTAACGTCTTAATCCCGCGCGCTTCGGCCTGCATTCGCATCAGAGTGGCAAACCCACGCGCCAGCGCGTCGTGAAACGCCCACGCCCTTTCTGCTGGTTTGGCCTGCCAGTTCAGCCATTGCTGCCAAAAAACTGCTAAGTCCAGCTGATTGTCATCAAGCGGCACCGTGACTGGGTGATCAACGCCATCACATTGCGATGCCATCGCCTCAAGCGCACAGGCCGCTTCACCTTCATAACTCAATGATTCCGGTGCACATTGCAACGCGGCGGCAACGGCATCAAACAGTCGTCCGCACGATGACGCCAGCGGAGCGTTAATTCCCCGTTCAATAGCGCGCGCCAGCACGTTCCAGTTTTGATGTTGCAGCACCGATGTTTCCGGATAACGCTGCCAGTCAGGAACAAAACGCAGGCACTGCGCGAGCAGATTACGCCACGGCTGTTTTGCCGCCAGATCGCCGCCCGCCAGCGCTACCGCCGGTAAGCCGCCAAGGTATTCGCATTCACGATAGTTAACCCGCAAACACTCTCCACCCCACAGCGCGCCGTTTTCCCCCATACCGATACCGTCTAGCGTCAGGGCAATCACATCATCGCCATTGAGCGGCCAGCCGTGCTCCGCAAGACACGCAGCGGCATGCGCATGGTGATGCAGCACCGTTTCAGTTGGCAGCTCCATTTCACTGGCCCATTGGCTGGAAACATAGCCAGGGTGTGCATCATGCACGATACGCTGCGGCGTAAAGTCATAAATGTTCTGGATCAGGCGTAGCGCATCACGCCACTGTTGCTGAATGCCGTCATCGCTGAGATCGCCCAAATGCTGGCTGATAACCGCCTGTTCACCACGGACCAGACAGAAAGTATTTTTCAGATCCGCGCCTAAGCACAGCATCGGCGGCACGTCGCGAAATCCTGGTGGTAGTGCAACCGCATCCGGCACATAACCCCGGGAACGACGCAGCATTTCCCCACTGTCACGCACCACGGAGTCATCCATCCGCTGCACAATTTCGCGATTATGCAGCAGGAAACCGTCGGCAATGTCGTGTAAATCTTCCAGCGCCTGGGCGTTGGTAATGGCCGGAGGCCTGCCGCTGAGGTTGCCAGAGGTCATCACCAGCGGACAATTCATCTCTTGTAAGAGTAAATGCTGTAACGGATTCGCTGGCAGCATGACGCCAACCTCCGTTAACCCTGGCGCAATACCCTCGCTCAATGCAGCGACATAGCGTTTCTGCACCAGCACGATCGGCGCAGCAGGGGTAGTCAGCAAACGACGAGCGGGTTCAGGCAATCCCTCATCAGAGGGCAGCATCACTGCCAGAGGTTTCGTCGGACGGTGTTTGCGCAGCCTGAGTAGCGCTACGGCGTTATCATTTCGCGCATCGCACACCAGATGAAACCCACCAATGCCTTTAACCGCCACAATACCGCCTGCTTTCAGCCGCGATACCGCCGCCTGCAGCGCCACTTCTTTCTCCGCTCGCTCACCCGCACAGAACCACTCCAGATGAGGGCCGCATGCCGGACAAGCCACTGGCTGGGCGTGGAATCGACGGTCGTACGGATCGCGATACTCTTTGTCACATTGCGCGCAGAGTGGGAATGACGCCATTACGGTAAACGGACGATCGTAGGGCATCGCGCGGATAATCGTAAAACGCGGACCACAGTGGGTGCAGTTGATAAAGGGGTATCGGTAACGACGTTCGCCGGGGGTGTTCATTTCAACAAGGCATTCGGGACAGGTCGCGGCGTCCGGAACGATTTGCGTATTCATCGTACCGCCAGCACTTTGACGAATCGAGAAATCGGCAGGCTGCTGCGTCCAGGCGAATGGTTCACTCTCAACGCTGTCAATGCGCGCCAGCGGTGGGCAGTGTTGATGCAACTGCGCAATAAACTCCGCCGGATCTTCCTGTAAGCGCACAACCACACCGTCACCGTCGTTACACACATCGCCATGCAGTTGTAAGCGCTGCGCCAGTTGCCAGACGTAGGGGCGAAATCCGACGCCCTGTACTTTGCCGCGAATACGCAGCTGTACGCCGGAGTGGTTGTTTATTGTCATTAAGTCGTTCCCGCAGTCATCTATCCCGGTTTGCCTGATGGCGCTACGCTTATCAGGCCTACGTGGATACGAACAGTAGGCCGGATAAGGCAAAGCCGCCATCCGGCATAAGTACTACCGTATTTTACGCGGATTTTCAGATATCAGAACAGCAAAGATGCGGTGGAATCCAGCGCGGCGCGACGACGTTTTTCCGCGCTCAGTTGCTCAAGCTTATTGCGATCCACATATATCAGCGCGTGAGTCGGGCACACTTCCATACAGGCAGGACCGGCCTCACGATGGTGGCACAGGTCGCACTTATTGGCTTCAGCTTTTTCTGCGCGGACGTTCAGACCTGCGCCGCTGTTACGCACGACCGGACGCACGACCACTTCCATTGCGCCGTAAGGACAAGCCACAACGCAGGTTTTACAGCCAATGCAACGTTCCTGCATTACATGAACAAAACCTTTATCACGGCTGATCGCACCGTTCGGACAGACGTTAGCGCACGGCGCGTCTTCGCACTGGCGGCACAGCGTCGCCGTGGAGACATTAACGCCTTTGATGACGTGAATGCGGGGTAAAAAGGTTTCAGGGGTCAGCGATGCGCAGTCCTGGTTATCCTGATGGGATACCACGCAGGCCACTTCACAGGTACGGCAACCAATGCATTTATTGGCGTCTGCAATGATGAAACGGTTCATCAATTTCTCCAGCAATGACAGAATATCTGCCGAAGCATACACAAATCGTGCCAGAATTTAATTTACTGTTTTTAAAAGAGTTTTATTCTGAAGAACGCAAGAAGAGCGTGTCATCGTCACTAGTGACGATGACAAATGACAGCCGTCAGCGCGAAACGGCCGGCGCAACTGAGTCGCGCGCAATCAGTTCACCGGTGAAGGTCTTTGACGGCGTAAACGCCCCGTCACCTAACATAAAGATCAGGCGCCCAATCGTTTCCTGAATCATTTCTGTTACCGGAATTTTAACGCTGGAAAGCGCCGGAATAGTGTATGGCGCGAGGGCGATATCATCAAAGCCAATCACCGACACCTGTGCGGGAACGCTCACACCATGCTCGTGCAACTGCTTCATCGCGCCGATCGCCATATCGTCATTGCTGGCCACCAATGCGGTAAAATTGACCTTGCGCGAAAGCAAAGTATCCACACCCGCTGCGCCGCAGGCTGGCGTCCATTTCCCTTTAACAATCAGATCATTATTTAGCGCGATCCCATGATGTGCCAGCGCGTCTTTATAGCCTGAAAGTCGCTCCACGCCGGTTGGCGAATCCATCGAGCCGGTAATAAAACCAATCTCTTTATGCCCGGCGGCAATGAGCTGAGTAACGGCGTTAAAGCTGGTCTGCTTTTGATCGCACCATACGCTGTGGCTACTGTTTTTCCGCAGGCGTCGATTAAGCACCATAATCGGCTGGCTGTGGGCATCGATGATGTCATCTATCTCATCCACGCTGAGAAAACGCGGATATATCATAATCGCGTCACAGCGCAGGTCGAGCAGGTACTGGATCGCCTGGCGCTCTTCCTCAGCGCTATGCTTACCGTCAGCCAGTAACAGCTGGCGCCCTTTATCTTCCGCCATCCGCGCGGTATGAAACAGCAGTTCGCTGAAATAGACGCCGTGATAAAGGGTGTTTGTTACCACCAGACCCAGTGTCTGCGTGGTTTTCGCCGCGAGACTGCGCGCCAGCAAATTTGGGCGGTAACCACTCTCTTCAATGGCCTGAAACACGCGGTCTTTGGTTTCCTGGCTGACATAGCCGTTTCCGGAAAGCACCCGGGAAACCGTCGCTTTCGACACTCCGGCACGCTTCGCCACCTCCAGCATCGTGGTCATATTACTCATCCCTTTTCTCTCAATGTGACGCAGTGTACTGCACCGTTTTGCCGCTGTCCTTGCTGCTAAATCGCAGACGCTGACATCTGGTGATCGGGGTCACAATTACAAAAACTGATCAAAATTAAATCTTGATCAGTTAATACAATTTAAACATGATTTTGTGGAACCGGTTTCCTATCTGCGTTTCATCAACCCAGAAAAGCGATCCACGTAAACGGATAAAAAATAACGTACTCTACTGATAAAACAGGATTAAATCCGATGTCCAAGAATTATGCAGCGCTGGCGCGCTCCGTTGTGACGGCTCTGGGAGGCGTCGACAACATCACAGCAGTGACCCACTGTATGACCCGTTTGCGTTTCGTTATTAAAGATGACTCGCAGGTCGACAGCGCGACGCTGAAAACCCTCACTGGCGTGCTGGGCGTGGTGCGCAACGAGAACCAATGTCAGGTGATTATCGGCAACACCGTTTCGCAGGCGTATCGTGAAGTGGTCAGCCTGTTGCCTGCCAACATGCAGCCTGCTGAGCCGCAAATCAAACCCCGACTGACGCTGAAGCGGATTGGCGCGGGGATCCTTGATGCGCTGATCGGCACAATGTCGCCGTTGATCCCGGCGATTATCGGCGGATCAATGCTCAAGCTGCTGGCGATGGTTCTGGAAATGACCGGCGTGCTGGTGAAAGGATCGTCCACGCTCACCATTCTGACCGTCATTGGCGACGGTGCATTCTTCTTCCTGCCGCTGATGGTCGCCGCGTCGGCCGCTATCAAATTCAAAACCAACATGTCGCTGGCTATCGCCATCGCGGGCGTACTGGTGCATCCCAGCTTTATCGACCTGATGGCGAAGGCCGCGCAGGGTGAGCACGTTGAGTTTGCCCTGATCCCAGTGACGGCGGTGAAATACACCTACACAGTGATCCCGGCGCTGGTCATGACCTGGTGCTTGTCATACATCGAACGTTGGGTCGATCGTATAACTCCGGCGGTGACCAAAAACTTCCTCAAACCGATGCTGATCGTGCTGATCGCCGCCCCGCTCGCCATCGTCATCATTGGCCCGATCGGTATCTGGATCGGTAGCGCGATTTCAGCGCTGGTCTATACCATCCACGGCTATCTCGGCTGGCTGTCAGTGGCCATTATGGGCGCGCTGTGGCCGCTGCTGGTAATGACCGGTATGCACCGTGTCTTTACGCCAACCATTATTCAGACCATTGCCGAAACCGGAAAAGAAGGCATGGTGATGCCATCGGAAATTGGCGCCAATTTGTCGTTAGGTGGTTCATCGCTGGCAGTGGCATGGAAAACCAAAAACCCGGAGCTGCGCCAGACGGCGTTGGCGGCCGCCGCCTCAGCCATCATGGCGGGCATTTCCGAACCCGCGCTGTATGGCGTGGCAATCCGCCTGAAACGTCCGCTGATTGCGAGCCTTATCAGCGGTTTTATCTGCGGTGCTGTTGCTGGAATGGCCGGGCTTGCAAGCCACTCCATGGCGGCTCCAGGTCTGTTCACCAGCGTCCAGTTTTTCGATCCGGCCAATCCGATGACCATCGTTTGGGTATTTGGCGTAATGGCGCTGGCGGTAGTGCTTTCTTTTGTACTAACGCTGATTCTCGGCTTTGAAGATATTCCTGTCGAAGATGCAGCCGCGCAGGCCAGAAAAAACCAGGCCGCACAACCGGGCAATATCAATGGAGCCAGCATTTGACTGGTACGAACTGAGGTTAATTATGTCTGTTTTTCCGCAAGGATTTTTATGGGGCGGCGCACTGGCCGCCAACCAATCTGAAGGGGCATACCGGGAAGGCGGCAAAGGGCTGACTACCGTCGATATGATCCCCCACGGCACACACCGCATGCCCGTCAAACTGGGTCAGGAAAAGCGCTTTACGCTGCGGGATGACGAATTTTATCCCAGCCATCAGGCGATCGACTTTTATCATCGCTATAAAGAAGATATCGCGCTAATGGCGGAAATGGGGTTTACGGTTTTTCGTACTTCCATTGCCTGGAGCCGCCTCTACCCTAACGGCGACGAGCTGACGCCGAATGAAGACGGAATCGCGTTTTATCGGGCCGTGTTTGCCGAGTGTAAAAAATACGGTATTGAGCCATTAGTCACGCTGTGTCACTTCGATGTGCCTATGCATCTGGTCACCGAGTACGGCTCCTGGCGTAACCGCAAAATGGTGGAGTTCTTTACCCGCTACGCCCGTACCTGCTTCGAGGCCTTTGACGGTCTGGTGAAGTACTGGCTGACGTTCAACGAAATCAACATCATGCTGCACAGCCCCTTTTCAGGCGCCGGGCTGGTATTTGAAGAAGGTGAAAATCAGGATCAGGTGAAATATCAGTCCGCTCACCACGAACTGATAGCCAGCGCCCTGGCGACTAAAATAGCCCATGAAATTAATCCGCAAAACCAGGTCGGTTGTATGCTGGCTGGCGGTAATTTTTATCCTTACTCGTGTAAGCCGGAAGATGTGTGGACCGCACTGGAAAAAGACCGTGAAAACCTGTTCTTCATTGATGTGCAGGCGCGCGGGGCCTACCCGGCATACTCTGCCCGCGTTTTTCGCGAAAAAGGCGTGGTAATCGAAAAAGCCCCGGAAGATGACGACATCCTGAAAAATACCGTCGATTTCGTCTCTTTCAGCTATTACGCATCGCGCTGCGCCTCCGCTGAAATGAACACGGGCAATACCAGCGCTGCCAACGTGGTGAAGTCGCTGCGTAATCCGTACATTGCCGCCAGTGAATGGGGCTGGGGAATCGATCCGCTCGGCCTGCGCATCACCATGAATATGATGTATGACCGCTACCAGAAACCGCTGTTTCTGGTGGAAAACGGGCTGGGAGCGAAAGATGAAATCGATGCTAACGGTGAGATCAATGACGACTATCGCATCAGCTATTTACGCGAACATATTCGCGCCATGGCAGACGCGATTGAAGATGGCGTGCCGCTGATGGGTTACACCACCTGGGGCTGTATCGATCTGGTTTCAGCCTCAACCGGTGAGATGAGCAAACGCTACGGTTTTGTATATGTGGACCGCGATGACGCGGGCAACGGCACGCTGGCACGTACACGCAAGAAATCATTCTGGTGGTACAAAAAAGTCATCGCCAGTAACGGTGCCGATCTGGCATGACGGATCTGCCGGAGGGGGTTACAGCCTTCCGGCAGAAGTACATATTTTCATTTCATTTATTACATTCCGGATGTGGAATCGTCCTTCCAGTTTCAGGTTTGCCCTCCCCCTTTTTTACTGGCATTTTATTCAGTAGTTTTTAATCCTGGCCGTTCACCACAAGGAAGCGTGCATGTTTGATAAAAAGGGCAAAACAGCGGTGGCAATCACCAAACCGGTACGTCGCTTGAAAGTCAGCTATGTCAGAAAACGCCATGAAGATCCAAAAACGGGTTATACGCGACGAATCAGTCGTCACGCCTCACTCACGCTGAACGGCGACTGGCTGGAACAAGCTGGATTTCCGACCGGTACGGCAGTGAATGTATCAGTGATGCAGGGGAAATTAATTATTGAGCAGGCAATTGAATGACGAGGATACACTGGGAAAACAGGCCGGATGTCGTTCACATCCGGCACTGATACGGTTTACTCTTCTGGTGCTTCCAGCTCGGAGAATCCGCCGTGTCCTTCCCAACCGGCTAATCGTTGATAGACGGTATCAACCGCATCTTTGATCGGCTGTGTCATCGGGTAGTAAAAACCGACGATGTCCGGTTGAATGCCGAGGAAAATTACCTCACCAACATCGTCTTTCAACTGATCTACCAGGTAGTTCAGCGGCATGTTGTGGGTGGTCATCATGAACATCTCGGCAATGTCATCAGGATCGATAATGCGGATTTCACCGGGGTTCAGCCCCATATCGGTGGCATCAACAATCAACAAACGTTGCGGACGCAGTTCACGGATGGCGACAATATCGTTCTCCGGCGCGCTACCGCCGTCGATGACAACCCAGTTGCCTTGAGGATTTGCAGCACACATTTCAGCCAGCAGCGGGCCCGCGCCGTCATCGCCCATCATGCTGTTACCCACACATAATAAAACGTCAGTCACGGTGTCTCCTCACCATCAGATAGATGGCGCTTTCCTGGTGTATGTCGTGCAGCATGCTAAGCATCAGCTTGCTCCATTCCTGCTGCTGCGGGGTCTGCACGGCACGCGCATCATCGAACGCGCGCGCCAGCATTTGTACATGGTTGAAATCGATAACGATCTCGCCGTATTTCGGCACGCCTTCCATTTTCCGGCGGGCTTCGCTTCCCTCAGCAAGGGTAGCAATCCATGCCAAATATTCGTCCCATGGACAAGTTAACGCCGCTTCCAGGCAATCGATGATCCCAAGGTGGTGACCAATCGCCAGGCTGTAATAGACAACCTGCTGCGCCTCAGCGGGCGTCGCATCGTTCTCATCAATAAACTTACGGCTCAGTTGGCTGAACACCACCGTTTCACTCATCGGATACGCGCCTCTTCGACAACATGATTAAGATGCGTGACGATCTCGGTCAGACGCGGATCGTTTTCCGCCTCCAGCCAGCGCGCCACCTGATGCTCGCCCTGCCCTAACTGCGTCATATAGTCATCAGCAATCTGGCGGCCGTAGCGGTATCCCGCCAGACGGCGAGCCTCGCGATCCACCTTCACACGCAGCGGCTGAACCATGTCCGGATGCAGAATTTCCGCCGGCTGTTCGTCCAGTTCACCCGGCGCACGCGCGTGAATTTTTTGTTCCAGCAGTCCCAACGCCATGGCAAAGCCGTACAGCGTTGCCGCAGGCGTCGGCGGGCAACCTGGAATATACACGTCCACCGGTACGATTTTGTCCGTGCCGCCCCATACGCAGTATAAGTCGTGGAAGATACCGCCGCTGTTACCGCAGGCACCGTAAGAGATACAAATTTTCGGATCCGGCGCTGACTGCCAGGCGCGCAGTGCCGGAGAGCGCATGGCACGCGTTACCGCGCCGGTAAACAGCAGAATATCCGCATGGCGCGGCGACGGTACCACTTTGATACCAAAACGTTCGGCATCAAACAGCGGAGAAAGCGTGGCGAAAATTTCGATTTCACAGCCGTTGCAGCCGCCGCAGTCCACACGGTAAACGTACGCTGAACGCTTGATGCTTTTAAGCAGCGACGCTTTCATGCTGGCAATGGATTCATCCACCGTCATCGGTACCGGAATACCGTTGGCGTCACGTGGGCCTAATAAATTGCTCATCAGCTGGCCTCTTTCATATGGCGAGTCAGTTCAATACGGTCAGACGGCACCAGGCATTTCTGGCGCTTACAGTCCGGGCAGGTCTCAAAGCTTTCACGGTGGTTTTCCGCGCGGGTATCACCGTTGTGCTTAAGCAGCGCAATGGCGTAATCAATCTCTTTTTGCACCGCAAACGGACGGTTACATACGCGGCAATTGCACAGGCCAAAACGAGACTGCTGCAGGAAATCATCTTTCTTCCACACCGCCAGCTCATACTCCTGCGACAGCTTGATCGCCGCTGTCGGGCAGACTTCTTCGCAGCGGGCGCAGAAAATGCAGCGCCCAAGGTTGAACTGCCACGCCAGCTCATTGGTGACCAGATCGGTTTCTACCGTCAGCGCGTTCGACGGGCACGCGTTCACACAGGCCGCACAGCCGATGCACTGCTGCGGATTATGTTCCGGTTTGCCACGGAAGTTTTTATCGACCGCAATCGGCTCCAGCGGATACGACGACGTCGGCGTCCCGGTTTTGATGACTTTTTTGATAAAGGTAAACATGGCGATTCCTTATTTCAGCGGCGAGTTTTTACGCTCGATGCTGTAGCGCTCAAGTTCTTTGTACGGCACGACTTTGCTCTTCTTCTTACGCACATCAACCACGGTCATACGGTCAGTACAGGAGTAGCAAGGGTCGAGGCTACCGATAATCAGCGGGGCATCGGAAACGGTGTTGCCACGCAGCATATAGCGCAGCGTCGGCCAGTTGGCGTAAGTCGCCGCACGGCAGCGCCAGCGATACAGTTTCTGGTTGTCGCCGGTCATGCTCCAGTGGATGTCATCTCCACGCGGCGCTTCAGCAAAGCCCAGTGCGAAACGGTGAGGAATATAGGTAAAGCCTTCCACCATCAGCGGGCCGCCCGGCAGGTTATCCAGACCAAAGTCGATCATATTCAGCGCGGTGTAGACTTCATTAATACGGACTTTCAGGCGAGAAATAACGTCGCAGCCCTGCTCGCTGTGAACTTCCATCGGCAGCAGACCATAGCCGACAAACGGGTGATCGGCGCGGGTGTCACGCGCGTGGCCGCTGGCGCGAACCATCGGGCCGACGTTACTGAAGTCACGGGCAATTTCCGGCTCAAGACGACCAATACCAACGGTACGCTGTTCCATGTTCGGCGTGCTGAGCAGCATATCGACCAGTTCCTGCACGTCACGACGCATCTGCTGCGCCAGTTGACGGGTCTGGATCATATCTTCTTTCAGCAGATCACGACGGATACCGCCGATCAGGTTCAGACCGTAGGTTTTACGTGCCCCGGTGAGGATCTCAGCCATCTTCATCGACGTTTCACGTACGCGGAAGAACTGCATAAAGCCGGAGTCAAAACCGGTGAAGTGACAGGCCAGGCCGAGGTTGAGCAGGTGCGAGTGCAGACGCTCAACTTCCAGCAGAATAGCGCGGATCATCTGCGCACGTTCCGGCACCACGATGCCCATCGCATTCTCAACGGAGGTGGTATAAGCGGTGCTATGCGCAAAGCCGCAGATGCCGCACACGCGATCTGACAGGAACGTCACTTCGTTGTAACCCATGCGGGTTTCCGCCAGTTTCTCCATGCCGCGGTGGACATAGAACAGACGGTAATCGGCGTCGATAATGTTCTCGCCGTCAACGAACAGGCGGAAGTGACCGGGTTCATCGGAGGTGACGTGCAACGGGCCAATCGGCACCACGTTATTTTTCTTGTCGCCCAGTTCGTTGATGAACTCGTAGGTTTCAGCATCGGTAGTCGGTGCCGGGCGCTGACGATAATCCATGCTGTCTTTACGCAGCGGATAGAGTTCGTCCGGCCAGTCATCCGGTAACACCAGACGGCGCTCATCCGGTAAACCAACCGGAATCAAACCGTACATGTCGCGCACTTCACGCTCGCCCCAGACCGCTGCTGGAACGCGCGGCGTGACGGACGGGAACTCCAGTTTATTGGCATCGACTTCAACGCGGACGGTTATCCAGCACTTGGTGCCCTGCTCCATCGACATCACGTAATAAACGGCGTAATGACCGCACAGCTGACGTTCGTCGTTACCAAACAGCACGGATAACCAGCCGCCCTGTTTGTAGTACAGGAACTCCACCACTTCCGGCAGGTAGTTCACCTTGACGGTGATCGTCAGCTGATCTTTGGTCTGCCAGGCTTCATCCAGCACCACGCCCGGAAAGGCCTGGTGCAGCGCAGCGAGATATTGTTGACCTAATTTTTCTTCAGACATGCTCAAACTCTCTTAAATCACGCCACCAGCAAGGAGACGAACGCTAAAAACGCAAACCCAAAACCGGCCCAGGTCACGCGTGAAGTGGCGCAAAAACGCAGACGCGCCATGCTGTTTTCGAACAGGGCGATGACCAGCACGCCGAGGACCAGCTTGACGACGGCAATCACCAGCGCCAGCAGCAGTCCACCGGCGGTGAAGGTTTCCATCTGTCCCCACGGCAGGAACACGCCAACGAACATTTGCAGAACGACCAGCTGTTTGAGGCTAATGCCCCACTTCAGCACGGCAAAACCGCTGCCGCTGTATTCAGTCAATGGACCTTCCTGCAGCTCCTGCTCTGCTTCCGCCAGATCGAACGGCAGTTTGCCCATTTCGATAAAGGTGGCGAAAGCACAGGCGCACAGTGCCAGAATCAGCGGGATGCTGCGCGCAGCAGGCCAGTGGTAAATGGTATCGGCGATATTGCTGATATGGGTTGAACCCGCAACCTGTGCCGCTACCCAAAGCCCCAGCAGCAGGATAGGTTCAACCAGCACGCCGAGCATCGCTTCACGGCTGGCGCCAATGGCGGTAAACGGGCTACCGGTATCCAGTCCCGCGATAGAGAAGAAGAAACGGGCGATGGCGAACAGGTAAATTAAGGTGATCAGATCGCCCAGTTGTGGCAGCGGCGAGCCAACGGTCACTACCGGCAACGCAGTGGCGATAGTCAGCATCACGCCCACCATCACAAACGGCGTCAGGCGGAAAACCCAGCTGGAATCCGCAGGCGCAATGCTCTGACGGCCCAGCAGTTTGATAATGTCGCGGTATTCCTGCAAAACGCCCGGACCGCGGCGATTGTGCAAACGCGCACGCGCCACGCGGGTAACACCGGACAGCAGCGGCGCAACGGCAAACAGCACCAGCGCCTGAATTAACGGATATAAAACACTCATTCTCAGGCTCCTCGTGAAACCACAATCACCACCAGCACCGCCAGCTCAATCAGCGCCAGGCGACGGAACAGCACCGGTGCAGCCGCATTCTGCCAGCCCGGAACCAGTGATACCGGGTTCAGCCATTTACGCAGTTTGAGTACCGGGGCAAAGGCTTCTTTCACCGGCATAGCAAAACCGTGCGCGGTAATCACCATTGACTGCTCGTGATCGTAACCACACACCCATGCCGCACCGCGTGAACGCGACGGCAGACGGTTGCCTTTGAAAATGGCCATGATGATGAACGGCAGCAGCGGACACGCGATCAGCAGCAGCGTGATCATTGGCTGAGAAACGGTGGTGTTCGCGGTTTCCAACGGCAGCGGAACGGCAGAGGAGATCATCGGCAGCAGCCACGGCGCAGCAACGCCGCCAATCACGCAGCAGATAGCCAGCGCGACGACGCTCACTCCCATCAGGATTGGCGCGCAGCAGGCATTTTCAGCTTCCTTCGTGCGCGGTGTGCCAAGGAACGTAACGCCATAGACTTTCGCCATACACATCACCGCCAGCGCGCCGGTAATTGCCAGCCCTACCGCCAGCAACGGTCCTAACAGGCTACCGACAAACGCGCCGCTGTTGCCAAGCTTAAAGAAGGATTGGTAGATAATCCACTCACCGGCAAAACCGTTCAGCGGCGGCAGTGCGGCCATCGCCATCAGACCAACCAGCATCGCCAGCGAGATAACCGGCATACGTTTACCGATACCGCCCAGTTTTTCGATATCACGATGACCGGTACGGTACCAGATGCTGCCAGCCCCCAGGAACAGAACGCTTTTGAACAGGCTGTGGTTTACCAGGTGGTACAGACCGCCGGTCAAACCCAGCGCGATCAGCGCCGGTTGATTCAGGGAAATTCCGGTCACGCCAGCGCCCAGACCCAGCAGAATAATGCCGATGTTTTCCAGCGTGTGGTACGCCAGCAGGCGCTGGATATTGTGTTCCATCAGCGCATACAGACCACCAACAAACGCGGTGATCATGCCCAGCACCAGCAGCGTAATCCCCCACCACAGCGGCGCGTTACCGCCCAGCAGCGACAGGGAGAGAATACCCAGCAGACCAACCTTCATGACGACGGTAGAGAACAGCGCCGCAGCCGGTGCGCTGGCATTGGCGTGTGCCTGTGGCACCCAACCGTGCAGTGGAATAATCCCGGCCAGCAGGCCAAAACCTGCCACGCCCAGCAGCCAGATGTCAGACCCGAGCGGCAGCTCCTGGGTGCGCAGGTCTAGCAGACGCAGCTCCAGAGTGCCGTAACGTTGCCACACCAGGTAGCAGGCGACCGCCAGCAGCAGCGTACCAATACGCCCCAGCGCAAACCACAGTTTGCCTTCTTTACTGCATCCGGTGAGGAACACGGCACACAGCGCCATGATTTCCGCCATCACCACCAGCGTACCGAGGTTACTGGCAACCACCGCACATACCGCCGCGGCCATCAGCAGATTCACCAGCAGGCCGTTAGCTTTCACCTGCGGATGACGATGCCAGTCAATGTTGTACAGGCTGACAAACAGGCCGCACAGGCCCAGTGTAATCAGCCAGATAGCATTCAGCGGAGTAATTTGCAGACTGTGACCAATAAACGGCATCACGCCGCTCACTGCCAGCGCATTAGTCAGAACGGTAAAACCCGCGGCTGCCGTACACAGGCTGCCGACCGCACCGCCAACCCCAGCAATCCAGCCGCTCAGCGATTTATGAAATGAAAACAGAAATGCCAGAACCGCAGCCGCTGTAAACCAGGCCACGCCGCTGTTAATCAGTGAAATTGCGCTCATTTTGCATCCCCACTCTGAGCCTGCTGAAACAAGGTGAGATCGCCGAAATCGGTATTGAAAGTCAGCTCACGCTTACGTTTGCTGGCGCGGGCGATATCCATGTTGCTCACCAAGTGCAGGGCTTTGGTCGGACACATGCGCACGCAGGCCGGACCTTGCTCGTCAAAACTACACAGATCGCATTTCACCGCGATGGCACGAACGCCAGGAACCCAGTCCAACAGCGAACTCACGCGAGCAGGCGCTGGCGGAGCCGGAGGCGCTTTTGGCGTATTGGCGTTTGCCGGAATGTGTAGCGGACGGCTACCGGAAAACTCTATCGCGCCAAACGGACAAGCGATCCCGCACAGTTTGCAGCTTACGCACAGGCTTTCGTTCAGCTGTACGGCGCCATCAACGCGGTTAATGGCATTAACCGGACACACGGTGGCGCAAGGTGCATCTTCACACTGGTGGCAAAGCTGCGGCGCGGATTCTTTTTCATTTAACATCACTTTCAGGCGCGGCATTGACTGCAGGCCATGCTGGCGATGTGTCTCTGAGCAGGCGGCTTCACAGGTGTGGCAGCCAATACAAAGAGTGGAGTCAGCAATTACAAAACGATTCACCAGGCATTCCTCAGGTGATAGTCATTTTTGACGAAAACATGTCTACCAAATGTCATTTCGACATTTTTCGACATGCCCATTCCCTAAAACGTCGTGACGCAGTATGTAGACCGCACCATGACAAAGTGGGCAGTACCCGAGGCTTAAGCCGGGCTGTGTCCCTCAACCAGCTGGCTTAAATTCACCGGCATATTGTTCTCAACCGCGGTGTACAGGCTGTCGTAGACGGTGGCGATTTTTTCGAGATAGTGCTCCAGCACCTGCTCGCGATCGCGGTTGCTAATACGCTCATCGACCTTACCGTCGATAGTCAATTCTGCCTGTGCAATCAGCTGCTTATCATCACCGTCTTTCGTTTCGACGTAGTATTCGATGGTATGGCTGTTAAAGCCGTCCGCCAGCGTGACGTAGATAGTGAAGTGTTCAAAAAGGACGAAGCAGAGATCCTTGTCCGGTGCGCAGCTCATCGCATGATGCAAACGCGCTTTTGACAGGGTGATCCCCTGAACCAGCGAGTTGCAGTAAATACGCCACTGGTCCTGTAGGCGACGATGCCGTTCAGCGATGTAATCGGCTTTTTCGCTTATTTCCCAAATAGTCATGTCAGGTTACCCGTTTAGCAGAGATGAACAGCCTTAAGCACATTTCATGCCAAAATTAAATCACTTAATTTTCATATAGATAAAAAATCAAAGGCGGGTGACGACATGTCATTTCGTCATCGTCGTCATTGTCACGAATGAAAAAAATCAACCTGGCATGATTATTGCTTTTACTACGGCAACTTCACAGGAGGCGGTATGCACGAAATAACCCTCTGCCAACGGGCACTGGAATTGATTGAACAACAGGCCACGCAACACGGTGCTAAGCGAGTAACTGGGGTCTGGCTCAAAATTGGCGCATTTTCTTGCGTAGAAACCAGCGCTCTCTCCTTTTGTTTTGATCTGGTATGCCGCGGGACCCTTGCAGAAGGTTGTAAACTCCACCTCGAAGAACAAGAAGCCGAATGTTGGTGCGAATCTTGTCAGCAATACGTCACGTTACTGACGCAACGCGTGCGCCGATGTCCGCAATGCAACAGCGATATGCTGAGAATTGTGGCCGATGACGGCTTACAGATTCGACGTATTGAAATAGATGAAACTCCAGCGCCGGATGGCGACGCTTAAGCGTCTTATCCAGCCTACAGAAAGAGCTCGTTTGTAGGCCGGATAAGGCAACGTAGACATCCGGCAACAGATGTATCGCAAGTAAAAAGATCAGGAGTGAGCGATGTGTACGACATGTGGTTGCGCTGAAGGCAACCTATATATAGAGGGTGATGAGCATAATCCCCACTCGGCGTTTCGCAGCGCGCCATTTGCCCCGGCGGCTCGTCCGGCGCTGAATATTACCGGTGTGAAGACCTCAAATTTCACACCGAGCCAGACCGAAGAAGGCGATTTGCACTACGGTCACGGTGAGGCCGGAACCCACGCACCAGGTATGAGCCAACGCCGTATGCTGGAAGTGGAAATTGACGTACTGGACAAAAACAACCGCCTCGCCGAGCGCAACCGTGCCCGCTTTGCGGCCCGTCAGCATCTGGTGCTGAACCTTGTTTCAAGCCCGGGCTCTGGTAAAACTACCCTGCTGACCGAAACGCTGATGAAGTTGAAAGATAGCGTGCCGTGCGCCGTTATTGAAGGTGACCAGCAGACGGTGAACGATGCCGCCCGTATTCGCGCCACAGGCACACCCGCCATTCAGGTCAACACCGGTAAAGGTTGCCACCTCGACGCACAAATGATTGCTGACGCCGCGCCGCGTTTGCCGCTTGACGATAACGGTATTCTGTTCATTGAAAACGTCGGCAACCTGGTCTGCCCGGCCAGCTTCGACCTCGGCGAGCGCCATAAAGTGGCCGTGCTTTCAGTAACCGAAGGTGAAGACAAACCGCTGAAATACCCGCATATGTTTGCCGCCGCATCGCTGATGCTGCTCAACAAAGTGGATCTACTGCCGTACCTCAATTTTGACGTTGAAAAATGCATTGCCAGCGCCCGGGAAGTGAACCCGGGGATTGAGATTATCCTAATTTCCGCCACCAGTGGTGAAGGGATGGATCAATGGCTCTCCTGGCTGGAGACGCAGCGATGTGCATAGGTGTTCCGGGTCAAATCCGCACCATTGATGGCAACCAGGCCAAAGTCGACGTTTGCGGTATTCAGCGCGACGTCGACCTGACGCTGGTCGGTAGCTGTGATGAACATGGCCAACCGCGCCTCGGCCAGTGGGTACTGGTCCACGTCGGTTTTGCCATGAGCATCATTAATGAAGCTGAAGCGCGCGATACGCTCGACGCGCTGCAAAACATGTTTGACGTTGAGCCGGATGTCGGCGCGTTGCTGTACGGCGAGGAAAAATAAATGCGTTTTGTTGACGAATACCGCGCACCAGAACAGGTGATGCAGTTGATAGAGCACCTGTGTGAACGTGCCGCCCACCTCTCCTACACGGCTGAACGCCCGCTGCGGATCATGGAAGTTTGTGGTGGTCATACCCACGCTATCTTCAAATTCGGGCTCGACCAGTTGTTACCGGAAAACGTGGAGTTTATTCATGGTCCGGGTTGCCCGGTTTGCGTTCTGCCGATGGGCAGAATCGACAGCTGTGTAGAAATTGCCAGCCATCCAGAAGTAATTTTCTGCACCTTTGGCGACGCTATGCGCGTCCCGGGTAAGCAAGGCTCCCTGCTGCAAGCCAAGGCGCGTGGTGCGGATATCCGCATCGTCTACTCACCGATGGATGCACTGAAGCTGGCGCAGGAAAACCCAACGCGTAAAGTGGTGTTCTTTGGCCTGGGTTTTGAAACCACAATGCCAACGACCGCTATCACCCTGCAACAGGCAAAGCAGCGTGACGTGCAGAACTTTTACTTTTTCTGCCAGCACATCACGCTTATCCCTACGCTGCGCAGCCTGCTGGAACAGCCGGACAACGGTATCGACGCCTTTTTAGCACCGGGCCACGTCAGCATGGTGATTGGCACCGACGCCTACAACTTCATTGCTTCAGATTTCCATCGCCCGCTGGTGGTCGCCGGTTTCGAACCGCTTGATCTCCTGCAAGGCGTAGTGATGTTAATTGAGCAGAAAATTGCAGCCCAAAGCCAGGTAGAAAACCAGTACCGCCGCGTGGTACCGGATGCCGGTAACGCGTTAGCGCAACAGGCCATTGCCGAGGTGTTCTGCGTCAATGGTGACAGCGAATGGCGCGGTCTGGGCGTTATCGAATCCTCTGGCGTTCACCTGACGCCGGACTATCAGCGCTTTGATGCCGAAGCACATTTCCAGCCAGCGCCGCAGCAGGTGTATGACGATCCGCGCGCGCGTTGTGGGGAAGTGCTGACGGGCAGATGTAAACCACATCAGTGTCCGTTATTTGGCAAAACGTGTAACCCGGAGACCGCGTTTGGCGCCCTGATGGTCTCCTCAGAAGGCGCATGTGCCGCCTGGTATCAGTATCGTCAGCAGGAGTGTGAAGCATGAGCAGCGTACAACTCGCCCACGGTAGCGGCGGTCAGGCTATGCAGCAGTTGATCAACAGTCTGTTTATGGAGGCTTTCGCGAATCCGTGGCTGGCGGAACAAGAAGATCAGGCGCGTCTGGAACTGGCACAACTGGTGGCAGAAGGCGACCGTCTGGCGTTTTCAACTGACAGCTACGTTATCGATCCGTTGTTCTTCCCCGGCGGCAATATCGGCAAGCTGGCCATCTGTGGTACGGCTAACGATGTCGCGGTCAGCGGAGCTATTCCACGCTACCTCTCCTGCGGTTTTATCCTCGAAGAGGGTCTGCCGATGGAGACACTGAAAACCGTTGTTAACAGCATGGCAGCAACCGCGCGCGAAGCAGGTATCGCCATCGTGACTGGCGATACCAAAGTCGTGCAGCGTGGTGCAGCAGACAAGCTGTTCATTAACACTGCCGGAATGGGGGCAATTCCCGCCAACATTCACTGGGGTGCACAGACTCTCGGTGTGGGTGATGTGCTGCTGGTCAGTGGTTCGCTTGGCGATCACGGCGCAACTATCCTTAACCTACGCGAGCAATTGGGTCTGGATGGCGAACTGATCAGCGACTGCGCGGTGTTAACACCTCTTATCCAGACGCTGCGTGATATTCCTGGCGTGAAGGCGCTGCGTGACGCCACCCGTGGCGGCGTGAATGCGGTCACGCATGAATTTGCCGCAGCATGCGGATTTGGTATTGAGCTGTCGGAAGCTGCTCTGCCCGTGAAACCAGCGGTGCGTGGCGTTTGCGAGCTGCTGGGTCTGGATGCGCTCAACTTTGCTAACGAAGGCAAACTGGTGATTGCCGTTGAACGCCAGGCCGCTGAAACCGTACTTGCCGCGCTGCGCGCGCATCCGTTAGGGTGCGATGCCGCAATGATTGGTGAAGTGGTCGAACGCAAAGGTGTTCGTCTTGCCGGACTCTACGGCGTGAAACGAACCCTCGATTTACCACACGCCGAACCATTACCTCGTATATGCTAGCAGCCGGTTGGCAGCATGCTGTAGGCCGGATAAGACGCATTAGCGTCAACATCCGGCGTTAATGCTGCATTATGCCTGATACCGCTTTGCTGATCGGGCCAACGGATTGTATATCCTGGCCAGTTCAGTGGCAGGCCATCCGGCAATAATTTACGACTTATACCTATAATTCATTTACCGTTTTCGCACCGTTCTGCGGTGCTTTCCCTGGAAAAGCAATATGTCGTATACACCGATGAGTGACCTCGGACAGCAAGGCCTGTTCGATATTACTCGTACATTATTACAGCAGCCCGATCTCCCGTCTCTTAGCGAGGCGCTTTCGCAGCTGGTCAAGCGTTCAGCGCTGGCCGACTGCGCGGCTATTGTCTTATGGCAGGCACAAACGCAACGTGCGCGTTATTTTGCAACGCGTGAAAATGGTAAACCCATCGATTATGAAGACGAAACGGTGCTGGCACATGGTCCGGTACGCCGTATTTTGTCTCGCCCTGATGCGTTGCACTGCAACTATCATGAGTTTACGGAAACATGGCCACAATTGGCTTCAGGTGGACTGTATTCTGAATTTGGTCACTACTGCCTGCTGCCGCTGGCGGCAGATGGGCGCATCTTTGGCGGTTGCGAATTCATCCGTAACGAAGACCGTCCGTGGAGTGAAAAAGAATATAACCGTCTACAGACCTTCACTCTGATAGTCGGCGTCGTTGCTGAACAAATTCAAAGCAGAGTCAGCAACAACGTCGATTACGATCTGCTGTGTCGTGAGCGTGACAACTTTCGCATCCTGGTCGCCATCACCAATGCCGTGCTCTCCCGACTGGATATTGATGAGCTGGTCAGCGAAGTCGCCAAAGAGATCCACCACTACTTCGACATCGATGCCATCAGCATCGTGTTACGCAGCGATCGCAAAAATAAACTCAGTATCTATTCCACTCACTATCTGGATGAACATCATCCGGCACACGAACAGAGTGAAGTGGACGAAGCGGGAACGCTCTCTGAACGGGTCTTCAAAAGCAAAGAGATGCTGCTGATCAACCTGAGCGAACGTGACATCCTTGCCCCTTACGAACGGATGCTGTTCGAAACCTGGGGCAACCAGCTACAAACCCTGTGTCTGCTACCGCTGATGTCCGGCAATACTATGCTCGGCGTACTCAAACTGGCACAGTGCGAAGAGAAAGTTTTCACTACCGCCAACCTCAAGCTATTGCGCCAGATTGCCGAGCGTGTGGCAATTGCCGTGGATAACGCCCTCGCCTATCAGGAGATCCACCGCCTGAAGGAACGTCTGGTCGATGAAAACCTGGCGTTGACTGAACAACTCAACAACGTAGAGAGTGAGTTCGGCGAAATCATTGGTCGCAGCGAAGCGATGTACAGCGTACTCAAGCAGGTCGAAATGGTGGCGCAAAGCGACAGCACCGTCTTGATTCTGGGTGAGACCGGAACGGGTAAAGAGCTGATCGCACGAGCCATTCACAACCTGAGCGGACGTAACGCCCGTCGGATGGTGAAGATGAACTGCGCGGCAATGCCTGCCGGATTACTGGAAAGCGATCTGTTTGGTCACGAGCGTGGCGCGTTTACCGGTGCCAGCACGCAGCGGATTGGTCGTTTCGAGCTGGCAGATAAAAGTTCGCTGTTCCTCGATGAAGTTGGCGATATGCCGCTGGAGCTTCAGCCTAAGCTACTGCGGGTTCTGCAAGAGCAGGAATTTGAACGTCTGGGCAGTAATAAGCTGATCCAGACCGACGTGCGCTTGATCGCCGCTACCAACCGCGATCTGAAGAAGATGGTTGCCGATCGCGAATTTCGTAACGATCTGTATTACCGGCTGAACGTCTTCCCGATCCATCTGCCGCCGCTGCGTGAGCGCCCGGAAGATATTCCGCTGCTGGTAAAAGCCTTCACCTTCAAAATTGCTCGTCGGATGGGACGCAATATCGACAGTATTCCTGCCGAGGCTCTGCGCACGCTGAGCTGTATGGAATGGCCGGGTAACGTGCGTGAGCTGGAAAACGTGGTAGAACGTGCGGTTCTGCTTACCCGGGGCAACGTACTGCAACTGTCCCTTCCGGATATTGCCCCTTTGACGCCGTCCACGCCTCCGGTGGCAACCGAAGTCGCGCAGGACGGTGAAGATGAATACCAGTTGATTATGCGCGTACTGAAAGAAACCAACGGGGTGGTTGCCGGTCCCAAAGGCGCGGCACAAAGGCTGGGGTTGAAACGTACAACGTTACTCTCACGCATGAAGCGATTAGGCATTGATAAGGATGCACTGGTTTAGCCAGTGTGGCTATACTGGGTGATATCTCAACGAAAGGAGGCAGTATGGCGGTATCAGCACGTAATCAATTAACCGGTACGGTGAGCGCAGTCGCTACGGGCGCAGTGAATGATGAAGTTGAACTGACGCTGGCTGGCGGCGCAAAACTGGTCGCGATTGTAACCCATAGCAGCCAGCAGGCGCTGGGTCTGGCGAAAGGGAAAGAAGCAATTGCCCTGATTAAAGCGCCATGGGTGACGCTGGCAACTGAAGACTGTGGTCTGAAGTTCTCTGCCCGCAACCAGTTTGCTGGCAGTGTTTCCCAGGTCACAGAAGGCGCAGTCAACGCCACGGTACATATCAAAACTGACGCAGGCTTCGAGATTGTTGCCGTCGTCACCAACGAAAGTCAGCAAGAGATGAAACTGAGTCAGGGAAGCCGTGTTGTTGCGCTGATCAAAGCCTCAGCTATTCTGATTGCCACCAAAGCGTAGTCGCCATTCATCACCACATGGCTAAGTTGCCCGATGGCGCAATGCGCATCGGGCCTACGCGACAGATGCACTTATTCTCGTAGGCCAGATAAGGCGCAGCCGCCATCCGGCGCACAGCGACCTTATTTTTTCCGCTGGTACTTCTCGGGTAACTCCGGCACTGGACGTTTGTCATCAATCAGGTGACGTACGGTCAGAATCGGGTGACGCCAGAGCATTCTCGGCCCAGCCCAACGCATAATTTGCTTCATCTCTTCGCGTTTAGCAGGTTGATAACAGTGCACAGGACACTGTTTACAGGCCGGTTTTTCCTCACCAAATACGCACTTGTCGAGGCGCTTTTGCGCATAGGCAAATAACGCATCGTAATGCCCCGGCTCGTCTGAAGCCTGCGGGCACTGGCTCTCGTAGAGCGAAATCATTCTCTGGATCGTCATTTTTTCACGTGCAATGCGTTTGCCGGACATGATGCCTCCACAATTAAGTTGCATAAATAATACACCTTAACTAAGCACAGAACTATTACTTGAAGGTGATACATCCTTAGCACCCTACGCAAATAAGAATTATTTTCATTTGTTTATGCCATGTGCTATATAACATAGCAAAGGCTATATTCGATGATAAATTAACCACTTTGTTGCGAGGGATACTATGCCGCATCTGCCCCATCTGAAGTCATTTCTCCTTGCCAGCGTGTTAACAGCGCTGACGCTGTCACCCGCCTGGGCGAAAGAAAAATTCAAAGTGGTGACCACCTTTACGGTGATTGCCGATATGGCAAGCAATGTAGCAGGTGACGCGGCGGACGTTAGTTCTATCACCAAACCGGGTGCTGAAATTCACGAATATCAACCAACCCCAGGCGATATTAAACGGGCGCAAGGCGCACAGCTTATTCTCTCCAACGGTCTAAACCTCGAACTATGGTTTGCCCGCTTCTACCAAAATTTGTCCGGCGTACCTGAAGTGATGGTCTCAAACGGCGTGCAGCCAATGGGCATCAGCGAAGGGCCGTACAACGGTAAACCAAACCCGCATGCCTGGATGTCAGCAGAGAACGCGCTGATCTACGTGGATAACATTCGCGATGCGCTGATCAAATATGATCCGGACAATGCCGCAACCTACCAGAATAATGCGCAGAATTATAAAGCGAAAATCCAGCAGACCCTGGCGCCACTGCATACAGAACTGGCAAAGCTCCCTGCTGATAAACGCTGGCTGGTCACCAGCGAAGGCGCATTCTCTTATTTAGCTCGTGATAACAATCTCAAGGAGCTGTATCTGTGGCCGATCAATGCCGATCAGCAGGGTACGCCCAAGCAGGTACGCAAGGTTATCGATGCCATCAGAGAGCATCATATCCCGACGGTATTTAGCGAAAGCACCGTGTCCGACAAACCAGCGCGTCAGGTTGCCCGTGAGTCTGGCGCACATTACGGCGGCGTGCTGTATGTCGATTCGCTCAGTGCAGCCGACGGTCCGGTACCGACCTATCTGGATTTACTGCGCGTCACCACGCAAACCATTGTTAACGGCATCAACAAGGGTCTGGAGAGCCAACCATGAGTCACTCTGCGATTACCGTAAATCAGGTTACGGTGACGTATCGCAACGGTCATACCGCATTGCGGGACGCCACTTTTCAGGTTCCGGGCGGCTCAATTGCCGCGCTGGTCGGCGTAAACGGTTCGGGAAAATCAACGCTTTTTAAAGCGCTGATGGGTTTTGTCCGCCTGGCGCAGGGGGAAATCTCAATTCTGCAACAGCCGGTAAATAAGGCGCTCAAACAGAATCTGATCGCCTATGTCCCCCAGTCAGAAGAGGTGGACTGGTCGTTTCCGGTACTGGTGGAAGATGTGGTGATGATGGGACGCTTTGGCCATATGGGCTGGCTGCGTCGACCAAAACAAATTGACCACGCCTGCGTAGATGCGGCGCTGGCGCGAGTTGATATGCTGGATTATCGCCATCGTCAGATAGGTGAACTGTCCGGTGGGCAGAAAAAGCGTGTTTTTCTGGCAAGGGCCATCGCACAGGACGGACAGGTTATTTTACTGGATGAACCCTTTACCGGCGTGGATGTAAAAACCGAGGCCCGGATCATCGACCTGCTGCGTGAACTGCGTAATGAGGGTCGAACCATGCTGGTCTCTACCCATAATTTGGGATCCGTCACCGAGTTTTGTGATTACACGGTGATGATTAAGGGCACGGTGCTGGCAAGTGGACCCACCGAAACCACCTTTACCCCCGAGAATCTCGAACTGGCATTCAGCGGTGTACTGCGTCACGTTGCGCTGAGCGGCGGTGAACAGCACGTAATTACCGATGATGAACGCCCGTTTATTTCGCGACGCACGGCAAACGAGGGGGATTAACCATGAACTGGCTAACGGAGCCGTTTGGCTACCAGTACATGCTCAACGCCATGTGGGTCTCGGCAATGGTCGGCGGCCTGTGTGCGTTTCTCTCCTGCTATCTGATGCTCAAAGGCTGGTCGCTGATTGGCGATGCGCTGTCGCACTCTATCGTGCCGGGCGTGGCAGGCGCTTATATGTTAGGGCTTCCCTTCGCGCTCGGCGCATTCCTTTCCGGCGGACTGGCGGCGGGCAGTATGCTGTTTCTTAATCAACGTTCGCGCCTGAAGGAAGATGCGATTATCGGACTGATTTTTTCGTCTTTTTTCGGTATCGGGCTGTTTATGGTGTCGCTCAATCCGATGTCGGTGAATATTCAGACCATTATTCTCGGCAACGTGCTGGCGATTGCGCCAGAAGATATTCTGCAACTGGCCATCATCGGGGTTATTTCGCTAACCATCCTGTTTTTGAAGTGGAAAGATCTGATGGTGGTTTTTTTTGATGAAAACCACGCGCGCTCTATCGGTCTGAATCCGGGCCGGTTGAAGCTGTTATTTTTTACGCTGCTCTCCGTTTCCACGGTCGCCGCGCTGCAAACCGTCGGCGCATTTCTGGTGATTTGCCTGGTGGTTACGCCCGGTGCAACGGCCTGGCTGCTGACCGATCGTTTTCCACGCCTGCTCACTATCGCCGTAGCTATTGGCAGCCTGACCAGCTTTTTCGGCGCCTGGCTGAGCTACTGGCTGGACGGTGCAACCGGCGGAATTATTGTCATTCTGCAAACGCTGCTGTTCCTGCTGGCATTTGTCTTCGCACCAAAACACGGTCTGCTGGCGAATCGCCGCCGCGCCCGTCTGGTGAACAAGGAGTCAGTATGATCTTAACAACGCTGCTGGAACCCTTTCAGTTTGGTTTTATGGTCAATGCGCTGGTCATCTCCACCATTGTCGCCGTGCCCTGCGCGCTGCTGTCTGTATTTTTAGTACTCAAAGGCTGGGCGCTGATGGGCGATGCAATGAGCCACGCGGTTTTCCCGGGAATTGTACTGGCGTGGATTGCGGGCATCCCACTGGCAATTGGCGCATTTATCGCCGGGCTGTTCTGTGCGGTGGCGACGGGTTATCTCGACGATAACAGCCGCATCAAACGCGATACCCTGATGGGAATCGTCTTTTCTGGCATGTTTGGCGCAGGGCTGGTGCTGTACGTCTCTATCCAGTCAGAGGTCCATCTCGATCATATTCTGTTCGGCGACATGCTGGGCGTATCGTTCAGCGACATCATACAAACCGCGGTTATTACGCTTGGGATAGCGCTTATTATTGGGCTTAAGTGGAAAGATCTGCTGCTGCATGCGTTCGACCCGCATCAGGCAAAGGCCAGTGGGCTTAACACTGCACTGCTACATTACGGCCTGCTGTGCATGATCGCCCTGACGATTGTCGCCACGCTAAAATCAGTAGGGATTATTTTGTCGATCTCCTTACTGATTGCGCCTGGCGCCATTGCGATTTTAATGACACGGAAATTTTCCCACGCCTTGTGGCTGGCGGTGATTATGTCGGTCGTTACCTCGTTTATGGGCGTGTACCTGTCTTTTTTCATCGACAGTGCACCGGCCCCCACCATCGTCGTACTATTTTCGCTACTGTTTGTGATGACCTTTATTTATTCCACCCTGCGCGATCGTCGTTTAGAACGGCGACGCCAGCAATACGACCTCTAACGGAGTGGGCAGTGATATGCCCACTATCGTTATTAGAATACGTAATGACAATATTCCCAGCGTCCTGAACAAATACCCCATTCTGAAACCATGCCATATTTACCAGCGCTATTTAATAATCAGATAGTCACTATCACATTAGATAAAAATACAGGTAAATTTTATGAGCAAGATGAGCATGTCAGAAATCTATTCTGAACCAGAGGCCTATGGCTTACCACGCAAAGGTATAACACTTAATAATAAGGAAGCTGCGTTGGTGGTAGTCGATCCACAGATCGATTTTTTAAGTCCTCAGGGTATTGGCTGGGACGTTTTTAAAGACAGTATTATTGAAAATAATACTGTAGAAAATCTCGAGACGTTGTTCAAAATGGCAAAAGAAGCACAAATGCCTGTTTTTATTTCTCCACATTATTACTTTCCGCACGACCATAAATGGCAATCTACCGCTCCGGGAGAAACATTTATGCACGGCACTGGAATGTTCAATCGTAAAGGTCCACTGACGATGGAGAATTTTGAAAATTCCGGCGCAGACTTTTTACCACAATTTAAGCCATATATTTATGATGGCGAAACGGTCATTGCCTCACCGCATAAGATTTTCGGACCAGAAACCAACGACCTGGTACTGCAATTAAGAAAACGCGGTGTCTCACAGGTCATTCTCGCCGGTATGGCTGCCAATCTGTGTATTGAATCCCATATGCGTGAATTGATTGAGCAAGGTTTTGAAGTTGTCGTCGTTAAAGATGCGACAGCGGGTCCGCGCATTCCGGAAGGTGACGGTTATCTCGCCGCTCTAACCAACTACCGCATCATTGCCAATGATTTATGGGACACCGACACCACGGTTGAAAAGGTAAAGGCAGCAGCTAAGTAATAGCTATGAGTACGGTTACCGAGGGTAATTGTATGTACAATATCGCTCATCCATTAGCCATCAAAATAAATTTCATTAAGCGCGGAGCTTTTCCATGAATCTTAAGTTAAAGGTTATTTCGGCATGTATTTTACTTTCCATGTCTGTTTCAGCTACTCAGGTATTGGCCGCTGCCAGTACAAATGAGACAACTTACTTAGTTAACCGTGGTGATCCACAATTAAAGGTCAACGGCAAATATATCGATCAGATCATTGCCGAGGTAATGGCGAAAAATAATCTGCCGGGTTTATCCATGGCGATTGTTCAGGCGCCTTATATTCCGCGCTCAGCGGGATACGGTCTGGCAACGGCAGCCAATGATGAGCTTGCTTCCACCAAAACCATGTGGGGAATTGGCCCTATCACGCAAGCTTTTACTGCAGTCGCAGTAATGCAACTGGTAGAGCAAGGTAAATTGGATCTTAATACTCCTGTGAGTGTTTATTTGCCTGGCCTGCCGGAAAGCTGGCATAACATTACGATTCTGGAATTAATGCAGCACTCATCCGGGATCCCTGATTTCAGATCTTTCGGCTATAAACAAGAGAAAAAATATACACCTGCGCAGCTAGTGGATCTTGTTAAAGATAAACCGCTCGAATTTAAAAATGGCACGGACATCAACTCCAGCGCAACTGACTTTATCCTGTTAGGAATGGCTATCGAGAAAGTCAGCGGAATGAGTTACGTAGACTTCGTCAACAAATACCAAATTGCGCCGTTAGGTCTGCAAAGCACCATGTTCGCAAAAGACATGCCAACAAAAGCATTCCTTGATCGCCCGACGCCTGATAAGCAACATAATCAGCATTCGAAATTTAAGTCAGAAATTGACTGGATCAACCCTGTTGAGCCTGCAACAGGTTACGTCGCAGCGGGTGACAAACTGGCGCCTGTCAGCGCGATCGCCACTGATAATCTGTTCGCCTACGGTGGTCTGTGGTCGTCAGCGGAAGACATCAGTAAGTGGGATATCGGTCTTGCCGGCAGCACGCTGGTTAAAGACAAAAAGCTACGCGACATTATCTATAGCCCGGCAAAACTGAAAAATGGCAAAGTCGTGCCTGCCATGGCCGGCTGGGAATTTACCCGCCATCCTGGTTTTCTGGAAATCAAAGGAACCGCAGGTGGCTTTAGTGCCTATCTGAGCCGTTTTACCGCCGGTGATGAACTGGTTTGCGTGACAATGCTGACCAACAAAGAAGGCGTAGACATGACTCAGGTGGCTCGTGATATCGCTGAAGCCTATAAAATCGGGCTGGGTTCTGGGTTAAATTCAGAGAAGATCAAAAACCAGGAAAGTAAATTCTCTGTCGATGAGACGGTCTCCCGTCTGAAAGCCATTCTGAAAAGCGAAGGCGTTCCGGTATTCACTGAAATTGATCACGAGAAAAATGCCGAGGGCGCGGGAATGAACCTGAGGCCAACGAAAGTCCTGGTATTTGGTAACCCTAAAGTCGGCACAAAACTGATGCAGGATAAACAGGGTGTCGCGCTGGATCTGCCGTTACGTGTCTCCGTATGGCAGGATAAGATCGGGCGAGTTTGGGTCGGTTATGAAAACCTGGATGACGTAGCAAAAACCTACGATCTTCAGGACAAGCAGACCATTGATAAGATTGACAACTTTATGACTAAGCTGGTCAGTCGGGCTGTTGATGCTTATATCCAGTAACGGGATTTAGCACTCCCAGCCTTCTCATGCTGCGGGACCGTTAAAGCTCCCGCAGCGTGTCAGCGCCAGCTTAATAGCGGGCTAAACGCCTCACGTCCCACCAGGGCACGAAGCGCAGGCAGATGACAGTTACGCGCCAGAAGCGGAGGTACGGCAAAAATAATGTCGCCGGAGAGCATCACATTCTCAAGTTGTCCCCATAGGTACCAGCCGGTTTCAACGCCACTGTCCGGGACGCGTAAATGCAAATGCCATCCCTCCTGCGGCTCATCAGCAATCCCCAGCCACTGGCTAAATCGGGGGATTTCAGGCACAACCTGAGTCACTAACGAACACACACCCACCTGGTTTGCCGGTATATACAACGTTAGCGCTCCCAAAGTAATACGTACCGCCGCCAGATTAGTGGGCGCCGTCATAACCGCTGGTCTCCTGATAACGCTCAAAGACCAGATTCAGATCGAGCAGCGTGTACCAGGTTTCTATCACGTTAACCACCCCCACAGCGATGCTTTGTAACGCCGGGGGCAACGAATCTCCTGGCAAATGAATCTGGCTTTCGGCGACTTCCAACACATCAATCAGTTTATCTATCAGGATCCCACTTTGCATTTTCTCGGCGCATCCAATCAAAATAGTGCGCTTACCTGCCGAATTAACGGTAGGTTTATCGATCAGGCTGTCCAGTCTCATCACCGATTCCACCCGTCCACGATAGTTGATGACCCCTTCAAGCATTGGCGCGCAGCAGGGAACCCAGGAGATCGGGCGCTCTGCAAGGATCTCTTTAATTTGCGCCCCATAGAAGGCAAAATTTTTACCCGCCAGTTGAAATAACACCAGCGTGCGCTGGGGTTCATCAACGTTTTCACACTCCGGTTTTTCACCATGGTTCAGCGCAAGAATCTGCTCCAGCTGTTGGCTCATATTGACTCCTTTTACTCGGCAATGCAGAAAGTGTTACGGCCATTTTGTTTCGCGGCATACAGCGCCTGATCGGCGCGTTCGCGTAGCGTTTCAATCCGATCGCCAAACTGCCACTGGGCAATACCCGCGCTGAAGGTACTGTGAAAACTAGCGTCGTTAACGGAAAACGTGACCTGCTCGTAATCCCTGCGCAATCGTTCGACCACGCGCGCGGCCTTGTCACTGCTGGTGTTGGGCATAATGATGACAAACTCTTCACCACCGTAACGGCCAACGATATCGGTGCTGCGTAAGCGATGGGAGAACAACTGAGAAATACCGACAATTACCTGGTCACCGACCGCATGACCGTAGGTATCGTTAACGCTTTTGAAGCGATCCAGGTCCACCATCACCATACAAAACGGGTTGCCACTGTAGTTCGACTCGGCAATCGCGCTTTTGAGAAAATGGGTGGTCGTTGAGTGGTTATATAACCCGCTCAGACTGTCCTGCGACATGCGTGCACGCAGGACGCGCATTCTCTCCGCGCGGATCGATACGGCGCGGATCAGCTCCTCTGGGTCGCTCTGTTTGAGGATAAAATCCTCCGCGCCGATGCTCATTGCTCCCAACTGCGCATGCTTGTTGGTCTCGCTGGAGAGATAGGCGATAGGCAGGCCAATATGCTGCGGTATTTGGCGAATCAGTTTTGTCAGTTCCTCACCGCTGAATTCCGGCATGTGGTAATCCATCAACACCAAATCGATCGGCTGCGCATTGAGTACATGCAGTAGATAGTGAGGTTTTTCCAGCACATGCACTTCCATACCCGCCAAGCGCAGCATCTCCGCGTTGTATTCAGCCACCGCCGGTTCGTCATCGATCAACAATACCTGGTAAGGCTTTTTCAGCGACGGTTGAGTCAGGCGATGAAGTTCCTGGACTAAATCGGTGATAGACGCAGGTTTTACGTAGTAGCCATCGCAGCCAGATTTGATGGCGTTGACGCGGGCATTGAAATCGCTATGACACGAGAGGAACAGCACAGGGAAAGGTTTGCCCACTTTTTGTTTCAAATCCGACATTGCCAGCGGTCCACCGTAGGCGTTGTCCGGAAAGCTAACATCCATAATCACCACGGCAGGCGGTTGCGACAATACGGCCTGAGTGAAATCCTGCGTGTTCGCGAACACATGGCAGGTAAAACCAAAACAGCGCAGTTGGGTCGCGAGAAGCTCGACCTGGTCAATATCATCATCACACAGGTAGATAGGCTTACTGGCCCGCCGAACATATCCCTCTTCCGGGCGCTGTGCGGCGATCGGTAATGTGAACTCCGTATCGCTGATACGATGTTCAAGATTGAGCTGCTCCTGAGTCAGGGTGTACAACCACCTGATGATTCGCCGCAGCTCATCGTAATGCAATGTGCTTTGCTCTGTTTCCGGTTCTGTTAGTAAACGCTCACCTTCTGCTGAGGCATTCGCCAGCGGGCTAAAGCCAAAGGACCCTGCCGAACCGTGAATACTGTGCAGCAGGATATGTAGCTGTTTGCGACAGGCTTCGCTAGGCTCTGCGACCAGTTGAACGAGTAATCTTTCCGCTTGTGCCAGCATGTCGGGAATTCGGCGTAGAAACCCCTGCCGCAAACGCGCTATTTTTTCCTGCGCTGCCGCCATCGCTATATGCTTATTTTCTTGTTTCATCAAACACGTAGGCTTATTCAGTTAATCGCAGATGGTTGCAGTAGCGCATTGACAGCAGCCCCCAGATTTTCCGCGAGGTTTTCATCTTTTTTCACCCAACGGTCGTACAGAGCGTCGCTGCCCGTTACTTCATTGGCACTCAGTAAAATAAAAGGCTTAGCCCAATCCTGAGCGCGTAACAGCGCCAGCAAATCCAACCCACTGATCTCTGGCATATGCAGATCGCTAATCACCAGGTCGATGTTGTTATCCGAGTCCAGGCACGCCAGGGCGGAAATCGCGCTTTCCACAATCACCACATCGTAGCCGTCCATTTGCAAAAATATGGATGCCAGTTCAGCCGCAAAAAGATCATCATCAACTAATAAAATTCGCATTTTCTCTCTCGATTTTGCGCCATCAGCACAAAAGCATTTTTAATGTTTTTATCAAACTGTCCTGCTCGAAATCGCCCTTGGCGATGTAGGCATCCGCACCCACCTGAATCCCCCGTCGCCGGTCTTCTTCCTTCGCGCGGGACGTCACGATGATGATTGGCGTATGCTGGTAGTTTTTCTCCCCACGCAACGATTTGGTGAAGGTGAAACCATCCATAAACGGCATTTCGACATCCGTCAGTACGGCATCAAACTGGGTCAGCTTCGCTTTTTGCAGCCCCGACAGCCCGTCTTCTGCCAGAGTCACCTGATAGCCGTGCGCTTCCAGCACGTTCTTTTCTATCTCACGGGTATTCAGTGAGTCATCGACCACCAGCACATGCCATGCATCCTGCGCTACGCTCGTGGCTGGCGCTGGTGTACTGGTTTGCCGTGATTGTTGCGCTATCGCCATCAGCGCGGGAACGTGCAGGATGCTGACCAGTTGGTTATCCGGTGTTTGTACCATCCCGGAGACCAGCGACTGCTGTTGCATATGCTTCGGTAACGGTTTGATCATCATCTTGCGTTCATCGAGCAGCTTATCCACTTGCAGCGCCATTTTGCTGTACTGGTTCTGCACCACGATTAATCGCTGTCCAGGCGTTGAAAAGCTGCTCTGGCGTTCATGAATGCCCAGCAAGCTGCCTACGCAAACCACCGGGATAAACTCGTTATGCAAGATAATGGCAGGACGTCCGGCGATATCGCTGATCCCCTGTGGCGTGCATTCCACCACCTCAACCACATACTGCGCAGCCAGTCCAAACAGGTGCCCCTGCTCTTCAAATTGCAGAATCCGCATCATGGTTAACGAAACAGGCAACCGCAGGTTAAAGCTGGTTCCGACTCCCGGACGGCTATAAACCTGCAAATCGCCTTGCAGGTCGGTCACCACCGTTTTGCGCACCACATCAAGACCAACGCCGCGACCAGAAAGCTCGGAGACTATCTTGCTGGTCGAAAAGCCGGGATGAAAAATCAGCTCATTACATTCCTGCTCGGAGAGCTGCCCGGCCATTGAAGCAGGAACAAGACCTTTACTGACCGCCTTCGCGCTGATGGCCTCATAGTTCAGACCACGGCCATCATCTTCGATACGCAGTAGAATCCCGCTGCCGTCCTGCTGAGTAGTGATGGTAATCGTGCCGCGGGTGGATTTACCGAGCGCCAGACGTTCATCGATCTCACCAATCCCGTGATCGACGGCATTACGCAGTAGATGCGTCAGCGACTCCGAAAGCCGATCAATGAGCTGGCGGTCGATTTCCACTTCTCCGCCAACAAAGCGGCACACCACCTGCTTGTTCAGTGTGGAAGCCAGTTCGCTGACCTGCAGCGAAATGGGTTCAAACAATGTTGAAAGTGGCAGCATACGGATCCGCGCCGCCACATCGTACAGTTCAAACATCTGCAAATGCTGGAGCTGAACGCTTTCTTTTAACTGGGCGCTAAAGTCGTGGATCTGCTGGCGAAGCTGTTCAGCACTCAATCCCGGTAACCGTGGTACCAGTTGACTCAGGTTTTGTATCTGCTGTTCCAGGCGATCATGTCCGGCGAGCACCTCCCCCAGAATGTCGATCAGGCCATCGAGCTTGTTCAGCTTTACCCGAACGAAATCCGCCTGCTTAATACCGGCATCCATGCTGGCTGGCGTCGCGGGCGCAGGGACTACCGGTTTTTCTGTTGCCCCGGCAGTTTCGACAGTCAGCGTGATATCCTCTCCCCGACTGGCGCGGGCAAGGCGTTCGCATAGCCCGGCATCCGCCGGTGGCAATTGATTATCCCCTTCGCTGACAAAAAGCTGGGTAAGCTGACCAGAAAGGTACTCCACAGACTCATGGATCAGATTGCCCAGCGCCCTGTCCGGCGTCAGTTTGTTATCACGTAGTTCACTCAATACATCTTCAAGATGATGCGTGACATCGGCAATACTTTGCAGCTTCAGCATCCGCGCGCCCCCTTTCAGGGTATGCGCAGCGCGAAACATCTCACCTATCCAGGCGTCGGTATGTTCATCAGCGGAGAGGAGAAACGCCCCTTCGCTGATCGTCTGCAAATGACCTCTCCCTTCATCAATAAAGCGCAGAACGAATTTTTTCAGATCGATAGCCATAATCGCTCTTATTAGCCACTTTGATGGGCGAATTGCGCCAGTTGATGTTCACACAGGAAACGAAACGTATTGCCTGGAAATACCATTGGCAAACGCAGACGACAAACCGAGGACGGATTGTTTATCTCGTCGTTCAGTAACTGCATCACCACACGATAAGTCCGTTGAGCAGGCTGGTATAACTCGCTTTGCCGGTACATTTCAGCCAGATAATAGTGCGCAGGCCAGTAGCCGGGTTCCTGATAAACCACCTGTTTGAACCAGGCGATGGCCTGCTGGGTCTGGTGTTGCCACATCATCGCCAGTCCGAGCAGCATTTTGGCCTCTGCCGACCACTCATCTTGGGCGAGGATCTGCTGTGCGTTTCCGGCTGTTTGAGAAAACTCACGCTGTTCGAGGGCAATAACGCCCTGGATCAAAAGCGCATCCTGATTACGGGGATCGTCACGTAATACACAGGCGATACACTTTTCAGCTTCAGAAAAACATTTTTCATCGAGGCTGGCGCGTGCTTTCTTCAGCCAGTCATTACTCTGCTGCGCCGTGGGCACCAGAGGAACCTGTTCAACCACCGCTCTCGACTGCGGAATGCGCACCGCAACTCTGGGGACAGGCACAATCCTTGCCGCTTCACGATGGTGGCAAAAATAGAAAATCCCCTCTTCCTGCTCCAGCTTCAGAATGTCGAAATTGTTAGCCAGCGTTTCCGCATTGCCAAAAAATAAGGCTCCCTGCGGTTGCAACATCTTCAGCAAATTACCGTGCAGCTCGCGACGCGTTGGCGTATCAAAATAGATGGACACATTGCGCAGCAAAATGATGTCCACTTCCGGCAGTAACTGTTCTTTTATAATGTTGGTGCGATGGAAGGTGACCTTCTCACGGATCTCATCATGCAGCCGGTAGAGGTTTCCCGAGCGGGTGAAGTAGCGTTGCTGAATACCCGGGTCGACGCCACGAAACGAGTAGTTTGAATAGCAGGCGTTGCGGGCTTTTGCCAGGATTGCCGGGTCAATATCACAGCCGTAAATTTCGATGCGCTGGGCCATCCCGCCGAGGTATTTCTCATGCAGCTTGATCGCCAACGAGTAGGCTTCCTCTCCGGAAGAGCATCCGGCACTCAGAATACGCACCGGGCCGCTGCGCTGTTGCAACAGACGCGGGATCCATTTATCGCAGATTAAATCCAGCGTATCGCTTTCACGGAAAAAATAGGTTTCGTTAATCGTAATCAGCGTGATGAAACTATCAAACTCATTCTGCGAGCTACGCAGTTGTTCATAGTATTCATAGTAATCATTGATTTTTCGCTCGGCCATTCGCCGACCCAGCGCCGTTTTCAGCAATGCTTCCATGGCGTTATCGAAGTGCAAACCGACCCGTTCTTTGATCAGGCGAGCATAGTCAGGAAGATTAGGGATCATGGCAATTTACTCTCAACATGCCCGTGGCAAGCCATCGAAAGCAGTACCGCAGCAAGGCCATCCAGAGGGATCGTGCGGTGTATTAGTTGCTTGTCGATCGCGTTCTTATTCATACCGAATACCACCGAACTTTCTTCGTCCTGCGCCAGCGTTGTTCCGCCACGGCGGACAATAAGCTCAATGCCGCGGCAGCCATCGCTGCCCATGCCGGTCATAATCAGTCCGACGGCTTTTTCGCGAAACACCTCAGCCACCGACTCCAGCAACAGGTTGCAACTGGGATGGTAAACATCGCTTTCCTGTCTTGGGATCGCCGCTAAACGCTGGTTGCTTTTGACGATCAGGTGCTGCTCCGGCGGCAATATATACACATACCCCGCTTCCACCCGATCGTCCTCCTGCGCCAGTCGCACCTTCAGATCGGTCACGCTATCCAGCCAATGCACCATATTTTTCGCGAAGCCATCGGCAATATGTTGGGCAATAAGTACCGGGCACGGGAACGTACCGGGCAGCTTCTGTAACAGTTTACTGAGCGCCTGCGGCCCGCCCGTCGAGCAGGCAATCGCCAGCACAAAAGGCCAGTCCTGTGGCGTTTTTACAACGTCTATCATCGGTCGTACAGTGGGGATTACCGGTTCGCCTGGATAGCGTAATCCCTTGATATGTCGAATGACTTTCACACCGACCAATAATTCTACTTTACGATGCAAAGCATCCGTTGAGAGTGGTGAATCACTGCTATGGTGCAACACCGCCAACGCACCACGGGAAATGTAGTCATCATCCCATTGATTCTCTGGACAAAATCTCATGACAAGGATCGGGATTGCGCTGGTTGCCATGATCGTTTCCACGATTTCGACGTTATCGGCGCCCGAAATATCCAGCGTCAGAATCAGCAGGTCAGGCATCAGCTGTTGCAACAGTCGGATCGCCTGCCTGCGATGGGCTGCTTGCCCCACCACCTTAATGTGCGGGTGATCCTCCAGTTGCCTGACCAGCTCATTACGCGATGCGCTGCCCAGGTCGAGGATCAGCACCCGAATGTTGCTGCTATTCATGCATCTGTTTCCGTCAGTGTGAATGAGGACGAAGCCTCTTTCAGCGCTTTCGACAGTTGTGTCATATCCTGACTGACAACCAGAATGTCTTTGATAGATTGCGAGGTATAGTTACTGGCAACAACGATCTCACGCAGCGCCATGACCACCTGATTACTCGCCGTTTTCTGTTGCTGTGTTGAAAGCGATATTTGCAGCGCCGCCGTCGAAGTTTGCTCAGCCGTAACAACGATATCGTTCAGATGTTCAGCACTGACTTTACAGGCTATTGCGCCCGCTTTAATGCTCTCACCGCCTTTTTCCGCGTTCAGCACCAGACGATTAATCGCGTTTTGGATCTCACTGATCTTATTTTCAATTTCAACCGTCGATTCCGTCACCGAATCAGCCAGACGGCGGATTTCAGCTGCCACCACCGAGAAACGCTTACCGGCTTCCCCGGCGCTGGCAGCTTCGAGCGCTGCGTTAAAAGCGATAAGTTTCGTCTGATCCGCGACGCTGTTAATGATCACCATCACGCGACTGATTTCCGTCGACTTATTACCAAGCATCATGATTTCACGCATATTTTGCTGATTGTCGGTATCAATATCCGTCATACGCATCAGCAATTGCGACATCGACTCGGAGCCTTTATTGCAGTCCTCGAGCGTCTGGTTGGCAATATCCACAACCGCCCGTGAGTGTTCGGCTATCTGTGTCGATGAGGCAGACAGCTCTTCCATGGTGGAGGTAATTTCAGCCACTGAAGATGAGGTTTCCACGCTGGTTGATGCCTGCCCATCGACCGCTTCGGTAATATGCAAAGATGCCTGATGTACCGAATTTGCATGAGAAACCATACCGCCTACCAACGAGTGCAGACGCTGACGCATCATCTCCACCGCACTCAGCAGTTCGCCGATCTCATCGTGGTGATCGACCTGAACATCCACCGTTAAGTCGCCTTCGGCAATGGTTTGTGCAATCCCCAGGACACGGTTTAAGCGCCGGGAAATCAGGAAACGGCTGGCCACAGCAATCAGCAGTAAAATGATGGGCAGCAGCAGCGCGGTGAACAGCAGCAGACCGTTACGCACCAGATTGCTGCTCTTGGCGACATCATCAACATAGTTGGTGGTGGCGATTATCCAGTTTATCCCTTCAACGTATTCATAAACGGCAACTTTGGTCTTCGGCAATGCGCCATAACCGCTCACCCAGTTGTAGTAAGTGATGCCATTCTTGTGTTCGAGCATGTCGGCAAACAGCTTAAAACCATTGGCATCGGTAATATTAATTGCCTGCTGGTTGCTCAACGAGGGATGGACCAACATACGACCAGGTTCAAATCCGGCATCCAGCACATAGGCGTAGCCATCTTTACCAATATGCACATTCAACAAACGCTGAATGATCGGTTGCAAACTCTGTTTGACGTCGAAACCCACCGCGACGGCCCCCACGACCTGACCATATTTGTCGGCAATCGGTTCGTAGTGACTAATAAACTGTTTACCGAACAGTGTGACCACACCGGAAAAGGGTTTATTTTTCAAAAGCAGCGGCAACGCAGGATTATCATGCCCTAGTGCTGTTGCTGTTGCCGTATTGCCTGAACTCGCCAGTAACGTACTGCTGACACGTACAAATTGCTCGCCTTGCAGAATAAACGTACTGGCAAATACGCTGGTTAATTCGGTGAAGTGCGCGTTGGTGTTCGGGTTGCTCAGCACCGCTTTTAATTCAGTAGAGTCCATATAACGCAGCGGTTTATTGGCAACGTTTTGATAATTATTAATATAAACATTGCTGTAATGTTCCGCATCACGAGTCACACGCTGAAACTCGTTAGAAATACTGTTGTGGAATATCCGCGTGTTGGTTTTAATCATCTCCAGCGCATTGACCTGCAATTCTCTGGAAAGATAAGACGATAATATAAAAGAGGCGCCAATCAGCAACGTTGCGATACAAACAACCAAAATCATACCGAGCTTCATCGCCACACCGGGATGGATGTTGTGCAGCCAGGACAATAGTCGAGCGCGCGGTCCCTCACTGGTGGTATTCGCCGTTCGATTTTTTACTTTAATAATGTCACTCATGATTTTTATTCTCTACCTGAGAAGAAATTACTCTTTTTTTGGTCATCAGGAGCTAGCGCCCTGTGATTCGAGCGTGAACAGCGGCGTAGGTTTGCCAATGTGATATCCCTGTAACCAGCCCACATTCATTTTTTCCAGACAGGCCTGAATAGTGGCGTTCTCGACAAATTCAGCGACCACCTGCATTTTTTTCATTTCAGCAACGCGGCAGAATGACTCAACGATGTAGTAACTAATTTCACTTTCGGTGATCCGTCGAATAAATGAGCCATCTATTTTCAGGATATCTGCTTCGATGTTCATCAAGCGCGCATGACTCGCAAACCCGGTGCCAAAGTCATCAATTGCCACCCGACATCCCAGCTGACGTATTAAACGTAGCGTTTCCACGGTTTGTTCTTTGTCTGATAACGTATCTGCTTCCGTTATTTCAAAAATAATCCGCTGTGGCTCCACCGCGTAGTCGTGCAGGAGTTGGGTGATCTTCATGACAATATTTGAACGACACACCGTCACCGGTGCCAGGTTAATAGAAAAACAATGCTGTGGGTGGTTACGCATAAATTTGAGGGTATTTTCGATAACCCAGAGATCGATATCCGGTGCCAGTCCCGCATCATGAGCAACCGGCAGGAAACTGTTCGGTGGAATAAATTCTCCCCGTTCGTTAAGCATACGGATCAATATTTCATGATACGGCGCTTCACCGTGGGTACTGACTATCGGCTGTGCCATCAGGACAAACGCATTGTTATCCAGCGCATTTTGCAGCGCAGTGCGAATTTCCGTTTTATCAACAATGTGGTTGCCAAGGATTCGGCTATGCTGCGCCTCAAGGTTTTCCGGCCTGCCGTTGGTGAGTGATAAACCCGCCACCATGCCCAGTTTCCCCACCAACTGATAAATGTCATCGCTCAGATCGTTAATCAGGCAATAGCCCAAACCACTGCGAAAACCCAACCGATGGTTGTTGTAAAAGAGACGAAAACTGTTGGCGGCCTGATACAGATCGCATAGCCGCTCCCAGGTGCCATTTTCCAGCCGAATGAGCAGATCATAACCCGCGTGGTAATAGACTTTCTCGCTTTTCACCAGATGTCTGCGCAAATGCTCAGCAAGGATCTTCTGGTAGCGGGCGCGGAAATGAAAACCATAACGACGCGAAAAAAGCTCCAGCTCGGGGATCTGTATCAGACATACAGTCGCGCGTTCAGTGGTAAATAGCTCCGTCTTCAGCGCCCGTAAATTTGCCATGCCTGTCATCGGGTCAGTCAGCCCCAACAGCAGCGCCTGGTTAAAGCGCTGACGGGTAAATTTTGCCAGTACCCCCATGATCACAATGGTGAGTGAAAAGACAAAGATCAACGTCGAAACCAGCGCCTGATGCAGCATGAAGTTAACATCGCTGGCGATATAGCTGTCGTTATGTTTGCCTAAGATGATTAATACGATCGTCCACACCAGCATTGTGAACAAGTGGCCAATTTTGATTGCTCCCCACAACATCAACGGAAATAACAGGATCAGGCTATAGATAGAGAAAAAAACATCCAAATTATCCGGTGATGTTAAGAAGAACATCAGAAAAAACAGCAAGATGCACCAGGATATAACGCCGTAGACACCGATATTGCCTTTACACTGTTCGGCAATGGCCCGCAGAAAGGTCAGCAGGAAAGACGGTCGACGAATGATGCGGTAAATCTTGTAAAATAAAGGGATCCCCGTCAGGCAACCGTTGATGATCCCCTGAATACGTACCAGCATGCCCAGACTCAACGCCGGAATGTTATCCACATCGGGGCGTTGTCCGTGGGCGACAAACATTGCAAAGAGTTTGCTGAACACCAGATACAGCAGGACGTTGTAGCCACAAAGCCAGAGCAGACGATTAAAGCTAATTTTGATGCGACCAAAGCTAACGCAGCTGCGTCTGCCGGTGAATTTGCGGTACGCGGCATAACTTAAGGTCGACGCGATGATCAGGCACAACGCATCTACCCGTTCATTTTGCGGACCGACCACAAACATGACCGTCAGGAACAGAAGAAACCCCGGCAACACCCGAAAACCGAACAAGACCAATGCGGCAGAAAATACGGCTAGCTTGAGATCGTAAACTGTTAAAATAGTATTATTGAGAATGCTATAACCGTTAAGATATTGTGCCAGCGGGTAAAAAAGGCCAGGTAAGACAAGTGGCAGGCACCATTCCCGAATGTTTTTTATCGTGTTTGAATTTATTATTGCGTCCAAATCAATTTATCCGCTATGCACTATACCAATAGGACTTTAATCCAGACTCGAATGTCACAAACAAATCCTTTTGGGTCAGCCGATGAACCATAGCAAAATTGTCAACATTGACCGCGCACTGAGAAAATAAAATAAGGTTCTATAATGAAGAGAGCATGTTATTCATATCAAATCAGGAAATAAATACCCATTTATAGACAAAAATGGACATCCGGTGGGGATGAAATCACTAAAATGCCTGTCCAAAAAACTGCTAATTCATTGATGTTTAGTAAAAAACAAAAAAGCCTTTGTCAGTTTCCCAACACCTCCAACCAGTACGTATAAAAAATCTTCTCAAGCACCATGAATGTCAACATTAATATCCTGAAAGGGGCATTCAGAAAATGTATTTTTATGTACACTTTTGCCTATTGACGAAAAGAGCAGCGTTATCTATATTCGCATACCGTTATTTTTGTCATTACTCACCATGGTTCAATGTTAGTTATTTGTTACGTCATTACGTTTCACATCTTTCATCTACTTATTTGCAACAATAATATTCCATCAAGTAATAGCAGAAATTAATTTTAGTATCGAATAATCTTTTCAGGAATTAACATAATCCGTGGCAAAGTCTCTGTTTTCCCTTAAAGCAATAAAAGGGTGGCAACATTCAATCACTGGCAAAATAACGCAATTCTTGCTGGCGGGTATCGTTATTGCGTTTAGTGCTGGCGCGTTTACCAACTGGAGCCTGATAGATAACTTTTCTTATCAGCAGTGGGTACAGCGGGCTGAAGCGAATGCACAGATTATGACCTACATCATCCGCAACGTGTATACCACCGTTTCGGTCGAAACCAGCGATGCAGGGCAGATATCCCGCATTGTCTCCGACAGACAGATTGGTGACACCGACTCTATTATGCAAACCGGTTATAACCCGGTTGACGTTCTGGCACTGGCCTCAGTACAGACCCATAGCCCCACCTGGTTGTTTCTGTATACGCCGGAAAAAGGTTTTGTTGGCATCAACAACAAGTCAGAAGAGGGTGATGGGATCATCTCTTTCCCCGGTCGTCTGCCGCGCGATGTGCTGGGTAACTACTATGTTGGCTTCGCCCAAATTAATGGCGAAGAGTGCTTTATCAGCGCCGTTCCTATTTTGACGCCTTCAGGTGAGATCCTCGGTAGCCTGATAAGCAGCATTGGTAAAAAAAGCGATCTCTACGCCACCTACGATGCGATGCTGAAAAAAAGCAGTATCATTTTTGTCCTGATTTTGCTGGTAACGCTGGCACTGGTCACGATGTTTATGCGCCGTTTATTCCGTCCGGTTCCGCTGCTGATTAACTCCCTTACCCGCATCGCCCATGAAGAGACGGACTGTATAACGCCCTATCTTGATCAGGACGATGAGATTGGACATCTGGCCGGGGCGATTGAAAAATTGCGCGTCGCCATGAAAGAACGCGGCTATCTGCAACGAATGCATGAAATGTCGCAAAAGATGGAGCATATGGCCCATCATGATTCACTGACCGGATTGCCCAACCGCGTTTCGTTTGGCCAGGCGTTAGATAAACGCGTCAGTGAAATCCATCAGGACGAAAAACCATTTAACCTGCTGTTGATTGACCTCGACAACTTCAAACCAGTAAACGACACCTTTGGTCATAAAGCGGGCGATGAGCTGTTAATCAGCGTTGCCCAGCGCCTGCAGCTCTTGCTGGGACCTAACGATATCGCAGCGCGTCTGGGCGGTGATGAATTCGCCATTCTGCAACATGTCAGCGATAACGCCATCAAAGAAGCGAATCGGCTGGCGAAGCGGATTATTCGTGCGCTGAGCACCCCGTTTACCTGGAGCACGCATACTTTTTCCATCAGCTGCAGTATCGGTATCACCACCGCGCCGTATCAGGGCAATAATACCTCGACGTTGATGATCAATGCCGACCTTGCCATGTACGCCTCAAAACATCATGGCCGGGGTTGCTTCCATTTCTTCGAAGACGGCATGGTGATGAAGCATACCCACAGTCTGTTTATTAATCAGGAAATCATCGATGGTATTGATAACAAGGAATTCGAGCTTCATTACCAGCCGATCATCAATCTGGAAGATGAAAGCGTATATGGCTACGAATCGCTGATACGCTGGAATCATCCCACCAAGGGTCTGATTTACCCTGATTATTTTATCAACATCGCCGAGAACTCCGGTCTGATTGTCCGTTTGGGCGAATGGATTATTCGTCAGTCCTGTGAAGCCGCTGCCAAATGGCCGGAGCGTATCAGGGTAGCCGTCAATATATCGGCCTACCAACTGCACAGCCCAGGACTGGTTGACGTTATCAAAGATGCGTTACGCATCAGTCAACTTTCAGCCGAGCGCCTTGAAATAGAAATTACCGAATCCGAAAAGCTGGATAAGTCGATTGCCTTGCCCGTGCTGCAAGAGATTCGCTCTCTGGGCATTGAAATCGCGATGGATGATTTAGGCACCGGCTACGCGGCGCTGGATTATCTGCTGATCTATCCTTTCACTCGCATCAAGATTGCGCGCACGCTGGTCGATAAGCTCCAGCAAGATAATGCCAGTCAGTATTTGATTGTGATGCTGATTCAGTTTGCCCATAAGTACAATATGTCGGTCACCGCTGAAGGGGTAGAAACCGCGCAGCAGCGTGACATTCTGCGCGACATTGAGTGCCAGAATGTTCAGGGCTATTTCTTTAGCTATCCGCTGCGCGAGCGTGAAGTGCTTTCCGCATTTGCCAAAGAGGTCATTGAAGAAGGACTGTGCAATGTCTGACTTCTTTCGCCAGGTAAAGCGCATGCTGACGATTTTTGCCCTGTTAATAGTTTCAGCAACGCCATGCTTAGCAGGCTCAGCCCTGCCGTTGCACACGCTGGAGCAAATCGCCAGCAAGAAAAGCATTACCCTTGGTTATCAGGATGATGCGTTTCCTTTCTCCTGGCAGAATGGCAACGTACCTGCCGGCTATTCCATTGATATTTGCAACAGTATCATCAGCGCGCTCAAGACAAAACTTCAGCTTAAAAACCTGAAGGTTGAGTGGGTAAAAGCTAACTCGGCATCGCAGTTTGTCCTGATTAAAAATCACATGGCAGACATCATGTGTATCCCGGCCTTTTATTCGAAAAGTCGCCACAGCATTAGCGAGTTCTCGCTGCCGTTTTATTTTTCAAGTACCCGCTTCGTCATGCGTAAAAATGAAAGCAACGACAATCTGGCAGAGCTTTCCGGACATAGCGTACTGGTAAAAAGCGGCACGATTTACGTTGAGCAACTGCAAAAAGTGAATGCCGCCAATGACCTGGATATTAATATTCAACTCGATACCAACAACATTACCGCCTTCAATGAACTGAAGAATGGTGAGTATTCTGCACTGATCTCCAGTACGGTTTTACTCAAAGGGATGATCGCGCAAACGCCTAATCCTGGAGACTATAAACTTTCCGACATTGCGCTCAGCGCCCCGCTACCGGCCGGCTTGTTACTCCCGTTACACGATAAAGAATTTAAAGAATTTGTTGATGGCACTCTCTCCTCGCTGATGGCCAGCAACGAATTTACTGCGCTGTACAATAAATGGTTTCAGTCACCGATCCCGCCGAAAGCCATTAATTTAAACATTCCCATGTCAGATAACCTGAAAGCATTAACGTCTGCTAAAAAGAAGATCAGTTTTGATTATGAAAAATATAATTAATCGTGAGATGACAAGGGTGAACCGCATAGTGCAATGGCTGTTTTTACTGGCAGGCATCGGTATCACCCCCTCGCTGATGGCGCAGCAGAACGCCGCGACGCTCGATCATATTCAGAACAGCAGCGTGCTCAACGTGGGTTATCGCCAGCTGCCACCGTTTTCTTTTACTGACCACAATGGCAAAGTCACGGGTTATACCATCGCGGTATGTAACATGATTGCCGATAAGTTGCGCCAGTATTTGAAGCTCAACAGCTTAACCATTCATTATATCCCCGTGAATTTTGCCGAACGTTTCTCCGCATTAAACACACGCAAAATAGATATGGACTGTGGTGTAAATACCAATGCGCCGGAGCGGACCTCCAGCGTTTCATTTTCGCTCAACTACTACACCGCGAAAATGCGCATCATCTCTTTGCGTAAAAATAATATAAATTCAATTGCCGATCTAAAAGGACGCACGGTGAGTCTGACCGGTAGCTCCAAAGATTTGCTGGAATTTAATAAAGCCAACAGAGAGCAACACCTTAATATTTCAACGATTACCACCACCACCATAAACGGCGCATTTGAGAAAATGGCGCATAATGAATCCGCCGCTTTCTTTGTCGATGACATTCTGGCCTGGCCGCTGATTAATCATAGCGAGCAACCTGAACTGTTCAGCGTCTCTTCTGAGAGCATCGGCAATGAGATGCACTATGCCATTATGATGAGGAAAAACGATCCGCAGTTTGTGACGTTTGTTGACAGTACGCTGACAGATTTTTTTGCCTCGCCGGCCAACGTGCAATTACGTAAAAAGTGGTTGTCCCCCTGGTCCTGCGAAAAGCTGAAAAACCCGTCACCGGGCAGTTGCCAGCATAGCCATTGAACATTATCCGCCGCTGCTTACGCCACCGCCTGCTACGCCTGTGGAAAATCCCCGGGGCGCTGCTGCTATTGCTGTCAGTCCATTCGCTACGCGCGGCCTGGGATTTTGCCAATATTCAACAAAAGTCCGATGCGCTATATGGCCCGGCAACACCAGAAGCGCAGCAACGGATCCACGCCTGGCAACAGCTTCTGCTCCAGTTGCGTAATGCTGACGAGCAAACGCAATTACGCGCTGTAAACCAATTCTTTAACGATAAAATCCGCTATACCGAAGACATTGATGTCTGGCATAACGTCGATTACTGGGCAACCCCTATCGAGTCGCTGCGCAAGGGTGAGGCAGATTGTGAAGACTACGCGATCGCCAAATATTTCACCCTCCGCCAGTTGGGAGTATCCGAAGACAAACTTCGCATCACCTATGTTAAAGCCCTGCGTTTAAACCGCGCACACATGGTGCTGACCTGGTACGCCACCCCTGAGGCGATTCCTCTGGTACTCGACAGTCTGACCAGCACTATTTCTCCTGCGACGCAGCGCATGGATCTATTACCCGTCTACTCCTTTAACAACACCGGCCTTTGGCTTCCCGGCAATCAAAACAATAAACGCGTTGGGGACAGCAAGAGGCTTTCTTGCTGGCAGCAAGTTTTCACCAAAATGCGGGAAGAAGGCTTCCCGATGGATAAATAGGAATCGCCCGTGTCTCTTTTTAAACAGTTACTTCTGGCAATCTCTCTCTTTATGATGGTTGTGTTCAGCGGCAATTTTATTGTGACGCTGGAGAGTTCTCGCAATCAGTCCAATAACCAACTCCTTTCACATGCCCAGGATGCCGCAACGGCGCTAGGCGTTTCGCTGACGCCCAACGTCAACGACCCGGCAATGATCGAGCTGATGGTCAGTTCCATTTTCGATAGCGGTTACTACAAAAAAATCCGCATCGTCGATCTGGCAAACGGCAAAATAATGCTTGAGCGTAGCGCGGTAGCGACAATTCCCGACGTTCCCGGTTGGTTCGTCGATCTGGTGGATGTCACCCCGCAAACCGGTGAAGCAACGATTATGCGCGGCTGGCAGCAGGCAGCTCGCGTGGAAGTGACCAGCGATCCTATCTTTGCCGTGCAGCGTCTGTGGGACAATACCTTAGGCAATCTGTTGTGGATGCTGTCCTGTAGCCTTGCCTGCTTAATCGCCGGTATTCTGCTGCTGCGCAAACTGCTGCGCCCACTCAATTACATGGCAAAACAATCCGAAGCTATTACCCGTCGCGAGTTTCTGACACTCCACGAGTTACCCAAAACGCCGGAATTACGCCGCGTTGTAGGCGCCATGAATTTAATGGCAGCTAAGCTTAAATCGTTATTTGAAGAACAAGCTATCTACAGCGAACGCCTGCACAATGAAGCTTATCTCGACAGCCAGACCGGGGTAGCCAACCGCCGGGCATTCGATATGCAGCTCCAGGCGCGACTGAGTGATGCCGATACGGCACCAGGATATCTGATGCTGGTTCGCGTTCAGGATTTAGGTGGCCTGAATCAGCGCTTTGGCGGACCGCATACTGATAAGCTGTTGCTCAACATCGCCAACCTGCTGAACGCGCACAGAGAAAAGTATGCCCCTCTCGACAGCACGCTCGCCCGCATTCGCGGCGGTGAATTCGCCCTACTCTGCCCTGGCGTGACGCACGGAGAAATGCTGGAGCTGTGTAATTCATTGTCTCAGAAACTCACGGCCTTTTACGCTACTGGAATGTCAGACCAACAGCCGGTTGCCTATACCAGCATGGTGCCATTCAGCGCCGGAGAAAATGCCCAGTCATTGCTGATCCAGGCCGATCGCCTACTGGTTGAAGCGGAAACACACACCAACCATCAGGTCGTTCCTACCACCGAAATACCTGCAGCTACAGAAGATCAGCATTTGTGGTTTGTTCGCCTGGAGCATGCGCTGACAAATCAACAGTTTCAGTTGGTTTATCAGCCGGTGGTCGATTGCCGCCAGCCGGACAAAATCCTACATTACAAGGTGCTGTCGCGCATTATTGATGAGCAGGGTAACGCCATTACCGCGGGGCGGTTCTTGCCGTGGATCCACCGCTTTGGCTGGAGTCATCGCCTCGATAAAGCCATGTTGAAACTGACATTGAACCAGTTGAAAACCGCGCCCGGAAAATTGGCGTTGAGTATCTCCGGCAGTTCTGTCGCCAGTGCGGCCGCCACTGCTGAGCTACTCACCCCGCTGCGCTATTCACCGAAATTAGCCAGTCAGTTGATTCTGGAACTGGATGAAAATCAGTTACCCGGTCCCCATCAGATGGCGGCATTTGTTAAAACCGTCGGTCAGCATCGCTGCTCGCTGGGTCTGCAACACTTCGGCAGCCGTTTCGATATGATTGGTCATCTGTCGCAATGGGGTCTTGCCTATCTGAAAATCGACAGCAGCTATATCCGCAAAATTGATGAGGAAAATGATAAGCGTTTGTTTATTGAAGTATTGTGCAGTGCCACGCGCAGTATTGATTTGCCGCTCATTGCCGAGCGAGTTGAAACGGAAGGTGAGCTTATGGTGCTGCAAGAATTAGGGATTGATGGTGCAATGGGGCAATTATTAGGTGAGCCCGCGCCATTGTGATAAAACTGGCGTCTTGATACGCCTTTGTATAGCCGGATGGCGCTACGCTTATCCGGCCTACAAACTGCCTGCATCAGCTAAAATATACGATCATCGTTGCCAAGCAGTTGTTCTAACCCGCCAAGTTCCTGGCGCGCGTTCGCGCGATTCATTAATTTAACCTGCGCCATCGCTGGAAGATCGGTAATAGCAATCACGCCTTTACGGATCAACAGGTAAATCAAATCGTCGAGCACGCGAACCATCTCCAGGTCGCTTTTTTGCAGCATCGCTAAAGCCTGCTGGTTGTCATTTTCAGGACTTTTTGCCACGCCTTCTGTCTGCACGTTTGCAGCAGATGAATCAGAGTTCATATCAGTGCCTTTTCATTTTGCATGATGCTGCTGCCCTGTTTACACAGGGCAGCAGGCAATCGTTAGTGAGTGTGGTTTTGATCGGGTTTAGCAATCAGGTGATCCAACGAGTAGGTCGGAGAATGCAGATCGCCGCTTGCCGGAGTAGACAGCGCGGTATCTATTCCATGCGCCACTTTTGCCGGACTGGCGATCAGGTGATGATCGCCGCCGCTTTGAATGTACTTCGCAATATCCACGCCTTCATGCAGTTCACGGGCCAGATCGCTGAGATCGACTTTTTCAAGCACGCCCTTCGCCTTATCGTCAGCACTGAGCACCGCTGTCGCCTGACCGTGTCCGGTCGCTGCTGGTGCATAAGACAGAGATAATGCGTTATCGTCGAACAGGTTATGCAGCGCATGCTGTATCGCAGCATGATTCCCTTTATCCACCGTATGCCCTTTCACTGGTGCAGGCTCGTCCATCGTCACGTTCAACGTTTGGCTATAAGGCGTAATATTACCGTGGTTATCATGCGCCTCGACCAATACGTTCACACGGTTATGACCGGCACGGAATGCGGAGGTATCGGCCTCAATGTCATAGGTCAACCCATTAATGCCCTGATGAAGAATGGCATCGTACTGATGACCATTTACCAGCGCTTTAATATGATCGCCATCATGCACATCACCGCTCACGCTGCCGGTAATATGCGTGACGGCGTCCTGTGATTCCGCACGTGAAATATGGTTATCCCCGGTAACCTTATCGACGATAAGCGTGGCGTCTGCCTGCTGATCAACCGAATAGCTGTGGGAAGTTGTCTGTGAATATGGGTTGCCCGGCGTATCATGACCTTTAACCTCAACCGAAAATGTGGTGTTCACTTCCATGATATGACTGTCCACATCTACGTGATAAACCCGATCGCCATTGCTCTGCGTATCTACCGAACCGGTAAACTCCTGACCGCCAATTTTTAGTTTGATCGAATCCCACACATCTACATCACCGCCAAGATGTCCGGTTACCCTCACCGTCGCTCCCTGGAGTTCCTGATGATTAAGCACGTTATCTTGGGTGACATTATCAATATCCATCGTTCCCGCAGCGGTTCTGTCGATGGTGATGATCTTACTGGTATCGATTCTTCCATGGTTGCCGGAATCATCGTGGGCGATGACATGTGCGGTAATATTTTGATCGTGGAGCAGGTCGGCCGTACTGGCCTCAACGCTGAACACCTTGCGACCACCGCTGTCTTTCACATAGGCAACCAGATCTTTACCGTTAACCGTGACAGTCACCTGATCGCCAAAGTCTACATCTCCCGTCACATAACCGCTGATGATGGTTTTCGCTTGCTGCGTTTCTACATTATTCAGCACGTCGTCTGCCGTCACATCATCCAGCATAATGGTGGCATTCAGTTGCGTGTCGATAGTGACCGTTTTGTCGTTCTCGGCGCGCATTGGGTTCAACGCCGAATCCTGCCCTTCCACGCTGACATGAATAGTTGGATTATTTTGCAGCCCGGTCGTACTCACCAGCGTTGTGTAACCCAGTTGACCATTCATATGCGGTAGCTCAATAACTGTCGTATCGACTGTTACGCCATCGACCGTCACTGAAACTTTATCGCCGACATGTACATCCCCATCAACTCTACCGCTGACCTCGACGGTACCGGCCGCCACTTCATCGGCATTGATAATATCGTCACCGCCGACGGTATTGATGGTAATGCTGCCAGTTGTTGTTGTATCAATCTTATAGTTTTGAGTGAAGCTGCCCGGTTGAAGGTTACCGTGATCGTCGTATCCGGTTACTTTCGCAACAATAGCGGTGTCAGCTAATAAATCATGCATATCGATATCAACAGAATAGTGTTTATTAGCATCAACTGTTGCCGAATAATCGTGTCCGTTTACCTTCAGCATCACACTGTCCCCAGGATGGACATCTCCTGATACCGAACCGGTCACAGTCATTTTACGCGGCTGTGATTCAAGCTTATTCAATATATTGTCATTGGCAATTTTATCTATTGTGACGCCAGCTTCAGCAATCAGATCAACCACAATATGGCTGCTGGCAGAGGCACTTCCCTGGTTGCCATGATCATCTGTCGCCGTTACCGTCGCGACAATATCCGGGTTATTGTGCAGATCGTTAATACTGACCTCTTTCGACCAGCTCAAGTGACCGTGTTTATCATCATGCACTACCGCAGTCAGCGTATTGCCATTGACCTGCAGGCTCACCACGCTGCCGTCATGGATCCCTTCACCGCTGACCGTACCGCTGATAGTGGTTTTACCGCTTTGCGCCTCGGCAGCATTGATAACATCATCACCAGCAACCTTATCCATCGTTATCTGCAGCAGGTTATCCGTATCGACAGTGATGGTTTTCTGCACCGAATCTGTCGCTGTTCCCGCCTTGATGGAGACATCAAACGTTGGATGCGCCTGCAGTTCACTCGTCGGCACATCCACTTCGTATGCCAGTTGTCCCGGCATCGTTGGGATAGTCATGACGTGCCCTGTGTACTGCACATGATTTATGGTGACAATAACATCGTCCCCGGCCTGAACGTCGCCGGTGACCAGACCACGAATTGCCGTCGTTCCTTTTTGCGCTTCATCGTGGTTGAGAACATCATCGCCTGCCACTTGATCAACGGTGAGATGCACGGTCGGTTGGTGCGGCGGTGTGGTGCCAGTACCTGTTGTCGACGGGGTGTGCATACCATAAGGAGTATTGGCTGGAATAAAGGTATTGGTTACCCACGGAAGATCGATAAATTTATGTTCTACTGCTGTCGCCGTATTGCCATGATCATCATGGGTGGTGATGGACACGGTGATATTGCCGTTGTTATTCCAGTCCTGAAAAAGAATATCTAGCGTGTAACCCAATTGCCCATCAGGGAGGGTAATAACATGTGTTTCCAGGTGCGTGTTGTTACCCACATCAACTGTAACTAAATCATTAAGCTTCGCGTCTGGGGTAACATGCCCTGTTACCGTCACAAATTCGGGGCGGTCTCCAGCGGGTAGCGCCATGCCTTGCCAGCTCAACGCAGAATCAATCGTTATCCCGGCATCAGCAACGGTATCAACCAGCACCGGCATATCATCGTACCCACGCGCGATGTTACCTGCGTCGTCTTTTGCCGTCACTTCAGCATGAATATTCGGATCCATGAGCAGATCTAAGGTCGAAACCTTTGTACTGAATACATGCTGACCGTTTTGATTTTCCACCCGCGCAAAATAGGTCTGATGGTTGATGGTCAGTTCAACCATATCACCGATTTTGACATCCCCGCCTACCGTCCCCGTAACCGTCGTTTGCTGCTTCAGGGCTTCGTCGTGGTTAATCACCGCATCACCGCTATCGGTAACAATCGGATCAATATGCACAATCGCGTCAATCTTATCGTCAATGTCCACGGTACTGTGCGCATCTGCCGTCGCATTATTACCCGCCGCATCGGTAGTGGTGATTGTTGCAGTAATATGCGGATCGTTTTGCAGCCAATGCGTATCCACCTTGATGGAGTAACCCAACGTTCCCAGATTCGGCAGGTCCACCACTATAGCATCAACCATATGGCCACCAATATTCAGGTGCACCACATCATCAATTTTCGCATCGCCACCGACTGTACCGCTGACAACTGTCGTCTTTTGCCCCAATTCAATCTTATTCAATACATCATCGCCCGTTACCGGATCGATAGTGATAGAGGCCTTCGCGTCAGCGTCCAGCGTAACGGTATGATGCGCTGTAATTTGTGCATGGTTCAGGGCATCGTCCGTGATATCCATGGTGACGTCGATATGCGGATCGGCAACCAGATCGGCCGTAGCAACGGGTACGTGGAAACCCATCTGATGATTGCCACGATCTTCCACCACCCCGGCATAGTTGTGGCCGTTGATGGTCATGGTGAATGAATCGCCCGGATGAACTTCACCGCTCACCGTACCGCTCACTATCGTATAGCCATGCATTTGCTCAGCAAAGTTCAGCGTATTATCCGGCGTCACGGCATCAATGGTTATCTGCGCATCCACACGGGTATCGATAATAACGGTGGTTTCTGCATTGGCCGTGGCCGGATTGCCCGCACCATCGGTGGTGCTCACCGTCGCGGTTAAATGCGGATCGGAGATCAGGTCTGCGGTGCTGACTTTAATGCTGTAGCCGAGAACCCCGCCCCCCACATCATGCACTTTCCCTGTAAGAACGTGACCATTAACGGTGAGGTAAACGACGTCATTTACGTGAACATCCCCTGCCACTTTCCCGGTTATCCAGGTGAATGGCTGTTTTGATTCATCGCCATTGACCATGTTATCGCCAGTAACGGGATCGATCGTCAGCATTGCCTTAGCATGTAAATCAACCACCAGATCGTGCGATATCTCCGCTTTCTGGAAATTATGCACATTATCTTCGCCGACTACGCGGGCCACGATATGCGGGTCTTTGACCAGATCGCGGCTCAGAACGTCCAGCTTATATCCCAGCGCATTATTATGTTCCGGGAGTCGCTGAACAGTTGTGTCGTAAGTATGGCCGTTGACGATAACCTGAACTTTAGTCCCTACATGCACATCGCCCGAAACCGTCCCCATGATCTCAGTGAGGTGTTTCGCGGCTTCTGCGCCGTTCAGCTTGTCATCGCCCGCCACCGTATCAACGGTGATTTTAGCCGCGGCATGGTTATCAATATGTACATCATGGGTTGCGGTGGTAATGACCTCATTTTCCACCGCATCGTGGGAGATAACCGTGACACTCACGGTCACATTTTTATCCTGGTTGCCTTTGTTATCGCTGAACGCCGTTGAGTTGACCGGGACCTGATAGCCTAAATGACCGCCTCCAAGATCAATCACCTTGCCGTTAAACGTCTGGTGATTGATTTCTACGATCACCGCATCGCCAATCTGCGCGTCACCGCCCACCTTACCGCTGATGAGCTGCATCGGCGTATCCAGCTCAAGATGGTTAAGTTTGTCGTCATCAGTGACGCTATCAATAGTGACGGTACTTTGCGCCTGGGTATCCAGCGTAACGGTTCGATGCTCCACCGCCACCGCCTTGTTGCCCGCTGCATCGTGACTGACCAGCGTCACCATCACGTCGTTGCTGCCTTCCTGCAACACACCTGTTGGAACAAACACTTCGTAGCGCAGAACGCCGTGATCGTTAACCACCGTGCCGCTAAAGTCCTGTGTTTGCCCCTGTACGTGGACGGTAACCACATCGCCCGCTTTGGCATCCAGGCCTTTTGCGATACCGCTAATCAGCGTCGGCATGCGGTTTTCAATGGCGTTCACCACATCATCCGACGCGACTACATCCGTCGTCACCACGTTTTTGGCAAAGTTATCAATATGAACTTTATGGCTATCGGTAGCGATGGCAAGGTTACCCGCCACATCATGAGAGGTGACAGTGACGTGCACATCGACATCCGTCAACACATGGACGCTATTGTTCGCAAAGGCCGATGAGTCCACATCAATGCTGTAACCCAGATGCCCGTTACCAAGGTCAATGACCCGGCTATCGTACTGATGACCATTAACTTCGAGTTGAATGGGATCGCCGACCTTCGCATCTTCACCATCAACGATGCCGGTAATGCGCTGTGTCGCCGCGGACAGTTCCTGGTAATTGATAACATTGTCTGTAGCAATGTTATCTAGCGAGATAGTGTTTTGCGCATGAGTATCAAGAGTGATAATACGGTGCGACTCACTGGTCACTTCATTGCCCAGCGCGTCATGGCTGACCAGCGTCGCGACCACCGCATTCTTTCCTTCATGCAAGGTTCCATGCGGCAGAACCACTTCATAGCGTAACTGACCGTTATCGTTGATCACCTTGCCGTCAAAGTCTTGTCCACGAACCCTGATAGTTACCGCATCACCCTCCCGGGCATCACCACCGGCTACGATGCTAATAATCGTCGGCATCCGGTTTTCATTGGCGTTCACCACATTGTCCGTCGCCACTGCGTCAATCTTAATGGTGTTTTCCGCGTAGTTATCGATATGAACTTTATGGGAATCAGTCGCGATCGCCAGGTTTCCCGCTGCGTCATGAGATGTGACCATCGCGGTAATTTTCACATTCGTCAGCACATGGCCGCTGTTATCAGCAAATGCTGAAGAATCTACATCAATGCTATAACCCAGCTTACCGCGACCAAAATCAATCACCTTACCGCTGTACTGATGGCCATTTATCTCTAGTAAGACAGGATCGTTTATCTTTGCATCCTCACCACCAACGAAACCGGTAATGGTCTGTTTAGCCGCAAGTAGCTCTTGGTAATTCAATGTGTTATCGGCAGTGACATCATGTATACGGACAGTATTATGTGCCTGAGTGTCTAACGTGATGGTGCGGTGTGCCAGCGCGGTAACTTCATTTCCCACCGAGTCATGACTGACCAACGTCACCACTACGTCGTTTTTACCTTCCTGCAAGGCCGTCTTCGGCAACGCGACTTCGTAGCGCAACTGCCCGTTATCATCAACGATTGTTCCGGCATAGTTTTGCCCATGGACGCTGACGGTGACCGTATCCCCCGCTTTGGCATCACCGCCGGCTGCACCGCTAATCAGTGTTACCATGCGGTTCTCAATGGCGTTGACTACGTCATCTGTCGCTACCGCGTCGATACTGACCTGATTGGTCGCAACGTTATCAATGTGCACGATGTGGGTGTCGGTGGCGATCGCCAGGTTACCCGCCACATCATGAGAGGTGACTGTGACCTTCACGTCCACGTTACCGTCGACCGGTACGCTGTTGTTGGCAAAGTCTGCGGTGTTTACCGTGATACGGTAGCCCAGCGTGTTATTGCCTAAATCGATTACCTCCCCCCGGTACAGGTGACCGTTAATTTCGAGTTGAACCGGATCGCCAGGTTTAGCATCTTCATTGCTGCCAATTGTGCCGGAGATCACCTGGTTACGTGTGTACAACTCACTACGATTCAGGGTGTTATCACTATCTACATCATTGATTGTCAGCGAGTTGTGCGCTTGAGTATCGAGCGTGACGGTACGGTGCGCGAGCGCGGTGACTTCGTTACCCGCCGCATCGTGGCTGACCAGCGTTACCACCACGTCGTTTTTACCTTCCAGCAGCGTTCCTTTCGGTAATGCCACTTCATAGCGCAACTGACCGTTATCATTGACCACCGTTCCGGCATAGTTTTGCCCCTGTACGCTGACGGTGACCGCATCGCCCGCTTTGGCATCACCGCCTGCCACACCGCTAATCAGCGTGATCATGCGGTGTTCAATCGCGTTGACCACATCATCCGTCGCCACCGCGTCAATGTTGACCTGATTGGTCGCAAGATTATCAATGTGCACGCTGTGGGTATCGGTGGCGATCGCCAGGTTGCCCGCCGCATCGTGAGAGGTAACCGTGACCTTCATTTCCACGTTACCATCAACCGGAATGCTGTTATTGGCAAAGTCGGAAGCGTTAACCGCAATACGGTAGCCCAGCGTATTGTTACCGAGATCGATCACCTGACCATTGTACTGATGGCCGTTAAGCTCCAGTTGTACCGGATCACCCGCTTTCGCGTCTTCCCCGCTGACGGTTCCGGAAATCACCTGGTTACGCATATACAGCTCAGCACGATTCAGGGTGTTATCTGTCGTGACATCATCAATCGTGAGGGCGTTATGTGCCTGGGTGTCCAGCACCACGGTGCGGTGCGTCACAGCAGTGGCTTCATTACCTACTGCGTCATGGCTTACCAGCGTCACCTGCACATCGTTAGCCCCCTCTTTGAGAGTTGCGGAAGGCACAACGATTTCATAGCGTAGCTGACCATGATCGTCGAAAACCGTGCCGTGAAACGCTTTGCCCTGAATGGTCAACGTGACCGGATCACCCGCTTTCGCATCACCGCTGGCAATGCCAGAAATAATGGTCGGCATACGAAACTCATTAGCGTTGACGACATCATCATTCGCCACCGTTTCAATGGTCACGGCATTTTGCGCATACAGGTCGTTATCGACATGATGATCCGTGGAAACAATGGTGGTATTTCCTGCGTCGTCAGTAGAGGTTAACGTGGCGTGGATGTTCGGGTCATGCAGTAACCCCAAGGTCAGTACCGGGATGGTATAAGTCAGAGTCCCATTTCCGGGGTCGGTAACAACACCGGTATATTCTTTACCATCAACCAATAAAGTAACGATATCGCCGGGTTTAGTATCGCCGCCGACCGACCCGTGGATCAGGGTTTGCGGTTGACGCGACTCTTCGTAGTTAATGAGGTTATCCGGCGTGACGTTATCAACGGTAATGTCGATGTGTGGTCCGGTAATATCAATCAGCGCATGATCAAAACTTTCTGCCGTTCGTCCCGTCACATCGGTGGCTATTGCCACCACTGTTACATTTCCCGGGACCAGTCCCCCCAGATCGGTATCAATATTCCAGTGCCCGTTGCTCACCGGAACAGTAACGGTGAATGTGTTTTTTTGGCTATCGGTGAAGGTGAGTGTGATGTGATTTTGATTACTGGTGCCGCTTAAATGGGTCTGATGGAATTCGCTTTTGTTAATGAAACCGTCGTTGCCGGCAAACTCGGTAATTTGTACCTCAGGCGGGAAAACACTCGCGGAACCTGCGGTAACGCCCCCTATCGGCAGATTGATATCCCAGTTCGGGCTTCCCAGACCTTTGGTGTTAAAACCTGCTGTCGGATCAACCACCTGCCCGGTCAATTCAAGCTGAACCAGAGTGTGCCCCCCGCCGCCACCTTCTAATGTTACCGGTGCTTCATTACCCGCCGCGGTGGCTTCCAGCACCTGCGTCGGGTCAGCGCCATCGGCAATGGCCTTTTGTGCGGCGGCAATATCCTGAGCACTACTTTCCGGATGATGGCTGACCTGTAGCCCGTGCTCACCCCAATGGCTATTACGGCCTATATCCAGCGTTTTTCCGTCTGGTAAAGAGATACTTACCGCGCCGCTGGCACCGGTCACAATTTCTTCACCGCTATATACCCTGTCGCCTTCATGAACCAGTCGTTGTGCACCATTGGCATCAACTACGTAAACCTGTCCAATAATTGCTTTGATCACACCGAGTAATTTGCTCACCGTAACCTCACTTAATTACCATCATTATTTTTATAAACTCGTTAATACATTAACGAACAAATATCACATTCAATTAATGTAAACATTAATATCTCAATGTAGAAAAAAACACATTTTATAGAATGCAATTACATGAGACTTGACTGGCAAATGAATATAATAAAAAATAACCAAAAATAAAACACGATGTGACAAAACATGTCGCTGAATAGCTGATTACAGCCATCAATTAAGACAATTCATATTTGTTAATTAATATAACGTGTTTGTAAAAATGGATGATAGCGACGACACCTGGATGTCATAACCGTGAGATATAGGGCATTCATGTCATGAAGAAGTTTTTAGTTTTTCTGCTTTCATGTTTTTCAATAAATGCAGTAAACGCAGAAGACTTACAAAATACCGTTAAAGATGCATTAGCGAATCATCCTGAAGTTAATGCTGCAATAAATAGCCGTTATTCCTCGGAGCAAGATCTGCGTGCGGCACAAGGTGGCTATTTGCCATCACTGAATTTAAATGCCGAGGCCGGGCGCAAAAATGTTGATGATGCAACTACCCGCGCTGCAGGACGCAATAACGGTCTGACTCAATCACCTAACGAGGCGACTATCAGCCTCGAGCAGAATGTGTTTAACGGCTTTGCGACCAACAGCGAAGTGGCGCGACAAAAAGCGACCGTTGACTCACGCGCCTATGGTGTGATGAACACCAGTGAAAGCACCGCTTATGCGGTGATTCAGGCCTATTTCGACGTGCTGCAACGCGAAGAGTTTGTGCGCCTTGCTGAAGACGATCTGGCGAACCACGAGCGCATTTACGACCAGATAAAACTGCGTACCGATCAGGGCGTTGGGCGCTCCGGGGATTTTATGCAGGCCGAAGCGCGTCTGGCGCAGGCGCGAAACAACCTGCTGACCGAGCAGACTAACCTTGAAGACGCGAAAACCACCTTTGTCAGCGTGACGGGCATGGATCCGCAGGGCTTAAGCCAGCCAGAGAGCATTGACTCTCAGCTGCCAACCTCGCTGGAAGATGCCAAAAGTCGGATGGAAAAAAATAATCCATTACTGAAGTCTGCCAATGCGGATATCGAAGCTGCGCACCAGCAGTATGAAGCGTCGAAATCCACCTTCTATCCACGTGTGGACGTTGAGCTTTCCCGCGGGATTAGCAACAACACCGATACCACCAGCGCACACACCGAAGAGTGGGAGGCGATGGTCAAACTGCATTACAACCTGTACCAGGGCGGCAGCGACAAAGCCAACATGAACTCCCGCGCTTATCTGCACAAGCAGGCTCAGGATGTACGTAATAACACACTGCGCCAGCTGAATCAGGAGCTGCGCCTGGCCTGGACCGCACTGCAAAACGCACGCGCTCAGCTTCCTTCGGCGGAAGAATATGCCGACCGCAGCGTCAAAGTGCGCACGGCTTATCAGGATCAATTTAGTCTTGGCGAGCGCACGCTGCTGGATTTACTCGATAGTGAAAATGAAGTGTTCTCCTCTAAACGCCGTCTTGTTGAATTACGTTATCTGGCCATGACCAGTGGCTATCGTATTAGCGAACGCACCGGGGAATTAATGAATATTCTAAAAATCACACCGCCGCCTTCAGGACAACCGGTAGATTCAGCAGAAGAAAATAGCTTACCGGAACTTCATTAATAATTATTAACCCCCAATAAATCTCTGACCTGCACGCTTATTATTAGCTTGCTATTATTTAACCGTGCACGGTCAGAATGGTTGCGAAAATGAGTGCACAAGCCGAATTATTAAATGACGTCCCTGAGAATTACGCTAACCCTAATTCTCAACATCACGACCCACGTAGCCATAATGACGACCCGTTATTAGATAGCTTACTGATTCTGTGTTCTCTGCACGGTAAACCGGCGAGTCGTTCAACATTAAGCAGTGGCCTGCCATTAGAAAACGATCGGCTCACGCTAAATATATTTCCACGCGCGGCAGCAAGGGCCGGTTTAAAGGCGCGAGTCGTCACGCGCACGCTCGATAAAATTCCGGCAATATCTCTGCCTGCTGTCTTGTTATTGAACGCGGGGGGTACCGGGGTGTTGTTGGCCTGGAACGATGACGGTAGCGCCCGTTTTATGCCCAGCGAAAGCGAAGGTGGGGAAATTTGCGTTGATGCTGCCACGCTTGAGCAAAACTATGCGGGCAAAGTCATTTTTGCGCATCCGCGCCACGAATTCGATTTGCAGGCAGAGGCCTTTTTGCCGCGCACCAAATCCTGGTTTAAAGACACGCTGAAACTGTCGCGTTTTCTGTATATGGATGCGGTATTGGCCAGTCTGTTAATCAACCTGATTGCGCTCGGCACACCGCTCTTTACCATGAATGTGTATGACCGCGTCGTGCCAAACCAGGCAACGGTCACACTATGGGTGCTGGCAGTTGGCATCTGCCTGGCTTTTGTCTTTGATCTGATTTTAAAAATGCTGCGCGGTATCTGCCTTGATATTGCAGGTAAGAAAAGCGATCTCATCATCTCTTCAACCCTGTTTGAGCGCATTGTCGGTATGGAGATGAAAGAGCGCCCGGCACGCGTGGGCAGCTTTGCACAAAACATTCACGAGTTTCAGTCACTGCGTGATTTCCTCTCATCCCTCACTTTGACGACGATTATCGATTTGCCCTTCACCCTGTTACTGCTGATTGTTATTGGCATTATCGGCGGCGCGCTGGCATGGATCCCGGTACTGACATTACCGATTGCCCTATTGTGCAGTTGGGCACTACAAAAGCCGGTCAACGCTGCTGTGGCAAAAACCATGAGCCTCGCCAGCGAACGTCAGGCGCTACTGATTGAAACCCTGAGCAGTCTGGATGCCATCAAAGTGAATAATGCCCAAAGCGAACGCCAGTTCCAGTGGGAACAAACGCTGGGCAGCCTGAGCCGTCTCGAACTGCGGGTGAAAACCTTGTCCAGCCTGGCCAGCAACCTTACCGGCTGGTTCCAGCAAATTTCAGGCGTGGTGATGATCATCGTCGGGGTGTACATGATTATCGACGGCAAACTGAGTATGGGTGGCTTGATCGCCTGCTACATGCTTAACGGCCGGGCACTCATGCCGCTGGGTCAGCTCACCGGCCTTATCGCCCGCTATCAGCAGGCGAAACTGACCATCAAAAACACTGAGAAAATGATGTCGCTGACGCAGGAGCGCCGTGCGGATGAAAACCCGCTCAAGCGTGAACAGTTACAGGGCAGCATTGAATTTCGCGATGTGGATTTCAGCTACCCGGAGCAACAAAACCTGTCGCTGCACAAAATTAACCTGACCATTCAGCCCGGTGAGCGCATCGGCATTATCGGACGCAGCGGTTCCGGTAAAAGTTCACTGAGTAAACTTATCGTCAATTTATACCAGCCGAGCGCCGGGAACCTGCTGATCGATGGTATCGACTCTCGCCAGCTGGATGTGAACGATCTGCGCCACAGCATCGGCTACGTGCCACAGGACATCCAGCTATTCAACGGCACGCTGCGCGATAACCTGCTGTGCGGAGCGCGCTATGTCGATGACGAAACCATGCTGCGAGCGGCAGAACTGGCTGGCGTCAACGAATTCGCACGCCTGCATCCCGACGGCTATAACCTGCAGGTCGGCGAACGCGGCTCCCAGCTTTCCGGCGGGCAACGGCAGGCGGTGGCGCTCGCGCGCGCACTGTTGCTTGATCCCCCTCTCCTGCTACTGGATGAACCCACCAGTTCGATGGACAACACCAGCGAAGAGAAGATCAAACACGCGCTGGCCCCCTGTATTGCGGGAAAAACGTTATTACTGGTCACGCACCGCGCTTCCATGCTGTCGCTGGTTGACCGTCTGATTATTGTTGATAAAGGTCGCATCATCGCAGACGGTCCGAAAGGGGTAGTGATGGATGCGTTGAAAAAGGGGCAAATTAATGCGTCTCGCTGATCTCCTGACTCGTGCCCGCAGCTATATGCAGCACTATTTTCGCGGTCGTGATGAAAATCAAACCGACAGTATTAATGAGGTTAGTCAGGCCATAATTGATGACGCCCCAAGAGTGATACGACTGACGTTGCGGGTGATCCTCGCGCTGGTGGTGCTGTCCTTCATCTGGGCTGGTTTTGCAAAAATTGATGAAGTGACACGCGGTGAAGGCAAAGCGATCCCTTCATCAAAACTGCAAAAAATCCAGAACCTGGAAGGGGGAATTGTCACCGAGCTGTACGTGCATGAAGGGCAAATCGTTAACGCCGGAACTCCACTACTGCACCTAGATGACACGCGCTTCGCCTCCAACGTGGGTGAAACTGAAGCCGACAAACTCGGTCTGCGCGCCAAAGTAGAACGCCTGACGGCGGAAGTTGAAAACCGGGACTTTGTGATTTCACACGAGATAGCCAGCCAGGCACCGGATGTCGCCCGAGGAGAAACCGAGCTGTACAACAGCCGTCGGGAACAATTTCACAACGAAATTTCCGGGCTCGAAGAACAGCTGGTGCAGAAAAAACAGGAGCTGCGCGACTTTGAGTCAAAGGAGGATCAGTTTAAGCACAGCCTCGGGTTAATCCGTCAGGAAATCAAAATGTCCGAGCCGCTGCTCGCTTCAGGCGCCATTTCAAAAGTCGAACTGCTGCGCCTGCGTCGTACCGAGGTGGAAACCGCCGGGCAGCTCAATTCTATTAGCCTGTCGCTCCCCAAGGCTACGTCAGAAATTAAAGAGATTGAGAATAAAATCGGTGAAAGCCGTGGCCGTTTCCAGAGCGATGCGCTGGCCCAACTCAATGAAGCTCGCACTAATCTGAGTAAAACCCAGGCAAGCGTTAAAGCACTGGAGGATCGGGTGAACCGTACCATGGTCACCTCACCGGTGCGGGGTATCGTCCAGCAGGTGATGGTGAATACTATCGGCGGCGTCATTCAACCGGGCAGCGATCTGGTGGAAATCGTTCCGCTGGATGACAAACTGTTAATCGAAGCCAAAATCCAGCCGCGCGATATCGCCTTCCTCCATCCGGGTCAACATGCGATGGTGAAATTTACCGCTTACGATTACACCATTTATGGCGGTCTGCAAGGCGAAGTAGTGCAGATAAGCCCGGACACCGTTACCGATAAGCAGGGGCGAAGCTTTTATATTGTGCGTTTGCAGACGGACAAAAATTACCTGGGAACAAAAGAGCATCCGATGCTGATCATTCCCGGCATGGTGGCGAGCGTCGATATTCTCACCGGCAAGAAAACGATTCTGAGCTACCTGTTAAAACCGATTATTCGCGCACGCGCGGAAGCACTCAGAGAACGTTGATCGGTTGCGCTCCCTTACATTTTGCCGGGGAGCGCATGATTTTATAACGGCGTGCAAAAAGAGAGCTTTCCACGATTCAGGGTGATTTTCCCGTCATTAACCAGCTCCTGTAACACCTTATGGATGGCACTACGTGAAATATGGTTACGGGTCAAAATAAAAGTATACACGGATGTTTTCTCGCGAACCTCTGGTTCCATCGACCAGATATATTTCACGTGTTCAATAATCTGCTCACGTATAGTGCGGTGCGACTGCAACGCCTCACGCTGAAAATAACGTTGAAGATGATGCGTTAAGATATCAAACGCCTGCTTCCATAAGTTTTTGGTCGTAAACAGGTGATCGGCATTTTGTACGCTCATCGCCCACATTTCACAATCGGTATCACAACGTAAATAGTGACCAGCCACTTCCGTACGCATTTGTGGCAGGCCGAGAATAGCAGGTGCAGAAATACTCACGGTGACTAAATCGTTTTCCACACGATAAACAGAGACAGTCCCTTTCTCCAGAAATAAGATTTGTCCATCGGTCTTCAAATCAATACGCTGACGTTTTTTACGTAACGACAGCCAGGCATTATCCGACTTCTTCATTTCATCGCCAACGAGCACTACAGCATTTTCAATTTCTTTCTGGAACATGGGACTCTCTACCGCAAATTATGGCTTAGTCAAAAAGATGGTTAAATTTACTCGGCACTAAAAATAAATGTCAGCTCGCAAACAAGCTGACATTTATTCCCATCTACATCTACCACCGGCATTCCCTGGTGCCATTGACGCGTTAAGGTTCATGCTGTTTTCGCGTGGTGGTGCCATGCAGTATATGGCGCTGTCCATAAAGAATTAATGGCAATCATCTTTGTCGACATTTTTTCATCTTTCTGTTCTTTGCAGAGTAGCCAAAAAGATACAATCAATTGATTTTAATGGATTTTATTTTCATTAAAAAGTTTTCATTCTTGTTATATTATGATACCAATTTGCAACACTTCGCGGTTCTCGCTGTGGAATCAGGTCCATGCTGGTGGTCTTTATAGGCTCAGTGGTATCATGACTAAACAACCACCAGACGCATCATCAAGAGTAGAGACAATATGTCTGAGACTGGCAATGTCAGTTATCTGATTGAAAATAGAATAATATTTACGCCAGCCACACAATGTCTGGCGCGGGTAGATCACCCCAATCAGCGGATAAAACTCAAACACTCAGCGTCGTTATGTCTTTTATTACTTATTCAACATCGCGGGCAAGTGGTTTCTCAAAACGAATTGCTGGAATTCGGTTGGGGTAAAAATCACCGGCAGGTGAGTTTCAACGCCTTTTATCAAAGCATTCTCTCGTTGCGTAAAAGCTTACTGCAGCTGGAGCTTGAACAACCGCTGATCACAACGATCCCCCGCAAAGGGCTGATCATTCAAGAAGAGTTTGATATTCAGGTCATTGAAACACCGGAGGAGAACTCTGCTTCTGCTGAAGAATCCTTAGCGCCAGATGCCACCATTGAGGAATTTTTGGCTGACACACCGCGTCAACCTTTGATAACGGCTGCAGAAACAGTAATGTTGGCACTTACCCTGATAATTTGTGTGCTGATATTATATCCATGGAAAGCCAGCGATGATTATTTCTCCGGCTATATCACTGCGGATAAAGCACCCACTGGCTGTCAGTATTATTTCAATAACGATGCCAGTAATTTCTCCCGGCATACCGCGTTTATCGACAAAAACCCAGGACTGTGTCAGAGCCATAAATTTATCTATATCACGACCTATCCTGAGTCTAAGAAACTGTCCGTGCTGGTGTGTCGCTCACCGATAAAAGCCAGGCAAGAAAATGCCTGTCAGTCGGTATATTACCCACGGTATGATAGCTAATGAACTTATATCCCCGAACGTCCCGCATCCAGACAGGTATTATCCTGCTGTTTTGTTTTGCTGCGCTTATTCTTACTGTCGTCTATCGGTACAGTAAGAACAATGGCGAGTTACATGATCTCACCTGCCGCTCTGCCATCGAAATTGTACGCAATACAAGCTCGTTCCGAGGGATTATTGATATTAAAACCGGGGGCAGTAAAGGTATTGTGAATATTGATGGTATTATCAAAGATGCCGAAAATAATGAGCAAACCGTGCAACGCATGGTACTTTTTACACAATCCAGCTACGGCTCAAGCCCGGTTTGGATTTCACAGAAAATCCAAATTTCCAATCGCGAAACAGCTCCCGCCAGCCTTATTCAGGAACTCCTCCCCGATTTTTTCCTGACCAACACCAGCGTATCCAACGTCGATTTTTTTGCACTGAACAGCGCGACATACCTGATTACCAAAGAGGGGATCCCCTATCTGTACTGCCAGAATTATGCTTTGCCGGAAAATGAATAATCAATAAGCGTTCTGGCGGCAAAACCTACGGATGAATCTCAGTCGTTGTCGGTGATAAGATAGACCATTCAGGTCGAGCCAACGCTCGTCGTTACTGCCCATCAGGCGGCTTTCGAATGACAAATTTGTGGGTTTATGTGAGTTTCCAGGGGCTCACGTGAGACTGCCCAGGTCCCCAAAAAGATTAAAAAAAGAGCAAAAGCGATATGAAAGAGTCACTTGATACGGACTTCACGAACCACACCCCAATGATGCAGCAGTATCTCAAGCTGAAAGCCCAGCACCCGGAGATACTGTTGTTTTACCGCATGGGCGACTTTTACGAACTGTTTTATGACGATGCGAAACGTGCGTCTCAGCTGCTTGATATTTCCCTGACCAAACGCGGCGCGTCTGCGGGCGAGCCAATCCCGATGGCGGGCATTCCTCACCATGCGGTAGAAAACTACCTCGCCAAGCTGGTCAACCAGGGTGAATCCGTCGCTATTTGTGAACAGATTGGCGATCCGGCGACCAGCAAAGGTCCGGTCGAGCGCAAAGTGGTGCGTATCGTCACGCCAGGCACCATCAGTGATGAAGCGCTGTTACAGGAACGCCAGGACAACCTGCTGGCCGCTATCTGGCAGGACAGTAAAGGTTATGGTTACGCAACGCTGGATATCAGCTCCGGGCGTTTTCGTGTTAGCGAACCCGCCGACCGCGAGACCATGGCCGCAGAATTGCAGCGCACCAATCCCGCTGAACTGTTGTATGCCGAAGATTTCGCTGAAACCTCACTGATTGAGGGACGTCGCGGATTACGTCGTCGTCCACTATGGGAATTTGAAATCGATACCGCTCGCCAGCAGCTAAACCTGCAGTTTGGCACGCGGGATCTGATTGGCTTTGGCGTAGAAAACGCCCCGCGTGGATTATGCGCGGCTGGCTGCCTGCTGCAATACGTAAAAGATACCCAGCGTACCTCGCTGCCGCATATTCGTTCCATCACCATGGAACGTCAGCAGGACAGCATCATTATGGATGCCGCCACGCGCCGCAATCTGGAAATTACCCAGAACCTGGCGGGCGGTGTTGAAAACACGCTGGCTTCAGTACTCGACTGCACCGTGACGCCGATGGGCAGCCGTATGCTCAAGCGCTGGCTGCATATGCCGGTCCGCGACACCAAAGTCCTCACTGAGCGCCAACAGACCATCGGCGCGCTACAGGATTCCACTGATGAATTGCAACCCGTGCTGCGTCAGGTCGGCGATCTGGAACGTATCCTGGCACGTCTGGCCCTGCGTACCGCGCGTCCGCGCGATCTGGCCCGTATGCGTCATGCATTCCAGCAATTACCGGAACTGCGCGCACAACTGGAAAGCGTAGACAGTGCCCCCGTACAGATGCTGCGCGAGAAAATGGGTGAGTTTGCTGAGCTGCGTGAACTGCTGGAACGTGCCGTAGTGGAAGCTCCACCTGTGCTGGTTCGCGACGGTGGCGTCATCGCCCCCGGCTATAACGAAGAACTGGACGAGTGGCGAGCGCTGGCTGATGGCGCAACTGACTATCTGGACAGACTGGAAATCCGTGAGCGCGAGCGCACCGGCCTTGATACGCTGAAGGTTGGGTTTAACGCCGTTCACGGCTACTACATTCAGATCAGTCGCGGGCAAAGTCATCTGGCGCCGATTAACTATGTGCGTCGCCAGACGCTGAAAAACGCCGAACGCTACATTATTCCGGAGCTGAAGGAGTACGAAGACAAAGTTCTGACATCAAAAGGCAAAGCGCTGGCGCTGGAAAAACAGCTGTACGATGAGCTGTTCGACATGCTGCTGCCGCACCTGGCTGATTTGCAACAAAGCGCCAGCGCGCTGGCAGAGCTGGACGTACTGGTCAACCTTGCGGAACGCGCTTATACCCTGAATTACACCTGCCCGACCTTCACCGACAAGCCTGGTATTCGTATTACCGAGGGACGTCATCCGGTGGTTGAACAGGTGCTGACCGAGCCGTTTATCGCCAACCCACTAAACCTCTCGCCTCAGCGACGGATGCTGATTATCACCGGCCCGAACATGGGGGGTAAAAGTACCTATATGCGCCAGACTGCGTTAATTGCGCTGCTGGCCTACATCGGCAGCTACGTTCCGGCGCAGAAAGTGGAGATCGGGCCTATCGACCGCATCTTTACCCGCGTGGGCGCGGCGGATGATCTGGCCTCCGGTCGTTCTACCTTCATGGTAGAAATGACCGAAACCGCCAACATTCTGCATAACGCCACCGAGAACAGCCTGGTGCTGATGGATGAGATTGGACGCGGCACCTCCACCTACGACGGCCTGTCGCTGGCGTGGGCGTGCGCTGAAAATCTGGCCAATAAAATCAAAGCATTAACGTTGTTTGCCACCCACTACTTCGAACTGACTCAGTTACCGGAGAAAATGGAAGGCGTCGCGAATGTGCATCTGGATGCGTTAGAGCACGGCGATACCATCGCCTTCATGCACAGCGTACAGGATGGTGCGGCGAGCAAGAGCTATGGTCTGGCAGTAGCAGCCCTGGCAGGCGTGCCGAAAGAGGTTATTAAACGCGCGCGGCAAAAACTGCGCGAACTGGAAAGCATCGCGCCGAATGTTGCTGCGACCCAGGTCGACGGCACACAGATGTCGCTCCTGTCAGCTCCGGAAGAAACGTCGCCCGCCGTTGAAGCACTGGAAAATCTCGACCCGGATTCGCTAACGCCTCGCCAGGCGCTGGAGTGGATCTACCGGTTGAAGAGTCTGGTGTAACGCCGTAAAGCCCGATGGTGATACGCTTATCGGGCCTATAAAATATCACTATATGTAGGCCGGGTAAGGCAAAGCCGCACCCGGCGTGTTGATTAGCGCTTATCTTCTGCCAGTAGCGGTGGAATACTCGGCACCATCGGTGCGTCATCAATATCCTTCTGCGTCATGCGAAACGCTTGCGGATAGTGCTCGCGGCTGGTACGGCGTAGCGGCTCAGTATCACGCCAGGTGTATAGACAATGCTGGCACTGATATACCGTCCAGATACCTTTTACCGGCGAGTTTGCCATCATTTCAATATGTTCATCGGCACAACGTGGACAAATCATCTGCTACTCCTTATTTACGGTTGGCCAGCATGGCGGTCAGTTTTTCTGCCCAGGCTTTCGTTTCCGGTAAATCACATACCGGCTGGCTGTAGTGCCCACGGTTATCCGGCGCAACCGGCGTGGTCGCATCAATAATTAACTTGTCGGTAATCCCCGCCGGACTGGAACCCGGATCAAGCTCCAGCACCGACATATTCGGCAATTGCACCAGATCGCCCGCCGGATTGACCTTCGAAGACAGCGCCCACATCACCTGCGGCAGGTTGAACGGATCAACATCCTCATCAACCATAATCACCATTTTCACGTAACCCAGGCCATGCGGCGTCGTCATTGCGCGCAGCCCCACCGCGCGGGCAAAGCCGCCGTAGCGTTTTTTGGTGGAGATAATTGCAAGCAAACCGTGGGTATACATGGCATTCACCGCCTGCACCTCCGGGAATTCGGCTTTCAACTGTTGATACAGCGGTACGCAGGTTGCCGGACCCATCAGGTAGTCAATCTCCGTCCACGGCATCCCCAGATACAGCGATTCAAAAATAGGTTTGGTGCGATAAGAGACTTTATCGATACGCACGACCGTCATATTACGTCCACCGGAATAGTGTCCGGTAAACTCGCCAAACGGCCCTTCGATTTCACGCTTACGGCTTTCAATTACCCCTTCGAGGATCACTTCTGAACCCCATGGCACGTCAAAGCCGGTGAGCGGCGCGGTAGCGATCGGATACGGACTTTCACGCAGCGCTCCCGCCATTTCGTATTCCGACTGATCGTACTTCAGCGGCGTGGCCCCCATCAGGGTGATGATCGGATCGTTACCCAGCGTGATGGCAATCGGCAGATCTTCACCGCGCTCTTCGGCTTTATGCAGGTGCAGCGCGATATCGTGCATCGGCACCGGCTGCAGGCCAAGCTTGCGTTTGCCCTTCACTTCCATACGATAAATGCCGACGTTCTGTTTGCCAAAGTTGTCCGGATCCAGCGGATCGCGCGACACCACGCAGGCTTTATCAAGATAGAAACCGCCGTCGCCATCGTTCAGGCGAAACAGCGGCAGAATATCAAACAGGTTGATCTCATCACCATCAACACAGTTTTCAGCCCACGCCGGATTGGCGCGACGCTCCGGCGTAACCGGAAATTTATCCCAACGGCGAATAAACTCATCAATCTGTTTTTTCACCGGGGTATTTGGCGGCAGGCCTAAAGAGATGGCGTGATTCTGCCACGAACCAATTGTGTTCATCGCCACGCGGGCATCGGTAAAACCACGAATATTGTCAAACCACAGCGCTGGCGCACCGTCACCAATGCGTCCGGTCGCATTGGCTGCCGCAGCCAGATCCGGCTCGGCGTTAACTTCTTCACTAATTTTCAGCAATTGCCCCTGGTCATCCAGCGCCTGTAAAAAGCTGCGCAAATCATCAAATGCCATTATTCATTCTCCTGTGAAAAATTCTGCGCCTGCCGTAAACCCTGCCAGCGACGGGCGTTGGGGTGTTCCAGACCAAACTGATCGAGCACACGCGCAACGATATGCTGCGTAATGTCATCGACCGTTTGCGGGTGGTTGTAATACGCGGGCATCGGCGGGACCATCGCCACGCCCATGCGGGAAAGTGCGAGCATGTTTTCCAGATGAATCGTGCTAAGCGGCATTTCACGCGGAACCAGAACCAGCTTGCGCCCTTCTTTCAGCACCACATCAGCAGCGCGCCCCACCAGCCCTTCCGCGTAGCCTGCACGAATACCGGCCAGCGTTTTCATACTGCAGGGGATAATGATCATGCCGTCAGTACGAAACGATCCAGAGGAGATGGTCGCTGCCTGATCCGCCGGGTTGTGGCAATAATCGGCCAACGCGGACACATCACGGACGCTGTACGGTGTTTCCAGTTCAATAGTGGTTTTGGCCCACTTTGACAGCACCAGATGGGTTTCCACCTCGGGCATTTCCCGCAGCGCCTGCAATAGCGACACACCAAGGGGCGCACCGGTTGCCCCGGTCATTCCGACAATCAGTCTCATTTAGTCTCTCGATTTTTGTTCGTGTACGAACGTTTTGATTAAAATACTCTCACATAACATTTCGGGCAAGGTCATCGAGCACAGATCGCTAAAGCCGCAATTGTTAAAAAAAGATGCGTAACCCGCTATGATAGAGACTGACAGGAATTCCGGAGCGCTCATGCCGTTACGAAATAAAGCATTTCACCTTTTACGTCAGCTCTTCCAGCAGCATACGTCCCGCTGGCAACATGAATTACCGGATCTGACCAAACCACAGTATGCGGTAATGCGCGCCATTGCTGAACGTCCCGGCATTGAGCAGGTTGACCTGACCGAAGCCGCAGTCTGTACCAAGGCAACCCTTGCGGAAATGCTGAGCCGAATGGAAAAACGGGAGCTGGTCAGGCGTGAACATGACCCGGCAGATAAGCGTCGACGGTTTGTTTATTTGACCGCGCAAGGAGAAGCATTACTGGCCAGCGCAACTCCGTTAGGCGATAGCGTGGATGATGAGTTTCTGGGGCGATTATCTGATGAAGAACGTGAGCAGTTCACACGTCTGGTGCGTAAGATGATGAACTAATCTGCCGGATGGCGACATAAATGTCTTATCCGCCTACAAAGTCCTGCTCCCCATAGGCCTGATAAACGCAGTGCCATCAGGCAACAAACATAGAAAAAGGCCAGTCCCAATGAGACTGGCCTTTCTTGATAGAACTTGTGCTTACTCGCGGAAAAGCGCTTCGATATTCAGTCCCTGAGTCTGCAGGATTTCACGCAGACGACGCAGACCTTCGACCTGAATCTGGCGAACACGTTCACGGGTGAGACCAATTTCACGGCCCACATCTTCCAGTGTCGCAGCTTCGTACCCCAGCAGACCAAAACGACGTGCCAGCACTTCACGCTGTTTGGCGTTCAGTTCGAACAGCCATTTGACGATGCTCTGTTTCATATCATCGTCTTGCGTGGTGTCTTCCGGGCCGTTTTCCTTTTCATCGGCCAGAATATCCAGCAACGCTTTTTCGGAATCGCCACCCAGCGGGGTGTCTACCGAGGTAATACGCTCGTTGAGTCGGAGCATACGGCTGACGTCATCAACCGGTTTATCCAGTTGTTCAGCAATCTCTTCTGCGCTCGGTTCGTGGTCCAGTTTATGCGACAACTCACGCGCGGTACGCAGATAGACGTTCAGCTCTTTTACAATATGAATCGGCAGTCGGATCGTACGGGTTTGGTTCATAATCGCCCGTTCGATCGTCTGGCGGATCCACCAGGTTGCGTATGTTGAGAAGCGGAACCCGCGTTCCGGGTCAAACTTCTCGACTGCACGGATCAGTCCCAGATTGCCCTCTTCAATCAGGTCCAGCAATGCCAGACCACGATTGCCATAACGACGAGCAATTTTCACCACCAGACGCAGGTTACTTTCAATCATGCGACGGCGAGAAGCGACATCCCCACGCAGTGCGCGACGCGCAAAATAAACTTCTTCTTCGGCTGTTAACAGTGGTGAATAACCAATCTCACCAAGGTAAAGCTGAGTCGCGTCCAACACACGCTGTGTGGCCCCCTGCGATAACAGCTCTTCTTCAGCCAGGTCGTTATCACTGGGTTCCTCTTCACTCAAGGCTTTTTCATCAAAAGCCTCTACTCCGTTCTCATCAAATTCCGCATCTTCATTTAAATCATGAACTTTCAGCGTATTCTGACTCATAAAGGTGGCTCCTACCCGTGATCCCTAACGGAACTAGCACGTGAAAGCCTGGTTCCGCCGAATTATCGCTGCGGTAAATAGCGCAGCGGGTTTACGGATTTCCCCTTGTAACGAATTTCAAAATGCAAGCGTGTTGAACTGGTTCCGGTGCTACCCATGGTAGCTATTTTCTGCCCCGCCTTGATTTCTTGTTGTTCCCGGACCAGCATTGTATCGTTATGGGCGTAGGCACTCAGGTAATCATCGTTATGTTTGATGATAATAAGATTACCGTAACCGCGCAGTGCGTTACCGGCATATACGACGCGTCCATCTGCGGTCGCGACAATAGCCTGTCCTTTACTGCCTGCAATATCGATCCCTTTATTGCCACCTTCAGTAGCCGCGAAGTTTTCGATTACTTTGCCGTCAGTCGGCCAGCGCCAGGTAGAGATTGGCGAGCTGGTTGACGTTGAGCTTGCAGTTGATTCGGTTGCGCTAACTGCTGGAGCCGTTACAGGCGCTGTGACAACGGTCCCAGCAGGCTTGTTGTTCGGCAACATTTTATTAGCACTTTGTTCACCTGAATCCTCAGAATACGTAATTGTTGGTTTCGAAGCAACAGCAACGGTGGAATTTTGTGCAGGGTTGGTCACAACTCCTTGCTGTGCTGCATCCGCCTGGGTGATGGCATTCCCACCAGTAATCGGTGTACCCGACGCGTTGCCCACTTGCAGAGTTTGACCGACATTCAGGCCATACGGGGCCGGAACGTTATTGCGTTGTGCGAGATCACGGAAATCGTTCCCGGTAATCCAGGCGATATAGAAAAGGGTATCGCCTTTCTTAACAGTATAGGTACTGCCGCCCGTATAGCTACCTTTCGGAATGTTCCCATACTTACGGTTGTACACAATACGACCGTTTTCCATCTGAACAGGCTGTTCCGCGACAGGCTGGATCTGTGTTGACTGTGTGGTCGGACGCTGCACTGGCTGGATCTGTGGCGTTTGCTGTACTGTCGACGTCGAGCCCATTTTTGGTGGAGGCGTAATCAGCATGCCGGAATTGGTGTTCGTTGATGTACCGCCATCAACGGAACTGACCGGTGCAGGTGGATTCGAGGTATTTGAACAACCTGCCAGCCATAATGAAACCAGTGACAATGCCGCAATGCGGCGAACGGTAAATTTGTGGCTTCCCGCGCTCATTTATCCCCCAGGAAAATTTGGTTAAAACCAGTGACGTAATCACCGTGCAAGGCATCGGACTGGGCACTGGAAACGTGACCACGATACGCTTACTAATTCCAGAATATCCAGGAAAACTCCAGGTATTCAGAGCCAGTATCTACGCAAGCTCCCCTTTTACTAAGGGAACGAAACGTACGGCCTCCACGGTATCGATAATAAATTCGCCTCCCCGACGACGCACCCGTTTCAGAAACTGGTGCTCGTCGCCCACGGGTAAGACGAGAATACCGCCTTCATCCAACTGCATCATTAGCGCAGTTGGAATCTCAGGCGGCGCTGCCGTAACAATGATAGCGTCAAACGGGGCTCGCGCTTGCCAGCCCTGCCATCCATCACCATGACGGGTAGAAACATTATGTAAATCAAGCTGTTTAAGTCGACGACGCGCCTGCCACTGCAAACCTTTAATGCGCTCAACAGAGCACACATGATGCACCAGGTGCGCCAGAATCGCCGTTTGGTAGCCAGAGCCGGTACCAATTTCCAGCACCCGGGACTGCGGCGTTAACTCAAGCAGCTCGGTCATCCGCGCAACCATATAGGGCTGCGAAATCGTCTGCCCCTGACCAATCGGCAGAGCAATATTGTCCCAGGCCTTATGTTCAAACGCCTCATCAATGAATTTTTCACGCGGCACGGCGGCAAGTGCATCGAGAACAAGCTCATCTCTGATGCCCTGCGCACGTAATTGTTCAAGAAGAGTGTGTACGCGTCTGCTTACCATTGCGTGTCGGCTCCCACGCTGTCTAACCAGTCAGAAACAACTTCATGCGCGCCATATGCGGTTAAATCGACATGCAGCGGCGTAATGGAAACATAGCCTTCATCGACGGCGGCAAAATCTGTATCCGGTCCGGCGTCGCACTTTTCGCCCGGCGGCCCGATCCAGTACAGCGTATTACCGCGCGGGTCCTGCTGTGGTATCACCTGATCCGCAGGATGGCGGCTACCGCAGCGGGTGACGCGGATACCTTTAATCTGATCCAGCGGTAAATCCGGCACGTTGATATTCAAAATGCGCCCGGTGCGCAGCGGTTCGCGACTCAGCGCCCGTAAGATACGGCAGGTTACTGCGGCAGCAGTATCGTAGTGTTTATGCCCATCAAGTGAGACCGCCAGCGCAGGAAAGCCCAGGTGACGACCTTCCATCGCCGCCGCAACGGTACCGGAATAGATAACATCATCGCCCAGATTAGGACCTGCGTTAATACCAGACACAACAATGTCCGGACGCGGACGCATTAATGCGTTCACGCCCAGATAGACGCAATCGGTAGGTGTACCCATTTGTACGGCGATATCACCGTTATCATAGGTGAACGTGCGAAGTGAGGATTCCAGCGTCAGCGAGTTAGACGCGCCACTGCGGTTACGATCCGGGGCAACCACCTGTACGTCAGCAAACTCACGCAGCGCTTTCGCCAGCGTTTGTATACCGGGTGCGTGGACCCCATCATCGTTACTCAGCAATATACGCATAATCACCCATTGTGTTAATAAGTTCCCTTACAACACTGGTGGCGAAGCTACCTGCCGGTAGCCAGAAACGTAACTCAACGGTTACGTCATCCCACCAGTTCCAGCTTAATTGTTGTGGATACAGCAACATAGCACGACGCGATGCGTCGACTTTCTCGCGCAACAACAGCGACTGCAGCGCGGTTTCATCAGCAATAGCGGCTTCTTCAAACGCCAGCGCGTCGCGCTGAGTTCCCCACTCACCGCTGCCCGGTAATGCTGCTGTAATCATCAATTCTTTATCATCGACGCGACGCTGTAATTCGGTTTGTTCTTCCTGCGTGGCGACAAACCAACTTCCGCGTCCCGACAATTGTAGCGCATCGCCGTCAACAACTTGATTAAAGTCTGTTTTTTTCAAGCGTTCACTGACTATCTGATTAAACAACGCACTACGGGCCGCCGACAACCAAAAACTGCGCTTATTGCGATCGCGCACCGGCGCATCGCTTTGCGCCCAACGCAGCGCCCCTTGCAGGTTGCTGCCGCCAATACCAAAACGCTGAGCGCCAAAATAGTTCGGTACGCCGCGCTCGCTAATCGCCTGCAAACGCGCTTCAACGTCATTTCGCTCGCTCACTTCACGCAGCACCAGCGTAAATTCGTTGCCTTTCAGCGCCCCTAAACGCAGCTTACGCTTGTGGCGCGCGTACTCCAGCACTTTACAGCCTTCAAGCTCAAATTTGCTTAAATCAGGCATCGCATTGCCGGGTACGCGCGCGCACAGCCACTGTTCCGTGACCGCATGCTTATCTTTCTGCCCGGCAAAGCTCACTTCGCGGGCATGAATTTTCAGGAACTTCGCCAGCGCGTCAGCCACAAAACGGGTATTACAGCCGTTTTTCAAAATGCGCACCAGAACGTGCTCGCCTTCGCCATCCGGTTCGAAGCCTAAATCTTCGACGACGACAAAGTCTTCCGGATTCGCTTTCAGGACGCCATGGCCCAGTGGTTTGCCATGGAGATACGTCAGATCTTCAAACGCAGTCATTTCGTTGCCTTAAGGAGTAGCGCCACCGCTTCACAGGCAATCCCTTCCCCACGCCCGGTAAAACCGAGTTTTTCCGTGGTGGTCGCTTTCACGTTAACATCATCCATATGGCAGCCGAGATCTTCGGCAATAAACACGCGCATCTGCGGAATGTGCGGCAGCATCTTCGGCGCCTGAGCAATAATCGTCACATCCACATTACCAAGCGTATAGCCTTTAGCCTGAATACGCCGCCAGGCTTCACGTAATAATTCACGGCTATCTGCACCTTTAAAGGCCGGGTCGGTGTCCGGGAAGAGTTTACCGATATCCCCCAGCGCAGCCGCGCCCAGCAGTGCATCGGTTAACGCGTGTAACGCCACGTCGCCATCAGAATGCGCCAGCAATCCTTTTTCATACGGGATGCGCACACCACCAATGATAATTGGGCCAACTCCGCCAAAAGCGTGTACGTCGAAACCGTGTCCAATTCGCATTATGCCTTCTCCTGATATACACAGCATCCTGCAGGCTGCCTCGTTGCAGCGTGAAGGATGAGGTGTCTAGATAGTTCGGGTCAGATAAAATTCCGCCAGCGCCAGGTCTTCCGGGCGGGTGACTTTGATGTTGTCAGCGCGTCCTTCGACCAGCAGCGGATGAAAACCGCAATATTCAAGCGCCGAGGCTTCGTCCGTAATGGTTGCGCCTTCGTTTAGCGCACGGGTCAGACAGTCATGCAACAGCTCGCGAGGGAAAAACTGCGGCGTCAACGCATGCCATAAATCGGTGCGATCGACCGTATGGGCGATGTCTGTTCGGCCCGGCTCCGCGCGTTTCATCGTGTCGCGCACCGGCGCGGCAAGGATCCCACCGATGCGGCTGGTTTCACTTATTGCCAGCAAACGAGATAAATCTTCCTGATGCAGACACGGACGCGCGGCATCATGCACCAGAACCCAACTGGCCTCACCTGCGGCTTGCAAACCAGCAAGGACAGAATCGGCACGCTCGTTGCCACCATCCACCACGGTAATTTGCGGGTGCGCTGCGAGTGGAAGTTGGGCAAAGCGACTGTCGCCTGGGCTAATAGCGATGACGACTCGCGTCACCCGGGGATGAGCCAGCAGCGCATCAACCGAGTGTTCGAGAATGGTTTTATTGCCAATAGAGAGGTACTGCTTAGGACACTCTGTTTGCATTCGGCGGCCAAACCCGGCAGCCGGCACCACGGCGCAAACGTCCATTAAAGTGGCTGCCATGTTAAATCCCTGGACGGTTTATCGATTGTTTTGCCCTGCAGTCTGAGCGCGTTTAGACGCGTCAGGCACCAGACGATAAAAGGTTTCGCCTGGCTTAGTCATACTGAGTTCGTTACGCGCGCGCTCTTCGATAGCCTCTTGCCCGCCATTGAGATCGTCAATTTCGGCAAAAAGCTGATCGTTACGCGCTTTCAGTTTCGCGTTTGTAGCTTGCTGCGCCGCAACATCATCGTTGACGCGACTATAGTCATGTATGCCGTTCTTACCGAACCACAGCGAATACTGTAGCCAGACTAATAAAGCCAGCAACAGCAACGTAAGTTTACCCATCCTGCCCCCTGAAAAACGGCATCAACATCCCATAAACTCCGCTGACAACTTTACATCAACGGACGGGAATGCCGCGACAACGCGGGCAAATGTACCACATTTGCCCGTTGTTACGTATACCCCATGTAAGGAGAACATAATCTCATTGTTGGTTACGGTTTGAATTATGGCCAGACAGTGAACAACAGCGGCGATCGCGTGAAAGGATGTATGCCTAACCCAGTAGCCACAGGAACAGTGCGCCAAACATTGCGCCAACCACCAGCAGGGTACAGGCAATACTCAGCAGCAATCTCCCCTTCAATAGCGAATGCAGGGCAATACCCGCGACAATCGCCACGGGCAACAACGCAAGGAAAAAGGGCCAGGTATAGAGGAAGAAAAACAGTGTGTTAGGGCCATACATCAGACACGGGAATCCCAGCGCCAGCAACCATGCGACAAAACCGACCACGGCTCCTGGGAGTGACCAGGTAGTTTCGTCGTCGGCGGCGAAGGTATCTGACTCTGTAATAGTAATGTTATGGCTGTTACGCATATCTAATCCTGTGACCGTGACTGACCGGGCGTGCAAGCTCGGGTGTCTCAGGATCTGATAATATCTTCCTGCCTCAGCAGGTCTAATAATTGAGGAACCAAATTTGTTACCAATTGTTCACCATCAAGATGAATCTCTGGCGATTCAGGCGCTTCGTAAACCGAGTCAATTCCGGTGAAATTGCGCAACTCTCCCGCACGCGCTTTTTTATACAGCCCTTTTGGATCGCGAGCTTCGCACGTTGCTAATGGCGTATCGACAAAAACCTCAATAAAACGCCCTTCACCCACGCGCTCGCGAACCATTTTTCGCTCGGCGCGATGTGGAGAGATAAACGCAGTCAACACCACCAGGCCGGCGTCTACCATCAGGTTAGCCACTTCACCAACCCGACGAATATTCTCCTTACGATCGGCATCGCTAAACCCAAGATCGCTGCACAGACCGTGACGCACGTTATCGCCATCCAGCAGATAGGTGCTCACCCCTAGCTTATGCAGCGCCTCTTCCAGCGCCCCTGCTACCGTGGATTTACCGGAACCTGACAGCCCGGTAAACCACAGCACAACACCACGATGACCGTGGCGTTGTTCCCGCTGTTGCGGTGTAACAGGATGGGCATGCCAGACGACGTTTTCGTCATGCAGCGCCATTATTTTCCTCCCAGCAGATCGCGCGCACCCCAGTGTGGGAAGTGGCGACGCACCAGTGCATTAAGCTCCAGCTCAAACGCGCTGAACTGAGAAGCTGTGGCAAGCTCCTGGACGATTGGCTCACGCACCAGTCCCGCGCCAACGCTAACGTTAGTCAGGCGGTCAATGATAATCAGCCCGCCCGTAACCGGATTCTGCTGATAGGTATCCAGCACCAGCGGCTCATCAAAAGTCAGATTAACCAGACCGATGCCGTTCAGCGGCAGCGCTTCAACGTCACGTTGGGTCAGGTTGTTTATATCGACCTGATACTGCACGCTATCAACGCGTGCGCGGGTCTTCTTGCCTGCGACTTTTATGTCGTAGCTCTGCCCGGGCGACAACGGTTGTTCCGCCATCCACACCACATCAACTGCAGCGCTTTGTACTGTCGGCAGAGTTTCACCGGCATCAAGCAGCAGGTCGCCCCGGCTGATATCGATCTCATCTTTCAGCACCAGGGTGATCGCTTCACCCGCATGCGCTTCCTGTAAATCGCCATCAAAGGTTACGATCCGCGCCACGCTCGACTCCACGCCGGACGGCAACACTTTGACGCGCTGTCCAACCTTCACGCTACCGGAGGCCAGCGTTCCGGCATAACCACGGAAATCCAGATTCGGTCGGTTCACATACTGCACCGGGAAGCGCATCGGCTGAGTATCAACAATGCGCTGGATCTCAACGGTTTCCAGCACTTCCAGCAGCGTCGGACCGCTGTACCACGGCATACTGGCGCTTTGCGAAGCCACGTTATCGCCTTCCAGCGCAGAGAGCGGCACAAACCGGATATCCAGGTTGCCCGGCAGTTGTTCAGCAAAAGTAAGATAGTCTTCGCGAATGCGGTTAAATGTCTCTTCGCTAAAGTCCACCAGATCCATTTTGTTGATCGCCACCACCAGGTGTTTGATCCCAAGCAGCGTGGAGATAAAGCTATGACGACGAGTCTGATCCAGCACGCCTTTACGCGCATCGATCAATAGGATCGCCAGGTCGCAGGTCGACGCGCCGGTCGCCATGTTACGGGTGTACTGCTCATGCCCGGGAGTGTCCGCAATAATAAATTTACGCTTCTCGGTAGAGAAATAACGATACGCCACGTCGATGGTGATGCCCTGCTCACGCTCGGCCTGCAAGCCGTCAACCAATAACGCCAGATCAAGCTTTTCGCCCTGAGTGCCGTGACGTTTACTGTCATTGTGCAGCGATGAAAGCTGGTCTTCATAAATCTGACGCGTGTCGTGCAGCAGGCGGCCAATCAGGGTACTTTTCCCATCATCCACGCTACCGCAGGTTAAAAAGCGCAGCAGACTTTTGTGTTGCTGGGCAACCATCCAGGCTTCAACGCCGCCTTCATTAGCAATTTGTTGTGCAAGTGTCGTATTCATGGCGGCTCCTTAGAAATACCCCTGACGTTTCTTCAGCTCCATGGAGCCCGCCTGGTCGCGGTCAATCACGCGGCCCTGACGTTCACTGGTGGTTGAAACCAGCATCTCTTCGATGATTTCCGGCAGCGTCTGCGCATTCGACTCCACCGCGCCTGTCAGCGGCCAGCAACCGAGCGTACGGAAACGCACCATGCGTTTTTTAATCACTTCACCGGGTTGCAGATCGATTCTGTCGTCATCAATCATCATCAGCATGCCGTCGCGTTCCAGCACCGGACGCTCCGCCGCCAGATACAGCGGCACGATATCGATATTTTCCAGCCAGATGTACTGCCAGATATCCTGTTCAGTCCAGTTAGAGAGCGGGAAGACGCGAATACTTTCGCCTTTGTTAATCTGCCCGTTGTAGTTGTGCCACAGCTCCGGGCGCTGATTTTTAGGATCCCAGCGATGAAAACGATCGCGGAAAGAGTAAATACGCTCTTTGGCACGCGATTTCTCTTCGTCACGACGAGCACCGCCAAACGCGGCATCGAAACCGTATTTATTCAGTGCCTGCTTCAGCCCTTCAGTTTTCATAATGTCGGTATGCTTGGCGCTACCGTGGACAAACGGGTTGATACCCATCGCCACCCCTTCCGGGTTTTTATGCACCAGCAGTTCGCAGCCGTAGGCTTTCGCCGTGCGGTCACGAAACTCGTACATTTCGCTGAATTTCCAGCCGGTATCAACGTGCAGCAATGGGAACGGCAGCGTGCCCGGATAAAACGCTTTACGCGCCAGATGCAGCATTACGCTGGAATCTTTGCCGATGGAATACATCATCACCGGATTAGAAAACTCGGCGGCCACCTCACGAATGATATGGATGCTTTCCGCTTCCAGTTGCCGCAGGTGGGTAAGTCGTTTTTGATCCATAACCGTTCCTATGTAATGCCGTTATTTTGCTAACGATGCTCAGATAACCTGACTATAGGGAGGGCAAGAGGGCGAATGAAATTACGAATTGGAATGAGTAGTTCCTCAAAGGAATAACGATCCGGAAAAGCAAATATCAAAAAGTGCTTAAGCTACCGGAATTCGGGCATTTAGGAGCAAATGAAATTGTTTTACCTCGATCACGGTTTCATACTAGCGGCTGAAAATTTCTGCTTGGTATTTAAGGACTCATCATGTTTCTCGCATTGCGCCACCTTCTTGCAGCCATGGCGCTCGGCGCGTGCTTCATCCTTCCCGCACAGGCAACATCTTCGAAGCCCGGAGATATCGCAAATACCCAGGCTCGATATATCGCAACGTTTTTCCCAGGCCGCGTGACGGGATCTCCGGCAGAAATGTTGTCTGCTGATTATATACGTCAACAATTTCAGCAGATGGGTTATAGCAGCGATATTCGGACGTTTAATAGCCGTTATGTTTATACCGCCAAAGATAACCGTAAAAACTGGCATAACGTAACGGGAAGCACCGTTATTGCTGCACATGAAGGCAAAGCGCCGCAGCAGATTATTATTATGGCGCACCTCGACACCTACGCCGCACAAAGCGACGCCGACTCCGATGCCAATCTGGGTGGATTAACCCTGCAAGGTATCGATGACAACGCCGCAGGTGTTGGCGTAATGCTGGAACTGGCGGAAAAACTCAAAAACGTGCCGACGCAGTACGGTATTCGATTTATCGCCACCAGCGGCGAGGAAGAAGGCAAACTGGGCGCGGAGAACATCCTGAAGCGAATGAGCGCCGCCGAGAAGAAAAACACGCTGCTGGTTATCAACCTCGATAACCTGATCGTCGGCGATAAGCTCTATTTCAATAGCGGCAAGAAAACCCCGGAAGCGGTGCGAAAACTGACGCGCGACCGGGCACTGGCTATCGCGCACAGCCGCGGTATCGTTGCCAGCACCAATCCAGGTCTGAACAAAGACTATCCGAAAGGCACTGGATGTTGTAACGATGCAGAGGTCTTCGACAACGCGGGGATTGCCGTTCTTTCAGTTGAAGCGACTAACTGGAACCTGGGCAAGAAAGATGGCTATCAACAGCGCGCCAAAAGCGCCTCATTCCCGGCAGGCAACAGCTGGCACGATGTGCGACTGGATAACCAGCAGCACATTGATAAAGCGTTACCGGGCCGGATAGAGCACCGTAGCCGCGACGTGGTACGCATTATGCTGCCGCTGGTAAAAGAACTGGCAAAAGCGGGTAAATCCTGAAGAAGGGATCCGGTAGGATGTAAATCTTACCGGCCCCCCTTTCCTGTTACCCTTCGTGCAGTCCGCACTCGCGCTTCAATCCGAAGAAACGCGTCTCTTCTTCCGCCATACCCGGCTCCCATTTGCGGGTGGTGTGGGTATCGCCTACCGACAGATAGCCCTGATCCCACAACGGATGGTATTTCAAACCGTATTTTTGCAGATACTGGTAAACCGTACGGTTATCCCAGTCGATGATCGGCAGAACTTTAAACACGCCACGCTGGATAGCCAGCACCGGCAAATGCGCACGACTGCCCGATTGCTCTCGACGCAGACCGGCAAACCAGGTTTGCGCGTTCAGCTCCTGCAGCGCCCGGTTCATCGGCTCGACTTTGTTGATGTCATTGTATTTTTCAATGCCTTCAACGCCCTGCTCCCACAATTTGCCGTAGCGCGCTTCTTGCCAGGCCGCACTTTCCTTTGCCCGGTAGACTTGCAGATTAAGCTTAAGCTTGTCCGTTAACTCATCAATAAACTGATAGGTTTCCGGGAACAGGTTGCCAGTATCGGTGAGGATCACCGGGATATCCGGGCGAACCTGATTTACCAGATGCAGGCTCACTGCCGCCTGGATACCAAAACTTGATGACAGTACATACTCACCAGGCAGGTTTTCCAGCGCCCACGCTACGCGATCCTCGGCGCTCAATTTTTCCAGTTGGTCGTTGGTTTGTGCCAACGCCATAACGCGTTCAACTTTCGGCAGTTCGTTCAACGCGTTGAGATCGAGTTTGGACATAAGTTCCTCACTGTTTGCCTTGCCTGATGGCGCTGCGCTTATCAGGCCTACCGATTCAGCAGACCCGATAAGTCAATTTCACATTATTCCCAGAAATCCCGGGCGGGATCGAGCACCGGGCGAATAATGCCCGCACGCACCGTAAAGTCACCGAAGCCTTCACCCGCTTCGCGCTCTTTCGCCCAGCGCCCAATCAGTTCATCCAGCGATGCCAGAATTTCCGGCTCGGTGATGTTCTCTTTAAACATCCGGGGAATGCGAGTTCCGATACGGTTGCCCCCTAAATGGAGGTTATAACGCCCGGGTGCTTTACCCACCAGACCAACTTCCGCCAGCATCGCGCGGCCGCAGCCGTTAGGGCAGCCGGTCACACGCATGACAATGTTTTCATCACTCAGGCTGTGCTTCGCCATCAGCGTGTCGATGTTGTCGATAAACGTTGGCAGGAAGCGCTCAGCTTCCGCCATCGCCAGCGGACAGGTCGGGAACGAAACGCAGGCCATCGAGTTTTCACGCTGCGGAGTGACCGCGTTCATTAAGCCACTCTTCTGCGCAATCTTCTCGATCTTCGCCTTTTCACTCTCAGGAACACCGGCAATGATCAGGTTCTGGTTCGCGGTAATGCGGAACTCACCTTTGTGGATCTTCGCGATCTCAAGCAGACCGGTTTTCAGCGGTCGGCCCGGATAATCGAGGATTCGTCCGTTTTCAATAAACAACGTCAGATGCCATTTATTGTCGATCCCTTTCACCCAGCCGATACGATCGCCGCGACCGGTGAACTCGTACGGACGGATCGGCTCAAATTTGATCCCCGCCCGGCGCTCAACTTCAGCTTTAAAGGTCTCAACGCCTACGCGTTCCAGCGTGTATTTGGTTTTCGCGTTTTTACGATCGGTACGGTTACCCCAGTCACGCTGCGTGGTCACCACAGCCTCCGCCACGGCCAGCGTATGCTCAAGCGGCAGATAACCAAACTCGCTTGCCGTACGGGCATAGGTTTTCTTGTTGCCGTGCTCAATCGATAAACCACCGCCCACCAGCAGGTTAAAGCCCACCAGCTTGCCGTTTTCCGCAATCGCCACGAAGTTCATGTCGTTGGCGTGCAGATCGATGTCATTCTGCGGTGGGATCACGACCGTGGTTTTAAACTTACGCGGCAGATAGGTTTGACCGAGGATCGGCTCTTCGTCGGTAGTCGCGACTTTTTCCTGATCAAGCCAGATCTCTGCATAGGCGCGGGTGCGCGGCAACAGGTGCTCGGAAATTTTCTTCGCCCATTCATAGGCTTCGGCATGCAGCTCAGATTCATACGGATTCGAGGTGCACAGCACGTTACGGTTCATGTCGTTGGCGGTCGCCAGAGCGTCAAGCCCGACTGAATGCAGCATCTGGTGTACCGGCTTAACATTCTTCTTCAGAATGCCGTGAAACTGGAAGGTCTGACGGTTGGTCAGACGAATGCTGCCGTATATGGTGTTGTCATGGGCGAACTTGTCGATCGCCTGCCACTGTTTGGTGGTGATCACCCCACCCGGCAGACGACAGCGCAGCAGCATCGCGTGACGTGGCTCCAGCTTTTGCTCGGCACGTTCGGCGCGGATATCGCGGTCGTCCTGCTGGTACATACCGTGAAAACGGATCAGCAGGAAGTTGTCGCCTTTAAACCCGCCGGTCAGGCCGTCGTTTAAATCTTCGGCAATGGTACCGCGCAGATAGTTGCTTTCCAGCTTCATACGCTCAGCGTCGGACAGTTTGCCTTCGACCACCAATGGTCCTGGATGTTTTTCGCTCATTAGTAGACATCTCGCTGATAACGGCGCTCAATGCGCAGCTCACTTAAAAATTCATCCGCCGCTTCGATATCCATACCACCGAATTCGGCAATCACTTCCAACAACGCCTGCTCAACGTCTTTCGCCATGCGATTGGCGTCGCCACAGACATAAATGTGCGCACCGTCGTTAATCCAGCGCCACAGTTCCGCGCCCTGTTGGCGCAGTTTATCTTGTACGTAGACTTTTTCTTTTTGATCGCGGGACCAGGCGAGATCGATACGGCTCAGTACGCCCTCTTTGACGTAACGCTGCCATTCCACCTGATACAGGAAATCTTCGGTAAAGTGTGGGTTACCAAAAAACAGCCAGTTTTTGCCTTCGGCTCCGTCAGCCGCACGTTGCTGCATGAATGCACGGAACGGCGCAATCCCCGTACCCGGTCCAATCATAATTACCGGCGTCTGCGGGTTCGCCGGCAGACGGAAGTTGTCGTTGTGTTCAATGAACACGCGAACTTCACCTTCTTCTTCCACGCAGTCGGCGAGGAAACTGGAAGCACCACCAGCACGGGCGCGACCTTCTATCTCATAACGCACCACGCCCACGGTGACGTGCACTTCGCTTTCCACTTCCGCCTGGGAAGAAGCAATGGAGTACAAACGCGGCGTCAGCGGACGCAGAAGATCAACTAACGCCTGAGCATCCAGTTGCGCCGGAGAGAAGCGCACCATATCGACGATGGGCGTGGTTGCGGCGTAATGCTGCAACTGTGCTTTGTCACCGACTAACGGCAGCAAAGTTTCGCTGCGGGTTAAGGTGGCATAGTTCTCTACGATATTGCCGGTGTTAACCGTCAGCTCGAAATGCCACTGCAACGCTTCAGCGAGCGACAGGGTTTTTCCTTCAACCGTGACCGGCTCATCACCTTTCAGCCACAGCAGTTCAACCAGTTCTTTAACCAGAGCCGGGTCATTCTGATACCAGACGCCCAGCGCATCGCCCGGCTGATAACGCAGGCCGGAATCGCCTAAATCAATTTCAATATGGCGCACGTCTTTTTCAGAGTCGCGGCCGGTAATTTTCTGATTCACCGCAAGCGACGCCGTCAGCGGCGCTTCTTTGGTGTATGGGCTGGTGTGTACTTCATTTACTGCACCGCTCGCGGCAACTTGCACAGACGGTGCCGCAGGCGCACGCCCTTTCAGGACATCAACCAGACGAGCACGCCACTGCGCGGCGTCGGCCTGGTATTCGACGTCGGCATCTACACGATCGAGCAGACGTTCACCGCCCAGCTCAGCCAATTTCGCATCGAAGTCTTTTCCTGCCTGGCAGAAAAACTCATAAGAGGTATCGCCAAGACCAAACACGGCAAAAGCGGTGTTATCAAGCTTCGGCGCTTTTTTCGAGAACAGGAATTTATGCAACGCCACGGCTTCTTCCGCCGGTTCACCTTCCCCTTGCGTCGACGCCACCACGATCAGCAGTTTTTCATTGGCGATTTGTTTGAATTTATAGTCGCCAGCGTTGATGAGAGTGACGTTGAGCTTCGCGGCGATCAGATCATCGCGCAGGGCTTCCGCCACACGGCGCGCATTACCGGTTTGCGAGGCGGAGATAAGCGTAATGCCAGGCATTTCAGCGACAGGCGCAGGCGCCACCGCGTTGCTGCCAGGCTGCTGATTCAGCACGCCCCAAAAATAGCCAGAAACCCACGCAAGCTGTGCGGGAGTGAAATCGGTCGTGGCCGCCTGAAGGCGTGCCAGTTGCTCCGGGTTTAGCGGTAGCAAAGCGGAAGGTGGGGCCTGTGTCGTCATGCGTTGTCATGTTCCAGTAAGCAAAGCGGATTTCAGCAATAAAACCCAAACTGAAGATAAGGTTAACGGCGGGGATAGTAACAATTAAAGAAGGGATGGAAATAACAAATAACCAAATGGACTAACCTGTTTTAGTTATAGTTATTAACTGCAAAACAGATTATATAAGCATTTGATATATAAATAATTAACCAATATTGGTTGTATGAATATGTAGCTTTGGTACTGAGCATCCTTTTATACACTAAATAATTTAAGATGCATCGAGGCGGCAACTGAGCAAGTCTCCAGGAGCTTACATGAGTAAGTGACTGGGGCGAGCAAAGGCAGCCAACAAAGAAGCAGCTTAAAGAATGACGTGTATAAATAATGATAAAATTTGCTCTTTACGGTACCCTACCGCGGTTTTTCGCATTCTTGAGAGTAAAAAATGTCCACCACCTTGTTTAAAGATTTCACCTTCGAAGCCGCTCACCACCTGCCGCATGTACCGGAAGGGCATAAGTGTGGCCGCCTGCATGGTCACTCATTTATGGTGCGTCTTGAAATTACCGGTGAAGTCGATCCGCATACCGGTTGGATCATGGATTTTGCTGAGTTAAAAGCCGCGTTTAAGCCGACTTACGACAGACTCGATCACTACTATTTGAACGATATTCCTGGCTTAGAAAATCCAACCAGCGAAGTGCTGGCCAAATGGATTTGGGATCAGGTTAAACCTGTGGTCCCTCTGCTGAGTGCCGTAATGGTGAAAGAGACCTGCACAGCGGGTTGCGTATACCGCGGCGAGTGATTATAGGCTTGCCGGATGGCAATGCGTCTTATCCGGCCTGCAACGAGCAACAAACTCTGGCCGGGTAAGCGAAACGCCCCCGGCACAGTTATCAGGCAATATTCAGATACTTATGGGTCTGCATCGACAGACGCCAGTTACGCGCAATACAGGTATCAATGCACAAACGCGTCGCATCTTCTTTCTGGCTGATTGGCTGTAAGGCGATGATTCGCGGTTTGTCGTCACTCAACGTCGCCAGCAGTTCATCCAGTGCTTCAATATCGCGGACACGGCCAACCGGATGCTTGATTTCATTCGCGCGCTCCAGCGCCTGTGACAGCACATCATAGCCACCGCGCATATTCACCTTCGGCGATACGGTCACCCAGGTATTCGGCGTACAGCGTACTTCGTGCGTGCCGCTGGTCTCAATCTGGCAGCTAAAGCCGTTCTTTTCCAGCAGGTCAGTCAGCGGCATCAGGTCATGAATGCAGGGCTCGCCACCGGTGATCACCACGTGACGGGCGGTATAGCCCTGACGCGAAATGACCGCCAGCAGATCTTCGCTGCTCGCAGCACCCCATTTATCGCTTTCTTTGGTCTTGGCCAGGATGCTGTACAGGGAGACTTCCCGATCCTCAAGCTTATCCCAGGTGTGTTTGGTATCGCACCAGGCACAGCCAACCGGGCATCCCTGTAAACGAATAAAAATGGCGGGGACGCCGGTAAAGTAACCCTCACCTTGCAGGGTCTGGAACATCTCGTTAATCGGGTACTGCATAGCGCTCTCAATATGGGGATAAACGATAATTATCGCAGATCCCCGCCAAAGTATCATGCCCCATCGATGCTTTACGAGGCGATCGCTGCGACAAAGCGTGCCGTTATCTGCTGCGGACGCGTGATAGCCCCACCAACCACCACGGTATGGGCGCCTAATGCCAGGCATCGTGCAGCACGTTCAGGGGTATCAACGTTCCCTTCCGCCACAACCGGTACGCTAACCGCAGCCAACACATCACGTAAAAAACCGCAGTCGTTTTCCGCCAGCACATGCCCGGCAGTATCAGCGGTATAGCCGTAGAGCGTAGTGCCCACACAGTCAAAGCCCAGGCGCTCGGCGGTCACCGCTTCGTCTACGGTGGCAATATCCGCCATCAGCAGTACGGACGGATAGCGAGCGCGGATCTGCGTAACCAGTTCTTCCAGCGTTTGCCCACCGGGGCGCGGGCGCGCTGTCGCATCCAGAGCAATAATTTCCGGCTCAACGGTCATCAGTTCATCGACTTCCTGTAAAGTGGCCGTGATAAACACATCGCTACCCGGATAATCACGCTTGATAATCCCAATCACCGGCAGGGAGACGCTCTCTTTGATCGCGCGAATGTCCACCACGCTGTTCGCACGAATACCTACCGCACCGCCCTGCGCTGCCGCCAGCGCCATACGTGACATAATAAACGAGCTGTGCAGAGGCTCATTTTCCAGCGCCTGACAGGAGACGATTAATTTACCTTTCAGGGAATCCAGTACAGTTTTCATTACGATAAGATCTCTTCGACTTCGTTTTTAATGATGGTGACATGCGGGCCATAAATCACCTGAACCCCGTTGCCGCGAATAATTACGCCACGCGCTCCGGTCGCTTTCAGTGCCGCTTCATCAACCTTGCTGCTCTCTTTCACCGTCACGCGTAGACGTGTGGCGCAACAGTCCACCTCTTCCAGATTCTCTTTGCCTCCCAGCCCAGTAATTACGGCCGCAGCACGCTCACTTTGCGGCAGGCCGGATTCAGTCGGTGCTGCGTTTTCACGACCAGGCGTCAACCAGTTAAAGCGGTTAATCAAATAGCGGAAGGTGAAGTAGTAAAGGAAGAACCACGGGATCCCCACCATGGGGACGTACATCCAGTTGGTTTTAGCTTCCCCCTGTAGCACGCCGAAGAGGAGGAAATCGATAAGCCCACCCGAAAAGGTTTGCCCGATGGTGATATGTAAAATATGCGCGATCATAAACGCCAGACCATCGAAGAAGGCGTGAATGACGTATAACACGGGTGCGACAAACAGGAAGGAGAACTCGATAGGCTCAGTGATACCTGTCAGGAAAGAGGTCAGGGCTGCTGATAACAGCAGACCAGCGACAAGTTTTCTGTTCTCAGGCTTGGCGGTGTGGTACATCGCCAGACATGCGCCAAGCAGGCCAAACATCATGGTGATGAAGCGCCCGGACATAAAGCGCGAGGTGCCCGCATAGAACTGCTGCGTATTCGGATCGGCAAGTTGCGCGAAGAAAATACGCTGCGTACCTTCAACTAACTGGCCGTTGACGATTTCACTACCGCCAAGCGCCGTCGTCCAGAACGGCAAATAGAAGATATGGTGTAACCCCAGTGGGCCAAGCATACGCAGGATGAAGCCGTACAACAGCGTCCCCAGATAGCCTGTCGCATCCACCAGACCACCCAGTCCAAAAATGAGTTTCTGGAAATGCGGCCAAACCACCGTCATGACCGCACCCACGACAATCGCGGCAAGGGAGCTAATAATCGGTACAAAGCGCGAACCGCTGAAGAAACCAAGGAACTGAGGTAATGAGACTTTATTGAAACGGCTATGCAGCGCGCAGGTGACGAGCCCAATCACTACCCCACCGAACACACCCGTTTCCAGCGTCTGAATACCCAGCGTCATCCCCTGGCCTACGGCACCGGGATTCTCGTGTGCCAGCGTTCCGTTGAGCGTCAATAAAGCGTTGATGGTGGCGTTCATCACCAGAAATGCCAGCAATGCCGCAAGCCCAGCGGTGCCTTTATCCGTTTTAGCCAGCCCTACTGCAACACCCACCGCAAAGAGCACCGACAGGTTGGCAAACACAATAGAACCTGCGCTGGTCATGATCGTGAAGATTGCCTGTAACCAGTCAACGTCCAAAAACGGATAAGCAGTCAATGTGTTTGGATTCGACAGCGCGCCGCCAATCCCTAACAACAGCCCCGCAGCGGGCAGTACCGCAATCGGCAGCATGAACGATTTGCCGAACCGCTGTGCCTTTTCGAACCATGCGCCCGATGAAGCGCCGCTAAACATTTGCATCATTTTTTCATCTCTCCGATTAATGATGAAAATTTTTACCATATTTAATATTAACAATGAAAATTTTCATCAAAATCCAGGAAGTCGATCATACTTTTTTAAAATGACTGGCATCTCTCCCCTGCTTTCCGCCACACTATCAACAGAGAAACGCATTAAGGATTTTGCATGTCAGAAAATGAAAACCTGCTGCTGAGATTGCGCCAGGGCGTTGACGGATATAGCCGAACACAGCAGAAGCTGGGAGAGTTTGTGCTCAGCGATCCGGCAAAAGTTGTCTACCTGACGATTACCGAACTGGCGCGTGAAAGCGACACCAGCGAGGCGAGCGTCACACGTCTGTGCCGCGCACTAGGGTGTAAGGGTTATAACGAATTCAAAATGGCGCTGGCACTCGATCTCCAGCAAGGACAGCCGGTAGAGCACAGCGGAGATGAGATTGACAATGTGGTCAATGAATCCGTACAAGCGCTGCAGGACACAGCAAAATTACTCGACAGGACATTACTGGAATCCGCCGCTTTGGCGCTGCATCAGGCCCAGTCGGTACAGATTTATGGCGTAGCGGCCAGCGCTATTCTGGGTGAGTATTTACATTACAAACTCCTGCGCCTCGGCAAACCTGCACAATTGTTCAGTGACATGCATCGTGCAGCCATGAACGCCGCAACGCTTAACAAAGACACGCTGGTGGTAGCGATTTCCAGTTCAGGTTCGACGCGCGATCTACTGCATGTCGTTAAACTGGCGCGTAAGCAAGGCGTGCGCGTACTGGCGTTAAGTAATACGCCGCGCAGCCCGTTGGCTTCGCTGAGTGATATTCAGCTGGTCGCAGCCAAACCGGAAGGTCCGTTGAGTGCTGGCGCGCTAAATGCCAAGGTGGGAGTGATGCTGTTAGTAGAACTGCTCACCACGTCGCTGATTGCGCTGGATGAAAAGTACAGTAATGTGAGCCAGCAAACCGCCAGCGCGACCCTTCCTCTACTGCTTTAAGAGCATAAAAAAACCCGCCGCAGCGGGTTTTTACGTTAAGAGCTAAAGAACAGGATTACGCCTGACCTTTGATCTCTTTACGACCGTTGTACGGTGCTTGTTCACTCAGAGCTTCTTCGATACGAATCAGCTGGTTGTACTTAGCAACGCGGTCAGAACGGCTCATAGAACCAGTTTTGATCTGGCCTGCAGCGGTACCAACAGCCAGGTCAGCAATGGTAGCGTCTTCAGTTTCGCCAGAACGGTGAGAGATGACAGCGGTGTAGCCAGCGTCTTTCGCCATTTTGATCGCAGCCAGAGTTTCGGTCAGAGAACCGATCTGGTTGAATTTGATCAGGATGGAGTTAACGATGCCTTTTTCGATGCCTTCTTTCAGGATCTTGGTGTTAGTTACGAACAGATCGTCACCAACCAGCTGGATTTTGTCGCCCAGTACTTTAGTCTGGTATGCGAAACCGTCCCAGTCAGACTCGTCCAGACCATCTTCGATGGACACGATCGGGTACTGTTTGGTCAGTTCTTCCAGGAAGTGAGTGAATTCTTCGGAGGTGAATGCTTTGTTGCCTTCGCCAGCCAGAACGTATTTACCGTCTTTGTAGAATTCAGAAGCTGCACAGTCCATCGCCAGGGTGATGTCTTTGCCCAGCTCGTAGCCAGCTGCTTTAACCGCTTCAGCGATTACAGCCAGAGCTTCAGCGTTGGAACCCAGGTTCGGCGCGTAGCCACCTTCGTCACCAACTGCAGTGTTCATACCTTTAGCTTTCAGAACTTTAGCCAGGTTGTGGAACACTTCAGAACCCATACGAACGGCTTCTTTCAGAGTCTTAGCGCCAACCGGCTGAATCATGAATTCCTGGATGTCGACGTTGTTGTCAGCGTGCTCACCACCGTTGATGATGTTCATCATCGGAACCGGCATGGAGTATTTACCCGGAGTACCGTTCAGTTCAGCGATGTGTGCATACAGCGGCAGGCCTTTTGCAGCTGCTGCTGCTTTGGCGTTCGCCAGGGACACAGCCAGGATGGCGTTTGCACCGAAGTTGGATTTGTTTTCAGTACCGTCCAGATCGATCATGATCTTGTCGATGCCAGCCTGATCTTTAGCATCTTTACCCAGCAGAGCCTGAGCAATTGGGCCGTTAACAGCTGCAACAGCTTTCAGTACGCCTTTACCCATGAAACGGGATTTGTCGCCATCGCGCAGTTCCAGTGCTTCGCGGGAACCAGTAGAAGCACCTGACGGAGCTGCTGCCATACCAACGAAACCACCTTCCAGGTGTACTTCGGCTTCAACAGTCGGGTTACCACGGGAGTCGATGATTTCACGACCGATGATTTTAACGATTTTGGACATTAGATTTTCCTCAGTACAAGTTAAACTAAAACTCCAGACAAACAATGCACCCTAATGGGTGCATTGCCGTTCTAACTTATTTACTTCTTACTTCGCCTGACGCTTCTGATGTTCACTGGCGGCTTTCACAAAGCCGGCAAACAGCGGGTGCCCATCACGTGGCGTGGAAGTAAATTCCGGGTGGAACTGACAGGCCACGAACCACGGATGATTCGGTACCTCAATGATCTCGACCAACTGATCATCACCGGAACGGCCTGCAATACGCAGACCCGCAGCTTCAATCTGTTTCAACAGCATATTGTTGACTTCGTAACGGTGGCGATGGCGTTCAACAATTGTCGGCGCGCCGTACAGTTGACGAACCAGGCTATCGTCGCTCAACTGACACTGCTGCGCGCCAAGGCGCATTGTGCCGCCCAGATCGCTCTTCTCGGTACGGATTTCGACGTTGCCGTCTTCATCGCGCCATTCGGTAATCAGGGCCACCACCGGGTACTTACAGTCTGGCACAAATTCCGTGGAGTTGGCGTTATCCATACCCACTACGTTACGTGCAAACTCAATCAACGCAACCTGCATACCCAGGCAAATGCCCAGATAAGGAATATTGTTCTCACGCGCAAAGCGCGCCGTCGCGATTTTACCTTCAACACCACGGTAGCCGAAGCCGCCTGGGATCAGGATTGCATCAAGACCTTTCAGGATCTCAACGCCACGCGTTTCGACATCTTGCGAATCGATCAGCTTGATGTTGACGGTGACACGATTCTTCAGACCACCGTGCTTCAGCGCTTCGATAACTGACTTATAGGCATCCGGCAGTTCAATGTACTTGCCGACCATACCGATAGTCACTTCGCCTGCCGGATTCGCTTCTTCGTAGATAACCTGTTCCCATTCTGACAGATTAGCTTCCGGACAGTTCAAGCTGAATCGTTTACAAATATAATCGTCAAGGCCCTGAGATTTCAACAGGCCCGGGATTTTATAGATGGAATCGACATCTTTCAGAGAAATAACCGCTTTTTCCGGAACGTTACAGAACAATGCAATTTTTGCACGTTCATTAGCCGGAACTGCGCGATCGGAGCGGCAAATCAGGATATCTGGCTGAATACCGATAGAAAGCAGCTCTTTTACAGAGTGCTGAGTCGGTTTAGTTTTGACTTCACCTGCCGCCGCCATGTACGGAACCAGCGTCAGATGCATAAACAGCGTGTGCTCACGGCCAATTTCTACGGCCATCTGGCGAATCGCTTCAAGGAACGGCAGAGATTCGATATCCCCAACGGTTCCGCCGATTTCGACCAGAACAACATCATGACCTTCACCGCCTTCCAGAACGCGCTCTTTAATGGCATTCGTGATGTGCGGGATAACCTGAACTGTTGCGCCCAGGTAGTCGCCACGGCGCTCTTTACGCAGAACGTCGGAGTAGATACGACCCGTAGTGAAGTTGTTGCGGCGGCTCATTTTGGTACGAATGAAACGCTCATAGTGACCCAGGTCCAGGTCGGTTTCAGCGCCGTCTTCGGTAACGAACACTTCCCCGTGTTGGATTGGGCTCATAGTACCTGGATCGACGTTGATGTACGGATCCAGTTTCATCATGGTTACATTGAGGCCACGGGCTTCAAGAATGGCTGCCAGGGAGGCTGCGGCAATGCCTTTTCCCAGAGAGGATACGACCCCGCCGGTCACAAAAATATAGTTCGTTGTCATGCTGGACCTGAGAAGTTAGGGTGAAACGATGGAATTACCAAGACGGGAAAGTAGTATACCCGAACATGACGAGCGCCACAAACTTTCATTATCCCCTCTCCTTCGTTCTTCAAGCCGCACCGGTGTTGGCTTCCTTCACTCACCCCAGTCACATAGCATTTCTATGTTCCTGGGGATTCTTTCAGTCGCCGCCTTGTTGCGACTCGAATAACTCGAAGAGGCAGTATACAAGGTGTTTCATCAACATAACGGGAAGAGAAAATAGCCTCTTTTGGGTAAATGTTTTTGACGTAAATCAAGCGCTTGTTATTTAAAAAATCACACAAATCGCCCTTGACCGACGAAATCCCTTAGAGATCAATTTCCTGCCGTTTTACCTGTTGCCAGACTTCTTCCATAGTTTCCAGATCAACACCAGTCATTTCCAGACCGCGCGAAGCCACAATTCGCTCAACTTCACGAAAACGCCGCTCAAACTTCTCGTTCGCTTTCTGCAATGCGGTCTCTGCTTTAGTGCCTAAATGCCGGGCCATATTAACCGTAGCAAATAGCAGATCGCCCATTTCCTCCTCCATTTTAGCCTGGTCAACAACAGCCTGCTTAGCCTCAAACATGACTTCGTCGATCTCTTCGTAAACCTTGTCGACAACCGGTCCTAACGTTTTCCAGTCGAAGCCAACATTTGAGCAGCGTTTCTGGATTTTTTGGGCGCGCATTAATGCCGGTAAACTGCGGGGAATATCGTCGAGTGCGGAATGCTGTGCCTTCTGGGCGCGTTCTTCACTTTTGATTTTTTCCCAACGGGTCAAAACCTCAGTACTGTTACTGGCAGAAACATCAGCAAAAACATGTGGATGACGGCGTTCAAGTTTATCGCTTATCGCAGCACAAATATCATCGAAGTTGAAGCGCCCTTCTTCCTGCGCCATCTGGGCGTAAAACACCACCTGGAACAGCAGGTCGCCCAGCTCTCCGCGCAGGTCGTCAAAGTCTTCACGCGCAATCGCGTCCAGCACTTCATAGGTTTCTTCGAGGGTGTAAGGAGCAATAGTGGAGAATGTCTGCTCTTTGTCCCACGGACAGCCGTTTTCCGGGTCGCGCAGGCGCTGCATAATACCGAGCAGTCGGTCGATTTGATTCATTGGAATGTCCTGAAATTTCAATACAGTAGACCGGATAAGGCGATAGCCGACATCCGGCAACATAGCAATGCCTGATGGCAACGCTAACGCGTCCTATCAGGCCTACAAGGTTATCCGGCCTACAAAATAATTAATTACCGTGCAAGCGACGTGCGTCAATCACATCCGGTACCTGGTTCAGCTTGCCGAGCACGCGCCCAAGCACCTGCAGGTTATAAATTTCGATGGTCATATCGATGGTGGCCAGCTGTTGTTTGGTATCACTTCGGCTGGCAACTCCCAGCACGTTCACCTTCTCGTTGGCGAGAATCGTGGTGATATCACGTAACAAGCCGCTGCGATCGTTGGCCTGGACGCGAACCACCAGCGAATACCCTGCCGAGTAGCTTTCACCCCAGACTGCATCAACAATACGTTCCGGCGCATGGGAGCGCAGCTCAGCCAGCTGTTCACAATCCGCCCGGTGCACGGAAATACCGCGTCCCTGGGTAATAAACCCGACAATCTCATCGCCTGGAATCGGCTGGCAGCAGCGGGCGATGTGGTGCATCAGGTTACCTACCCCTTCCACCACCACACGACCGTCGTCTTTACGACGGCTCTGCGGTGCCTGCGTTTTCTGCTGAAGCTGTTTCAGCGCGGCGGCATCCTGTTCGGCAGCGCTTGGCTTATTAAACTGCGCCTGCAGGAAGTTCACCATTTGGTTGAGGCGGATGTCTCCTCCGCCAATCGCCGCCAGCAACTCGTCCAGCTCATTGAAGCTGTAGCGCGGCAGCAGGTGTTTTTCCGCCTCTTTCAGGCTGATACCTAAATGCGCCAGTTCATCGTCGAGGATCTGGCGACCAGCAAGGATGTTTTTGTCGCGGTCCTGTTTACGGAACCAGGCGTGGATCTTCGAACGCCCACGACTGGTGGTTACGTAGCCAAGGTTAGGATTCAGCCAGTCGCGGCTTGGGTTTGGCTGTTTCTGGGTGATAATTTCAATTTGATCGCCCATCTGCAGCTGGTAGGTAAACGGTACGATGCGCCCACCAATTTTCGCGCCAATGCATCGATGCCCCACATCGCTATGAATGTGGTAAGCAAAATCGAGCGGCGTGGAGCCCGCAGGTAAGTCCACAACGTCGCCTTTTGGCGTAAAGACGTACACGCGGTCATCAAAGACCTGGCTACGAACTTCATCCAGCATTTCACCGGAATCTGCCATCTCTTCCTGCCAGGCAATCAGCTTACGCAGCCACGCAATACGATCTTCATGACCAGAACGCGCCGCGCCTGAAGCGGTGCCCTCTTTGTACTTCCAGTGCGCCGCGACGCCCAGTTCGGCATCTTCGTGCATCTGTTTTGTACGGATCTGAATTTCGATGGTTTTCCCGCCCGGCCCCAGTACAACCGTATGGATTGACTGGTAGCCATTGGGTTTCGGATTTGCAACGTAATCATCGAACTCATCCGGCAGATGGCGATAGTGAGTATGTACTATCCCGAGTGCGGCATAGCAGTCCTGTAAACGCTCTGCCACGATACGCACTGCGCGTACATCGAACAGTTCATCGAAGGCCAACTGCTTTTTCTGCATTTTGCGCCAGATGCTGTAGATATGCTTCGGACGTCCATACACTTCGGCTTTGACGCCTTCCGTTTTCATCTCTGAGCGCAAATGACCGACGAACTCATCAATGTAATGTTCCCTGTCGATACGACGTTCATGCAGCAGCTTGGCAATGCGTTTGTATTCAGCCGGGTGCAGATAACGGAAGCAATAATCTTCCAGCTCCCATTTTAATTGCCCGATTCCCAAACGGTTGGCCAGCGGTGCATAGATATTGGTGCACTCTTTTGCCGCCAGAACGCGTTCATCTTCCGGCGCATCTTTCACTTCACGCAGATGGGCAATCCGCTCTGCCAGCTTGATGACCACACAGCGAAAGTCATCCACCATTGCCAGCAGCATGCGACGGACGTTATCGACCTGCTCGGAAGAAACTGAATCGGTATGCGTGGCTTTAAGCTGGCGTATCGCCGCCATATCACGCACACCGTGGATAAGATGAACAATGGATTTGCCCACGCTCTCGCGCAGGATGTCTTCACTGACCACGTTGGCATCAGCCAGAGGGAACAGCATTGCTGCACGCAGCGTGTCGATATCCATGCTCAACATGGAGAGAATTTCTACCATCTCCACGCCACGCCACAGCAGCAGATCCGCATCCGGATGCCCCTGTGTCTGCTGGAGGCAGTACGCCCAGGTTTCGGCTAAGCGTTCACACGACTGCTGGCTGGAGATCCCCAGACTCGCGATCCATTTCTTTGGATCAAACTCACCAGCTTTATTTATATGTGCACTTCTTACCGCAACCATTGTCCTCTCCTTAAGGGGCCAGGCCTGTCGAAGTCGACAAGCCCTACCCATTGTCTTTCATGCTGCATTACAACCCGAAATCCAATGGGTACAAAATTCATTACAAACGCTCAAACAGGACCATTGATTCCAGGTGTCCAGTGTGCGGAAACATATCGAGCATCGCCAGTCGCCGTATGGCGTATCCAGCGTTGAGCAAAGCATCGCTGTCACGAGCCAGCGTTGCTGGGTTACAGGATACATAAACAACGCGTATAGGTTCTAATTTTATAATATGTTGCATCACACCTGCAGCCCCCGCACGCGCAGGATCGAGCAATACTTTGTCGAATCCGTTTTTCGCCCACGGCTGTCGGGTAACATCTTCCTCAAGGTTTTCATGAAAGAATGTCACATTGTGTAATCCGTTATTCAGCGCGTTTTCTCGGCCTTTTTCCACCAACGCAGGAACACCTTCTACGCCAACCACGCTTGCTGCCCGAGTTGCCAGCGGTAGGGTAAAATTTCCCATGCCACAGAACAGATCGAGTACACGATCTTCAGGTTGCACATCAAGCCATTCCAGCGCACGGGCGACCATTTGTTGGTTTACCCCTTCATTGACCTGAATAAAATCGCGCGGGCTGAAGGTTAACCGTAGTCCATTTGAATCATACCAGGGCGATTCTTCTGATATTGATTCCAGTATCTCGCTTTGCGGGGCCAGAAACAAAGACAGCCCCTGAGAATGCGAAAAGCATTCCAGTTTTTCTTTATCCGCAGCACTCAATGGCGCCGTGTGGCGCAAAATCATCAGGGTTCCAATTCCCGCCTGCACCAGTTCGACATGGCCAAGATGGCGTAACCCTTGCAGACTTTCCAGACACGCTCTGAGATGGGGCAATAACGCCTCAAGCTGGGGCACCAAAATAGGGCATTGTTTGACATCGATAATGTCGCTGGAACCGGATTTGCGAAACCCCATCTGCAATTTTTGTTCTTTTGGCCGATAGTTCAGACTCAAACGTGCGCGACGACGATAGCCCCACGGTGCATCAGCTATAACATCCGACACCTCACATTTCATTAAACGCGACAACGCTACGCTTTTGCTACGCTGCTGCAATGAGATGCTGGCATGCTGCTGCTGGCAACCGCCGCACACGCCAAAATGCGGGCAACGTGGCACTTCACGCTGTGGGCTGTCGTTTAAACGTCGTTTTACTTGCGCGCGGGCAAACTGTTTTTTATCTTCGGTAATCACCACCTCGGCGCTTTCCTGGGGTAGCAATTCCGGTATAAACAACGCCTTTCCGTTATGGCGAGCGACGCCCTGACCGAAAGGATCAAGGTCATTGACGGTAACGGTTATGATCTGACGCGTCGTCACGCGTCGTTTTGCAGAGTAGAATTGCGCCATCGACGAGATATTTCTCTATTTAACAGTGTGACCCTAATTGTCCCATAACGGAACTCCATGACCAACTACAGCCTGCGCGCACGCATGATGATTCTGATCCTGGCCCCGACCGTCCTGATAGGTTTGTTGCTCAGTATCTTTTTTGTTGTGCATCGCTATAACGACTTGCAGCGTCAACTGGAAGATGCTGGTGCCAGCATCATTGAACCACTCGCGGTCTCCAGCGAATATGGCATGAACCTGCAAAACAGGGAATCCATTGGCCAGCTTATCAGCGTGCTGCATCGTCGCCATTCCGATATCGTGCGGGCAATTTCTGTTTATGACGAAAATAACCGACTGTTCGTCACCTCAAATTTTCATCTCGATCCGTCTGAAATGCAGTTGGCGACAGGTTCACCGTTTCCCCGGAAGCTGAGCGTCACCCGGCACGGGGATATCATGATCCTGCGAACCCCTATTATATCGGAAAGCTATTCACCGGATGAATCCGCCGTAAGCGACGCCAAAAACACCAAAAATATGCTGGGGTATGTGGCGCTTGAGCTGGACCTTAAGTCCGTACGATTGCAGCAGTACAAAGAGATCTTTATCTCCAGCGTAATGATGCTGTTTTGTATTGGTATTGCGTTAATTTTCGGCTGGCGTCTGATGCGCGACGTGACCGGCCCGATTCGCAATATGGTGAATACCGTTGACCGAATACGTAGAGGACAGCTCGACAGCCGCGTGGAAGGTTTCATGCTGGGCGAGCTGGATATGCTTAAAAATGGCATCAACTCGATGGCTATGTCTCTCGCTGCTTACCATGAAGAGATGCAGCACAACATCGATCAGGCCACCTCTGACCTGCGCGAAACGCTGGAGCAGATGGAAATCCAGAACGTCGAACTGGATCTGGCGAAGAAACGCGCCCAGGAAGCGGCACGTATTAAGTCTGAGTTTCTGGCAAACATGTCCCACGAGCTGCGAACACCGCTGAATGGCGTGATTGGCTTCACCCGTCTGACGCTAAAAACCGAGCTCAACACCACACAGCGCGATCACCTGAATACCATTGAACGCTCGGCTAACAATCTGCTGGCCATCATCAATGATGTACTCGACTTCTCCAAACTTGAGGCGGGCAAGCTGATTCTGGAAAGCATTCCGTTCCCGCTGCGCAGCACGCTGGATGACGTCGTTACGCTGTTAGCGCATTCATCCCATGATAAAGGGCTTGAGCTGACGCTGAATATTAAGAATGACGTACCGGACAACGTCATCGGTGACCCGCTGCGTTTACAGCAGGTGATCACCAATCTGGTCGGCAACGCCATCAAATTTACCGAAGGCGGCAACATCGACATTCTGGTCGAGAAGCGAGCCCTTAGTAACACGAAAGTGCAAATTGAAGTACAAATCCGCGATACCGGGATCGGTATTCCTGAGCGCGATCAATCCCGCCTGTTCCAGGCTTTCCGTCAGGCGGATGCCAGTATTTCCCGGCGTCATGGCGGAACCGGGCTAGGTCTGGTCATTACGCAAAAACTGGTCAACGAAATGGGTGGGGATATCTCCTTCCACAGCCAACCTAATCGGGGTTCCACGTTCTGGTTCCATATCAGCCTCGATCTCAACCCTAACGTGCTTATTGATCGTTCGACAACCCGATGCCTTGCCGGTAAACGACTGGCCTACGTCGAACCTAACGCCACCGCCGCACAATGCACGTTAGATATCTTGAGTGAAACACCGCTGGAGGTGATTTACAGCCCTTCGTTCTCCGGGTTGCCAGCGGAGCACTACGACATTCTGTTGCTGGGCATTCCGGTCACTTTGCGCGAACCACTCACCATGCAGCATGAGCGGCTGGCGAGCGCAGCAGCGATGACCGACTTCCTGTTGCTAGCCTTGCCTTGTCATGCACAAATTAACGCGGAGAAATTGAAACAGGGCGGCGCGGCGGCGTGTCTGTTGAAACCTCTCACCTCAACCCGTTTACTGCCTGCGCTGACAGAGTATTGTCAGCTAAACCACAGCGCGGATCCGCTGCTGTTAGATGAAAGCAAAATTGCGATGACCGTCATGGCGGTAGACGACAACCCGGCGAACCTCAAGCTGATTGGCGCATTGCTGGAAGATAAGGTACAGCACGTCGTGCTGTGTGACAGCGGGCATCAGGCGGTGGATCGCGCCAGACAAATGCCGTTTGACCTGATCCTGATGGATATTCAGATGCCAGACATGGACGGTATTCGTGCCTGCGAACTGATCCACCAGCTTCCTCATCAACAGCAGACACCGGTCATTGCGGTCACCGCACACGCCATGGCCGGGCAGAAAGAGAAGCTGCTCAGCGCCGGGATGAACGATTACCTGGCGAAGCCTATCGAGGAAGATAAGCTGCATAATCTGCTGTTACGTTACAAACCGGGCGCAAGCACATCGCTGCGGGCACTCACCGCAGAACCTCTTGAGCCGGTCGTCAATCCGAACACGACGCTCGACTGGCAACTGGCATTAAGGCAAGCCGCGGGTAAGAACGATTTGGCGCGGGATATGCTGCAAATGCTGATCGATTTTCTGCCTGAGGTGCGTAACAAAATCGAAGAGCAACTGGTCGGAGAGAACCCCGAAGGGCTAGTGGATATGATTCACAAGCTGCACGGCAGTTGCGGTTATAGTGGTGTCCCCCGCATGAAAAACCTGTGTCAGCTCATTGAACAACAGCTACGCAGTGGAACCAAAGAAGAAGAGCTGGAGCCTGAGTTTTTAGAGCTTCTGGATGAAATGGACAACGTTGCACGCGAAGCGAAACGGATATTGGGGTGATATTCGCCGGATGCGGCGTAAACGCCTTATCCGGCCTACAGGTTTCACTGTTTACCGTAGAGCCGATAAGCGTCGCGCATCGGGCACATCGCCGGATGCGGCGTAAACGCCTTATCCGGCCTACAGGTTTCGCTGTTTACCGTAGAGCCGATAAGCGTCGTGCATCGGGCACATCGCCGGATGCGGCGTAAACGCCTTATCCAGCCTACAGGCTTCGCTGTTTACCGTAGGCCCGATAAGCGTCGCGCATCGGGCACATCGCCAAATCCGGCGTAAACGCCTTATACGACCTACAACTCAGCGTAATTGCTGCCCTGCTTTAAGCGTTGCGGCTACGTTTCGCGCCGTCATTCGTACGTTGTCGCTCGCGTTCTTCAGCGCCTCATCCAGGGTACAAATGGAGTAGATGACGCTGAAAACCGCATCCAGCCCATGCTCGTGTACGACCCCCACATCGGCCGTCAGGCTACCTGCGATACCGATAACCGGCTTGTTGTAACGCTTTGCGACCTTCGCCACGCCAACCGGAACCTTACCGTGAATGGTCTGACTATCAATGCGCCCTTCACCTGTGACCACTAAATCCGCATCCGCAACGCAGGCATCAAGGTGTAACGCATCGGTCACTATCTCAATACCGCAGCGTAACTGTGCGCCGCAAAACGCATACAGTGCCGCCCCCATACCACCCGCCGCACCACCACCGGCCAGATCCAGCACGTTGACGTCCAGATCGCGGGCAATGAGTTGCGCATAGTGCGTGAGCGCCCGATCCAGGCGGGTAATCATCTCCGGCGTCGCCCCTTTTTGCGGACCAAAAACCGCAGATGCGCCCTCTTTTCCAGTCAACGGGTTGGTCACATCGCAAGCCACTTCTATAAGGCACCCGGCAAGACGGCTGTCTAACTGAGAAATATCAATCTGGGACAGAGATTCCAGACCGATTCCGCCTTGCGCAATTTCGTTATTTTGCGCATCCAGCAGTTTTGCTCCCAGCGCTTGCACCATCCCGGCACCGCCATCATTGGTGGCGCTACCGCCAATCCCAATGATGATATGCTCAACGCCAGCGTCCAGCGCATGACGGATTAACTCCCCGGTTCCCCAGGATGTCGTTTTCAGCGGATCGCGTAACCCCACAGGAACCTGTTCCAGTCCGCTGGCGGCCGCCATTTCGATAAACGCCGAGCGCTCATCACCAGATAAACCATAAAATGCCTGAATTGTGTTGCCCAAAGGGCCGGTAACATCAACATGCACAAGGTGACCTTGCGTTGCGGCAACCATCGCTTCGACCGTTCCTTCACCGCCATCTGCAACCGGAATCTTCACGTAATCCGCATCGGGCCAGATCTCACGAAACCCCAGCTCTATAGCCGTTGCCACCTCAAGCGCACTCAAACTTTCCTTATAGGAATCGGGTGCGATTACTATTTTCATAAAGCATCCTTACGCATGTTGATTATGTTAAGCATACACCAGGAGCAAAACCGCTCACTCTATAGGAGCGGTCCTGGATCACTTAGCGAACCATGCACGGACGCTTATTATCAAACGTCCAGTTCGGGATAAGATACTGCATACCCATCGCATCATCACGCGCACCCAGTCCATGTTGCTGGTACAGCTCATGCGCTTTCATGACCTGATCCATATCCAGCTCCACGCCCAGACCCGGTTTTGCCGGAACCTGCACCATGCCGCCTTTGATTTCAAACGGCTCTTTGGTCAAGCGCTGGTTGCCTTCCTGCCAGATCCAGTGGGTGTCGATAGCGGTAATTTTTCCTGGAGCCGCCGCCGCAACATGCGTAAACATCGCCAGCGAAATATCAAAGTGGTTGTTAGAGTGCGATCCCCAGGTCAGCCCGAACTCATGGCACATCTGCGCCACACGGACAGAACCCTGCATAGTCCAGAAGTGCGGGTCCGCCAGTGGGATATCCACAGACTGCAACGACAGCGTATGCCCCATCTGACGCCAGTCGGTGGCGATCATGTTGGTGGCGGTCGGCAGACCGGTGGCGCGGCGGAACTCCGCCATCACTTCACGACCAGAGAAGCCCTGCTCGGCACCGCACGGATCTTCCGCATAGGCCAGAGAACCCTTCAGATATTTGCCGATCTTAATCGCTTCATTTAGCGACCACGCGCCGTTCGGATCCAGCGTGACGCGGGCCTGCGGAAAGCGTTTCGCTAGCGCGACAATAGATTCCGCTTCTTCTTCCCCGGCCAGTACGCCGCCTTTCAGTTTAAAGTCGTTGAAACCATACTTCTCATACGCGGCTTCCGCCAGGCGCACTACCGCATCCGGGGTCATCGCTTCTTCATGACGCAGACGATACCAGTCGCATTTATCATCCGGCTGACTCTGGTACGGCAGCGGCGTTGCCTTACGGTTACCCACGAAGAACAGATAACCCAACATTTCAACTTCGCTACGCTGCTGGCCATCCCCCAGCAAAGAGGCGACGTTTACGCCCAGATGCTGACCTAACAGATCCAACATGGCCGCTTCGATCCCTGTAACCACATGAATAGTGGTACGTAAATCGAAGGTCTGCAAACCGCGACCGCCCGCATCACGATCGGCAAAAGTATTGCGTACTGCATTCAGCACGTTTTTGTATTCACCTAACGTTTTACCTACCACCAACGGGATCGCATCTTCCAGCGTTTTGCGGATTTTTTCGCCGCCGGGAATTTCACCCACGCCGGTATGACCGGAGTTATCTTTAATAATCACAATATTGCGCGTGAAGAACGGAGCATGTGCGCCGCTCAGGTTCATCAACATGCTGTCATGACCCGCAACCGGAATAACCTGCATAGAGGTAACCAATGGGGTAGAAAATTGTGCGCTCATAATTAAGTCCTTATTCAAAATTAGTGGCGGCCGAAAACGGGACGTTTACGGTCAAAAGTCCATCCGGGGATCAGATACTGCATTGGGCCTGCGTCATTACGCGCGCCACCGGGCAGCGCCTTATAGGCTTCATGTGCTTTCTGTACCTGATCCCAGTCCAGTTCCACGCCCAGACCGGGCGCATCGGGTACCGCAATTTTTCCGTTTTTAATCTCCAGCGGATTTTTGGTCAGGCGGCAATCGCCCTCCTGCCAGATCCAGTGGGTATCAATAGCCGTTGGATTACCCGGTGCAGCCGCACCAACGTGGGTAAACATCGCCAGCGAAATATCAAAATGATTGTTAGAATGGCAGCCCCAGGTCAGGCCCCAGTCGTCGCATAACTGTGCCACGCGTACCGCGCCAGAAAGGGTCCAGAAGTGCGGATCGGCCAGCGGAATATCAACTGAATTCAGCATCACCGCATGGCCCATTTCACGCCAGTTGGTGGCTATCATGTTCGTTGCTACCGGCAGGCCGGTTGCACGGCGGAACTCGGCCATCACTTCGCGGCCAGAAAAACCCTGTTCGGCACCGCACGGATCTTCGGCGTAGGTCAGAACATCGTTCAGCCCTTTACACAGGGAGATGGCTTCATCCAGCAGCCAGGCACCGTTGGGATCAACCGTAATACGCGCATCCGGGAAGCATTTTTTCAGCGCACGAGCGGTGTCGATTTCCTGCTCGCCAGGCAGTACACCGCCCTTGAGTTTGAAATCTTTAAAGCCGTAGCGATCCTGCGAAGCCTGAGCCAGACGTACCACAGCCTCACTGTTCATCGCTTGCTGATGACGCAGGTGATACCACTCATGGTTTCCCGACGTGCTTTCCAGATACGGTAAATCGGTCTTTGTGCGATCGCCCACGTAGAACAGATAACCGAGTACGGTGACCGCATCGCGCTGCTTGCCCGGCCCTAACAGTTCACAAACCGGCACGTTCAGCGCCTTACCCAGCAGGTCGAGCAATGCGGCCTCCAGCGCCGCTACCGCATTGACCCGTAGTTCAAAGGTCCAGGCGCCTTTGCCAAAGGTGTCAAAATCAGCGGCCTGGTTGCCCTTATGCACCTGCTGCACCACCTTATTCAGGCGCGCCACTTCCTGGCCCAGCACCTGCGGAATCGCATCCACCAGCGTCTGATAAATCACTTCGCCACCTGGCGCTTCACCGATACCGGTGTTTCCGGCATTATCGGTGAGCACCACGATATTACGAGTAAAGTATGCGTTATGCGCGCCGCCAATATTGAGCAGCATGCTGTCATGACCGGCCACCGGGATGACCTTCATATCGGTAATAACGGGACTCGATTGTGTTGTCATCATCATTGTCCTGCGACAGGTTTCAGTTCGATACGTTTAATATCGCCCACCAGCACCAGATAGCTCACCACCGCAATCAGCGCATGTACCCCGACGTAAATCAACGCGCCGTTAAACGAGCCGGTAGTCCCGACGATGTAGCCGATAGCAATTGGCGTGACAATGCCGGAGATGTTGCCAAACATGTTGAACAAACCGCCGCTCAGACCGCTGATCTCTTTAGGTGCGGTATCAGCCATCACCGCCCATCCCAGCGCACCGATACCTTTGCCGAAGAAGGCCAGCGCCATAAAGCCGATGATCATCCACTCCACATTGACGTAGTTACAGAACACCATCACCATCGACAGCAGCATACCGAGTACGATTGGCGTTTTACGGGCGATATTCAGCGAACCGGTACGGCGCATCAGCCAGTCGGAAATAATGCCGCCGAGCACGCCGCCGGCGAATCCGCAAATGGCCGGAACCGAAGCAACAAAGCCAGCTTTCAAAATCGACATACCGCGAGCCTGCACCAGATAAACCGGGAACCAGGTGATAAAGAAGTAGGTCAGCGCGTTAATGCAGTATTGGCCGATGTAAATCCCGATCATCATCCGTGAACCCAGCAGCTGTTTGATTTGCCCCCACTTCACGCTAAACGGCACTTTGGTTTTGGCTGCCGCCTGATCCATGTTGATCAGCGCCCCACCTTCGGCAATGTACTCCAGCTCTTTTTGGTTTACGCCCGGGTGCTGGTTCGGTTCATGAATCACCTTCAGCCAGACGAAGCTGATAACAATCCCAAGACCGCCCATAAAGAAGAATACGTGCGACCAACCCACTTCGTGGGTCAGCCAACCCATGATTGGCGCGAAGATAACGGTGGCAAAGTATTGCGCAGAGTTAAAGATAGCGACCGCCGTGCCCCTTTCCTGTGCCGGGAACCACGCCGCCACAATACGACTGTTGCCGGGGAAGGAGGGCGCTTCAGCTAAACCGACGAGGAAACGCAGGGTAAACAGCGCAACGATAATGCCGAAGCCACTGAAGATATCGACAAAACCCTGCAACAGGGTAAACATAGACCAAATAAAGATGGACCAGAAATAAACGCGTTTTGAACCAAAGCGGTCGAGCAACCAGCCGCCGGGGATCTGGCCGATAACATAGGCCCATGAGAAAGCGGAGAATACATACCCCATCCCTACCGCATCCAGACCAATGTCTTTGGCCATCTCCGAACCGGCAATGGATAAGGTGGCGCGATCGCCGTAGTTGAAGGATGTGACGATAAACAGCATCACCACTATCCAGTAGCGAGCGTTAGTGCGTTTTTCCGCGCTGCTCGCCGCCTGACTTAATGAACTCATTGTTGCACTCCTGAATCCTGGCTTTCGCCAGTTCATTCTGTACAGCACCTGTAGGGTGATCAGAATGAGAGGTTAGTGTGTGGCAGTGTTGGTACAGCTCAGGGCCGTTTTATTCTGACTCGCTGCCATTCCGGGAACTGACGGGAAAAGTATATGAAGGAGTGCCACTGACCCTCACCGTGCATGAACACAACATTAGGGAGGCAGTGAGAAGTTGTTTGGGGCATAAGCCCAAAGTAGTGGAAGTTAGTTCACGTAATTGGGGTTTTATTGCCGGGTGGCGGCTTCGCCTGCCCCGGCTTGCGGTTCAAATGGGGGGTGCATGCCCGTACGAGCGAGGGAGTTATTTAAGCAAGGTTCCCCAGTTTTCTACCCAGGGATTGGATTCGCTTTCCGGTTCAGGATGCTCGCTGGCATCAATCAGCAGCATTTCTCCTACACGGTGGGCGCTTTGTTCCTGCAACAGCGCATCGAACTGCTTGCCGCCATTGCAGAAATTAACGTAGCTACTGTCGCCCAGCCCAATTACCCCGTAATGCAGATTTGGCTGGAAACCGAGATTATCTTTGATCCCCTGAAACAGCGGCACGATGCTATCCGGCAGATCGCCCTGCCCGGTCGTGGAAGTCACCACCAGTACATATTTATCCTGATATGCCTGCCAGTCGCTAAGCTCCGGATCTTCGAACACCGTAGCTTTATGACCCTGCGCCGTCAAAATAGCTTCGGCCTCTTCGGCAACCAGCAGCGCGTTTCCGTACATCGTGCCGACAAAAATTCCAATTTCCGCCATAACCGTAATCTCCTGGGACTTAAGAATCTATCTGCTCATCCTGACCTGACAGCCCGCTGAACTCAACCCTTTCATTCTCAGGGAGAAGTCCACGCCAGCCAAACTGTGATAACGCCTGCATCCAGACGTCATCCAATCCGGCGCGAATAACCAGCGGTTCACCGGTGAAAGGATGGGTCAGCGCAAGCTGGCTGGCATGCAGCATCAATCGCTGGCAACCGAAATGCTCTGCGGCGCTGCGGTTTTGCCGCAAATCACCGTGCTTGCTGTCGCCGATAATCGGATGGCGCAAGTGCGCCAGATGGCGTCTGAGCTGGTGCTTGCGACCGGTTTTAGGATCCAGCTCCACCAGCCCGTAACGGGTAGTCGGATAACGCCCGGTCGCTACCGGCATTTCTACCGTTGCCAGGCCGCGATAATGGGTGACAGCAGGCTGCGGGCCTTTATCATCGCGGGCAAACTTATCGGCAATCTTATCCAGCTCTTCGACCAGCGGGTAATCCAGCACGGCATCATCCATCAGCCAGCCACGCACAATCGCATGATAGCGTTTCTGAATTTGATGATGTTCAAACTGCTGGGACAGCAAACGCCCGGCTTCGCTGGACAGTCCCATCAGCAGCACGCCGGAGGTTGGTCTGTCGAGTCGATGGGCGGTAAATACGTGCTGACCAATTTGGTCGCGCACCGTTTGCATCACCACCACTTTCTCATCCCGGTCGAGCCAACTGCGGTGAACCAACCAGCCCGAAGGTTTATTGACGGCGACCAGCCATTCGTCCTGATAAAGAATTTCCAGCATCAGGCGTTATCACTTGTAAACAGCGCATCCAGCTCCTGCAATGCCGCCAGAAGAATGTCGCGTTGCGGGTGATCGGCTGCCAGCGCCATTTCGTAATACGGTGCGACGGCAAAAGCCTGCGGAAGCGGCTGCGCGTTATCAATCAACGTATGCATGCGGGGAATCAACACCCACTGCAGCCACTCGACCGGTTCCATGGTATCCATACAAAAAGGCTGCGTACTGGTAAACAGATGCTCTGCTGGCTCATCCATCCGCCAGTGATGATGTTCACGCAGTAGCGCTTCAAGTGCGTGTAACTGCTGGCGCACACGGTCATGAGTCGTCATGAAATTAACCTCAATGATGAAAAAATCTGGCGCGAAGAATAGCACTAGTGAAGGGAAATAAAAAAAGGGAGCACTGTAAAAACAGTGCTCCCGGTTCGTTTCGCAGCATTCCAGCTACTTTTAGTGCTCCCTGCTCATCCTTGACAACTTTTCCTGTGGTCTTGCGACCGTGTTCATCCTGAACTTTTGCATCCTGCTCACATCACCCCGATGTGAAAACTTCATCCTGAAGTATCCTGGCCATCCAGACCCGCCGAACATCCTGACCGGCTCTCATTCTCCATCCTGGAGGTGTCCTTTAACGCATCCAGCGTCTTCCTCTTTGCTTCGTCCTGAAGCCTGTCCTTGCAACACCGTCCTGGTGTGTCCTGGCGAAGAGCCATCATCCTGATGTTCTCTTCGTTGTGCGACTCCTTGTCGACAGATATAGAATCGCCTGTTTCGCTTTGTCTTACAAGATGCTTACAGGCTTACCCTTACGATTATTTTCGTATGAAAGTTGACAATAAAACACTAACCAATTGAATAATAATAAATTATTATTTTATCAATTCATTAAGTCTTTACTTATCACCTGGCAATGTCCTACAGGGTTTGTAAGAGATCTCTCACAAGATTCAGGGCAAACTGGATTACAGAACTGGCTTAAGTTGAGTGAGGAATTCCGCAAGTGAGGCCGCCAGCACCGTTCGTTTACGGGTTCCCAGCGTTTCTTTGCACACTTCACCGGACAGATTGCACACCGAAATGACGTCAAGCTCATTATCTTGTGTGGCAATAAAAAGCGTAGGTGATAGCTTGAGGCGCTTTTGCGTTACCAGATGACCAATCAGGTTTTCCTGAACGCGCCTGAAGTCATCTTCACTCCAGGTTTGCAGCAGCGTGAGCTTTTCATCCGCAAACTGCGCGTGCATATCACCAGCAAACTGGGTGGTGTAAAAAGCGTGAACGGCAGGTTGTACCACAATATCAAAGGCCCGTTCAACCGCATTGAGGTTATTTTCGCCGACAAAAGGTTGAGGCTGCCAAAATACCGCATCGTCTGTGGAAGAAATGATACACGGAGAAGGTACGCCATACAGCTCTTCGCTGAGCGGCCAACTGTTGTTTTTTTCATGCCATGCGTCGCAATAACGCGTCGTAAAGGCTATCAACGCCTGCGCTGTCAATTCGTCCACTGATTTCTCTCTTCACAAAAGCCAGGATACACTTGTCGCATAGTGTATCTGGTTTATGACGGTGAAACATGTCCTCTTATGAAAATCATCAGGCGCTTAACGGCCTGACACTCGGTAAATCAACGGATTACCGAGACAATTACGATGCAAGTCTGTTGCAGGGCGTTCCGCGCAGCCTGAATCGCGACCCGCTGGATTTAAAGGCCGATAACTTGCCTTTTCACGGTGCGGATATCTGGACGCTATATGAACTGTCGTGGCTGAATGCCAACGGCTTACCGCAGGTTGCGGTCGGTCATGTGGAGCTGGATTACACCAGCGTAAATCTGATTGAATCGAAAAGCTTTAAGCTGTACCTGAACAGTTTTAACCAGACGCGTTTTGATTCCTGGGACGCGGTACGCCAGACGCTGGAAAACGATCTGCGCGCCTGCGCTCAGGGCGATGTCAGCGTGGCGCTGTACCGCCTTGACGAACTGGAAGGGCAGCCGATAGCCCACTTTAATGGGACCTGTATCGACAATCAGGATATCGTCATCGACAACTATCAGTTCAGCACTGCGTATCTGGAAAATGCCGTGAGCGGTGAAAAGGCAGTCGAAGAGACGCTGGTCAGCCATCTACTGAAATCCAACTGTCTGATCACCCACCAGCCCGACTGGGGCTCCATACAAATTCAGTATCGTGGACGGAAAATCGACAGAGAGAAGCTGCTGCGTTATCTGGTCTCCTTCCGCCACCATAATGAATTTCATGAGCAGTGCGTGGAACGTATTTTCAATGACATTCTGCGCTTCTGCCAGCCAGAGAAACTGAGCGTCTATGCACGCTACACGCGACGTGGCGGCCTGGACATTAACCCATGGCGCACCAACACCGATTTCACTCCGGCAACCGGTCGTCTGGTACGTCAGTAATCTTTTTTCTCAAATTTGCGTGCCGGATTCCGCGCACAAGGTTGTGAAAGGTCATAAGCCAGGGCTATTGTAATCAATAGGGAATGACGTGTTGCGTCCCATAAGGAGTTTACTTGATTACACATATTAGCCCGCTTGGCTCAATGGACATGTTGTCGCAGCTGGAAGTCGATATGCTTAAACGCACGGCCAGCAGCGACCTGTATCAACTGTTTCGTAACTGTTCGCTTGCCGTTCTGAACTCCGGCAGTTTGACCGACAACAGTAAAGAACTGCTGTCCCGCTTTGAAAGTTTCGATATTAACGTACTGCGCCGCGAACGGGGCGTGAAGCTGGAACTGATCAACCCACCTGAAGATGCGTTTGTTGATGGACGCATTATTCGTGCGCTACAGGCTAACCTGTTTGCCGTGCTGCGCGACATTCTGTTCGTCAATGGCCAGATCCATAACGCCGGTCGTTTTCAGCATCTGGATCTCGAAAGCTCGGTGCATATTACCAACCTCGTATTCTCGATCCTGCGTAATGCCCGGGCGCTGCACGTCGGTGAAGCGCCGAACATGGTCGTCTGCTGGGGCGGCCACTCAATCAACGAAAATGAGTACCTGTATGCCCGTCGCGTCGGCACCCAACTGGGCCTGCGCGAACTGAACATCTGTACCGGCTGCGGTCCGGGGGCGATGGAAGCGCCAATGAAAGGCGCCGCGGTCGGCCACGCCCAGCAGCGATACAAAGACAGCCGCTTTATTGGCATGACCGAACCGTCAATCATCGCCGCTGAACCGCCTAACCCACTGGTAAACGAACTGATCATCATGCCGGACATTGAAAAACGTCTGGAAGCGTTCGTGCGTATCGCTCACGGTATTATCATCTTCCCGGGTGGCGTAGGGACAGCAGAAGAGCTGCTGTATCTGCTGGGGATCCTGATGAATCCGGCCAACAAAGATCAGGTTCTACCGCTGATCCTGACCGGACCAAAAGAGAGTGCGGATTACTTCCGCGTGCTGGACGAATTTATCGTGCACACGCTAGGGGAAGATGCACGTCGCCACTATCGCATTATCATTGACGATGCGGCAGAAGTGGCGCGTCTGATGAAAAAAGCGATGCCGCTGGTGAAAGAAAACCGTCGCGACACAGGAGATGCTTACAGCTTTAACTGGTCGATTCGTATCGCGCCCGATCTGCAGATGCCGTTCGAGCCGTCCCATGAAAACATGGCCAACCTGAAGCTGTACCCGGATCAACCCGTTGAAGTATTGGCCGCCGATTTACGTCGTGCATTCTCCGGTATTGTGGCAGGTAACGTGAAGGAAGTCGGGATCCGCGCTATTGAAGAGTTTGGCCCGTACAAAATCCACGGTGACCGCGAAATGATGCGCCGCATGGACGATCTCCTGCAGGGCTTTGTTGCACAACATCGTATGAAGTTACCGGGCACTGCGTATATCCCTTGTTACGAGATCTGCGCCTAACCTTCAACACCCGCTAGCAGCGCTAGAGCGGTGACAGTTTTGTCCATATCAAAGCCGGGTTTGGCGCACTTGCCTCCCGGCTTTTTTTAGTGATACCAGTCACATAGCTCCGACAATCATATAAATACCAGTGATGATTCATAAAAAACAGCGCGCTACGCAAACGATTACCTTGAAAAACCAACCGTGATTTATCTTAGAAAATTATTATTAGTCGCCGAAATCATCTAAAAACAACAGTTTTTACAGCTGAACACGCCTATCTTCGCGCCTTCGCTTTCATGAGATATGTCGTTAATGTTAGCCTTCGCGCCCGTAAATTCGCTTTGACTATTTTTTAACAGATTAATGGCCCAAATTTATCCACATAAAAGGTGGATTATTGCATTTGGGATCCCGATCACTGATACATTCATTACTAAAATGTATCTTTCCGCCCGAAAATTATTACGGCGAAAAATTATATAAAAAATCGCTCAACGAATTTCGATTTACAGTCGGGTACTTTCTCATTGGATTGACCCCAAACCCGACTTTTTAAGCTTCCTCCAGGAGAAATAGATGGAAAACACTCAAACCAGCACTATCGTTACGGGCCAGACCCGCAGCGCATGGCGCAAAACAGACACCATGTGGATGCTGGGCCTTTACGGCACGGCGATTGGGGCGGGTGTATTGTTCCTGCCGATTAACGCAGGCGTAGGCGGTATGATCCCGCTGATCATCATGGCGATCCTTGCCTTCCCAATGACCTTCTTTGCACACCGCGGCCTGACTCGCTTTGTGCTGTCCGGTAAAAATCCGGGTGAAGACATCACCGAAGTTGTAGAAGAACACTTTGGTGTTGGTGCAGGTAAACTGATTACCCTGCTCTACTTCTTCGCTATCTACCCGATTCTGTTGGTTTACAGCGTAGCAATCACCAACACGGTTGAAAGCTTCCTGACCCACCAGCTGGCGATTACGCCGCCGCCGCGCGCAATCCTGTCACTGATCCTGATTGTCGGCATGATGACCATCGTGCGCTTCGGTGAGCAGATGATCGTTAAGGCGATGAGCATCCTGGTATTCCCGTTCGTTGCGGCTCTGATGCTACTGGCGCTGTACCTGATCCCTCAGTGGAGCGGTGCGATTCTGGAAACCATGTCTTTTGACTCTGCAGCAACCACCGGCAACGGCCTGCTGTTGACCCTGTGGCTGGCAATTCCGGTAATGGTGTTCTCCTTCAACCACTCCCCGATCATCTCCTCCTTCGCCGTGGCGAAGCGTGAAGAGTACGGTGATGAAGCAGAGAAAAAATGCTCCAAGATTCTGGCATTCGCTCACATCATGATGGTACTGACCGTTATGTTCTTCGTCTTCAGCTGCGTGTTCAGCCTGACTCCGGCAGACCTGGCAGCAGCGAAAGAGCAGAACATCTCGATTCTGTCTTACCTGGCGAACCACTTTAACGCGCCGATTATTGCCTGGATGGCACCGATCATCGCGATTATCGCTATCACCAAATCCTTCCTGGGCCACTACCTGGGCGCACGTGAAGGCTTCAATGGTATGGTGATTAAGTCTCTGCGTGGCAAAGGCAAATCCATCGAAATCAACAAACTGAACAAAATCACTGCGCTGTTCATGCTGGTAACCACCTGGATTGTGGCGACGCTGAACCCAAGCATCCTCGGCATGATTGAGACCCTGGGTGGCCCAATCATCGCGATGATTCTGTTCCTGATGCCGATGTATGCCATTCAGAAAGTACCGGCAATGCGTAAGTACAGCGGCCATATCAGCAACGTCTTCGTTGTGATTATGGGCCTGATCGCTATCTCCGCTATTTTCTACTCTCTGTTCAGTTAATTCCCCTGCGCCGCTCCTCGGGGCGGCGCACCTCGATACACAATGGACGCCTCATGATTAGCGTATTCGATATTTTCAAAATCGGCATTGGCCCTTCCAGCTCCCACACTGTTGGCCCGATGAAAGCAGGCAAACAATTCACGGATGACCTGATTGCACGCGGAATTCTCACTGACGTAACCCGCGTAGTGGTTGATGTCTATGGCTCTTTATCTCTGACGGGGAAAGGTCACCATACCGACATCGCGATAATTATGGGCCTGGCGGGTAATCTACCGGATACCGTAGACATTGATGCCATTCCGTCCTTTATCCAGGATGTGAATACTCATGGGCGTTTGCTGCTGGCAGATGGTCAACATGAGGTCGAGTTCCCGGTCGACAAGTGCATGAATTTCCATGCGGACAATCTGTCCCTGCACGAAAACGGGATGCGCATTACCGCACTGGCGGGCGAAAAGGCCATTTACAGCCAGACTTACTATTCCATTGGCGGTGGGTTCATCGTTGATGAAGAACATTTTGGTTTACCGAACAACTCTCCGGTAAACGTGCCATATCCGTATAAATCCGCAGCTGATTTGCAACGTCATTGCCAGGAAACCGGCCTGTCGCTTTCCGGTCTGATGATGCAAAACGAACTGGCGCTGCACAGCAAAGAAGAGCTGGAACAGCACTTTGCTAACGTCTGGGAAGTGATGCGTAGCGGGATTGAACGCGGCATCACCACCGAAGGTGTATTGCCGGGCAAACTGCGCGTTCCGCGTCGTGCTGCTGCGCTGCGTCGCATGCTGGTCAGCAGCGACAAAACCACCACCGACCCGATGGCGGTTGTTGACTGGATCAACATGTTCGCGCTGGCCGTGAACGAAGAAAACGCAGCCGGTGGACGCGTGGTGACTGCACCAACCAACGGTGCATGCGGGATTGTTCCTGCCGTACTGGCTTATTACGACAAGTTTATCCGTGAAGTGAACGCTAACTCGCTGGCACGCTACATGCTGGTCGCGAGCGCCATTGGTTCACTGTACAAGATGAACGCCTCTATCTCTGGTGCCGAAGTCGGCTGTCAGGGTGAAGTTGGCGTCGCCTGCTCCATGGCAGCGGCTGGTCTGGCTGAACTGCTGGGCGGTAGCCCAATGCAGGTATGCATCGCGGCAGAAATCGGTATGGAACACAACCTGGGTCTGACCTGCGACCCGGTTGCCGGCCAGGTTCAGGTACCGTGCATTGAGCGTAATGCCATTGCTTCGGTTAAAGCGGTGAACGCTGCACGTATGGCGCTGCGCCGTACCAGTGAACCACGCGTGTGCCTCGATAAAGTTATCGAGACCATGTACGAAACCGGTAAAGACATGAACGCCAAATACCGAGAAACCTCTCGTGGTGGTCTGGCGATGAAGATTGTCACCTGCGATTAATTCTCAGCACATTTTCGTATCTGTAGGCCGGATAAGGCGCTCGCCGCATCCGGCTTTTATTGCCTGATGGCGCTTCGCTTATCAGGCTTACGGATAGCGCTCTTTCGCAATGCTCGTCTCCACTCGTCGTGAATGTTACCCTACAGACTAATTTGTTAGGGAGAACACCGTGGCCGTCCACCTGCTCATTGTTGATGCACTGAATCTCATCCGCCGTATTCACGCCGTACAGGGCTCCCCCTGCGTGGAGGCATGTCAGCACGCGCTCGATCAGCTGATTGTGCACAGTCAGCCCACGCACGCCGTGGCGGTATTTGATGACGAAGCGCGTAACAGCGGCTGGCGTCACCAACGGTTACCTGACTACAAAGCCGGTCGCCCGCCGATGCCTGACGATTTACACCAGGAAATGCCCGCCTTACGCGCCGCTTTTGAACAGCGCGGCGTCTGCTGCTGGGTATCCAGCGGGAATGAAGCCGATGATTTAGCCGCCACTCTGGCGGTGAAAGTTAGCCAGGCGGGACACCAGGCGACTATCGTCTCAACCGATAAAGGCTACTGTCAGCTACTCTCCCCGACGCTGCGTATTCGTGATTATTTCCAGAAACGCTGGCTGGATGCGCCGTTTATCGAGAAAGAGTTTGGCGTACTGCCGCAACTGCTGCCTGATTACTGGGGACTGGCCGGGATCAGCAGTTCTAAAATACCGGGGGTTGCCGGTATTGGTCCTAAAAGTGCCACACAACTGCTGGCACAGTTTCCAACGCTGGAAGCGCTGTATGAACATCTGGATGACGTACCGGAGAAATGGCGTAAGAAACTCGAAGAACATCGGGAGATGGCGTTTTTGTGCCGCGATATCGCGCGGCTGCAAACAGACTTACATATCGACGGAAACTTACAACAGCTACGGCTGGCGCGGTAGCCTTATTGTGCACAGAAAACCCCCAGCTAGGCTGGGGGTTCCGGAAAGCTTTCAGCTTTGGGCCAGTTATTAAAACCCCTTTTGATTTGTTAAAACACCTTGCGGTCTGGCAACTGCAAGGGTTAAACAAGAAATCAAAAGGGGGTCCCAATGGGGGACGAAAAGAGCTTAGCGCACACCCGATGGAACTGTAAATATCACATAGTTTTTGCGCCCAAATACCGAAGACAAGCATTCTACGGGGAGAAACGTAGGGCGATAGGCAGCATCTTAAGAAAGCTGTGTGAGTGGAAAAACGTGCGGATCCTGGAAGCGGAATGCTGTGCAGATCATATCCATATGCTTGTGGAAATCCCGCCCAAAATGAGCGTATCCGGTTTTATGGGTTATCTGAAAGGTAAAAGCAGTCTGATGTTGTATGAGCAGTTTGGTGATATGAAGTTTAAATACAGGAACAGGGAGTTCTGGTGTCGTGGGTATTACGTAGATACGGTGGGTAAGAACACAGCAAGGATACAGGAATACATAAAGCACCAGCTTGCAGAGGATAAAATGGGCGAGCAGTTATCGATCCCTTATCCGGGTAGCCCGTTTACGGGCCGTAAGTAACGAAGTCTGATGCAAATGTCAGATCGTATGCGCCTGTTAGGGCGCGGCTGGTAACAGAGCCTTATAGGCGCATCAGAAAAACCTCCGGCTATGCCGGAGGATATTTATT
>NZ_JAOWHC010000033.1:0-142198 GCF_030332805.1 Citrobacter sp. Cpo065
CTGACGCCAGCAAGCATGAGAAGGAACAGATAAGCCGTACTGTTCAGGAAATGTTTGAAGAGTCTGATATGTGGCTGGTTTCAGATTAAACGCCTTGAACCGTCATATTGCTTAAGTACAATCCGCCGTGACTGGCAATCATTCAATACTCGCACTATCGAACGTTCGCCAGTTGGCCGCAATCATGCTCCTGCATACGGCGTGGTTGCGGCAACTACCCATTTTTATGGATGAGTATCCTGCTGATTTTGCTCGCGCTCGCGTTCAGCTTTTTCAATCGCCTCCCGAGTTTCTTTCTTCTTCTGGTTCCAGATGCTGTCTTCCGGCATTTCCACACGTACTGACACAAAAGAATCTGCAGGAATGTCGACTGGTTCACCATCCACAACGGTCTCAGTAAACACACCATTGGTATCGGTATTTCCTATTCTGTTCTGAGCAAACTCCGGTGCAGAGGGATGAACCCGGTGATATGTCCTGACCAGCACCGAACCATCAGCATTGACTTTATAGTCCAGCCAGATACGGGGTTGCTTGTTTCTGTCGACGGGAATTTCAAAACCGCCATCCGTCCCGCCCCACGAAGCATCAGCGTTTAGTCCCGTGCACCCGTCAATGAGATAGACACCCTGACCCTGTCTGGCCACAGTGCATCCCTCAGATTCCGCATTCACCTCAAATCTGCCGTCGCCATAGAGCTGGATTACAGGCGACGCTTTTTTGATAAAACCGTTCGAGTCGGTAGTGGTTGTTACATTATCCAGAATTCGTCGGCCAGTCAGCCAGCCTCGCCCGTCTGCACCACCAAACACTCGAATGGGTCCCGAGTTTTCAAACGGAGCACACCATAGTGTGTAGGTGTCTCCGGCACGCATAAATAACGCAGGAGAGTAATTGTGTATATACCAGGGGTCGGGTATTTGATTGTCATTTCGAAGTACGGACAGGCCATAACCCGCCATCCCACTGAGGATTGCATCAATGCTTGTAGCATTAAAACGAAACACGCCACCCGGTCTGCCGATGCCAAACATCCCCGGCTGCATCACATCCGATGTTGCTGTCCCTGTGTTTTTACCTGCGGCAGTGCCAAGACTGGTTTTGTCAGCTTTCTCATCCAGGCTTGTTTTGTCAGCCTTCAGGTTCAGTGTTTCAGTAATTCCACCCCATGCAGGGCCTGAATATGAGCTGTCATCCGGTAATTTGACCGTAACAGTTCCGGTTCCGCTGAAGATGCTTTGCCAGTTTTGTTTGTCGTAATTCAGTCCGCGCAGCGCTTCCGCGCTCTGAGCAACCAACGCAGCAGTAACCAGATTCATGGCCAGGCGGGGTACGGCATACCATGAAAGATTTGAGGTTGTTGGTCCGGTATACGGAGATACCAGCCAGGCTGTTGTGTTGTTTTCTACATTTGCCACTGGCAGGGTGTAAGTTACACCGCCGACAACCGCTACAATAAAATCTCCTGATTTCAGGTCTGATGTAAAAGAGGTCCCTGAGCCCACAACCCCTGTTTTATTATTCGTTAAACCAATAACACCTGCTGACATAGATATCTCCTGAATTCAGATAATAAAAAACCCGCCGGAGCGGGTTATTTTTGGTATTTCATTGAGGGCAATTCGAACTGGTGAAATTATTTTTATTCACCCATCGCCAGTTAAAGGGATAACCGGCCCTGTACTCAGTCTGATTAACCACTTTTCGCACACCGTAAATTTGCACTGACTGGGGCTGTCCACCAAGCACTAACTCAGCCTGACAAACCGGTTTCTGTTTCTCCAGAACAGGTCCTGAACAGGCTGAAAGCACCAGGCAGACAATAAATGGAATAATTATATTTTTCATTTCGACACCAGAGTTAATTATTTAAACAAAAAATAACCAATGGCATTGAATAATAAAAATAGTTTTAATAGATCAATATTCTAAAATTGATCGTTCAAATCGATCAGTTTAATCATATGCAGCTGTGTTTATCGCCGTTATCACAATTCCGCTATTCGTTGTTCCGACAGAGGAACCACTTGCAGTGGTTGAACTTTGCCCCCTGATTCTTGTACCACCAGTGTCGTCATGGCAACCCGTCCCCACATCAACAGACTGAAATATTGGCTGCCCACCTGGTGCAGAACCAGCGTGGAGGATGACAGATCCCAGCCCCATCGGATTTACAGCCCATTTCCCCGGCATTGTGACATCGATATTAATTCCACCCGTAGCCGCCCCGGGCGTCCCGATAGTTGTCAGATCTGTCAATACCCTTGATTCGTTTGTAAGAACCAGTGTTCCTTCGGCATCCCATATAGCCACACCCCAGGCCGGAAGGGTAAGCGGATATATGGCAAAAAAATAGGCCTCAAGGACAAAAGCCGATCCCCTGTAATTAGACGCATCAACACTGAACGTATTGCCACTTTTTGAAGCAGATATCTTCGCCGGGGCGCTGGTTCTTGCAAATGCAATCCCTCCCTTCTGACCGTCGATAGTAACAGACGCCGAAGCACTGTTAAAATTCCCCCCAAAAGTCGAGTTTACAGTGACTTTCCGGTAAAGCGTCATTGGTGTGGAATCAGGCGTGATAAAAGGGTTCCCGTTAGGTAATGAAATCAATGCGCCATATTTAGCCATCTACGCAGTCTCCGCAAAAACGATTAACTGCACTTTGACTGCCGGGTAATCATTAATCCCATCACTACCTGAAGGCTGTATTGTTATGGTGTTTCCAGATGCAATAATATTTCTTTTATCTATGTAACTTATTGTCCCTTTATCCTCCAGAGTACCAACCGCAAAACCGACCTTTAAACCGGGCTCGAGGTTGAACTGGTAGCTTCCCGTTTTCTGACCTAAAGCAAGATCGATGATACCCACCACAGTTACAGGTTTAATGCCATAGTTATTCGGGACACCGTTAGCGTCCCATGTCTGAATTCCCCATGTCATCAGAATACCCCTGTTAATTTGCCAATCTGCACGCGAAGAACGCCATTGCCATCTTTAACGCTGTAATTCAGATTGGTCATTTTCGTTGCACCCTCGCCGGCAACAGCCCCATTCATTTCAAACGTTCCGTCTGATTTCATGATGGTGCCGGTTTGTCCCTGTACATAATTAGCGGATCGCAGCTCGCCAATTTTTGCCAGTGTGATTTGACTATACTGAATAAACGCATCGCTGATAAAGACCTGACCATTGACCGCCGCAAACGGTGAATATTGCGTATCATCGCTGCCACTCATCAGGACGAACTGATTGGCGTTAAATCCGACACGAGTGACTACCGGCTTACCCGCTTCGGCCAGCACCGCAATCGACATACCGGCGCCATAAAAAATATCGTTGATGCGTACTCCGACTTTCAGGGTATGAATGGCCGTAGCACTTGTAGCGTCAACGGTGGCAGTGAGCTTATCCTCAAGCGAGGCGGTTACATCTTTAATCTGCGCCTGTACCTGGGTGGACATTTCAGCCATCGCTTTATCAACATCAGCAATGGTCGTTTTGACCACCAGAATATCCGCGCGCACTTCGCCGTACCGCGCCCACTGATGCTCTACCGTTCCATGATTGGCCAGCGCATTCTGCAACGCAGCTTCCAGATTAGTATCAATGTCGCCTGTCAGGCGGTCACCGTCTGCAGACGTCAGGAAGTCATCAGCAATATCGCCCAGGTAGTCGTCAGCATTCGCGTTGGATACACCACGAACCCAGTCGGTCCAGCCTGATTCATTACCCGTTCTGTCAACCAGCTGCGCGCGGTACCAGAACTCCTGTCCCGCCTTCAGTCCCAGTTGGGTGTATTCGGCTGACGGATAAGGCACATCCGACAGCAAAAGAGGATTAGAGAAATCACTGTTCGCGGTGTACTGAATTTCCGTTTTCAGCGTATCCCCGGTGTTAGCCGGGAATCCCCAGTTCAGGCGAATCCCCCAGTTGATCGGCGTTGTCGCAAAGCCGACAGGTTTCGGTGGATTTCCCACTTTGCCCGTCAGCGTTTTCTCTTCGGAGTAGCCCCAGCCAGAGGATATTTCAGCGGCATTAATGGCGCGCACACGCACGAGGTAGCGCCCGGCATAAATACCCGGAACATCGAATGACGAGGTGGAGCTGCGCGGCACGTTTACCCAGTTACCATCATTGCGGCGCCACTGTGCCTCGTAGGCGATGGCATTCTGCGCCTGGTCCCAGCTCACCCGCATGGTTTCGATGCTGATATTCTGTTGAACCACTGAAAACGAACTGATCACGATGTTGGCTGGCGGCGACTGGTTACCCGGCGGGATCACACTCACTGGCCGCTGGTCAATGATGGCTCCGGTATCAATACGGGCATATTTATCCGGATCGTGCCATGCCCCGGTAATAGAGAAAGTACCATCATTATTATCGGAGACACTGACAACACGATACTGCTGTGCGTAAAGCTCGTCCGACTCAACCACCCATACAGCTTCGGCCTGTGGCGTCTCACTGTATGCCGTGGTGACTGTGACTGATTCCCCATTCACGGCCTGAATGGTCCTGCTCTGTGACGCTCCTGAAGGAAGGTTGAGAATCAGTCGATCGCCTGCAGCTGCATCAGCAACACGGTCAAGTTTGATAACGCGCCCATTAACGGCGCTGATGCGCCCCCCCATAACTTTGCCGGACAGAAGCTCGTCTGATACGGCGATGATGTATCCCGGCTGCGGAATGTTTCCGTCCAGGCCAACATCAAACGAAACAACGCGATCCTTATTGTTGGTGAGAATACCCCAGCGCCCCTTTCGGTTCGCTTCTGATTGCCGGGTACAGCCGATGGCTGTCATTTCCAGCTGATTAAATCCGTACCGGGCCACCAGAGGCTGCTCAAATACCGGCTCCATCGCATCCGCATAGGCGTTACCCGGATCAGACCAGGAAACCAGCGCGGTGGTATACCGCGTTTTTGTCGTGCTGCTGGAATAGGTAAAGCGTCCGTCGATAACGTTAGCGCGGGTGTAAGCGTAATCCACATCTCTCGGCATATCGGCAAGCGCAACAATCTGATCACCGCCCCAGTACGTCATACCCCGGAATATAGCCGCAAAGTCACGCAGCACAGTGTAAGCGTCATTCCTGTCCTGAACATAGACGTTACAGGTATAGCGTGGCTCTGTCCCGCTTCCACCCTTTCCATCCGGTACCGGCTGATCGCAATACTGCGATACCTGGTACAACGTCCATTTATCGATGTTGGCTGCACTCAGGCGATTACCCAGACCAAAGCGATCGGTAATAACCAGATCGTAAAATATCCACGCCGGGTTATCGGTCCAGGCCCACTTAAACGCGCCCTGCCATGTACCACTATAAGTCCGCGTATCGGGGTCATAGTTATCAGGCACGCGGATCACTCGGCCACGTGGTTCACAGGATATCTGTGGAATCGAACCATTGAACTGACTTGAGTCGAATTCTATGTACAGCAGCGCGGTGTTCGGATAGCGCAGCTTGGCATCAATCACTTCCGTGAAGCTGTGCAGCGTCATCGTGTCGCCGATCTTGGCGCTGTTTGCGTCAGCGGTAATCTTACGCAGTCGGATTGTCCAGGTGCTGCCAGCCTGCGGTAAATCAATACGGTGGCTGCGCTCATAACCAGACGTCGTTTTGCCGGTTGCGCTGGTATTAAGCACGGTTTGCCAGGTCCCACCATCAGTTTGCAGGTCTATTGCATAATTGATGGAATACCCAACCAGATCGCCGTTGTCCTCCTGCTTAAACAGTGAAGGCCATTTCAGCCGCAGGCGAACGGCTGATAGTTGGGTGTTGGTAAATGTACGCGTCCAGGTTGTTGCGCTTGATACTTCAGTTCCAACGTTGATTTCGTTTTCGGTACCGGGAATGCCCTGAATGTAATTTTGTGCCTGAGTTCCCGCGCGAAACTCCCACGTCACGCCGCTAAAGTTTTGGGAGCCATCGGCGTTTTCCAGCGCCGTGCCGTCCAGGTAGATATTTTTTCCGGTTAATTGCCCTGCAAATTCCCCTTCCCCAAGCGCAACGAGGATTTTGGCCTTCGCTACAGATTGCAGATCATCAGGCTGTTCGGTAGGGGTTCGTGAACTGGAACTGCCGCCCTTGCGGCCTTTTATCGGGGTTGCTGTAGCCATATTGCGCCCATAAAAAAAGCCACCATAAGGTAGCCTGAAAGGAAGATTATTTTGTTATTGCTGGTCTTCGACGTATATACCAGCAGAGATGATCGCCCCACCAATACGCCTGCACCCGTATAGAAGTGGAACTGGATTACCCTGAGCAGCAGTGTTAGTTACACCACCGAATGCATACGATGCCCGATTTTCGGCATCCTGTTTGCTGGCAAGTCCTGCTGGCTGTGGCGAAAGCATTTGAACAACACCACCAAGCATCATTGCAGCGCCTATTTTCATAGCGGCAGGGCCCCAAGCTGCACCGCCCCATGCTTGGCCGATAGTAGCCCCCAAAGCACCAACAACAACAAGTACAGCCCCTAAAACTGTTTGAAGTAGGCCTGCCTTTTTACTGCCAATTACAACAGGGATAATTCTTATCACCTCTCCTGTAACTGGAAAACCTAAATCATCTTTTCCAATATTTCTTTTCCCTTTAAATACAGCATACGTTAGACCACGATTTTTACTCGTATTTAAATATTGTTCAAATCCACAAATTGTTTTTGATAATGCATTGATAGCCTCTGCTGTTGTTCGTATTAGTCTGTCATGGGTTCTACCAAATGTTTTACCTAACGCGCCACCTAGTTCAATCCGAGTCATTATTTCTTGCATATTTACTCCAATAAAAAAGCCACTAACGTGGCTTTGAAAAACAGAAATAAATTAAATGCATGATCGCGCTATTTTACCCCACGGGTCACCGATACCTTTATTTGCAGCATAGACTTTCACATCGGCCCCTCCCTCAGAGTCATCTTGAATAATAGCCATCGAAAGAACACCAAATAAATCATCAGCGGCTGATATTCTATATCCAGTTTCAGTTTCTATACTTGTAGCCTGTGGATGCAGTTCCTGCCACTTAGGTGACATGCATTTGTTGAGTTGTGCAGCACTCTTTGAGGTATGACCAGAATAAATAGGCTGTCCTTCCTGTAAGGAAGATGCACTACAACCAAATAAACCCAGTAGTGAAATCAATAATATGTTTTTTTTCATATCCCTATCCCCTTTTGATAATGCAAAAGATTAGCACAGAGACTTATGCCGTAGAACCTTCATCGTCCGTTCCTGCCAGTAGCCACCGTAAGGCACACGCTGACTCAAATGGCCATAAAGATGGTGGAGTAACATATTACCTTCGAGCAGGATCCCGGCATGGTTCCACTTATTAGCCTGGACCTGCATGATAACCATATCACCTGGCTGCGGTGCGCCGCTGAATTCACGGAATCCGCATTCATACCAGCAATCGTGGTAGAAGTTTTCGGGATAACTGTCTTCCCACCAGGGATAATCCACGCGGTAATCCGTCAGCTCAATGCCATGCGTTTGCCGGAAATAGCTCATCACCAGCCCCCAGCAATCGAAGTGACCGAGCACAAATGGGCGCTCCAGTAGCGGCAGCTCGCCCCGCGGCTGGATAGTACGTACATCCCCCTCCGGCCAGCTGACGATATGCCAGGGAAGTAACGTAGCGTCACACTGTGCCTTATCCAGTTCGCTCGCCTGCGTCGTGGCATCCGGGTGACTGTGGACAATGGCAATCACTGTTCCCCAGTCTTCGGCAGCGGCGTAATCTTCCGGCGACAGCTGGAAATGCTCTGTCGGATCGGTTGCCAGATTACGGCAGGGAATGTACCGCTGCACCCTGCTTTTTTGCACCACTACGCCGCAGCATTCACGCGGATATTCAGCAGCAGCATGCGCCATAATGGCGTCGATAATTTTCTGACGCATATCAGCTCCTGATCAGGGATGTGCCAGGGAAGCCACCGAACGGCAACTCGTTCCCCTCGCCATGCCTCAACTTGCACGCAGTGAGCGTACCGGGACATTCATCGAGTGACGGATCGTTAACCGGGTTGTTGTGCTTGTCGAAATAACGCGTTCCGGCATAGTCACATCCATCACCTGAGCGATATTTGTTACGGATACACCAGGTACAAAGCGAATGTAGCTGGCGCGTCGGGATCATCAACCCCTGCAGGTCCATTGGACTGGACAACGTAAACGCCACCACCTCGTTGGTTTCAGTGCTCTTGGCGTCAATGTAAAACACCTTCAGCTTTTCCTGCTGCGGATCCGCTGACGGGTTTCCCTCCGGATAGTTTTTCGCATCCAGATACTGCGCCAGCGTGTCATGAATCGTGACCTTTGCCTGCAGCAGGTCATCATAAGTAAGACACAGCGCCGTAATGGAACTATCCAGGTTAGCTACCGACAGCGTCGGCTGCGCGCTGGTCCCGTCGGTCGCCGTCTCAATACCCTCGATCTGGCAGGGCCAGGCTTTATATTCCTGCCCCTGCCACCAGATTGATTTCGCCGGTAGCTTATTTTCATCTCCACCAGCAGCGGCAATTTCATCGGGAGTGTGGGCAATGTTGTGGGCGTGGAAGCGGAGAACGTCGGAAACACCAAATGCGGTGCCATCGACATCAAAAAGCCGGACAACATTGCCCGGCTCAAGTTTCTGATAATCACTGTTTAAGCTCATGGTGCAAACGCCTGTTCAAAGGTGGCTGATACGGTTTCCACCGTTTTACTTTTGGTGACGCGCTGCAGGCTGTCTGCCTCAACACGCCACAGCGCAAGATCACCGCCTGGCGGGGTAAACGAAAAGGATTTCGTCTTATGGCGCCGCAGGAAAGCATAAATATCCCGGACGGTTTGCGGTTCGCCGGTAAATGAAAACTCATAACTGAGCGTTTCATCATTCATCCCGGCACCTGACACCTGCTTATAGCCATCACCAAACTGCGCCGTACGGACGGTATCCTTACTTTTCAGGGTCGGCTGGCTGGATGCTTTAATCCGCCATGCAAAATGCTCGATCGCCATTACTTACCTCTGTTTTGTTGCATTCCAGATGATGCCACCGGGCCGGACTTCTCTGGTGATACCTTCCCTGATTGAGCTGTTGATCACCTGCTGATAGGCTTTCCCCAGCGCATCGCCGCTTCCTTTCTGTTGACCGGAATCCCCCTGGCCTGTTGTCACCGAAACCGGCGCATACACGCTGACGCCAAAAGGAGAAGCAACGCCACCGCCACTCACGCCGACCAGACCACCAGTCGCATAACCGCGCATCATGCGATAAAGGTTGCCGACACCTATTCGGTTGGTGGCCTCCTGCGTAAAGACAAACTCGCCACGGTGCACCACACCTGCTGGCTCATACTTGCCGCCGGATCCGGTATAACCACCGCCAGCAAAACCCAGCGCTGACGTGGCAGAACTGACCAGGCCAGCCATGGCCTGCTTCATCAGGATCTGCGTCAGCATCGACAACGTGGAACGGGTGAAATCTGCCCAGTTTGCTTTCCCTGTCGTCAGCATATCGGCCATATTCTGGCTGATACCATCGAATGTGGCTGAAGCAGCGGACTTCATCGAACCATAGGCATCAGCTGCTGAATCGGCATAGTTAGCCCACGCTGATTTCGCCCCGGCCTGCCAGTTGCCGCGGAGCTCGTCCTGTGCGGCATAATATTTCTTCAGTGCATCCAGTTCGTTCTGATAACCCTGATCGGTGTCCGTACCACCGGCATTCATCCAGTCCTGCCGCAGCTGTGCCTCTTCGTTTTGCCGCTGCGCGCCGCGGCTACTCATGCTGCCACCGGCCACCAGCGCTCGGGTCTTCTCCCCAATCTGGGTAACGTACTTCTGCGAGCTGTCCTGCAGGCGGTTTAACCGTTCCTGGGCAACAATCTGATCGCCCAGCCGGGCATTCACTTCGGCCCGCGCCAGTACCTCGTCTTTGTTCGCCAGCACCGATTTTTCATCGGCGGTCAGCGCGCGCTTTTTGGCGGCCTCTTCCAGCACCGAAAAGCGGGATTGTTGTTTCCACAATTCCTGCCGCTGCTGGCTGATGGTATCCGTGATGCTCTTATGCTCCTGCAGAGTGCGTAACTGCGCCTCCAGCTCCAGCGTCTGCGCGCTGGCAGTATCGACACTTTTTACACCTGCAGGTGTTTTTACCGCTGAAGGGGCTTTGGGTTTCTTCAGCGAGTCGTCGTATTCTTTTTTCGCAGCTTCCAGATTGATGTTGTAGTCAGCCTGGAGGATCCGTCCGTCTTTAAGCGCCTTGTTCAGTTCATTCTGACGGGCCGTGTACTTCTCCAGCGCAGTCTGCGTCTTTGCATAATTCGACTGCGCCTGCGCGGCATACTTCTGGCGCTCAGATTCAATCACCGCCTCGCGGGCGGCGTTATCCTCAGTGGCCTTTGCCACGCTGGCCTGCTGCTGCGCCATTTCCAGTGCAAGGCGGGCAGACTCCCGATCGTTCCAGTAGCTGGCACGCGCATCATCATTGACATAACCATCACCTTTACGCAGATTCCAGATTTCATCCGCCCGCTTAAAGGCCGCTTCCGCTTTGGCAACCATCTCCTGCGTGGTGTCAGGCCGCCCGATATCGAGCGCCGCATCCCACATCGATTTAAAGGCGCGCTTCAGGCTGTCGGCAGCAGACTCAATCGACCCCATATTGTCGCGCAGACTCTTTGTCTGCTCACGAAAACCGTTCGTCGCCGCATCATTAGCTGCCTGCAGCGCCCCGGCTTCATCCCCGGCACGCTGCAGCTGCGCCACATAAGCAATCTGTTCCGCTGTGACGTTGTGAAACTGTTGCGCCATGGCAATCAGACCAGAGGTCGGATCGTTCGTCAGTTTGCCGAATGCCGCCGCCACCTTATCGACCGGCACACCCGACGCATCGGTAAATTTCGCTACCGCCTGACTCATCTCATCGAACCGGGCACCGGCACGCACTCCGGCTTTGACCAGCTCCGTTAGCGCGCTGCTGGTCTGGTTAAACGTGAGTCCCGCCTGCTCGCCGGATTTCGCCAGCACCAGCATGCGGTTTGAGGTCAGCCCGGCAGTGTTACCGGACAGGACCAGCGTTTTGTTGAAATCAGACAGCGTGGACGAGCCCTGATACCAGGCGTAAACCACCGCACCAGTGGCGACAGCCAGCGCGCCAACACCTACCATCACCGGCGATATGGTGCCCAGCAGCGCCCGAAAGGTCGGAATAATACCGCCGAAGGAGTCTTTCACCTGACCGCCCTGCTGCAGCAGGATGAGCCATGGACTCTGCCCACCGGCCAGCTGAGTGGCGATATCCGTAAACTGCGCCGGCAGCATACGCATCGCCGCGTTGTACTGGCCGACAGAAATACCGGCCTTCTTCGCGGCGCTCTCCTGGCGGGTAAATGACTGCTGCACCTTCAGCGCCGAGTCATTCGCTGCGTCACCCGTCTGCTTAAACTGCCTTTTTACGTACTCCATCTGCTCGTTGAACTTTGACGAATTAACGTCAAGGTTAACGACCAGGTCACCCACTGCCGTCTGGGCCATAGCGAACACCTCCTGAAATGCCCTCGGCCTTTGCCATCAGCACAGCGTCACCGGGTTCATCGTCGGCAATATCCTCCGCAGAAGGTGAAAGCAGGCTGAAGCTGGCAGGGGTTGATGTGGTTTTGGGATCAAGCGCGGTAATGACGATATGCATCAGCGAGGAAAAATGTGCATCCAGTTGCACATCATTAAAAAAATTGTCCTGGTAGAACGTTCGCCAGTCGGCGTATTCCGTTGACGACATACCAGCAAGCATGGCGCGCCAGTCCGGGCGGCGAAATTCACGCGCCAGTTTCAGGACGAATGTCAGCTCGCTGGCGAGGACTTTTCCAGACTGACCGGCTCAGTCACAGCGATATCCTCTGGATCATTCGCTTCCTGCAGCGGCACCATGCCGGATAACAGCTTCACGCTGTACTCTGCTGCGGAAACAATCTCCAGCGGCCAGGTCATCAGCACTTCATTCTGGATCTGCTCAACGTCTTCTTTCGGCGTTTTGTGCGTCCCTTTCAGGGGATGTCCATGCCATAAAGACATGGCCACCAGCAGTGCGCCGGATTTAATCGTCATATCCATCGCCGCCTGCATGTCGGCATCGGTGATACTTTCCAGCGTCTTCAGGTGTTCAAGATGCTCAATACGCTGCAGCGCCGACAGTTCGTAGAGCGTGACGGTCTTACCGTTGCGTTCGAACGGCTCACTTTTTAAAAACATGGGTTACTCCAGAAAGCGGGGCCACAAGCCCCGGAGGTCAGGAAATGGTGACTTTACAGGTCGCGACAAAAAGCCCATCGTTGGTCATCACGATAATGTCGGCGGTTCCGGTGGCAATGCCGGTTACCGTCAGCACTGTACCAGCAACAGTCACCGTGGCTTTACCTGCATCCGTGGTGGAGGCCCGGAAAGATGGATCGCTTGCGCTGGCTGGCGCCACGGTGACGTTCAGCGTGGTGGTGGCAGCAACCGCAACGGTGGTGGTCGATTTATCCAGGCTGACGCCGGTTACGTCAATCACTGTAGCAGCGCTGTCTTCAGCAAGACCTGGCTTGCCGTTGTTGCTGATTTTGACAGAACGGGTAATGGTGTCTTTTGCCGTCACCGTTTTACCCAGGCTGCTCACCCAGCCACGGAACACATCGATGGCGCCATTCGGGTATTTGATTTTGTACGCCAGCACGGTACCGTCATCAAACCAGCGAACCAGATCTTGCTGCCCGCTCTCGGCAGGTTTCCAGGCCAGCGTAAAACTGGCCTCCCCCGCCGATTTCTGGCCCTGTGAAGTGGACGTCCAGTCAGCATCCGCATCATCCAGATAGGTGTCGTCGTTTGATTCGGCAGTCAGTTCACCGGGCTGCAGGTCTTTAATCTTTGCCAGGCGCGTCCAGTCAACATCCGATAATGGGTTGGCGAAGGGGTTACCCGATCCGGAATAAATCCAGAGCGTGGTGGTGGCACCCTTTACCGGCGCCAGTGGGTTTGGTGTAGTCATTACGTCCTCACATTTCGTAAGTAATGGAATATTTCAGATCAGTCGAACTCCAGAGCCCAAGATCGTCATCGCGCTGGTAGTCATATCCCTGCTGCACCATGTTATTGATCAGGAGGGAAAGTCCTGGCACATTGCCAAGCACCGGATAAATACGTGACTCCATCCAGTCATCGAGCTCGGAATCGGGTACCTGCGCCGGTAAAAAGATCTCGATATGCAGCGTGGCCTGCCAGATATCAGCATCCAGTTCTTCGCCGGTATACCCGGCATCCGTCAGGAAGACAGCGACCGCCGGAAAATCCCCCTCCTCCAGTACCGCTGGACGTCCGTCAAAATAGAGTGCGTCTTTACCAATATGGCTCTCCAGCGCATCAATAATCGCCTTTCTAATATCAGTGTGTTTCATCGTTTCAGAATCAGCCTGAGTTGGTTTTTAAGGGATGCCCGAAGTTCTTTAGGCATATCCGATTCCATGAGCTTCGGCAGCTCATCTTTAAATGCGGTCGTCAGTGGCGCTGCCAGTGGAATGCTGACCACTTCGATCGGATAGCGGGGTCTGGATGTCCGTCGCATCACATGCCAGCGACCATTTTCCAGTTGTTGAATAAAGGCCCCGGGGAAACGAAAAGGGCCAATACGCAACACACTATTGGCCCCATTTTTGTCCCGTTTTCTGCGGGATAACCGTACGCTGGCAGTACCGAGCTTTATCGCGGGCAGGTTGCCCCGGTTCACGCGGATCATTGCCATCGGCTTTTTCGCCGTGGCGCGTTTTATCCTCGCGCGTTGTTTTACCAGCTTGCGCGGCACCCGCGTATCTTTCGAGACAACGGCAACGCTTCGGCTGACTGCCCGGGTGGCGACACGGTTAACAGCCTGCGCCGAGGCCCGCGGAACCGCCGTATTGCTGATGCTGTTCAGGTTTTCTATAGCCTGTTCAAGCCCTTTTAAAGACATAGTTTTCCCTTAACGGCGCCGGGTCGCTGCGGGAGGAGAACCCGTACCAAGCCAGATATGGCAGGAGCCACAGTCATCAGGACCAATACGATCAACCCAGAAAGGTTTTCCGTTAATATCCAGCGTGTCCAGCCGCGCCAGCTGCCCAATCGTTGCTGATTTCACAAACAACGACGGGCTGGTCCCCTCGACACGGATGCCGGGTGTGGCGTAACCGATATTTTCCGGATCATCGAAAACACCACTCAACGTGACGCCAGAAATCGCGCCGGACGTTACCGTTGCAGAAGTCCCCATAACCTGCCGAATAGTGTCATCGGCCTGTGTTATTGCAGCATCAAAAAGGTTATCGAAATCAGCCACACAGCCCCCTGCTAGTGCTCGCGGACCAGTCCGAGTGCAACCAGGCTGTCCGCATCCGCTTCTGTCACGCGGATCACGGTCCCCGCCTCCACAATAGATACCCGTTCATCGCTGGTCGCGTGCAGCGCCTCAATGTGCAGCGTGGCCAGCGTTACGACGGCCATCAGCGCGTCATCTGTTCTGCCGCTTAACACAGTATCCACTGGCGGCACGGGTCCTACGGTGCCGGTAGATGCACTACCATCACTTACGCCACCATTTTCAACACTATCGGTCTCCGTGCCGTCATTCAGTTCTTCCTCCAGCTCTGCAATGCGCATAGAGAGCTCCTGAATGGTGCCACTGGTATTCACTTCCCGACCAAGCTGCGCGCCAAGCTCATTAAGCCGCGCAATCAACTTTTCTTTTTCTGTCATAAGAACAACTCCGGAACAGGGCCCCGCAGGGCCACAGAATGGACATCAGGCGAGTTTGACAGACACGAACGCATCCGGGTCAGCCAGCAGCATCAGTGGTGCAGACTGGATCATGGTGAACTCACGCGCCGGATCGCCTGTCTGTACCCAGTTTTTCGGATAACGCGTGGAAGCGTTAATGCCTTCACGCTGGGCATCCACATCCTGAATGCAGCCGTAGGTGCGCAAGCCGCGGGCCTGGGTATTACCCAGCACCATGCTCAAATCCGGCAGGTAGTTCTTTTTGGTGTCGTCTTCAATGTATTGCCCGGAATAGACGACAATGGCCACATCACCATACATTCCCTTATAGGAGACCGCTTCACCCAGATCCTTCAGGGCCGTTTCCAGTTCAGAGTTAGAACCGCGACGGGTGTCGAGCTTCTCTTTTACCGCTTTGAATGAACGGAACAACGCCCAGCCCTTCGGATCAAAGACGATAATATTGACCACGCCGCTGGCGTTCAGCGCATAGGTTTCAATATCGTCAGTAGGGTCATAGGTTTCTTTGTCGCGATAGCTCCAGGCCGCAGCACCTGCCTGAATGATGTTATTTCCGGCACTGCGTCCCATATCCACCTCAACCGGTTCAAACGCTTCGCCGGTCATGGTGTATTTACCGTTGAGGACAGCAGCCACAGCCTGTTTCTCTTCCACCTGGGCAATCGCCAGCTCTTCATCCTTCATGTTCTGCAGGATAATGCGACGGCGGCGGTAGGCCGGGTCAGCCAGATTTTGCGGATCTTCATCCGGCAGACGACGCAGCGTCATCTGTGGGTTTACCTCGTGCTTCGGCTTGACGTAACCCGGCGTAAACTCTGATGTTGCGCCGCCGCGGGAGCGGATAACCTTGCCGGAAATAACAGGCGAGACGTACAGCGCCATGTTGACCATGCCCGGAATTTGCGACAGATACACCTTCTCGGTGCTGAAGGGGTAGCTTTCACGGAAGAAGATACGCAGGAAAAGCGGGTCGAACTTGAATTTCTTCTCATTGACCGCCAGCAGTTGGGCCGTTGTGTAAATTGACATAGATGTTTCCCGTAAAAAAAGCCGCGATGGCGGCTTCTGTGGATGATGGTTAGTATTAAGTCGGATGTCAGACGATACTAATGGCTGTACCTGCGAATGCGTTGCGTTTGATGTGTTCATCCGTCACCGCATCCGGCCAGAGCACATCTTCAATACGGAAAGAGCCGGACTTATAGAATGCCAGCTCAGTGCTGCTCTGGTCGGCAGACACCGCCAGAACGCCACAGGCAGCCCCAGCATGCTGGCCATCCCAGACGGTCAGCTTGCCAGAAGTGGCATCCAGCATCAGGGGCGTCATCGCCGGTACTGCTTTCGTCAGTTCACCAGGTGCAAAACCGGTATGCGCCGGATCACTGTTCCCGAGGGGCTGATTGTGCGTAAATTGTTCAGTGTTAGACATGTTGACCTCTTAAACAGGCGTATTTAACAAATCGTCACCCGCTTCGGCAGAAGCGCTACCTGCCGTTACGGTGCCGGGTGCGGTTTCCATCAGACGATCCAGCGCGGTATCCGTACGCGCCTGGGCACTCTGAGGAGCCGCGGCAAGGATGCGCTGGGCACTTTCCACCGTCATCCCTGGCGTTTCCGCCAGCGCGCGCGCCTGTGATTCACGCCCTTTCGCCTCTTCACAGTTCAGGATCCCCATAATGCGACCGTTTTCGGCTGCGACCGCCGCTGCCAGCTGGCTGCTGATATCAACAGTTGCACCCGCTGCAGGGTCAGTAACGACCGCAGCAGGCACGTCAACGGTGGTCACTGTCTGGTCAGCAGATGCTGCTGGTTGAGTGGTATCTGCGGATGCAGTAGTACCTTTCATGCTTCCTCCTCGGGAAATCATCGTTCGTTTGTTAATTGCATCGCGCATAACGTTCAGCGCATCCATGTTGTTGACCAGCTGCTCCGCCAGGCCGTTGTCTACTGATTCCTGGCCTGAAAACACAGCTGCTTCAGTATCAAGAACGGCCTGAACCGACATGCCGGTATAACCCGCCACCTTTTCAGCGAACATCTGCCGGGTAGCGTCGATACGCGCCTGAAAATCTGCGCGTACCTCTTTGGGTAATTTCTCGTAGGGGTTCCCGTCCACCTTGTGATCGCCGCTGTAAATCAACGTGACCTCAACGCCGCTGGTTTTAAGGGCGGCGCCGTAATTGCTGTGGGCCATCATGACCCCGATGGATCCCGTTCTGGCCGTCTGCGTCACAAGCCGACGTGATGCCGCACTGGCAATCAGCTGGCCAGCGCTGCAGTTCATATCGTTGGCTAACGCCCAGATGGGTTTGATATCCCGCATGCGGGCGATGATGTCCGCACAGTCAAAGGCACCCGCCACCATTCCACCTGGCGTATCCATATCAAGAAGAATACCGTCTACACCCGGATCGCTGATTGCCTGCTGGAGGCGGGCGATGATGCCGTTGTACCCCGTCATCCCCGAATACGGCTGGAGTGAGCGGGTTTTACTGACCAGCGTCCCGGAAACAGGCAGCACCGCGATACCATCAGTGATCTGGTAGCTACGCGCCGGCTTTGGCCCAATTTCCTCATCATCACCAAAGAGTGTCAGCGGTTCAGCCATCTGCTCTGCGCCAAGCGTAACGCCCGACACGGTGTCGGTCAGACGGGTGATACCTAACTGACCAGCGAGCGCGCAAAAGAAAACCCGCGCATAGGCGGGTTCAAGTAAAAGCGGCTCATTGAAAGCCATACTGGCAATGTGCGGGAGATTACGCAGCTCTGGCGTCATCGGTCCCCTCCTCATTCGATTTTTTCAGTCCAGACTCAAAGGCCGAAGCCGCCCACGCTGGCGGTTTAAGTCCCGCAGCGCGGCGCTCCATCGTTTCACGAACCTGCTGGGCAAAGATTTCCTGATAGTCTTCCCCGCGTTTGGCGCATTCCTTCTCATAGGTGCTCAGCCCCGCCTCAATGAGCATGACGGCCTCCTGCACCTCCTTCAGTCCGTCAATGGCCATTCGCCCGGAGCCGATCCAGTCAGCATTTCCCCAGGCGCTTCTCGCCTCCTGAAAACTGAACCGGGCTTTAGACGGTAATGTCACCACGCGGCGGACAATGGCCTCTTCCAGCCAGCATAAAAACATCTGACAGGCCTGGCGGGAGGCAACAAATTTGCGACGCCCCATAAAGTACGCCCAGGACTCGTTAGCACTGGCGCGGGCGGTGGAATAACTCATCTGCGAATAGTTGCGAGAGAGTTGCTCATACGACACCCCCAGCCCTGCAGCAATGTAGCGCAGCAGAGATTGTTCAAACGTCGAATAGCCGTTGTCAGTGTCCTGCGCTGACTGAAGATTCAGGGAGTCGCCCGGCATCAGATGCGGCACCTTCGCGCCCCCGAGACGAACCGGCGCCGCGGTATAGTACGAGGCCATCTCCCCCAGCCAGCCGGTCATCTTGCTTTGCTGCTCTTTACTGTCTGAGCCGAGAATAAAGTCCATCGCGGTTTGCGTATCCAGCTCACTTTCAATCGTGGCGGCATACATCGCCTTGACAATCGCGCTCTGGAGCTGCGTATTCTGCAGCGTATCGAGCATTTTCATTTGCTCCATGACGCTGTAAAACACGTTGGCACCGCGTGTCTGCCCATCTTCCAGAGGTTCAAACACGTGGATAAAGGAAGGCCGCCCGCCGGGCAGTTCACGCGGGATGTAGGTCCACTTCTGCGCCATCCACCCCGGATAGCCATCCTCGCTGACGTAATATCCCAGCGCGGCGCCACTGTCATTTGTTCTGACACCTGCCCGGCAGTTTCGCGTGTCTCCGGCGTTATTGGGGTTGCTGATGCGTTTTGGGCTAACCATTTTGAACTGTGTGCGGAAAAGACGCGTGGAATCACTGTCCCAGGTGGCCTGTGCACATAACTCACCGTTAAACGCATGCATGGAAACACCCTCGCGGATCATCATGGTGAATGTACGCTTACGTTCCGCATCAATGCAGCAGCAATCATCCTCCGCAAATTCTTTCCAGGCCGCCTCAACTTCACGGGAGAACGCCCGGGCCTCTTCCTCTCCAATACCCAGAAAACGCCAACTGGGGCGATAACTGAGCCGGAAAAACGATCCGACAATGTGGTCCTGATGGAGCTGTACCGCGTTTGCCGCATAACCGTTATTGCGGACCAGATCGTCAGCGCGCGCGTTACCACGGGAAAAATTAGGCAATAACGCAGCATCTGCGCTTTCACTCGGTGGATTCCAGGCGCGGAGCTGACCGCCAAAGCCACCAGCACCGCCATGATATCCGGCATAATCCCGCAGGGCGGTTTTACCGTCCGGTCCTAACAAAGCAGGTGTTTTCATGCGTAAAATCCTGCCGGTCCCCGGCGTCGTGGAGTGGTGCCAACCTGTGACTCAAGTTCGGCAATGTATTTCTTCAGGTCACTGACTGAAGTCGCAGTGAACTCAACCCGCCGGCCGTCTTTTTGCACCGTTGCCACCCGCTTTCCCATCATGAGGTCATGCAACGCAGCACGGGCGGCATCCAGATCAGTCTGTGTCACCATTATTCATCTCCAGATAATGCCCGGGCATAATCAGCCAGGGTTTTGTTATTGGTCCGCCCCCCCTCTTCCTCCAGCAGGCTCGCGAGCAGTGAATCAAGATTCAGTTGCCATCGCGAAATACTGATCCGCAGGGCCGCCAGCGCATACACGAAGCAGTCCAGCGCCTCATTTCGTCGCTTTTTGCTGTCCCAGACGATTTTCTTACGCCCGTCCACCCATTTTTCAACCTGCTCCTCAGCAGTAAGCTGCTGTGCCTCAGCCAGATCGTAAATTTCGGGGTTATTGGGGAAATGCACGGCACCGGCAAGAGGATCACTCCCTTCCGGCTGAAGTGTGAAGCGGTTATAAATCTGCTCCTTTGCGGTATCAGTACCCACTTCCGTAAGATAAACGCCGTTCTTGTTGCGTTTACGCGGCATATTCGCCACGGGCTTGCCGTAAACGGAAGCCCCTTTAATCGGGATCACGCGAAACAGGCCATGCTTTTTTGAGCGATTGTAGACAATGGTGGGGTCAATACCGCCGATATCCCAGCAGATACGGGATACCGACATTTCCACGCCATTCTTTCGGGGGTAGGTTTTGTTAATCGCCTCGTCCACCCTGACGAGGGTCGCTTCATCATCATGACGGCCCATAATGATTTGCCGGTCAATCAGCCAGCTTTCCTCTCCGGGTCCCCATCCCCAGACGCGCATTTCATATCGATCCAGCTGTGAGTCAATCCCGGCTGTCAGATAAGCAACACGATCCGGTACGGATGCCCCAAAAAACTCTTTGCGTTCGGCCATGAGCTCCGCGTCAGGCCGTTCACCAATTTTAGGCTCCCATGTTTCGCCCAGAGTGGTGTTCACGAAGGTTTTACGCTTTCCGGTATCCCCTTTCGTTTTTAGCCAGTCTTTAACGATCTGTACCCAGGTGGTAAACGGGCTGTATGCCGTCCAGATGTGAAACGTCACGCTGTCTGGCGGGTCGATTTCGGTGCCTGTTGATGAAAACCAGGATAAACCATCACGCGTCCAGATCCCGGTGGTGTCACAGATGTAACGAGCTTCACTGAAATCCAGCTCCTGCTGCTTAATGACGCAGGCATTATGTTCACACAGGTAAAAGACGCTGGAGGGATCGCCAGGTGTCCATTTGAACCCGAACGGGGTTTCTTTGTCGCCGAACTTCAGGTACTGCTCTTCACCACAGTGCGGACAGGGAACATGAAAACGCATGAAATGCCCGGATTCGCTGGCAGCACGCTCAATCTGGCAGGTCCCCTTTGTTTTTGGCGTTGAACCACGAATAGATTTAGGCCAGACAGAGCCCTCAATACGTTTATCACCCAGGAACGTCGGGGAACCCTCTTTCTCAATATCTTCATCGAATGCCGCCAGTTCATCGTAACCGGCGACATCGACCGATTTCTCACGATAGTTTTTCGCCGCTTTACCACCCAGACACCAGAACCCGCGACCGTTGGAGAAGCGTTTCATACTGAGCGTATTGTCCCGGTGCTTTTTTCCATACCAGGGGGCCAGCGCCAGAAGTGACGGAATATCGCGAATCGTCGGCTCAACATGCGACTTCATAAAGTTTTCGGCGTCACCATCAGTAGGCAGCCAGATAAGGGAATTTCGCTGCTTGTGCTGAATAAAATACGCATAAACACCCAGCAACATTTTTGAATAGCCAACACGGGCAGACTTAACAACGTTGACCTCACGTATGTAATCGTTACCCATCGCATTCATTATCGCGCGTTGAAACGGCAACGTTTCCCAGCGTCCTTCCTGGTAGGCCGACTCTTTGGGGAGATAGTAATTATCGTCTGCCCATTCAACCGCCGTTTGCGGCTCAGGTCGGTACAGCGAAAGTAGACCCGCGCGCGCAGAGTGCTGCAGCCCCTTAACCTGACTGTTCGATATATTCACTCAGCAACCCCGGTATTATTTCATCCAGCGCAGCTGCTTTGTTCATGGCTTTAATGATGTCCTTCTTGAGGAAATCAATATGTCGGTTTTCCAGCTCCGGGAAGCGCCGCTGAACCGACAGAGGAACTCCATCAAGAATGCTGGCTACTTCTCCGGCCATCCGCGACAGCACGAACGTGCAGAATGCGGTTTCCACCACCTCAGCGGAATCTTTTGCATTTTTTAGTTCCTGGGCATCTGCCTGCGCTCGGGTGAGGCGGTAACGCTCATAGTCAATCGTACCTGGCTGAAGGTCGGATTCCGATGCAAGACGAAGGTCTTCCACCTCCTTCCGTAATTTCTCATTCTCAATCGCCGCATCGCGTGCGGAATACCATTCGATAGCCGCGGAAGATTCATAGAGGACCTCATTACCTTTTCCACCGCCACGTGCTACAGGCATTCCCTGATCCTGCCAGTTCTGAATGGTTCGCACGCTGACCCCAAATATTTCAGAAAGACGCTTTTTGTTGACCTCCATAGCTCACTCCATACACAAAAACAGAGAAAGGAAACGCCCTCTGGCTATTTAGCCGTTTTTAAGGCTTATCATTTCCTTTCTTTTCAGGGGGTGTTTACAGTTAAAACAATGAATTAGCGAGAAGAAGAACGGAAACGGCAAATGCCTGAAAATTTTCATAAATAGCGAGAATCTGCGAGGTCGCCGCCCCGTAACATGTCAGATTGCCGGAAAGGACCCGCGGCCCCTGCCCTGCGGGACAGCATCAACGCGCTCTTTGTTGAACCCATATTGCGCCTATCGCAAGGCGAAACCGCCGAAAGTTAACGGTTTGCCCGGGCTCACTTCTGAAAGACTTTCCTTGATGTGCGCGTGCGATGCGAAAAAAACCACCAGTGAGTGCTGGTGGCCCTAGCATGGAGTTTGTTCAACTATGTAATCAGAATTTCAGCCCTTGTGTTCAACACGAACTATGTATGCCCGAACCTTTATTGAGCCGTAAGTCTTACAAGTTCAACCACACCATTAGTTAACACTGCTGCGCTTGAACTTGGCTACAACCAAAGAAAAATCATCTATAGGTCCATTACGAATAATTCGTTTATGCAAGCTAGCTGCAAAACTGTTTGGATTGCTCAAGGTTGTGATTGAGAACCTTGGTCTCTTATCCCAGAAGTGGTGTGCTCCATCTGAAAGAATGTAGAGAGTGGCCTCTTCGTTGTCTTCGAAAACTTCAGACGCAGGAATAAACGTTTGTTGAAATTCCAATGGGATAACTTTAGAAATCGCAGTTGTTAGGGTGTTTTTCCCCCCCATATCCTTAAGTTCTTTTTTATTGAAAATCTTCTGATCCAACAGTTTTTGATGTTGGGTATGATCTTTCGTTAGTTGTTTGAGTTTATTATCTTTTTTAATATACAAACGACAATCACCAACATGACCAATGTACAAACCTTGATTGTTTACATATGCAAACGTCAACGTCGTTGCAGCTTCTAAATAGGATTCATCAGCGTCAGATAACGCAGAAATCTTTTCTTTTATTGTAGCGAAGAGGCTATCAAGATCTTGGATAGAAGAAGCATTGATTAGGTTCGCTAAATATTTAATTGCTGTTTGTGAAGCGTGTTCTGCGCCCAAGTACGAGCCAACGCCATCAGCGACAGCAATCAAATAGCCATTATCGATGCACTGTGGAGCAAGAATAGAATCCTGATTAGTACGCGAAAAACTTTTAGCGTAAGAGAAAAGACCACTTGAAAGTAGGGTAATCATAGCCCATTCCTTATTTTTATATCAGCCAGTTCCTGCATCATATCATCAACCGATTTGTATCGGCTTGCAGCTCTCCAGGCGGTGCATTTATCGATTAACTGTCTAATACCATTAACGTTATCAAACCCCATATCATCAATAACTACTCCGAGAGCAAAAATGTCAGTTTGCTCTGAGTAATGCCCAGCTGTTGTTATTTCAGGAGCCATGTATTTGAGCGTTCCCATGGCTGTAGCGACTCTTGTTAAAAGCTCAGATTCAGGTCTTTCTTTTCCTGCATTTTTTACTAAACCAAAATCGGAAATTTTGTAAACTCCATCTTTAAAACGAAGAATATTAGATGGCTTTAAATCACGGTGTAAATATACTGGCTTACGTCCTGGATCATTAGTTTTCTCTGTATGCATGAAACGTACCCCTGAAAGGATCATTTCTGCAATATGCATTTTACTTGCATTATCGAGCGTGCCTGATGCTAAATCGGTACTTAAATCACTTTCAGCGAGATCCATAACAAACCAAGGGCTATCGACCTGAAGATTATGTAGATAAATAGGCGCTATATTGGAGTGCGTACACCTAGCTTGATAATCCACTTCCCGTTTGAATCTTCTTTTGAAGTCCTCTTTGCTAAGCCCATGATCCTGCGCCAAAATCTTTTTGGCGTAGTCACCGCATTTGTGACCGTTAACATTGAAAAGTTCAATTTTTTCAACGTAACCGAACCCACCCCTTCCTATTTCTTCAATAGTTTTAAGAACATAGCTGTGATGACGTTCTTCCATCTCGTCTACCTGAGCGCAACGTAAAGTAATAATTTACCTCTTTTAATGAGGTCGGTCTATTACCTGATGACGCAAGAAACCTATAGTGATAGGTAATTTACAGCCCAACATTATGGAAATGCTGCTGCAGATTTTCACGTTAGGATTTGCCCATACCTATTGTCGCTCCTGTTCTACTTGACGAATGCCAGCGAAGTTATTGTTGCCCTTCTCTATTACGGCCAGCAACGGCTTAATCCAGAGCACAGCCTGGCAGTACGTTATTGAGCGGGCGGCAGCGGTACTATCATCGGCTGCGTCAGTTCCGTCGGTATCGGCGTGCATTGCGCTGGAACGTAAACGGTACGCGTATTCGAGCAGCCCACCAGCAATGTCAGCAGGAACAAGCAGATCACAGGTTTTTTCACGGCGGAGAATCTCCCGATATTCGATTACGGTTTCTTCGATGGTGGTATCAATCAGGGAGTTAAGCCTGTTGGCATGTTCTGCAACCTGATTGAATCGATTGAAGTTGAATGCCTGGGTGGCGATCACCTGCCCCTGCATAGAGTTGTCACTTCGCAGAACGTCGTTATCGCTCTGAAGGCTGCTGGCGTCTGAGCAACTCTTAACGAGAGCGACCGAAAGGCCAGCAATAACGACAACGCCGATAAGACCTAGATTAATTTTCATTGGTCCAGCCCCCAGCACGCCAGCGCACTTTCCTGATCGCGCCGCTCGACCTGCCCATAACAGCCATTCTTTTGGCCTTTAGTCAGGCGGCAATCACGTCCGCCGTCCTTAATCCACCAGCGGATGGCTTCGCATGCCCCTTTATGATCACCTGCATTTATCCGCTTATAGAAGGTCGAAGGTAAACATTTACCGGGGCCAATGTTGTACGGGCAGAAAGATGCGATCCCGGATTTCTGCGGTTCGGTAAGCGGTACCGTAATATTGCGGTCAACCCACGCCAGAGCCTTATTTCGTTCAATGGCGTTCACCTTATTGCATCTGGCCTGAGTCAATTTCATGCCCTGCACAACCGGTTTACCATCAACCATCGTGGCACCGCGGCAAATAGTCCAGATGCCACTGCCATCTTTGTACGCCGTGAGGCTGTTACCCTCTTTCTCATTCAGAAACTGATCGAGAATGACCGATGCCGGCGCACCAGCCAGTACCAGCCCCAGAACTGTCACACTCAATTTTCCTCTGGTTCCCATCACTCACCTTCCTTTTGTAATGCCTCAACGACCACGCTTGCAGCTGCAGGACGCTCGTGAAGGGGTTTGTCACCAACGCCTTTCAGATAGTCATTGACCATTTTCGTTCGCTTCTCGTCTTCTCTACGCTTGCGGTGTGCATCCACCCGCCCGTTTATGTAGGAGGCAAGCGAAATGAGCAGACCGGCTGCGCCAAAGAACATGAACACCAGATCCTGAGTGGTAAATCCAACAGCAGAGGCCAGAGCAGCTACCCACGCGAAGAACTGCGTGAAGATGTTCCCTGAATCATTCATTTTCATAGTCTCTCACCTCGCAGTTAGCGGGTGCAGTCTTGAGGTAATAAAAAAGCCGCCGGAGGGCAGCCTTTGTAGGATTTTGTTCTCAAATTTGATAGTTTTAGCTTGTATTAATCAGGTCGTTCTGACGACACTATCACGTTACTAGATTTATTGCGGACCGCGAGAGTATTTTTTCATTTTTATATTCAGGATATCTAACAATATGGAAACAACATTCGACACACGCGATGAGTATCAACGAAGAGCAATTGCTGAAAAACTTGAAACTCTTCTAGATTCAAACTTAGACATATCACCTTTAGTAATTGATGGCTATTGGGGGACAGGAAAGACAGAATTTAGTTTGAAACTATGCAACCTTCTTTCTAAGAACACCGAAGAGCGAATTGTAATTTATATTGATGCCTTCAAAGAAGATCACTGTGAAGATCCGTTACTCAGTATCACGGCCGCTATAGCTAATGTCTTACCCGAAAAGGAAAAAAGAGAGCTCATTAAAAAAGCAGTCCCTGCAATTAAATTCGGTGTCAAAACTGCTCTTAAGGCTGGTGCAGGATGGATATTACGCCAGAATGCAGATGGGCTAACTGAAGAATTTCAGAAAGCAATCAAAGACACAAGTAATGCAGCTATTGATGGCACTATAGAAAATTTAATATCTGAACATATGGAATCCGAAAGTAATATCAAAGCACTAAACAACAAACTACGAGAATTATCTACTAATAAAAAAATTATACTAATTATTGATGAGTTGGATCGATGCCGTCCAACTTTTGCTGTAGAATTGCTTGAAAAAATAAAGCATATCTTCGATGCACCAAATGTTAATTTCATTCTTGTTGCAAATCTATCTCAGTTAAAAGCAGCAATCAATCATGTCTATGGTTCCTCAGTTGATTCTCAAAATTATTTAGATAAATTTATAAAATATATAGTTAGACTACCTGATACATTTAAACCCGACGGATTTCAAACATTTCATACATCACACACTCACTGGGATATCTTAGTTGAAAAAAGCACATTAACTCAACCAATAAGAATGGCTTTAAGCGAGCGTATTGAAGAAGTTATAAATGCAAGACAACTATCACTAAGGGAGATTGAATGCCTTCATAGATATCTTGAAGTTTATCAATTGCTTAGCAAAAACTCGATAAGTAATGAAAATATTTACGTATATAACCTTACTAGATTTTTAGCTGTTTATACATATTGCTTTGGTGATAAATCTAAACTCAGAAATGCAAATTCAACCGAAACATTAAATGAAATCGCTCGCGTTTTAAACATTGACAATATTGCTTTGAAAGATGAAACCAGTTACTCGATACCACATTATTTGGTTATTTTTTACGGATTAATAAGAACAAACAAACAACTTACCACGAAATATATTAATCCTGATGATGGCTCGTTGGAAATACTGAGTGATTTATGCGATAGAATATCAAGGAGTGATTTTAGTGATTTCAGTTATAACAAAACATTTCAAGTCGCATACGACAAGCTGTCATTAGCCTTTTGACATAAGAAGCCCCTTGCAGGGCTTCATAAGTCAACAATCCATATCTAATTTCACATCAAGCATAGCCAAACATCCGTCTATAAATCCTTCAGCCATCTGTATCTCGATGCGTATCAATTTCTCATCTTTTTTACGCACTTTTGCGATCTTCCTCTTGGATATTCCATACAGATAGTGAGCTACAAGCAGTGAATGCTCATATGGTTTCCGGCTTTTCAATCGCGCCAGGCAACCTTCGATGATCAGCGCATCATCGTCAGTACATGACGGTCGGGATCTACCTGTTTGCGGCAACAGCCCCTTAAATCCTGCAGCTATAGGAGAATAGTCCACGCCAGAACTATCACTGGCAGCCCACCCGCCCCATCTTTCAAGTAACATTTGAATATCACGCATCACTTTTCTCCATACACTTAAGCTTTCGCAATTACACCGATCGCCAGCGCCCGATCCATAAAACGCAGTAGCAGCTCAAGCTGCGTACCATGCTTCTGCTCGAATGCCGGTACATCGGCGTGTAACTCGTCGTGGCACTCTCTGCACAGAGGGATCACGAAGAGATCATGGGCTTTTGTTGCTGTCCCCCCCATACCGTGCCCTACGATATGGTGCGGATCATCTGCTGGCCGTCGGCAACACTCACAGGGTTGTGTTTTAACCCAGCGGGTGTACGTCTCATTTATCCAGCGGCGTCGCTTTGGCCTGAGCATGAAAGATTCCGGAGACTCCGGATCAACAGAGAGCGTGAGGATCTTCTTCGCCTTCTCCTGAACGAGGCTGGTTGCAGAAGCGGAAGGCACAATGTCGCTTTCCCTCATGACCGAGCGGATCTTCTCATCCGGAAGGCATAGCCCCTTGTGCGCAACGCTTTCCGGAATAACATCAGCCAGGTCGTTTCTGACCATCCACCAGCACAGTTCCGGAAGCGTCAGGATATGCGACTCAGGAAAACCAGAATCACGCCGAATGACTTCCAGAATCCAGGATACTAGGTTTCCGGCCGCTATACCTGCAAGCTGTTCGGTATGCTGCCCCGACAAAGTGTGATCGCAATGCCAGCACAGGCGAATGCTTCCTGGTAGGTGCCGCATTGTTGTGAAGTTCTTGTCGTGCCACGTTGAATGTGGCCACTGGCATTCAAACCGATTACTCAACCATTGCTCAAGGGAAGGAAGCCCACCGGCACGCTGAATAACCCTCTCATTCCCGAAGACCTGACGCATTACCGGATCATCAGCCAGCGGCTGAATGGCTGCCGGAACAGCCCCGGTACTGAATGACGCCATTTCTTCTGGTTCAGGCTCGAGCAGAACGCGACCACGCATGAAGAGATGCATCAGTTCCGCACCGGGACGGAACAGCACAATCCCCATACGATGGGCGATCTCGGGGGTTAGCAGAGCTCTCACGCGACCTGCCCCCTGGCAATGTGTTCTGCCCACAGTCCACCAATCCAGCGCACGCCTTTCGGCGTGAAACGTGCCTGGCTGAATGCATGGTTTGAGGTTACGGATGTGCCGGTTTTCACTTCAAAACGGCCCGCATCAATATGCTGATGCCGTGGGGTCATCGTTCCGCCAAGGCGATACATGATGTCGTTCTCAAGGAGGAATAACCGCAGATCAGGCTCTTTGGCCTTAAGCAGTTTTGCCACCTGGCGGAATGACATTGACCCACTGGCTGTACAGTACCGATCAACAAACGCTACCTTCGGCGCCGCGGCAGCCAGTTCGTTAGTCAACTGCTGTTTTTGTTCTGCAAGGTCAGCTGCAAGACGTAGGGCTTCAGAGAATGATTGAGGAATCGTCTGCTGCTGTGCCTGCTCAAGCTCCTGCCAGCGATCAACCAGACGCGCGGTAAACTCCGGCGACAGCTGCGCGACAACGATATAACTGTCCCGCTTCCCTATCAGATAAACCGATACCGACTGATTGAGATGATTTCTAACTTCCCCCATTGGGGGGAGTTCAATGACACCGCGCTCTGCCAGGCGCTCAATGGACCGTTTAACATGGTCATGTCTTGATTCCACCAGCTCAGCAATATCGCTGCTGGACATGGTTAACGCTGTTGTTGCTAACTGGCTCATACTTTTCTCCATATCAGGCGGCTGCACCCGCCGGTTCATATCTGCTGATTGTTATCTCTACCCGACCTTTCGGCACTACGGGTCCCCATTCCACCAGCATGCGCTTAATCTGGCTGTCGTCTTCCCAGACACCCGCATGCGTCAGCGCGTCAAACAGGGCTTTGTTGTAATTATCGATATCCCGGCGGCGCGCATCCGGCGGGTACAGAGTGATTTCTACCGCTGCCAGTTCAGTCGATGGCTTCGGGAGACGTCGTAATTGCTCAATGATCGCCACGCAGGCAGCGCTCTGGTATTTACGGCCATCAGCGCTAATGAGGTGACGACCGGCCAGCGGCCCCTTGTTAGGGGCGCGCCAGTAAGTGTTCACGCTCGGAGGAAAAGGCAGGATCAGTTTCACGCGGCCTCTCCCCGCATATTGCGAACAAGTTCAGAAGCTGCAGTAATGATTTCGCTGGTGGCCGTTCGTTCCAGCCAGAGTTGATTGATGGTGGCTTTCAGCTTGTTCTGCTGTGATTCATCCAGCATGTCAGCGCCATCCACCTGATCGAATACAATTCCAACCTCCAGCGGCCAGATACGGGACTCGGGATGCGGATCGGCTACTGGTTTAGCTTTCTCACGGATGTGCATGCGGATCTGGCGAATATTGGACCATATGGAAGCATCTAGGCTTCCCATGGCTGCAATGAAATCAGTGCTGTTCATGCCATATTCACCGGATGCTTCAAGGGCAACAGTGCGAATACGTTCCGACATATCCAGGCGTGTAGCGGCGTCATCGAAGTGAATCGACAAAAGCCACCCATCCACACCGAACAAAATGCTTTCGCGGATGTGCAGCTTCGCCTTGTCGATCGTTAATGGTGATACCTGTGCAAACTCAGGCGCATCGACCGAATCAGCCGCCCAGGTATGCCCAAACTTCGATTCACTGAATGTGTATTCTTCTTTATCGCCGAACGCAGCTCTAACGCATGCCCACGCCTCGACACCGCTGATATCAAAAATATCTTTCTGGGTAAGTGGCAACTCTGCTTCTGGCTTGTCAGCTACAGGTGGTGTGGCAGTTGCAGGTTGAGACTTGCTGGCAGCAAATTGCGCCAAAGTCATAAACGCCCGCCCTTTTGCCTCCAGTTCTGTACGGTTGATATAGCTGAACCGCTCACCACGCCATGACTTATCGAATACAGCTATGGCACCGGCAAAAAACGCGCTGGTGGGTTTCTGTTTTTCGTCAGCAGGTACAAACCACACTGGCAGATCGAACCCAATGCGCCCGCGAATGAATACAATATGATCGGCATCTTCTGGCCACCACGCTTCGCTAGGCGCAGCTTTTATCAGGAATACATAGCGACCACCCTTCTCACGTTGTGCTGCTGCGTAGTTCATGATGTGCGTCATACCAGTGATCGCCTGTTTCTCGTGGTACTGCGAACGGCTATACGGTGGGTTGCCATAGCCAGCGCCACCCAGTTCATCCAGACGTTCAGACCAGTTCTGTGTCAGCGCGTTATCTTCGGCGGTGTACCAGACCGGGCACTTCGCGTTATCGTCGTCAGCAAACAAGTCCAGAACTAATGGACCAAATAGCGCGTTGATCCCCCAAAAAAGCAGATCCGGCGTCCGCCACTGATCGCCAACTTCTTTCAATTCGTGGGCTGGTTGGCTACGTAGTGCCGCCAGCGCCTGGCAATATTTGTTTAACGTCATCCTCTGAACCCCACAGGAATCGTTGTATCAACCGGACCAAAAGCCATCACATCGCGCTTTTTCGCACCCCAGTCAGCGCGTTTAGGCCGTCCCTTCTGATCCCAGCGGGTAGCGCTTTGTAGATAGCTCTCGAACTTCTTCGGGCCAAACAGCGTTTCCGGCCGCATGTACTGGTACTGCTCGTCGTTCTCGTGCCAGTGCTCATGCTTCAGGTCGATAACGAGTTGCAGGTCTGCAACGCTGTATCCCTCACGCAGTCGGGCGCGGATGTTCTCCAGCGATGTTTTTGATTTCTGATACCGGGATCCGCTGATCTGGTTCAAATGGGTCAGAACCAAAATTGCCTGATCAGTAATCACGACTTCAGGGTCTGGTTGCGCCGCAACCGGACAAGAGGGTTTTGAAGTTACTTGTGGATCTTGTTTTGATTTTACTGACGGATCCCCGCCAGATTCTGACGGGTCAAAACCGCCGTTTTTGCCAGATTTCGACGGGTCAGTTTTTGAGGCGTCAAATTTTGATGCGTCAGATTTTGACGTGTCAGAATCTGACAGTTGAGAAAATGCGGCAGCCTGAAGTTTCGCCACATTCAGGCGGTACACGTTCGAAGCATTACGATTACCATTACGGCGCTGTGTACGCGTGAGCCAGCCATCTTTTTCAAGCTTTGCGATTGCCGTCCTGATAGTGCTCGGCCCTGCGCCAAGCTGGCGAGCAATAGTTTCATTGGACGGCCAGCACACACCTTCATCGCTGCTGAAATCAGCAAGGCGAGCCATGATCGCAACACTAGACAACTTCATGCCCGACGCCGCGCAACCATCCCATACGTAGCCGGTTAATTTAGTGCTCATGATCGTCCGTTATCTCCCTGAATTTTGCCTGAAATGCTCAAGTGGGCTGAAGCATTCGTGCGGGTAGCCATCACGCAGATAGATAACGCGCTGTGTTTCTGGCTCCCAGCGGATAACACGGACTGGCACTCCGCGGTGGTCTTTGAACCTTCGGTTAAGTTCACGCACAGGCGTTTTGCCCTCCGGTTGTAGACCCCCACAATTGAAACCGCCCTACTGTGGTTACACGGAACCCAGCGGTTTGATAATCTGCGTTCATACCGAAACAACGGAGTACCCGAAACCGGGATCATCCTGAGTTGCGGTAGACGGTCAAAAGCCGTTAAACTGCTCATGCGGATTATTTCTCCATACTCGAAGAGTTGTTCGCCAAGGCGCCCGGAGCTGCACACTCGCGGGCGTCACTCTTTTCAGCGACACAAAAAACTCGATAAAGAAGCGCTACGTGCTCCTGGAACTTCGCGATAACCTGATAGCTGTTTTCCTCAATCTGAGCGCGCTCATCTGCGTCAATTACCCCATCAGCCGTGGCTTTACGTACAAAATTAGAATGACGGCCTATCCATTCAATGGACTCCATCAGGCGCTGGTTGATATCGGCGTTATCCAGATCATCAACATCTGCCAGTGGTACAAATACGCCCTGAGAATGGCGCGCAACGGCATCAGCTATATGAGTTGAACCACCAGCACGTTGTAAAACCATTGCCCAGCCAAGCGGGAAGATCTGATCGCCGTCAACACGAAGGCGGTTAAACAATGCGTTCTCTGTCACGCCCAACCATTCCGCCGCCTCGGCATAACCACCATGTAGATCGGTGATCGTTTTTTTTATCGCCGCCACCAGCCAGGCTGGCTGACGTTCGACTTTCCAAATAGGTTCGTTACCCACGGTTAACCCCTTAATTCTGTGGTTACTTTCATGCCGCTGATTTTTTATGCTCCAGTTCAGGCCAAATCTTTTCCCAATCATCCGGGTGAAGATTTTTTCTACTAACTGAGCCGCCAGATTGTGTTTCGATAGAAACAGATAGAGCAGCTCCCAACTTTTGCTTTTTGCTAATGGCTTTACGCAGGTACTCAAGAGAGGTTTCGCATCGTGCTGCAAATTCTCTCTGTTTTTCGAGCGACAAAGCGTTTAGGTAATTTCTTAACGTTTCCATCACGCCTCCTATGTTTGGAAATTAAATATACCTTTAAGTAAATACATGTCAATACTCGCAGGTCATTTACCTTGAAGTAAATTTAAGTAAGATGGAATTATGAAAAATGAATCGCCTGACATCTTCGAGTTGCGACGCCTCAAACTGCAGGAGTTGGTAACTCGCTATAAAACACAGAAAGAGTTTGCTGAAAATGCAGGGCTTGATCCGACTGTTGTCTCTCGGATGCTTTACCCTGTTGGTAAACCTAATAAGCGGAATATTGGTGAACAGGCGGCTCGTCAGATCGAGGATGCGCTGAAAATCAGCAGAGGATGGTTGGATGGTCTAGGCCCAACCTCAAATATGGATATTGATGTACCCACCCGCAATATCGACACCTATCGTGTAGAAGTTCTCGATCTTACTGTGAGTGCTGGTCCAGGGTCTTTCATGATTTCTGAGTTTGTTGAGGTTCTACACGCTATTGAGTTCACCACTGAGCACGCTCGTTCACTCTTCGGGAATCGTTCTCAGGATGAAGTTAAAGTAATGACTGTAGATGGCGACAGCATGTGCCCAACCATCCAATCTGGTGACAGGTTGTTTTTCGATATTTCGATAAGAAATTTCAAGGTGGACGGTGTTTATGCGTTCGTTTTCGGACAACACTTCCATGTGAAGCGATTACAAATGCAGGGCTTGCAGCTTGCAGTCCTGTCCGATAATCCAGTGTACAAAGACTGGTATATAACTGAAGAAAATCAGGATCAACTGTATATCATGGGTAAAGCTCTGCTCCATGAATCAATAGCTTACAATAAACTGTAGTTGCTATCTTTGGATAGTTGATACAGACCTAACACTTTATGAAATAACATATAACCCGGCCACTGAGCCGGGTTTTTATTGCCCTTTTCTCACCATCGCAGCGGCGTCTCGCAGAACACCTTTGTGGATCACATTCCCCACAGCACGTCGTTTTCTTTCCAAACAATCGACAATCGCATCACGGTTAATAACTACTCCGCCGATTATCAATTCGACAACTGCGCCGCCAATCTCGCCAGCTATGAATGCCGCACGGTCTTCTTCCAGTTCGTCACGTTCCATACCAAGCCCTCTCTGGTGTTTTTTTGAGCATAACACGCATCACCTCCTTAAATAAAATTCAATTAAAAGCAATTAGTTGTCATTAAGGTAAATAAAAATATACCAAAAGGTATTTACACAAAAATTACTCATGGGTATATTCAATTCATCAACAGCGAATAGGCAGGACGCCCACGATGTTGCCGCCGGTGACGTATGAATAACCGGATGATTCGCTGACAGGTGTCTTCGGGAGGGGTAACAGAGGCGCGGTCTGATTAACCGCAACTCGTAGTCAAATTCCTATAGCTGGTGGCGATACCCATGCCAGGAATACCAAAACCAGCAGGAGTGTTAAGGGCAAGGGCTAATCCCCCCCTTAGCACCCCGCCCGAAGATACCTACCACCGCGCCTGATGTGGTTAAAAGCAGGCCAAAGCAATAACAAGTAACTCCCTGTTCTGGCGGCCCGGTGTTTTCCCACTTGTACGGTAACCGCCAGCCTTTTTCAGGGAATATCAGCCGGTCATGGTAAGCATCTCGCAGGATACTTACCGGGACTGGAAGAGTTACCACTTGGAGACGGTCCTTATAAATGTCCTGGACAGTGGCGGTACCAGCACCGACAACAGCGGCAGACGTTCAACTGTGAAAACGGAGAGATGCCAGCTCCCTCGTCGGCAGTGACAGCGGGAAGTAGACCGCTGACAGCTGGGAAAGACCAGCACACAACGATGAGAGCATTGACGAGCAAGGCATAACGGCAGGTTCAATCCCTGCCACCGCTATACAGATGGCGGTGATGGGCAACGAAAAGGTCCGTTCAACTCGGACACCGGCAGTGCTCTCTTCGTTGTGGTGAATGCGCAGGCTGATGCGCTAAACCGTGAGGGAGTGTCCCGAAAGGGTGCGTCACTGGTAATCAACCCATGCCGGAATATCGCAGCACCGGCCACCACAACCAAATCACGCTTAGGACCGTGATAACCGTAGTTCTAGTATTGCTGTGTGTAGTCTTGGCGGTACCAGGGTCTTCAACCTTATGCAAAGGGGACGAAGATAATGTTCTACCTCGGTACCGCCATTTTTACGCAACAGAAAAGGGCATCACCGAGCGACGGGCTCATAACCCAATCCACCCGGGCAAGAGGATGGTGGTTGCAGTCGCCTACAAATGCAGGTGCCCTTCTCTGTTGTGTATGGAGAAAGTTCGGCGGTTGCAGCCGCCTTAACGAGGGTAAAACCATGAGTAATGACCGCATGACCGTAGTGCCAGATTTTCTTGGCGAACTGGATGCCGGCGTGTTCATGAACAAAATCGCGGCAGCACTTAATACCACCGCGCTTGGCGTTCTGAACAACGGCAACAAAGGCAAAGTAGTCCTCACATTTGATTTTGAGCGCATGGGTAATTCCGTTGAAGAGAAACGCGTCAAGATCAAGCACAAGCTGAACTACAGCACCCCAACACCGCGTGGTAAAGCCTCTGAAGAGGACACAACCGAAACCCCGATGTGGGTCAACAAAGGCGGGAAGCTCACCATCCTGCAGGAAGATCAGGGTCAGCTGTTCGGGATCACTGGCGCGGTGGATGGAAAGCTTAAAGCGGCTCAGTGATCCGCAACAACAAACTCACTGATACCACTTTGATCATCAGTTAATAAGGAATTTTTATGTCTCAGTTAGACAGCGGTACCTTCAAGCAGGTCAAAGACCTGGTTCTTTCCGGTTATCACCTGAATGATATTCATGGCCTGGCTTGCCCGACCGCATTACTGCCAGAGGGCACTGGCGTTGAAAGCCTCGAGCGCTTTTCTCTGGAGCGTTTCCGCTTTCGTGGCGCAATGACCACAACCAGTATCGACGACTTCGCACGTTATTCTAAAGGTTACGCCAGCGAAAGTGAGCCAGCTCGTTGCTTCATTGACGCTGACAACATGGCCGCCCGTTCAGTGTTCAACATCGGCACCCTGGATAATCCAGGTCACGCCGATAACGTTGCTTCAATCACCCTGAAGAAAACCGCCCCGTTCCGCGCGTTACTGCAGATCGATGGTCAACGTCTGAAGCAAAAGCAAATCGCTGAATGGCTGGAAGACTGGAGCGATTACCTGCTGGCGTTTGATGCTGATGGCAAAACGATGCAGATTTCCCAGGCGGCTCAGGCTGTGCGTCGTATCACTATTCAGCAAGCAACACAGCAGGATCATGAAACTGGTGATTTCGCTGGTAAAAAATCGCTGATGCAAAGCGTTGAAGCAAGCAGCAAAGACGTAATGCCTGTGGCGTTCGAGTTCAAATGTGTGCCGTATGAAGGTCTGGGTGAACGCCGCTTTAGCTTGCGTAACAGCCTGCTGACCAGCGATGAACCCTGCTTTGTTCTGCGCATTGTCCAACTTGAAGCTCAGGAAGAAGAGATCGCCAACGAATTCCGCGATTTGCTGATCAGCAAGTTCGAAGGTGAATCAGTGGAAACTTTCATCGGTAACTTTAAAGCCTAATTGCTCTGCATTAAATCCCCGACGCCGCGGGGATTTATTGAAGCGTAATTCCATTAAATATCGCCACCCGGCGAGGGATTCGTGCAACCAAAATCTGCGCGGTGCAGCGCGCCAATATGGAGAAAACCATGAGTTACATTCAGACATTATCCGGTCAAAAATTTAACTACCTGACCGCCACAATCGACGATATCGATGTTGAGGATATCGCAACGGCGCTTTCCAACATCTGTCGATTCGCTGGGCATCTCCCAGAGTTCTACAGTGTGGCCCAGCACTCTGTGCTTGTAAGCCAGATTGTGCCTCCAGAGTTCGCCTTTGAAGCGCTGATGCACGACGCTGCGGAGGCATATTGCCAGGATGTTCCTGCCCCGCTCAAAGCCTTGCTGCCTGACTACCAGCGCATGGAAACTTATATTGATGGCCTTATCCGTTTTAAATTCGGTATCCAGCTTGAGCACGCTGCCGTCGTGAAATATGCCGATCTCACCATGTTAGCCACCGAGCGCCGTGATCTGGAAATCGATGACGGTTCGAAGTGGGAAATTCTCGAAGGTATTCCCTGCTCTGATCTCGTTCAGGTTATCCCTCTCCGCCCCGGTCAAGCCTATGGCCTGTTCATGAATCGCTTTAACGAACTGGTGGAGCTGCGCCAATGCGCCGCATGAAGGTAAAAGAACTCGTAGCGGAGGCTTTTGCCTCCGTTGCTGAATTGCCACCAAAGCATGCACCGCTTATGCGCGAAGTCGCCACCAGACTGGAAGCTACGTTCGCAGCATTAAAAGAATCTCTGGTGCAACTGGAACAGGAACGTAAAGGTAAAACGCCATGACCGTATTTGAATATCTCCAGGCTCATCCGAATACCACCAGCAGTGAAATCGCCAAAGGTATGAACAAAAAGACATCCGCGGTCGCTGGCGCATTATCGCAACTCTATACCACTGGCCGGATCGATAAATCGAGGGCACAGAATGGATGCTCATCGTGTGCTTACCGAATGAAGTAACCGGGTGCAGCCGGTTTAAGTGGAGAACTATCTATGAGCGGACAAATCCAACGTTTTCTTACTCCAGATGACCTCTATCAATTAACTGGTTATCGTCGCCCTTCCCTACAGTGCAAAGCTCTCAGGGATAGTGGAGTATTTTTTATTCCACGTAAGGACGGCAGACCAGGAACAACATGGGATCATGTATCAAACCCTGTTGGCTTAAAGTTGATAGTGAGCAATCCAGAGGAAGAAGAACCAAACTTTAAGGATATGTAATGTCTAGACCTCGTAAAAACCCTGAGGATAATTGGATGCCTCCCCGCGTTCGCCGGGGAAAATCTGCTTATGAGTTTCGTACAACAGATGGTCGTACCATCAGGTTGTGCAATCCTGATATAACAAAATCGCAGGTATGGGCAGCTTACGAAAACTTCATAAACGATTTAAAGGTTGGTACGAACTTCAACGCACTTTGTGAAGAGTTCTTTAATTCCGGCGATTTCCACGAGTTAGCAACTGAAACACGTAAAGACTACAGAAAATACGGTTCAAAGGTAAATGTTGTCTTCGGGAAAATGAAGCCGGATAACATCAAGCCAGAGCACATCAGAAAATACATGGATAAACGAGGTGTTAAGAGCAGGGTTCAGGCGAACCGAGAGAAAGCGTTTATGTCGAGGGTGTTTAGGTGGGCATATGAGCGTGGCAAAGTGAAGATGAATCCATGCCAGGGTGTGAAGCAATTTAAGGAGCAGGCACGCACCCGTTACGTCACGGACAAAGAATATGAAGCACTATTTAGCGTTTCGTCAGTACCGGTGAAGATTGCCATGGAGTTAGCCTATTTATGCTGCGCACGTCAGGGTGACATTCTGGATCTTAAAAAGAGTCAGATACTTGATGAAGGTATTCTAATTCAGCAAAGCAAGACGGCCGTGAGCCAGATTAAGGCTTGGACTGTGCGCCTATCGAATGCGATCAACCTTGCAGATTCCCTTCCATTAAACAGCGGCATGGTGAGCCTGTACGTGATCCACCAGCAGTCAGGTTCTCGTTACACCCGAGATGCATTTAATGCTCAGTGGATGAAAGCGAAAAAGTTAGCCGCAGAAAAATTTCCTGAGCTCGAATTTAACTTCACGTTCCACGACCTGAAAGCTAAGGGGATATCTGATCTGGAAGGAACGCTGCATGAAAAACAGGAAATATCAGGCCACAAAAATGCTTCGCAGACTGCAAGATATAACCGCAAAATATCTGTTGTTCCGGTCGTTGGGGGGCAGTAATGCCCTCTTTTTATGGCGAAGCTGAATGGCGAAACAATGGTGAACATGGAGTACAAAAACAAAAAAACCACCCGTAGGTGGTTTCACGACACTGCTTATTGCTTTGATTATTCTGTTCTTTCCCATGGTACCCGGAGTGGGACTTGAACCCACACAGCGCGAACGCCGAGGGATTTTAAATCCCTTGTGTCTACCGATTCCACCATCCGGGCTCGGGAAGAAATTGGAGGCGCGTTCCGGAGTCGAACCGGACTAGACGGATTTGCAATCCGCTACATAACCGCTTTGCTAACGCGCCGAAATCTTCTGGCTTTACAGCCAGACATCCGCTATTGCCGATGTCTTAAATTTGGAGCGGGAAACGAGACTCGAACTCGCGACCCCGACCTTGGCAAGGTCGTGCTCTACCAACTGAGCTATTCCCGCGTCACCAAGTAACTTTGTTAATCACTTGATTTTGTTATCGTCTGGCAATCAGTGCTGCCGTTCGATGCGTTGCATTCTACTTACCTGACGCAATGAGTCAACGATATTTTTCACCACTGACGATCGTTTGCTGAAATTTGCGTCGAAACGATCACTGATCAAGCAAATCTCCACGTGCAGCGCTCAAATACTGGAACATTGACCACAAAGTCAGTATCGCGGCGACGAAGAAAAGTGCGATCCCAGCATACTCTACCCAGATATTTGGACGCCACAGCAGCCAGGCCAGTGCAGCCATTTGCGAAGTGGTTTTCACTTTACCGATCCAGGATACGGCTACGCTGCTGCGTTTACCCAGTTCGGCCATCCATTCACGCAGTGCAGAGATGATAATTTCACGCGCAATCATTGTTGCGGCAGGGAGCGTTACCCACCAGCTGTGGTAATGCTCCGCCACCAGGACCATCGCAATAGCCACCAGCACCTTATCAGCGACCGGATCGAGGAAGGCACCAAAACGCGTGCTTTGGTTCCAGCGGCGCGCCAGAAAACCGTCAAACCAGTCGGTGACCGCAGCGATACAGAAGATCAGCGCACAAACAAAGGGAGCCCAGGTGAATGGCAGGTAAAAAGCCAATACAAAGAATGGGATCAGGATGACGCGAAACAGCGTGAGCAACGTAGGGATATTAAATTGCATATGACGGATAACTATCTGTTGTCAGTGAAATTACCCCTATGTTGCTACAGAGGGCCTAATGTTTCAACGAGTAGAAGATCTTTTCTGCCAGAGCTTGCGAAATACCCGGCACTTTTGCAATTTCTTCGATACTTGCGTTACGAAGACCTTGCAAACCTCCCATATATTTCAACAAAATCTGGCGACGCTTTGGCCCGACACCTTCGATGGTCTCAAGCGTGCTGGTGCTTTTCACTTTCGCCCGCTTTTTACGATGCCCGCTAATCGCATGATCGTGAGATTCATCGCGGATATGCTGGATAACGTGCAATGCAGGCGAATCCGGCGGCAAGCTAAAGCCCTCACCTTCCGGCTCAAAGAACAGCGTTTCCAGGCCTGCTTTACGATCGGCCCCTTTTGCCACCCCCAGCAAGAGTGGGTGCTGTTTGTCCCAGGGAACATCCAGCTCAGCAAAAACGGCTTTCGCCTGCCCTAACTGACCCTTACCGCCGTCGATCAATATGACGTCCGGAATCTTACTTTCTTCAATCGCCTTACCATAACGCCGACGCAAGACCTGATTCATCGCCGCATAATCATCTCCAGGCGTAATACCGGTAATGTTGTAGCGGCGATACTCTGCGCGCAGCGGGCCATTGGCATCAAAGACCACGCAGGAGGCTACCGTCTGCTCACCCATCGTATGGCTGATGTCGAAGCATTCCATACGCTTCACCACAGGTAACTTCAACACCGATGCCAGCGCCGTCAGACGTTGCGTAATCGTCGACTGCTGAGAAAGTTTCGTGGTGAGCGCCACTGCCGCGTTGGTCCGCGCCAGCTTGAGATAACGTGCGCGATCTCCTCGCGGTTTCGTCTGCACGTTAATCTTTCTGCCGGCCAGTTCAGACAGTGAGTCTGCCAGCAGGGTTTTATCGCTAAGATTAAAATCGAGCAAGATCTCCCCGGGTAAGGTACGCATCTGGCTCCCCTGCAGATAAAACTGCCCGACAAAGGTTTCGACGACCTCGCCGAGTTCCGTGCCACCGGGTACTTTCGGGAAATAGCTGCGGCTGCCCAGCACTTTACCCTGGCGAATAAACAGAACGTGCACACAGGCCATACCGGCGTCAAACGCCACGCCAATGACGTCCAAATCGTCTCCGGTATTAGAGACAAACTGTTTTTCTGTCACGCGGCGTACGGCCTGGATTTGGTCACGAATGCGCGCAGCCTCTTCAAACTCGAGATTTTGGCTGGCCTTTTCCATGCGGGCGATCAGCTGCGTTAATACCTGATCGTCTTTTCCGGACAAGAACAGACGAACATACTCGACCTGCTGAGCATACTCTTCCTCACTCACCAGACCCGCGACACACGGACCGAGACAGCGGCCAATCTGATATTGCAGACAAGGCCGAGAACGGTTGCGATAAACGCTGTTTTCGCACTGGCGGATAGGGAATATTTTCTGCAACAGCGCCAGCGTTTCACGCACCGCATAACCGTTCGGGAACGGTCCAAAGTACTCGCCTTTGGCATGCTTTGCCCCGCGATGCATCGCCAGACGCGGGTGCGTATCACCGCTAAGGAATATAAAAGGGTAGGATTTATCATCGCGCAGCAATACGTTATAGCGCGGCTGATACAGCTTGATGTAGTTGTGCTCAAGCAATAACGCTTCGGTTTCGGTGTGCGTTACCGTGACATCAATTTGCTGGATTTGCGCGACCAGCGCTTCGGTCTTGCGTGACGCAAGATTACTACGGAAGTAGCTGGAAAGCCTTTTTTTCAGGTCTTTCGCTTTCCCGACATAGATAACCGTCCCGGCGGTATCATACATACGATAGACGCCGGGCTGACTGGTCACGGTTTTCAGGAACGCTTTGGCATCAAACTGATCGGTCACTGGCTTGTTAATGTCTCCGCATTACACAGGCCATGGCGAATTGCCAGGTGAGTCAGCTCTACATCGCCATGAATGTTTAATTTACTGAACATTCGATAGCGATAGCTGTTCACCGTTTTAGGACTAAGATTCAGTTGCTCTGAGATCTCATTGACCTTCTGACCTTTGGTGATCATCAGCATAATCTGCAACTCGCGTTCAGACAAACTGGCAAACGGGGTTTCCGTTTTCTCAGGCTCAATCTGGCTGAGCGCCATTTGCTGAGCGATATCGGAGGCAATATAACGCTGCCCGGAAAAAACCGAACGAATCGCACTCACTACTTCCTGGGGGGCGGCGCCTTTGCTGAGATACCCTGCGGCCCCTGCCTGCATAACTTTTGCAGGTAATGGGTTTTCGGTGTGTACCGTCAGCATGATCACTTTAATGTCTGCCGTGGAACGCGCAATTTTGCGGGTTGCTTCCAGACCGCCAATACCGGGCATATTCATATCCATCAGCACAACGTCAACGGAATTTGAGCGGCACCATTTTACCGCATCTTCACCGCAGCACGCTTCGCCGACAACTTTTATGCCTTTTATATCTTCCAGAATGCGTCGTATCCCTGCGCGCACCAGTTCGTGGTCATCAACAAGAAAAACGTTGATCAAAGGAATATCTCCAGAATAGGGATAACGCTACCGATAGTTAATCGGCCCTATGTTAACGGGTTTTATCTCAACTTTGAAATGTAAAAAACGCCCGACTTTCGATTTTGCTCTCGTTTTTGGAAATTAGATTGTACGACGAGTGGAAACTTTCAGTCCTGACAGCCTTCTGCCACGGTTATATCTGCATAGCTGTTTCAGAATAGTGACAAAAAATTCATATTCCCCCGCTGAATGCAAAATAGGCAGTCAAAGTTGTAACAATAATTAACGAGGAAAATACTCGAAATAAACAACATGTGGAGAAAATATATGCACTGCAACATGTTGTTTATTTTAATGTCCACAACATTGGTCCGCGCAAAAAACAACCACAGATATTTTTAGCCTCGCTTATGGTATACTCCGCCGCCTTAAGATTTGACATCGCACTTTTTCATTGAAACATAACGAGGAAAATAAATGAGTACGCCTGACTTTTCCACTGCTGAGAATAACCAGGAACTGGCCAATGAAGTCACCTGCCTGAAAGCCATGTTAACGCTGATGCTGCAGGCAATGGGCCAAGCCGATGCAGGCCGCGTGATTCTTAAAATGGAAAAACAGCTCGCGCTGATTGAAGATCAATCACAGGCGGCGGTATTTTCCAACACGGTTAAGCAAATTAAACAAGCTTACCGCCAGTAAAAAGAAACCGGCTGATAGCAATGCTCTCAGCCGGTTTTGCGTCTGACACTCAGAACGATAATTTACTCAGATAAGCCCGGTTGCCGCGGCATAACAGGCTATCTGCGTTTTGTTTGGTGCATTGAATTTCTTTTGCATATTCTTCTGATGGAAGTTCACGGTATTTTCAGAAATAGACAGAATGATGGCTATCTCTGAAGAGGTCTTCCCCTCCGCCGTCCATTTCAATATTTCCTTTTCCCGCTTGCTAAAGCGCATTTCTGGCGCCATAACCATGTCATCTTCCAGCCGCGTCAGTACAGACAGGCTTTCCCGTACCAGAAGCTGCATCCTGAGCTCCACTTCATCGCTCGCAAGGCGACTGTTACGGATACTTGCACGCGATACCGATAAAAAACCCAACGCCCGATTAGGCAACATTAAGCATTGCGTCATCCCTTTGCGTAAACCGTGATTGCGTGCGGCGTCCCACAAAGGTTGCGCATCGCGAAACAGAGTATCGTTCCAGGGTAAATGCCCCTGACTGAAGTTTTCAGGTTTCAGCACCGGATCAATGGCGAAATAATTTTCGGACTGATAATGCGCCACCCATGCTTTGGGATAGGTCGTATGAAGAGACGTTTTAGGTCGGGTAAAAGGTACCGGATGACGAACACAGAGCGCGTAAAAATCGAACTCTAAGTGCTGCGTCTGTTGTTGTAATTCCGTATAGACATCCTCTGCCGTCGCCATTTCCTGAAAGCGTAACAGCATGCTCCGTCGCCAGGTGAAGAAATCATGATCCTGCATACTAAGTGGTAATGCCCCTGAGATTGATAATCATCCAAACATATGAAACAAGCTAACACATAAATGTATTTTATATATGCAAATTATCGGACAAATGAAGAATTACTTGAGTATTACTCAACAGTGGAAGGAAGTAACAGATTCAAGCATTAATAATAAAGCAATAATTATAAATAGTTATGCGAACAGCACTCGCCAGAAACAATTCCGACGAGTGCTATATGCACTATTTATTGCATCAAAAACTTCTCAAGAAACTGACGGGTACGCGGCTGCTGCGGATGCGTGAATAAGGATTTTGCTGGTCCCTGCTCCACTATCCGTCCTTGATCCATAAATATCGCTCTATCGGCAACATCGCGAGCGAAGCTCATTTCATGCGTCACAATTACCATGGTGCGTTTTTCCTGCGCCAGTTGGCGAATGGTATTCAGCACCTCGCCAACCAGTTCAGGGTCAAGCGCGGAGGTAGGTTCATCAAATAAAATAACCTCAGGTCGCATCGCCAGTGCCCGGGCAATCGCTACGCGCTGCTGCTGTCCGCCCGATAAACGCCGCGGATAGCTGGTTTCTTTACCTGCTAGCCCGACTTTCGCCAGCAATTCACGCGCACGAGCTGTCGCTTCAGCTTTTGGTTCACCTTTGACTATCACCGGCCCTTCAATAATGTTTTCCAGCACCGTCCGATGCGGGAACAAATTAAAGTTCTGAAACACAAAACCGACGTGCTGACGTAACTGACGAATCAGCCCTTTCTGCTGAGTCAACGAACACGCGGTATCAATGGTAATCTCACCCACTTTAATAGTGCCCGCCTCCGGTTGCTCCAACAAATTAATGCTACGCAGCAGCGTGGTTTTGCCCGATCCGCTCGGCCCAATAATCGCTACTACTTCACCAGGTTTGACGTCAAGATCGATCCCATGCAGCACCGTTTGCCCATGAAATTTTTTGACCAGGTTTCTGACTTCGATAGCACTCATTTCGGCTCTCTCTCCTGGCGGTTCAGTTGTTCTTCAAAATAGTTTTGCAGTGCAGAAAGTACCGTCGCCATCACCCAGTAAAGCAACGAGGCCGCCAGATACATCGTAAAGACTTCCAGCGTACGCGAGGTAATCAGCTGCGCCTGACGGAACAGTTCCGGTACCTGAATAGTGGCGGCCAAAGAGGTATCTTTCACCAGACTGATAAAGCTGTTGCTCAGCGGCGGCAACGCAACGCGCGCAGCCTGCGGCAGGATTGCCCGGCGCATGGTCTGCCAGCGCGTCATACCAATACTGGCACCTGCCTCCCACTGCCCTTTATCGATGGAAGAGATTGCCGCACGCAGAGTTTCCGCAGCGTAGGCCGCCGTATTCAGCGACAAGCCAATCATCGCCGCCGGGATGGGATCAAGCTCAATACCAAACTGCGGCAGACCGTAATAGATCATGAACAGTTGGGCAATTAGCGGTGTTCCGCGAAAAATAGAGATATAAAAACGCGCCAGCCAGCGCACAGGCAACAGCGGCGACAAACGCATCAGCGCCAGGATAAACCCCAGCACGAGGCCAAAAAACATCCCGCCGATACTCAGTTGCAGCGTAAAAACCGCGCCTTTGAGCAGATACGGCAGAGAATCAATTACCAGTTGGATACTTTCATGCATTAGCGTTTTTCGACCTGGTTGTTACACGTGAGGATGGTAGGCAAACAGTGCAGGTGCCCCACCGGTATGAATAAAGAGGATTGGTCCTTCGTCTTTAAAGCGCTTCTGGCTGATGCCGTCAATCAAACCCGCCATCGCCTTACCGGTATACACCGGATCCAACAAAATCCCTTCCAGGCGCGCCAGCAGTTTTACCGCCTCCATGCCCTCTTCGTTTGGCGTACCGTAGCCCGGCGCATAATAATCATCCCATAACAGGATATCCGCTGAGGCCGTCAGTTCCAGTTCACGGGCAATATCCTGCTGCAACGTTACAACTTTGGGCTTTTGATCGGCGACGCTGCGCGAGACGGTCACGCCGATCAGCTCGACGTCTGGCATCAGTTGTTCCAGGCCCACGGCCAGCCCGGCGTGCGTTCCCGCACTGCCCGATGCCACTACTACAGAAGAGAGCGCAACGGCCCCTTCACACTGCTGGGCAATTTCCAGCGCGCTTTCCACATAACCCAATGCGCCCAGGGCGTTAGAACCGCCAACGGGGATCACATACGGGCGGAAGCCCTGTGCTTCAATGCGCGTCGCCAGTTCCTGAAGTTGCGCATTCGGGTCGGTCAGCGCATCGCACATTTCGATTTGCGTATTAAACAGGTCCAGCAGCAGACGGTTGCCGTTGGTGAGATAGTTTTCCGCAGTAGTGCCAATCGGATTTTCCAACAGCGCCACGCAGTGCAGGCCAAGCTTCGCCGCTACCGCCGCCGTCTGTCGAACATGGTTAGACTGGATGGCACCCGCGGTTATCAGCGTATCAGCGCCTTCACGCAGTGCGTCTGCGGCCAGGAATTCCAGCTTACGCAGCTTATTGCCACCCATGGCCATCGGCGTGACGTCATCGCGTTTGATGAAAATATCGCGCCCGAGATAGTCGGAGAAACGTGGAAGATATTCGAGCGGCGTTGGCGCGCCAATAAATTCCAGACGTGGAAAGCGCGTTAAGTTATGCAGCGGCATACAGCCTCCGGTATTCGTTGTTGTGATGTTCTTTTTATTATGCACGCTCAGGCGCAATGAAATAAAAAAAGGCGCTGTTAAAGGCGCCTTTTTTCATCGAATGCCGATTATTTCGTCACATCCGCTCCAAACCATTTTTCAGACAGGGCTTTCAGCGTACCGTCTTTCTGCATTTCAGCAATGGCCGCATCAACCGCTTTCAGCAGATCTTCATTGCCTTTGCGCAGCGCCACGCCGGACTCCTGGCGGGAGAATGCTTCACCGGTCACAGCCAGCGTATCCTTGGTTTTCTTGACCAGATCCAGCGCCGCCAGACGGTCAACCAGAATGGCGTCGATACGGCCTACACGCAGATCCTGGTATTTGGTCGGGTCATCATCATAGGTACGAATATCCACGCCCTGCACGTTCTGGCGCAGCCACTCTTCATAGTTGGTGCCCAGACCAACGCCGACTTTTTTACCTTTCAGATCGGCAGCAGTCTTAATAACGCCTTCATTACCTTTCTTCACCAGCGCCTGAATACCAGAAACCGTATACGGGGTAGAGAAATCGTATTTTTTCTTACGTTCGTCAGAGATAGTCACCTGGTTGATGACCACGTCAATGCGCTTAGAATCAAGAGAGGCCAGCATACCGTCCCACTTGGTCGGCTTCAGGTTAGCTTTCACCCCAAGGTGCTTGGCCAGTTCCTCAGCGAACTCCACTTCGAAACCGGTCAGCTTGCCGTCATCGCCCTGAAAACTAAACGGGGGATAGGTCCCTTCCAGGCCCACCAGCAGCGTGCCGCGCTCTTTAACTTTATTTAACAGACCTTCATCTGCATAAGTCTTTACGCTCATTCCGGCGACAAGTGCAACAGCCATTACACCCATCAGAGCCTGACGTCCCAGAAGTGCTAATTTCATAGTTACCCCGAATATTGTCATTAGTGACTATCATTTATGACTACAGTGTAAAGCGTTTGCTGTGTTCCACAAACACGACTCTGTTACACCTTATTCGTTTTTAATATATATCAGAACTGGCTGTCCAGGAGGATTTCTGCATATGTCCCATATGGGTATGGGCTTTGAACTGCTCATACTTACGTAAGGCGATGCGGTAATTGTTCGTGCTGGTTTCCGGCAGCCACGGGGCAAGGTTTTCGTCGAGGAACCCTTCCTGCAGCAGGTCATGAGAGATATTTTGTTCGGTCAGGTGATTCCCGAGGCGACGCAGGCGGACAACGTATTCACGTACCGTGCCGTGACTCATTTCGGTCTGCTCAAATAAAAATTGTTTAAAACCAATGATGTCGAAAAAGTCGCTCTGCTCTTTGCAATGCAAATCACCGCAAAAACGACACAGTGCCACCCACTCTTTTTTCTCCTGCTCCCACTCGGCTTCATCCAACAAAGTGTCCAGTCGGGCAATGGCGATTTTATTCACAATTTGCCCACGACGAACCAGCGTGATCCGGTCGAGCAACTTAAAGCAATGGGCGCAATGCGTCTGGCTGTGTTTGAAATCTTTGAGGTAGCGGCTTAGAGGCCGTCTTTTTGATTGCTGCACCGTCATGAGAACTCCTGGTAGTCAATTCGTAATGCGGCATTGTTCAGGGGTAATGATTACCCCTATAGCTTACCCAGCTTGGTGCGTAGACGTTTGATGGCCTGACTGTGCAACTGGCTGACCCGTGATTCCCCGACTTCCAGTACCGCGCCAATCTCTTTCAGATTCAGCTCTTCCTGGTAGTACAGCGTTAACACTAGCTTTTCACGCTCCGGCAACGCCTCGATCGCGTCCATCACGCGCTGGCGGAGGTTACCCTCAAGTAGCTGTTGTAACGGGTTTTCCTGCTGATGTTCTTCCGTCACCAGCTCAATACTATCGCCATGCTCTTCCCGCCACTCGTCATAAGAGAAAAGTTGGCTGTTATTGGTATCGAGCAACATCTGACGATACTCTTGCACAGGAATAGCCAGACGCTCCGCCACTTCGGTTTCCGTCGCGTTGCGCCCTAATTCCTGCTCCAGTTGTCCCATCGCCTGTGCCACTTCGCGAGCATTGCGCCGAACGCTACGCGGCACCCAGTCCCGGCTACGTAGTTCGTCCAGCATTGCTCCACGAATACGCTGCACTGCGTAAGTGGTAAATGCCGTTCCTTGCAAAGCGTCATATCGGTCAACGGCATTCAATAACCCGATGCCGCCCGCTTGTAGCAGGTCATCCAGTTCTACGCTCGCCGGCAAACGCACCTGAAGGCGCAATGCTTCGTGACGCACCAACGGTACATAACGCTGCCACAGCGAGTGTTTATCCATTACACCTTCAGCGGTATACAGTGAATTCACGATAAACAGCCCTGCGTTAAATGAGTTATCGGCATGATTATCCGTTTCTGCAGGGGTTTTAATCGGGTGAATAGTGGGTGAAATGGGGGGTTATTTGGGGGTTACGGGTAAAGCTAAATGTAAAAAACCCCGCCGGAGCGGGGTTTGCGCGATAAGCGTAAATTAACGCAGCAGAGACAGAACGTTCTGCGTGGTCTGGTTTGCCTGTGCCAGAACAGAAGTACCCGCCTGTTGCAGGATCTGCGCACGAGACATGTTAGACACTTCGGTCGCGTAATCAGCATCTTCGATACGGCTACGAGCAGAAGACAGGTTGTTTACGGTGTTGCCCAGGTTGGTGATGGTAGAATCGAAACGGTTCTGCACCGCACCCAGGTCAGAACGCAACGCATCAACCTGTGCCAGCGCTTTATCCAGAGCTTTCAGAGGGTCTTTGGTTTTGTCGGTAGCTGTTTGAGCTTCAGCAGTGATTTTACCATTAGCATCTTTGTATGCAGCCTTGCCGGAACCATTAGTGATTGCGCCATCAGTTTGCACATAATATGTTGCAGTATTGTCAATTGTGAAGCTATTACCATTGACATAAACATCAGCACCGTTTTGCTGAGCATTTGCCCCGCCACCTGCAGCAGCAGCAACACTAAACCCAGTGCTCGTAGTGAAACCGGCCACATCTGCTTTAGCTAAAAGATCAGCGCTGCTAATTTTCACATTACTAGCGGAAATCTGACCTTTTGCTGTGCCATCAGCACTACCAACGAAGTTAATAACTGTACCAGAATCAGTTGTGATTTTAGAACCAATTGCACCAGTACCATCATAGTTTTTTTCTAATTGGTCTAAGGTTGCAGCTTTACCACCAGTAGCATTATTTTTGGTCAGATTACCTGAATCATCGATATAAAGCGCTGCATTATCGTCCGCAGCAGTCATTTTCCCATTGCTATCAATAATGACTGCTTGAGATGACCCCTTAATTTCAACTGTTGCTTTAGTGGTATCCCCAGCGTTCGGGTTTAAATAACCTGCGATTTGTGCAGGTGTTGCATTAGCGGCGGCACCTACATCAAATGAGTAAGAATTACTTGATTTGTCATATTTATAAACTGTACTTGCTGGAGCTGCCCCAAAACCATTATCAATGGTTGAGGTTACAGTACCTGTATCAACCATTTTACCAAATACATCTGCAGCTTTTGCATTAGCAAAACCAGCTGTACCAGTATAAGTCTTCCCGCCATCCGCAGTGGTGAAACCTGCAGCAGTTAAGTCTGTTGTTTTAGCTAAAGTATTAGCAACGCCTCCCTTACCATTGACGTTAAAACCGTCCAGACCCAGAGTAGAAGAAGTAATTTCTTTCAGGTCGATGGTGATGGTTTCGCCGTCGTTCGCGCCAACCTGAATTTTCATGGAGCTGTCGGACGCCAGTACTTTCACGCCGTTAAACTGAGTCTGACCGGAAACACGGTCAATTTCGCTCAGACGCTGGGTGATTTCGTTCTGGATGGAGTCCAGGTCAGACTGGGAGTTGGTGCCGTTGGTTGCCTGAACGGACAGTTCACGCACACGCTGCAGGTTGTTGTTGATTTCGGACAGTGCACCTTCAGTGGTCTGCGCGATGGAGATACCGTCGTTGGCGTTACGGGAAGCCTGAGTCAGGCCTTTAACGTTGGCAGTGAAACGGTTAGCGATCGCCTGACCAGCAGCATCGTCTTTGGCGCTGTTGATACGCAGACCGGAAGACAGACGCTCGATAGCGGAGCTCAAGGAAGACTGAGATTTGTTCAGGTTGTTCTGGGTCAACAGCGACAGGCTGTTTGTATTGATGACTTGTGCCATGATCTTTTCCTTATCAATTACAACTTGATGTTATTGGGCTGTTGCCCACGGTTTCTCACCGTAACCCATGTATCGGCACCTTAAATTCGAACTTTAGAAAATTTTCACTTTCCGCCCTCTTTTTTCTTAGCCCCAGAAATACCCGCAATATGCCCCACTATTCTGCGCATTATTTTTACAAAACTATCATTAAACTTTGCGCACAGATTGCCGATAACCCGCTTAACTACTGTTTGCAATCAAAAGGAATTAGGCATGGCTTCATTTACTTCTCTTGGCGTCGGTTCAAATCTGCCGCTGGATACGTTGCTGAACAACCTGACTATCGCGGAAAAAAAACGCTTAAACCCAATAACTCAACAACAAAGCGATAATACCGCGCGTCTGACCGCCTACGGCACATTAAAAAGTGCATTGGAAAAATTTCAGACTGCGAACACAGCTTTAAATAAAGCCGATCTATTCAAAAGCACAACCGTTACCAGCAGCAGTGAAGATCTGAAAGTGACCACCGAAGCGGGGGCGGCACCGGGTATCTATACCATTAGCGTCACCCAACTGGCACAAGCGCAATCTTTAAGAACCAATTCAGCGACTAAGATTGCGTCAACAAAAGACGCGCTGGGTGACAGTTCAGCAGAAACACGCACCATAAAAATTGCGCAGGAAGGCCGTAAAGAGCCACTGGAAATTAAGCTGAATAAAGACCAGACCTCACTGGATGAGATCAGCAAAGCGATAAACGATGCCGATAGCGGAATTTCGGCCAGCATCGTTAAAGTTAAAGATGGCGACTACCAATTGGTACTGACTGCCAGTGAAGGCGAAGCCAATAAAATGACTATCTCCGTTGAGGGAGACAGCAAGCTAAATGACCTGCTGGCGTATGACAGCAAAACCGGCACCGGGAATATGAAGGAACAGGTTAACGCTCAAAATGCGAAGTTAACCGTAAACGGTATCGATATTGAACGTTCCAGTAATAAAATTACCGATGCCCCTCAGGGCGTAGTGCTCGATCTGACCAAAAAAGTCACTGATGTTCGGGTCACGGTAACAAAGAATAACGACAAAGCAACCGAAGCCATTAAAGGCTGGGTCGATTCATATAATTCCCTTATCGACACCTTTAATACGCTGACCAAATATAAAGAAGTTGATCCGGGTGCTGAAGCGCAAGACAAAAATAACGGAGCGCTGCTTGGTGACAGTGTTGTTCGTACGATTCAAAGTGGAATTCGTGCACAATTTGCCAACGGTGCCAGTGATGGTGCTTTTAAAACATTAAATGAAATTGGTATTAAGCAGGACGGCGCAACCGGCAAGCTGAAAATTGACGATGATAAGCTGAAAAAAGTCCTGAACGAAAACACAGCTTCCGTGCGTGAGTTGCTGGTCGGCGACGGCAAAGAAACCGGTATTACCACCAAAATTGCCACCGAAGTAAAAAGCTACCTGGCTGATGACGGTATTATCGACAGCGCACAAGACAGTATTAACTCAACGCTGAAAAAACTGACTAAACAGTATCTGTCAGTCAGCGCCAGTATTGATGACACCGTGGCGCGTTACACGGCACAGTTTACGCAGTTAGACACCATGATGAGCAAGCTCAACAGCACCAGTACCTATCTGGGCCAACAATTTTCAGCGATGAATAATTCCTGATAACACGAGGTAAACATGTATACCGCGAGCGGTACCAAAGCCTATGCACAGGTCAGCGTGGAAAGCGCCGTGATGAGCGCCAATCCGCATCAGCTGATTGAAATGTTGTTTGATGGCGCGAACAGCGCCCTGGTGCGCGCTCGCCTGTTTATGCAACAGGGTGATATCGTCGCCAAAGGCGAGGCCTTAAGCAAAGCCATTAACATTATCGACAATGGTCTGAAAGCAGGCCTGGACCACGAAAAAGGTGGGGAACTCGCCACCCATCTATCTTCATTGTATGACTATATGGTTCGTCGTTTACTTCACGCTAATCTGAATAATGATTGTCAAGCCATTGAAGAAGTCGAAGGGTTGCTCGGCAACATTGCGGAAGCCTGGAAACAGATCTCACCGAAAGCGTCGTCCCAGGAGTCTCGTTAATGACCTCAGCCGTGGAGTTTATCAACCGTTGGCAGCGCATCGCGCTACTCAGTCACTCGCTGCTGGAACTGGCGCAGCGGGGTGAATGGGACCTTTTACTGGAACAGGAAGTTACCTATCTGCAAAGTATTGAAGTGGTCATGGAAGAGCAAACTCCACCTGGCATTACACGAAGTATTCAGGACTTAGTGGCCGGGTATATTAAGCAAACGCTGGATAACGAACAACTGCTCAAAACGTTGTTGCAGCAGCGCCTGGATGAGCTCAGCAACCTCATCGGCCAGTCGACACGCCAAAAGACGCTGAATAACGCCTATGGTCGTCTTTCCGGTATGCTGCTGGTACCCGACGCCCCCACCTCGCCACAATAATTTCCCGTCTCGTCTGAATTATCTTCCATACTCCAGAGGTCGGCCAAACGACTTCTGGAGCACGGAAGATGAAAAATCCCACGTTATTGCAGTACTTCCACTGGTATTACCCTGATGGCGGTCAACTCTGGCCCGAGCTTGCCGAACGCGCAGGCGGACTCAATGATATCGGCATCAATATGGTATGGCTGCCCCCAGCCTATAAAGGCGCGTCTGGCGGCTATTCCGTTGGCTATGATTCCTACGATCTGTTTGACTTGGGCGAATTCGACCAAAAGGGAACCGTCGCCACCAAATACGGCGATAAAAACCAGCTGCTGGCGGCGATAGACGCGCTAAAACACAATGATATTGCCGTGCTGCTCGACGTGGTGGTTAACCACAAAATGGGCGCTGATGAGAAAGAAAAGATCCGCGTCCAGCGCGTTAACGCCGAAGATCGCACGCAAATAGATGATGAGATTATCGAATGTGAGGGCTGGACGCGCTATACCTTCCCTGCCCGCGCAGGCCAGTACTCGCAATTCATTTGGGATTTTAAATGCTTCAGCGGCATTGACCATATCGAGAATCCAACCGAAGACGGGATTTTTAAAATCGTTAACGATTACACCGGAGAAGGCTGGAACGATCAGGTCGATGATGAGTTGGGTAATTTTGATTATCTGATGGGCGAAAACATTGATTTTCGCAATCACGCGGTGACTGAGGAGCTCAAATACTGGGCGCGTTGGGTAATGGAGCAAACCCAGTGTGACGGTTTTCGTTTAGATGCGGTGAAACATATTCCGGCATGGTTTTACAAAGAGTGGATTGAGCACGTGCAGGAGGTTGCACCCAAGCCGCTGTTTATTGTGGCGGAATACTGGTCCCACGAAGTCGACAAGCTGCAAACCTACATTAATCAGGTGGAGGGGAAAACTATGCTGTTCGACGCCCCTTTGCAGATGAAATTCCACGAGGCCTCCCGTCAGGGCCGCGATTACGACATGAGCCAGATTTTCACCGACACTCTGGTGGAGGCCGATCCTTTTCATGCCGTCACGCTGGTCGCCAATCACGACACCCAACCCTTGCAGGCACTCGAAGCCCCCGTCGAGCCGTGGTTTAAGCCGCTGGCCTATGCGCTGATCCTGTTACGCGAAAACGGCGTGCCGTCGGTATTTTACCCTGACCTCTACGGAGCGCATTACGAAGACACCGGCGGCGATGGCGAAACCTATCCTATCGACATGCCGATCATTGAACAACTTGATGAACTGATCCTCGCACGCCAGCGCTTCGCGCATGGGGTACAGACGCTCTTTTTCGATCATCCTAACTGTATCGCTTTTAGCCGCAGCGGCACGGACGAGGATCCCGGCTGTGTGGTGGTGTTGTCAAACGGCGATGACGGGGAAAAGACCATCAATCTCGGCGCCAATTATGGCAATAAAACCTGGCGTGACTATCTGGGAAATCGTGAAGAAAGCGTGGTCACCGATGAAAACGGCGAAGCGACGTTTTTCTGTAACGGCGGGAGCGTCAGCGTGTGGGTGATTGAAGACGTGTTGTAAAGCTCAACCCCGGTGACCGATGGTTACCGGGGCGTACGGCTTATGGCAGCGGTGTTGCCAGCGGCGTTTTCTTTAACGCGTCAGCACATTCCTGCGTCGGGCGATCCACCCGCTGCAGCGTCATACCGTCATATTCCAGCGTATTGCCTTCGCGCTCGATCTCGTACAGCTCGCGTTTCACCGTCACGTTGGTGAGATCGCCAGAGAGCATCGTCAGTTTCCCCGGCAGCGCGATCACCCGCTGCCACTGGCGACAATCCAGCGTATCGCCCTCTTTCGTTATCACCAGGCTGGCAATGGCTTCCGGGCTCACCAGACTGCGTTGCGGACCTTTTGACTGCCAGTATCCTTCCAGACCGGCTGGCGCTGGCGTTTTCACCACGTCGTTATAATTTTCTACTTCGGCGCATCCGGTAAGCGCCAGAAATACACCAACGATTGCAAATTTTTTCATCATTCATCCTGCATGCGAAGAAAATGGGATTGTGGCATTAAAGGCCTGATGTCGCCAGCCTTTCGGCAGCGTTGAGAAAGATTGATCCAGACGGTGTTACCTCTTATTACTCATAGTCAAAAATTCTGAACGGTGTAGTATCCACACTTCTTGTTACATACCTTCTGAGTTCAGAGGCACAACGCATGTCATGGCAACACTTCAAACAGGCCTGGTTAATTAAATTTTGGGCCCCCGCCCCTGCGGTCATCGCAGCGGGTATTCTCTCCACTTATTATTTCGGCATTACGGGAACCTTCTGGGCCGTTACCGGTGAATTCACCCGCTGGGGTGGTCAAATCCTGCAACTGTTTGGTGTGCACGCCGAAGAGTGGGGATACTACAAGCTGATCCATCTCGAAGGCTCGCCCCTGACCCGCATCGACGGCATGATGATCCTCGGTATGTTCGGCGGCTGTTTTGCTGCCGCACTGTGGGCCAACAACGTCAAGTTACGCATGCCGCGCAGTCGGGTGCGCATAATGCAGGCGATAATCGGCGGGGCAATCGCCGGATTCGGCGCACGACTGGCAATGGGCTGTAACCTGGCCGCATTCTTCACCGGCATTCCGCAGTTCTCGCTACACGCCTGGTTTTTTGCGCTGGCCACAGCTATTGGCTCCTGGTTTGGTGCACGCTTTACCCTGCTGCCAATGTTCCGTATTCCGGTCAAAATGCAGAAAGTCTCCGCCGCCTCGCCGTTAACGCAAAAACCGGATCAGGCCCGTCGCCGTTTCCGCCTGGGCATGCTGGTGTTTATCGCCATGATCGGCTGGGCGCTACTCACGGCGATGGATAAACCCAAGCTCGGTCTGGCGATGCTGTTCGGCGTTGGGTTCGGACTGCTGATTGAACGGGCGCAAATCTGCTTCACCTCCGCCTTCCGCGACCTGTGGATTTCCGGTCGCACCCATATGGCAAAAGCGATCATCTTCGGGATGGCGGTCAGCGCCATCGGTATCTTTAGCTACGTGCAACTGGGCGTCGAGCCTAAAATCATGTGGGCGGGTCCAAATGCGGTGATCGGCGGCTTGCTGTTCGGGTTCGGTATTGTTTTAGCGGGCGGATGTGAAACCGGCTGGATGTATCGCGCCGTTGAAGGCCAGGTGCATTACTGGTGGGTTGGTCTGGGCAACGTTATTGGCTCGACCATTCTGGCCTACTACTGGGATGATTTTGCTCCCGCGCTTGCCACCAACTGGGACAAAGTGAATCTGCTCAACACCTTCGGCCCGCTCGGCGGTCTGCTGGTGACCTATCTGCTGTTGTTTGCCGCGCTGATGCTCATTATCGGCTGGGAAAAACGTTTCTTCCGTCGCGCAGGGCTGACGCCTGCCAAGGAGTCTGTATGAAAAATATCGTGCCTGATTATCGCCTCGATATGGTCGGCGAACCGTGTCCATATCCGGCTGTAGCCACGCTGGAAGCGATGCCGCAATTGAAGAAAGGTGAAATTCTGGAAGTGGTGAGCGATTGCCCGCAGTCAATCAACAATATACCACTGGATGCGCGTAATCACGGCTATACGGTGCTGGATATTCAGCAGGATGGTCCAACGATCCGCTATTTGATTCAGAAGTAACTGTTTGCCGGATGGCACTGCGCTTATCCGGCAAACATTCCCAGCACGTTGTCCCTACACCTGCATGGACATCACTTCCTGATACGCCGACACCAGTTTGTTACGCACCTGAATACCCATCTGCATCGATACCGACGCCTTTTGCATATCGGTCATCACATCGTTTAACGCAATACCCGGCTCACCCAGGGTAAATTTCTCAGCCTGCGTACGGGACGCGGTTTGCACATCGCTGATTCTGTCTAACGCCGCATGCAGTTGTCCGGCAAAACTCACGGTCGGTTGTGGCTGCATATCCTGCATTTTTGCTGACATCGCCGTGGCCTGTAACTGGCTGATGACCCCTTCAATCCCCTGTATTGCCGACATTCTGATCCCCTGGATGATTTTTTACTTAGCTGAGATTACCAGTTAGTCAATAAGATAAAGGCGTTAAATAACGATAAAAAACCACGGTTTTTAACGCATAGAAAAATTCGAAACCGCAAATAATGAGACCGTCAATTTTTCGAGTTTGCTGACCCGGGAGTGAGTCTTGTTCCACTTTGCAAAAAACGCCGTCCACGATAAGCCACGAGGTGCGAGATGAGTGCGACAGCATCGACTGCAACCCAGCTTAAACCTCTCGAGTGGTTAAACCGCCTGCGCGCGAATCCCAGAATTCCTTTGATTGTGGCGGGAGCCGCTGCCGTCGCTATCATCGTGGCGATGGTCCTGTGGGCCAAAGCGCCTGACTATCGCACGCTGTTCAGCAATCTTTCCGATCAGGATGGTGGCGCGATTGTCACCCAACTGACGCAGATGAACGTTCCCTATCGTTTTACTGAGGGAAGCGGTGCTATCGAAGTTCCTGCCGATAAAGTCCACGAACTGCGCTTACGTCTGGCGCAGCAAGGCCTGCCCAAAGGCGGAGCCGTTGGTTTTGAACTGCTGGATCAGGAAAAGTTTGGTATCAGCCAGTTTAGCGAGCAGGTCAACTACCAGCGTGCGCTGGAAGGTGAATTAGCCCGTACCATTGAAACGCTGGGACCGGTAAAACGCGCCCGCGTGCATCTGGCAATGCCGAAACCGTCGCTGTTTGTGCGTGAGCAAAAAGCGCCTTCAGCCTCCGTGACCGTGAATCTTGAACCAGGCCGTGCACTGGATGAAGGTCAGATCAGTGCAGTTACGCATCTGGTTTCCAGCGCTGTCGCCGGGTTACCGCCGGGCAACGTTACGCTGGTCGACCAGGCGGGTCATCTGTTAACTCAGTCAAACACCAGCAGCCGCGATCTTAACGATGCGCAGTTGAAATACGCCAGCGATGTCGAAGGCCGCGTTCAACGTCGTATCGAATCGATCCTGTCGCCGATTGTCGGCAACGGTAACGTACATGCGCAGGTCACCGCGCAGCTGGATTTTGCTAATAAAGAGCAAACCGAAGAACAGTACCGTCCAAACGGTGATGATTCCCAGGCCGTGCTACGTTCACGTCAGTTAAACGTCAGCGAGCAGATCGGAAGCGGAGCGCCAGGCGGCGTACCGGGCGCATTGTCTAATCAGCCAGCACCGGCGAATACCGCGCCAATCGCCAACCCTCCGGCTAATCAGCAAAATACGCAAACTACGCAGACGGCAAATAACAGCAATAATGCCGGTCCACGCAGTACGCAGCGCAATGAAACCAGCAATTATGAAGTCGACCGTACCATTCGCCACACCAAAATGAACGTCGGCGATGTGCAGCGTCTCTCGGTTGCAGTGGTGGTCAACTATAAAACGTTGCCGGACGGCAAACCGCTGCCGTTAACCGCCGATCAGATGAAACAGATTGAGGATCTGACCCGCGAAGCGATGGGCTTCTCCGACAAACGTGGCGATACCCTGAACGTGGTGAACTCTCCGTTCACGGCGACCGACGATTCCATGGGCGAGCTGCCGTTCTGGAAACAGCCGTTCTTTATTGATCAGTTGATGACCGCAGGCCGTTGGTTACTGGTTCTGCTTGTTGCCTGGATCCTGTGGCGTAAGGCTGTTCGTCCGCAGTTGGTTCGCCGCAGCGAAGAAGCAAAAGCGGTACAAGAACAAACGCGTATTCGTCAGGAAACCGAAGAAGCGGTAGAAGTTCGCCTCAGCAAAGACGAACAGACCCAGCAGCGTCGTACGAATCAGCGTCTGGGTGCAGAAGTGATGAGCCAGCGTATTCGTGAAATGTCAGATAACGATCCGCGCGTCGTGGCGCTGGTCATTCGCCAGTGGATGAGTAACGATCATGAGTAATGCCCTTACCGGTACCGATAAAAGCGTCATCCTGCTGATGACCATTGGCGAAGATCGCGCGGCAGAGGTGTTTAAACACCTTTCCACGCGCGAAGTTCAGGCGCTGAGTACAGCGATGGCGAACGTACGCCAGATCTCCAACAAACAGTTGACGGAAGTGCTGGCCGAATTTGAGCAAGAAGCAGAACAGTTTGCCGCGCTGAATATCAATGCCAACGAATATCTGCGCTCCGTGCTGGTGAAAGCGCTGGGCGAGGAACGCGCCTCCAGCCTGCTGGAAGATATTCTGGAAACCCGCGATACCACCAGCGGCATTGAAACGCTCAACTTTATGGAGCCGCAAAGCGCCGCCGACCTTATCCGCGACGAGCATCCGCAGATTATCGCCACCATTCTGGTGCACCTCAAACGGGGCCAGGCCGCCGATATTCTGGCACTGTTCGACGAGCGTTTACGTCACGACGTGATGCTGCGTATCGCCACCTTCGGCGGCGTGCAGCCTGCCGCGCTGGCAGAACTGACCGAAGTATTGAACGGTCTGCTCGATGGCCAGAACCTCAAGCGCAGCAAAATGGGCGGCGTGAGAACGGCGGCAGAAATTATCAACCTGATGAAAACCCAGCAGGAAGAAGCGGTTATCACCGCCGTACGCGAGTTCGACGGCGAACTGGCGCAGAAAATTATCGACGAGATGTTCCTGTTCGAAAACCTGGTGGATGTCGACGATCGCAGTATCCAGCGTCTGCTACAGGAAGTGGATTCCGAATCGCTGCTGATTGCGCTGAAAGGTGCCGAACAGCCGCTACGCGAGAAGTTCCTGCGCAACATGTCGCAACGTGCTGCCGATATTCTGCGCGACGACCTTGCCAACCGCGGTCCGGTGCGTTTGTCGCAGGTGGAAAACGAACAGAAAGCGATTCTGCTTATTGTGCGTCGTCTGGCGGAAACCGGCGAGATGGTGATCGGCAGCGGCGAGGATACCTATGTCTAACGAACTGCCGTGGAAAGTCTGGACTCCGGACGATCTCGCCCCACCGATGGCAGAGTTCGTGCTGGCTGACCACAGCGAAACGCCGCTGTCCGAAGAGACGGAAGAACCCGAGCTTTCAGCAGAGCAACAGCTTGAACAACAGCTCGCACAGCTGCAAATGCAGGCCCATGAGCAAGGGTATAACGCGGGGCTGGCGGAAGGTCGACAAAAGGGTCATGAACAAGGCTATCAGGAAGGTCTGAGCCAGGGGCTGGAGCAAGGCCAGAACCAGGCGCGTGCGCAGCATGCGCCGATTCATGCCCGTATGCAGCAGCTGGTGAGCGAGTTTCAGAATACGCTGGACGCACTGGACAGCGTCATTGCCTCGCGCCTGATGCAAATGGCGCTGGAAGCTGCGCGTCAGGTGATTGGTCAGACGCCTATCGTGGATAACGCTGCGCTGATTAAGCAGATCCAACAGTTATTGCAACAGGAACCGCTGTTTAGCGGTAAGCCACAGTTGCGCGTACATCCGGACGATCTCCAGCGTGTTGAGGAGATGCTCGGTGCCACTCTCAGCCTGCACGGCTGGCGGCTGCGCGGCGATCCCACGCTGCATCACGGCGGATGTAAAGTTTCAGCCGACGAAGGCGATCTGGATGCCAGCGTCGCCACACGCTGGCAAGAACTCTGCCGTCTGGCAGCGCCGGGAGTCGTGTAATGACCACTCGCCTGACTCGCTGGCTCAATACGCTGGACAACTTCGAAGAGAAAATGTCTCTGTTGCCTGCGGTGCGTCGTTACGGTCGCCTGACCCGCGCAACCGGGCTGGTGCTGGAAGCCACGGGGTTACAGCTACCGCTGGGTGCCACCTGCGTCATTGAACGCCAGGATGGCAACGAAACCCAGGAAGTTGAAAGCGAAGTCGTAGGCTTTAACGGTCAACGTCTGTTTCTGATGCCGCTCGAAGAGGTCGAAGGCGTTCTGCCCGGCGCGCGCGTGTACGCGAAGAACATTGCCGGAGAAGGTCTGCAAAGCGGGAAGCAATTACCGCTTGGCCCTGCTCTGCTGGGGCGTGTGCTGGACGGCAGCGGCAAACCGCTCGACGGACTGCCCGCCCCGGATACCACCGAAACCGGCGCGCTGATTACACCGCCGTTTAACCCGCTGCAACGTACCGCAATTGAACACGTCCTGGATACCGGTGTACGCCCCATCAACGCGTTGTTAACCGTAGGTCGCGGCCAGCGTATGGGGCTTTTCGCAGGTTCCGGCGTCGGTAAAAGCGTCCTGCTCGGCATGATGGCGCGTTATACCCAGGCCGACGTCATCGTCGTGGGCCTGATTGGCGAGCGTGGCCGCGAAGTTAAAGATTTTATTGAAAATATTCTCGGCGCTGACGGTCGCGCACGCTCGGTAGTGATTGCCGCTCCGGCGGACGTCTCGCCGCTGTTACGTATGCAAGGCGCGGCCTACGCCACGCGCATCGCCGAAGATTTCCGCGATCGTGGACAGCACGTATTGCTGATTATGGATTCCCTCACCCGCTATGCGATGGCGCAACGTGAGATAGCCCTGGCAATAGGCGAGCCACCGGCAACCAAAGGTTATCCACCGTCAGTATTCGCCAAATTACCGGCGCTGGTTGAACGTGCCGGAAACGGTATTCACGGCGGCGGTTCAGTCACCGCGTTTTATACGGTACTGACCGAGGGTGATGACCAGCAGGACCCGATTGCCGATTCCGCGCGCGCGATTCTGGACGGCCACATTGTGCTGTCCCGCCATCTGGCCGAAGCAGGTCATTACCCGGCCATCGATATCGAAGCTTCGATCAGCCGCGCCATGACCGCGCTCATTAGTGAACAACACTATGCGCGGGTGCGTAACTTTAAACAGTTGCTATCCAGCTTCCAGCGTAACCGCGATCTGGTCAGCGTGGGGGCGTATGCCAAAGGCAGCGATCCAATGCTGGATAAAGCCATCGCCTTATGGCCACAGCTGGAAGCGTTTTTACAGCAAGGCATCTTTGAACGGGCTGACTGGGAAGATTCTCTACAAGCTTTAGAACTGATTTTCCCTGGTGTGTGATTAAGCAGGAGAGCATAGGTCATGGCACAACATGGTGCGTTAGCAACACTGAAAGACCTGGCTGAAAAAGAGGTAGATGACGCCGCTGTCTTATTAGGAGAGATGCGTCGTGGCTGTCAGCAGGCGGAAGAACAGTTAAAAATGCTGATCGATTATCAGCATGAGTATCGCAACAATCTGAATACCGATATGGGCCAGGGTATTACCAGCAATCGCTGGATTAACTACCAGCAATTTATTCAGACGCTGGAAAAAGCGATTGAACAACACCGCCAACAGCTCAATCAGTGGACGCAAAAAGTGGACATGGCTTTGAACAGTTGGCGCGACAAAAAACAACGATTACAGGCGTGGCAGACGTTGCAGGACAGACAAACCTCGGCGGCGTTACTGGCCGAAAACCGTCTGGATCAGAAAAAAATGGATGAATTTGCTCAGCGCGCAGCTATGAGGAAACCCGAATGATTACTTTACCCCAACTGATTACCACCGACACCGACGTAGCCGCAGGTCTTCAGTCAGGCAAAGCGGTAGATTCACCCGAGGATTTTTTAGCGCTGCTGGCTGGCGCATTAGGTGCGGGCGACGCGCAGGGTAAAGACGCTCCGCTGTCGCTTGCCGACTTACAGGCGGCCAGCAGTAAGCTGCAAAAAGGGTTACTGCAAAAAAATGGCGATGCCGCACAGTCGGTCAAATTAACCGATCTGTTGGCGCAACAGGAGCTACAAACCGAGACTTCTCTTGCCGACATGACAGACGCTCAGCAACTGTTGTCTGCTCTCACACCTTCACTGAAAGCTAATGCCCTGACGACGCTGGGCAAAGTTGCTCAGCAGGACGAAAAAAACACTACGCTGAGTGATGACGATCTCGCCAACCTGAGCGCATTGTTCGCCATGCTGCCAGGACAACCGCTGGCTACGCCTGCCGTCGACAGCGCACCAGCCCCGGTTGATGCCACGCTTTCCGCATTGTCACGTGGCGCTGCACACGGTGCTATTGCCGATAACGCTGGCGAATTGCTGCCGGGTGATGCCAAAAAAGGCAAAGCGGATGTCACAATTGCTGGCGGTGGTGCTAATCAGGCAAACAATCCAACATTAACCCCGCTGACGGCGGCGGCGAACGCCAGAGCTGAAATCGACAGCACCCCGTCACCGACCAGCATTGGCATGACTGCGGCCCCGCTAAGTGGTCCACAAACACACGCACAACCGTTACCGACGGCCGCGCCGGTGTTAAGCGCTCCGTTAGGTAGCCATGAATGGCAGCAATCGCTGAGCCAGCACGTCACATTGTTCACGCGCCAGGGCCAGCAAAGCGCAGAGCTGCGTCTGCATCCGCAGGACCTGGGTCAGGTACATATTTCCCTCAAGCTGGACGATAACCTCGCGCAGCTGCAGATGGTATCACCGCACAGTCACGTGCGCGCCGCACTGGAAGCCGCATTACCGATGCTGCGTACGCAGTTGGCTGAAAGCGGCATTCAACTGGGGCAAAGCAACATCAGCAGTGAAAGCTTCGCTGGCCATCAGCAGTCTTCCGGGCAGCAACAGCAGGCTGGTCGCGCTCAAGGACAAGACATTTTTGCCGCTGAAGATGACGCAATACTGGCAACCCCAGCCTCGCTGCAAGCCGCTGCCCGCGGCGATGGCGCAGTAGACATCTTCGCCTAACGCCAGAGGTAGCATGATTATCCGCGTCTTTTCCACGCTTTGTCGTGGACAGGACACGGGATAATCAGCCCATAAGCTGTACCGAAACAGGAAGCCCGTATCTGATGACTGACTCCGCGATTAACAAAAAAAGTAAACGCGCTATTTGGATCCCTCTGCTGGTATTAATTACCCTCGCCGCCTGCGCAACTGCGGGTTATAGCTACTGGCGCATGCAGCAGCAGCCGTCCGCCAGCGTCAAAGCGGAACCGCCTCCACCGCCAGCCCCGGTGTTCTTTGCGCTGGATACCTTTACCGTCAATCTGGGTGATGCAGACCGTGTGCTGTATATCGGTATCACGCTGCGCATGAAAGATGAGGCGACACGTTCACGTCTTAACGAATATCTGCCGGAAGTGCGCAGCCGCTTGCTGCTGCTGTTCTCTCGTCAGAATGCAGCCACACTCGCCACCGAGGAAGGTAAGCAACAGCTGATTACCGCCATCAAAGAGACGCTGGCGACTCCGCTCGTTGTCGGGCAGCCGAAACAGGTTGTCACCGACGTTCTTTATACAGCTTTTATTCTGCGGTAAAGACATGGGCGACAGTATTCTTTCTCAGGCTGAAATCGACGCATTGCTCAACGGCGATAGCGAAACCAAAGACGAACCCATTTCAGGTATCGCAAAAGAAAGCGATATTCGTCCTTATGATCCCAACACTCAGCGTCGCGTGGTACGTGAGCGTTTACAGGCGTTGGAAATCATTAACGAACGCTTTGCGCGCCAGTTCCGTATGGGGTTATTTAACCTGTTGCGCCGTAGCCCGGATATTACCGTGGGTGCGATCCGTATCCAGCCATACCATGAATTTGCGCGCAACTTACCGGTTCCGACCAACCTGAACTTAATCCACCTGAAGCCGCTGCGCGGTACGGGTCTGGTGGTGTTCTCACCGAGTCTGGTATTTATCGCCGTAGACAACCTGTTTGGCGGTGACGGTCGTTTCCCGACGAAAGTCGAAGGGCGCGAATTTACACACACGGAACAGCGCGTTATCAACCGCATGCTTAAGCTGGCGCTGGAAAGCTACAGCGACGCGTGGAAGGCCATCAACCCGCTGGAAGTGGAATACGTCCGTTCTGAGATGCAGGTGAAATTTACCAATATCACCACCTCTCCGAACGACATTGTGGTGAACACCCCGTTCCACGTTGAAATTGGCAACCTGACCGGTGAATTTAACATCTGTCTGCCATTCAGCATGATTGAACCGTTGCGTGAGCTGTTGGTGAATCCGCCGCTGGAAAACTCACGTAATGAAGATCAGAACTGGCGCAATAATCTGGTGCGTCAGGTTCAGCATTCTGAGCTGGAGCTGGTGGCAAACTTTGCCGACATTCCGCTGCGGCTATCCCAGATTTTAAAACTGAAACCCGGCGATGTACTGCCGATTGAAAAACCCGACCGCATTATTGCTCATGTGGACGGCGTGCCTGTGCTGACCAGCCAGTATGGCACCGTAAACGGTCAGTATGCGTTACGCGTAGAACATCTGATAAACCCGATTTTGAATTCGCTGAATGAGGAACAGCCCAAATGAGTGATATGAATAATCCGTCCGATGAGAACACTGGCGCATTGGACGATCTGTGGGCTGACGCGTTAAACGAGCAAAAAACCACGCCCACCAAAAGTGCGGCCGATGCGGTATTTCAGCAGTTAGGTGGCGGCGACGTCAGCGGTGCTTTGCAGGACATCGACCTGATCATGGACATTCCGGTCAAGCTGACCGTCGAACTGGGCCGTACCCGCATGACCATCAAAGAGCTGCTGCGTCTGACTCAGGGTTCGGTTGTCGCACTGGATGGTCTGGCAGGCGAACCGCTGGATATTCTGATCAACGGTTATCTGATTGCCCAGGGCGAAGTCGTCGTAGTTGCGGATAAATACGGTGTGCGTATCACTGACATTATCACCCCGTCTGAACGTATGCGCCGCCTGAGCCGTTAATCATGAATACCCAGGCTACCGTTTCTCAACCCGCCGCCGTTCCCGGCTCACCGCTGGTGCAGGTAAGCGGCGCGCTGCTCGGGATCATCGTCTTGATCCTGGCGGCGGCCTGGGTCATTAAACGTCTGGGGTTTGCCCCCAAAAGTGCCGGTACGCGCGGGCTAAAAGTTATGGCCAGCACCTCACTGGGTCCACGTGAGCGCGTGGTGATTGTCGAGGTCGAAGATGCCCGTCTGGTACTGGGCGTCACAGCCTCGCAGATTAACGTCCTGCACACCCTGCCCCCGGCACCTGCCGATGCAGAAGAAAAAACGGCCTCCCCTGCGGATTTCCAGGCCATGATGAAGAGTTTGCTGAAGCGTCCTGGGAGATCCTGATGCGCCGTTTGTTATCCCTTACGCTGGCAGGCTTGTGGCTTTTCAGCCCCGTTGCCCTCGCCCAACTCCCGGGTCTGGTCAGTCAGCCTTTGCCGGGCGGCGGACAAAACTGGACGTTACCCGTGCAGACGCTGGTGTTCATCACCTCGCTGACGTTCCTGCCTGCAATTTTGCTGATGATGACCAGCTTCACCCGCATCATCATCGTTTTTGGTCTACTGCGAAATGCGCTGGGTACCCCCTCAGCACCACCTAACCAGGTGCTCCTGGGCCTGGCGCTCTTTTTGACCTTTTTCATCATGTCGCCGGTGATCGATAAAATCTACGTTGACGCATACCAACCGTTCAGCGAAGAGAAGATCTCCATGCAGGAAGCCATGGAGAAAGGCGCCCAGCCGCTGCGTGAGTTTATGTTGCGCCAGACCCGTGAAGCCGATCTGGCACTCTTCGCGCGCTTAGCAAACAGCGGTCCGTTACAGGGACCAGAAGCCGTGCCGATGCGAATTTTGCTGCCCGCTTATGTCACCAGTGAGCTGAAAACAGCATTCCAGATAGGCTTTACCATTTTTATTCCGTTTCTGATTATCGACCTGGTGATCGCCAGCGTGTTGATGGCGCTCGGGATGATGATGGTACCGCCCGCCACAATCGCGTTGCCGTTCAAGCTGATGCTGTTTGTGTTGGTAGACGGTTGGCAGCTACTTGTCGGCTCGCTGGCACAAAGCTTTTACAGTTAGAGGCGCGAAATGACTCCTGAATCGGTCATGATGATGGGCACAGAGGCGATGAAAGTCGCCCTGGCCCTTGCCGCACCTTTGCTGTTGGTCGCTCTCATCACGGGTCTTATCATCAGTATTCTGCAGGCGGCGACCCAGATTAACGAAATGACGCTGTCCTTCATCCCCAAAATTGTCGCGGTGTTTATTGCCATCATTGTTGCTGGCCCGTGGATGCTTAACCTGCTGCTCGACTACGTGCGTACGCTGTTCAGCAATATCCCCTATATCATCGGGTAGACAACGTTATGTTGCAGGTGTCCAGCGTTGAGTGGCTCCACTGGCTGAATTTATACTTCTGGCCTTTGCTGCGCATACTGGCGCTCATCTCAACGGCCCCCATCCTCAGTGAACGAGCCATCCCCAAACGGGTAAAGCTGGGGCTGGGGTTGATGATTACCGTCGTTATCGCCCCATCGATCCCCGCCGTTGACGTCCCCATCTTTTCTGTTGGCGCGCTTTGGCAGGCAATGCAACAAATCCTGATCGGTATCGCATTAGGCTTCACCATGCAGTTTGCGTTTGCCGCAGTACGTACCGCCGGGGAATTAATTGGCCTGCAAATGGGCCTTTCCTTCGCGACGTTCTTCGATCCCGGTAGCCGTCTGAATATGCCGGTTCTGGCACGACTGATCGACATGCTCGCCATGCTTCTGTTCCTGACCTTTAACGGCCATTTATGGCTGATTTCGCTGCTGGTAGATACTTTTCATACTCTGCCCATCGGCGGCAATCCGGTGAACAGCAATGCGTTTCTCGCGCTGGCACGGGCGGGTAGCCTGATTTTCCTCAACGGGCTAATGCTGGCCCTGCCGGTAATGACGTTACTGCTCACGCTGAACCTCGCACTTGGTTTGTTAAATCGCATGGCGCCACAGCTGTCGGTTTTCGTCATCGGCTTTCCTCTCACTCTGACCGTAGGTATTTCACTAATGGCGGCGCTAATGCCATTAATTGCGCCATTCTGTGAACGATTATTCAGTGAGATTTTTAATTTACTGGCCGATATCGTCAGCGAAATGCCTGGAAAATAATAACCCTTATTTTTTATCCTGTTTTACTAAGGATTGTCCTAAATTTAAAAAGTGACAACATCCACCAGGATATCTCTGTCGCGGCTTATTTGTTTTTGCCTCACTCACATAACGCAACATTCACTTTACTTTAAGATATTTCCTGGCAAATTATACGCAACTTTACGGGATAGTAAATTCGCCTGAAAAACAGCGAAAGCGTCATCTTGGGTCGTTATTATTCCGTTTAGTTGTGATGAAATAATCAGGTAAGGGGAATTATCGTTACGCATTGAGTGAGGGTATGCCATGTCAACGATTATTATGGATTTATGCAGTTACACCCGACTAGGGTTAACCGGATATCTGGTAAGTCGGGGAGTGAAAAAAAAGGAAATCAACAACATTTCCAACGTTGATGAACTCAGTCTCGCCTGTGTCTCTCAACAACCCGCTGTGGTGTTTATTAATGAGGACTGCTTTATCCACGATCCTGCTAATAGCCAGCAAATAAAGCAAATCATTAATCAGCATCCCAGCACATTATTTATTGTGTTTATGGCAATTGCCAACGTGCATTTTGATGAATACCTACTCGTCAGAAAAAATTTATTGATTAGTTCTAAATCGATTAAACCTGACTCACTGGATAAACTACTTGGCGATATTCTGAAAAAGGAAGTAGATATTGCTATTGATGTGAATCTGCCGACATTATCATTAAGTCGAACCGAATCCAGCATGCTGCGTATGTGGATGGAGGGTCAAGGAACAATACAGATATCAGATCAAATGAATATCAAAGCCAAGACGGTGTCATCCCATAAGGGGAATATAAAACGAAAGATTAAAACGCATAATAAGCAAGTTATCTATCACGTTGTAAGGCTTACGGATAACGTCACCAATGGTATCTTTGTGAATATGCGCTAAGACGTTCTGACTGGTGGCGACTCCACCAGTCAGAATCAAACAGCGGAACTCATGTCACTCCACTTTTTCCACAAAGATACCATCCTGATGACCTGATTCATTAAAGAACCAGATACCGAGCGGGTAGTCTTCCAGCGAAACCAGGTACATGGTGCCTTCACTAAATTCTTCGATTGCCAGTACCACGCCCGGTCGACGAGGACCGCCGTCCGTTTTGACTGTGACCCGATCATTCACCTTCATAGTTTTCCTCCTGTGGCTTTGTGCCAGTGTAGAACAAATTCCTTTTTCTGGCAGCGCTGTGCACGCGCGATTGCGGGTTTTATCGACGGTCTATACTTAAGTTGTGCGTATCTGATGTTTGGGTACGCTCCCCCGGTATCCTTAACGGTTGAGAGGTATGAGGATGAAAACCGCGAAAGAGTACAGCGATACGGCCAAACGTGAAGTCAGCGTCGATGTCGACGCGCTGCTAAAGGCAATCAACGAAATCTGCGAGAGTGAAATTCATCGCAGCCAGGATGACCCGGAGCGCGTCAGCGTTGACGGGCGTGATTACCATACATGGCATGAACTGGCCGATGCGTTCGAGCTTGATATCCATGACTTTAGCGTGTCGGAGATCAATCGCTGACTGAGGGCGAAAAAAATCCCGGCCCTTATCGGGTCGGGATCAAGCTTGCTTATGCAAGAAGCACTTGTAAATTCGTTACACCAGAAAATCTGATGTGAACCAAACCTTATCTGCAATTTTTTTGCCTGACAAGTAAATAATTCTCACCGGAATGATAAATATAACTAATGGGTGAGAGATCACCAGGTTACGGTCGAGCCAAATGTTCAGGCATCCTGACAGAGCTGTCTTCGCTCGCCAGGCACCACCAGTTCATCTTCACGGAATGCTTCCCGTTTAACGCCAAAGCCGTCGTACCAGCGACATTCCACCATTCCGCTGGCATACCCGGTAACGATCATACGTGGGCCACCCTCTTTGGAGGTGACTTCCTCACTGACAGAAAAGACCATACCTGCCTCCTGTATCAAGAGAAACCTTTACACCTTAGATGACAAGGAGGCGTTTTGCGTAATCAGTCCTGTAACAATTAGTGCGAAATTCCGCGCACTCTGGCGACAGCTTTTACCAGCAGAACGACAATCCCACCGATGATAAAGCCGAGCACCAGGTTAAGCAGGGTCGGAAGCATTAGCGAAATCAATGTACTTTGCTGCTGAGCAAAATGTTCAATCGCATGATGCAGCGGCGATATTCCGTGTACCACAATGCCGCCTCCCACTAAAAACATCGCCAGTGTGCCGACCACAGAAAGTGTTTTCATAAGCCAGGGGGCAACCACCAGCAACCCTTTGCCCAGCGACTGGGCAAGCAGGCTGCGCTTTTCTGCCAGCCAGTAGCCGATATCATCAAGCTTAACGATAATCCCCACCAGGCCATACACGCCCACGGTCACCACTAACGCGATACCAGATAGCACCAACACCTGATTCAGCAAAGGGGCGTCCGCTACAATACCCAGCGTAATTGCGACAATCTCGGCAGACAAAATGAAGTCGGTACGTATTGCCCCTTTGATTTTATCTTTCTCAAAGGTGAGTGGATCCTGTGCGGCCAGAGCAGCCAGACGCTGCTGACGCTCTTCCGGGCTTTCTTTGTGCTTACGCGCCTCCAGGGTATGCAGAACCTTTTCCACGCCTTCAAAACAGAGAAACGCCCCGCCTACCATTAATAAGGGGGTGATCGCCCAGGGAATAAATGCGCTTATCAATAGCGCCAACGGCACCAGAATAACTTTGTTAACAAACGACCCTTTCGCCACGCTCCAGACCACCGGGAGTTCGCGGTTCGCCCGCACGCCCGATACCTGCTGCGCATTAAGCGACAGATCATCCCCCAGCACGCCCGCGGTTTTTTTCGCGGCCAGTTTTCCCATCACTGAGATATCATCCAGTAGCGTGGCGATATCATCGAGTAAGGTCAGTAAGCTACTTCCTGCCAAAATTTTCACCCTCAATATTATTTTTTTGCAGTCATAAGTATGAAGTAAAACACGCCATGCTGAAACTGACCTTTCTGGTCAACAATTTTTTAACATCAACACGTAATTATAAATCTCGCCAGTAAGATAGTTTTGACGTTTACTATGTTGCACCTTTTTATTTCCACCGTGAGGGATTATGCGTTTCAGGCAATTGTTACCGCTTTTCAGTGCGCTATTCGCGCTGTACATCATTTGGGGTTCCACGTACTTCGTTATTCGCATTGGCGTTGAAAGCTGGCCGCCGTTAATGATGGCAGCCGTACGTTTTCTCTCCGCGGGAATTTTATTAACAAGTTTCTTACTTATTCGTGGGCATGAGCTGCCCCCCTTACGCCAAATCCTGAACGCCGCGTTAATTGGTATCCTGCTGCTGGCTGTGGGTAATGGTCTGGTCACCGTCGCAGAACACCAAAATGTCCCTTCCGGTATTGCCGCCGTGGTGGTCGCCACCGTCCCGTTATTTACGCTGTGTTTTAGCCACTTTTTTGGCATCAAAACGCGCAAGCTGGAATGGTTGGGGATAGCGATTGGGCTAGCAGGGATCATCATGCTGAACAGCGGGGGCAATTTAAGTGGCAATCCGTGGGGCGCTATTTTGATCCTGATCGGTTCAATAAGCTGGGCGTTTGGCTCAGTGTACGGTTCACGCATTACGCTACCCGTTGGCATGATGGCCGGAGCCATTGAAATGTTAGCCGCCGGTATTGTGCTGATGTGCGCATCGCTACTCTCCGGGGAAAAACTGACCACCATGCCAACATTTTCAGGCTTTATGGCTGTGGCTTACCTGGCCCTGTTTGGCTCCATTATTGCCATTAATGCGTATATGTTCCTGATCCGCAATGTCAGCCCGGCGCTAGCCACCAGCTATGCTTACGTCAATCCGGTTGTTGCCGTGCTGTTAGGTACCGGTCTGGGGGGTGAAAGACTGGCCCCTATCGAATGGCTGGCACTCGGCGTGATCGTGTTTGCTGTGGTGCTGGTAACGTTGGGGAAATACCTGTTCCCTGTTAAAGCGGATGCCGTTGCTACCCCGTCGGAAAAAACGTTACAGTAAATGAATACCGAGTGTGTCGATCTGCGCGGTGTCGCCACCGCCGCAGATCCACTCGATGACACGTTCAGATAACGCTTCATCGTCCAGCTTTTCGCGACCACGCAGGGCGCACTCCCAGACAATCAGTACGCGCCAGCCCAGAGCCTGCAACTTTTCACAATCCCGCGCATCGCGCTGGACATTTTTGCCTATTTTTTCCAGCCAGAATTCCGTTCGTGTCGCGGGGACTTTAAACAAATAGCAATCGTGGTGGTGCCAGAAACAGCCGTGAGTAAAAATCACACAATGATAATCATCCACCACAAAATCGGGGCGACCGGGTAACGTCGCATCCTGCACGCGAAACGTTACCCCCTGCTCTGTCAGCACGCTGGCAAGGCGTTTTTCAATTGCGGTATCGCGGGTAGCTATCGCCCGCATATTTTTACTGCGTGTTGCTTTATCGTGAACGTCTGCCACGCTGGTTCTCTTTCTCGCGAATAGCAACTGCCTGCCTGATTTTCGGCTCCAGCAGCCTGGCCACCGCCGCAAATGCCGGAACGACCACCGAATTACCAAACTGGCGATAAGCCTGAGTATCTGACACAGGGATCCTGAACTGATAGCCCTGCGGAGATTCAAACCCCATCAGACGCGCGCACTCTCTGGGCGTAAGTCTGCGTGGGCGGTGTCGCTGATTCTGCGGATCGTCAAAATCTTTTTCACCCAGCGCCATATCCCAGCCACGGTCAATCAGGATCTCCGCCCCATCTTTATAATAACGCGCAGATAATGTGCGCGTTACGCTATCAGGGTTACCGGGATACACCATGCCATAGCCAAATCCATTGCCCCGCGCCTGATGCTTTTTCGCATAGCGATAGAGGTATTTCCACAGCACCGGCGTCAGTATATATTTCGCATCGACGGTCGGCTCAAGCAGTTCCGCAAGCGTAGTACGCCGCTGCGGATAACGCGTGACAATATCCCGCAGCGTGAAGTCTGATTTCAAATTCAGATCGCGTCGGAAGCCGACAAGCACGATACGTTCGCGATGCTGAGGCAAAAAATGTTGCCCATCGATAATTTTCGGATCGTCCGGACCGTTATCCGCCGCATCTGCCACGTCATAACCCAGCTCGTCCAGCGTTTGCATAATGATGCGAAACGTTTTGCCCTGATCGTGACTCTTCAGGTTTTTGACGTTTTCGAGCACAAATATGGCTGGCCGACGCGCATCGATAATGCGCACTACATCAAAAAAAAGTGTGCCTTGCGTATCACAGGCGAAACCATGGGCCCGCCCTAACGCGTTTTTCTTTGATACACCAGCCAGAGAAAATGGCTGACATGGGAATCCGGCCAACAGCACGTCATGTTCAGGAACATGCTGGCGAATATGTTCTGCCGCCTGCTGGTCACTCACCCCGTCATGATGGCTGAGTGTGATATCACGAATATCTTCATTAAAGCGGTGCTGGAGCGGATCGCAGTAGTTATTCGCTTTATAGGTGCGCACCGCATGCTTGTTCCACTCACTGGTAAACACGCACTGCCCGCCAATCGCTTCAAAGCCGCGACGAATGCCGCCAATACCGGCAAAAAGATCGATAAAGCGAAAGGCATAATGCGGATGATGCGCAGGTGGTTTCGGCAACAAAGTATTCAGATGAATGAGCTCGCGGTCGCTGAGGCGATGCCATGTTTCATTAGCAACCACTCGCTTAAAGATGGCCGGGCTCCAGCGGTTCTCGCCAACGCCATTCAGATGAGCAACCAGCGTTTTCACGTCATATATTTCAAGCAACTTGGCCAACATCACCTGCACGTCGGCCTCGTTTTCATCTGTCATCGGGTTCATGGAGCCTGCTACTGAAAAATTATCCTGCATACATTTAACCGGCAGAAATGGATAACCGACAGATTAACATAAATTAGCACGGTTGACGTTTCAGCCGTATTGGCGACTAGCGCGCTTTAAAGGGTTGAATCGCGTCAAGATCCAGCATTTCGTATTCTCCTTTTAGCTCCGCACTCAGCTTCGCCATATACGTCAGTAAAAAATCCGCATTGTGTTGCGCCAAATGCCGCCCTCGTTCGGTTTGCATCGTCAACGGCAACGTCAATAACTTGGTCTGGAAGTGATCGAGCGCGTACTGTTTATCGTCAAGGCTACGCTTTCGAGCAAACGGATCTTCCGCATCAAACAGCGCAACCCCCAACGCCCCTGACACGGCAAATACGCGCGCTAAACCAATTGCACCCAGCGCCTCAAGCCGATCTGCGTCCTGCACGATTTTCGCTTCAAGGGTTTCTGGCGCGATTTTGGCGCTAAAACTGTGCGCCTCAATGGCATGACACACTGCCGATAACCGCTGTTGTGGAAAATCCGGAAAATCGCGCATCAAAACACAACGTGTTTCCTTGGCTGCCAGTACCGACGAACAATGACGCTCAGGATGGTTCTTTGGCAGACTGACGAGATCGTGGAAGTAGCACGCGGTCAGCACCACCAGCCAGTCTACGGTTGCATCTGTACTCAGCTTTTGCGCCGTTATCCACACTCGTCGAAAGTGAAAGATGTCATGTGCAGCATCTTGTCCAGAATGGTTATCAGCTAACCAGGCTTCAAATCGCGACTGCCAGTCGTGCAGTTTCATGCTATCTCCCTTTGTAGAAAGAAAATCACCTTAGCAATAATTTTCATTGCAGACCACTGCCCGCCCCATTACATAATCATCTTTTATTATTGCACTAAAAATAAAATCCACATGAATTTATAAAGCCCACCACGCCAATATCGAAAAATAATTTATATGAATATTAAAAACAAACATCTAAAACAAATAAAATACACATAACAAATAAATAGATAAACACATATAACCCAATGATTAAAAACAATTCATATGGCGAATACCAATGTAATTAACATACACGTATAATTATATAAAGATGCAAAATAAACATTTTGAAATATTTTAAATATATTTGTTACATGTTATATTTTAAATTAAATGAACTTCATAGATAGTATCCAAATGTAGTCACTCGGATAGTACTACATATTCATTTTAATTATCATGCAAAGGGAATACATAATGAAAAGAAAAGTATTGGCACTGCTTCTCCCTGCTTTATTAGCTGCAGGCGCAGCAAATGCGGCTGAAATCTATAATAAGAACGGCAATAAACTGGATCTGTACGGTAAAGTCGATGGTCTGCGTTATTTCTCTGACGATGCTGACAGCGATGGCGATCAGACCTATGCGCGTCTGGGTTTTAAAGGCGAAACCCAGATCAACGACATGCTGACCGGTTACGGTCAGTGGGAATACAACATCCAGGCTAACGGTACCGAAGGTGAAGGCGCAAATTCCTGGACTCGTCTGGCCTTTGCCGGTTTAGGCTTTGGTGAGAACGGTACCTTCGACTACGGTCGTAACTACGGCGTGGTCTACGACGTAGAAGCCTGGACCGATATGCTGCCGGAATTTGGCGGTGACTCCTACACCCAGACCGACGTGTATATGACCGGTCGTACCAACGGTGTTGCCACCTACCGTAATAAAGGTTTCTTCGGTCAAGTTGATGGTCTGAACTTCGCACTGCAATACCAGGGTAATAATGAAAGTGCAGGAGCAGGCGAAGGTACTGGTAACGGTGAGAACCGTAAACTGTCTAAAGAAAACGGCGACGGTTTCGGTCTGTCAACCTCCTATGACTTCGACTTTGGTTTAAGCCTTGGTGCTGCTTATTCCAGTTCTGACCGTTCTAACAATCAGGTTGCTGCTGGTCGTGGCGATCGTAGCTATGAGAATAAATACGCAGGCGGCGAAACAGCAGATGCCTGGACTATTGGCGCTAAGTATGACGCTAACAACGTTTACCTGGCTGCTATGTATGCAGAAACCCGTAACATGACAGCATACGGTAGCGGAACTTATCAAGATGCTACAGGCAAAGATGTTGCTAAAGGCGGGATCGCTAATAAAACACAGAACTTTGAAGTTGTTGCGCAGTATCAGTTCGACTTCGGTCTGCGCCCTTCCATCGCTTACCTGCAGTCTAAAGGCGTCGACTTAGGCGGCTGGGATCACCATAGCAACGGCACCCCACGCTATACCGACAAAGACCTGGTCAAATATGTTGATGTGGGTGTGACTTACTACTTCAACAAAAACATGTCCACCTATGTCGATTATAAAATCAACCTGCTGGATGAAGACGACAGCTTCTATGAAAGCAATGGTATCGCAACTGACGACATCGTTGCCGTTGGTTTAGTCTACCAATTCTAATTGACGCAAAAACAAGCAAGCCCGCTTCATATGAAGCGGGCTTTTTATTTATACGAAACGTATTTTTTTATCACACGGGCATTACAACGATAAACTTGTGAGGATACTCAAAGAAAAAAACATCCATGAGAACTGTCGTTGAAAGCGAGGCGTGCAAGTGCTTGAATAGTGGCGGAGAGAGGGGGATTTGAACCCCCGGTAGAGTTGCCCCTACTCCGGTTTTCGAGACCGGTCCATTCAGCCGCTCTGGCATCTCTCCGTTTTGGCGGTTGCCATGATGCCAGGTAATTTGGCATTTTAACAGACCCCGTTCCGTCAATTTCGTTCAAGTGACGAGTTTGCGAGCAAAACGATGATTAAGTGGCCCTGGAAAGAGCAAGAAACAACCCGGAGTGACGACTGGCCGTGGGACGACGCCCTGGCTATTCCTCTTCTGGTGAATCTCACCGAGCAAGAACAAGCCAGGCTTATCGCCCTGGCCGAGCGCTTTTTACAGCAAAAAAGATTGGTAGCGCTTCAGGGGTTTGAACTGGATCCACTAAAAAGTGCGCGCATTGCGCTGCTTTTCTGTTTGCCTGTTCTGGAATTGGGGATCGAGTGGCTCGACGGGTTTCATGAAGTTCTCATCTACCCTGCCCCGTTTGTCGTGGACGATGAATGGGAAGACGATATTGGGCTGGTACATAATCAACGTGTTGTACAGTCCGGGCAAAGCTGGCAGCAAGGTCCAATAATCCTCAACTGGCTTGACATTCAGGATTCTTTTGATGCCTCCGGCTTCAATCTGATCATCCATGAAGTGGCACATAAGCTTGATATGCGTAATGGCGACCGCGCCAGCGGTATTCCGGCGATCCCTCTACGAGATATTGCCAGTTGGGAGCACGACCTGCATGCCGCAATGAATAACATTCAGGATGAAATTGATCTGGTCGGTGAAACCGCGTGCAGTATAGATGCCTACGCAGCGACCGATCCTGCCGAATGCTTTGCCGTTCTATCGGAGTATTTCTTCAGTGCCCCTGAATTATTTGCACCACGTTTTCCGGCATTATGGCAACGTTTCATTCAGTTTTACCGCCAGAACCCCATGGAGCGGTTACGCGATACCCGCTAAGGTGGCCATTGTCGCTCACCAAATGTGCATTAACGCTGAATTTGAAGATTAATTAACCAATTGAAATGACGCGCTAATTTTACTGTTGACACCTCATGATGAGGTCAGTAATATGCGCCTCGTTCACACGATTCCTCTGTAGTTCAGTCGGTAGAACGGCGGACTGTTAATCCGTATGTCACTGGTTCGAGTCCAGTCAGAGGAGCCATATTTAAGAAGCCTGCTTAGGAAACTAAGCAGGCTTCTTGCTTTTCAGGTCGCTATAAAATCCCTCTCATAAGCCCCCTGCCTGCTCTGCACCGCTGTTACATGCCGCATCACAACGTTGATTAAAGTTATGTAAATGTAAATCGTTTAAACTTTGCAATTATTGTAAGTGCTAGTGATTATCATTTATTGTACGCGAGCCAAAGGAACGAGCCCCCTGCTCGGTTCACTGTACGTTCCAATTACTCTGGGATATAAACGATGAATTCTCTGCCTCGCGCCGGACTGCGCCGTATCACCCTTGCCTCTGCCCTGGTCTTCTCTGTTAGCCTACCGGCTTTCGCTCAGGAAACGTTAACGCTCTATACCACCCGTGAACCGGGTCTGATCCAGCCTTTGCTTGATAGCTGGACCAAAACCAGCGGCATCAAAGTCAGTACGGTCTATATCAAGGACGGTATGCTCGAGCGCGTTAAAGCTGAAGGTAAAAATTCACCTGCTGACCTGCTGATGACCGTTGATGCCGGTAACCTCATTGATTTAGTGGAAGCGGGTGTAACTCAGCCAGTAGAGTCTGAAGCACTGAAAACCGCTATTCCGGCTAATCTGCGCGGCGCAGATAATCAGTGGTTTGCGCTGTCGATGCGTGCCCGCGTGCTGTATGCCGAGAAGTCACTGCCAATCGATAACTGGCATTACGAACAACTCGCCAGCCCTGAGTACAAAGGTAAAGTTTGTATTCGTTCCGGACAGCACCCGTATAACACAGCGCTGATCGCCGCAATGATTGCTCATCACGGTGAAGCAAAGACCGAAGAATGGCTGCGCGGTGTGAAAGCTAACCTGGCGCGTAAAGCTACCGGTGGCGACCGCGATGTAGCTCGCGATATTCTCGGTGGCATTTGCGATATTGGTCTCGCCAACTCCTATTACGTCGGCCATATGAAAAACGCCAAAGAAGGCAGTGATGCACGTCAGTGGGGCGATGCGATTAAAGTCGTTAAACCCACCTTTGAAAATGGCGGTACACACGTCAACATCAGTGGCGCAGCTGTAGCCCGCTATGCACCAAATAAAGCCGATGCCGTTAAGCTGATGGAATATCTGGTTTCCGCACCTGCCCAGCAGCAGTATGCGAAAGCGAACTTCGAATACCCGGTACTGAAAGGCGTGACGCTTGATCCGGTTATCAGTGCAACTATTGGTGAAATCGACGTCGATAAAACGCCGTTAACCGAAATCGTTAAATATCGTAAACAAGCTAGTCTGCTGGTAGATAAAGTTGGATTCGATCAATAAACCTCTGCAGTTTCCGACGTTACGCGGCCTGGTTTCCGGGCCGCAGTCATTATTAACGCCGCTACATCTTGGCGCGCTGTGCGTAGCGCTTGGCGTTCTGACACCGATCATTGCGCTGATTTGGCAGGCTACCCAGGCCGATTTATCTCACTGGGATAATCTCCTGACGTATGTACTGCCTGCCGCACTAAAAAATACCGTGCTGTTATTAGCCGGTGTCGCGGTGATGGTCGGCGTGATTGGCGTAGGCAGCGCATGGGCGGTAACGGCATGGGATTTTCCTGGACGTAAAATTCTTAGCTGGGCGTTACTGTTGCCGCTGGCGATGCCGACCTACATTGTGGCCTTTGCGTGGCTCGATCTGCTGCATCCGATTGGCCCTCTGCAAACCTTTATCCGTTTTTTATTGGGTTTTGACAGCCCAAGACAGTTCCGACTGCCTGATTTACGCTCACTTTCCGGCGCAATCATCCTGCTCGGATTAGTGCTGTACCCATACGTGTATCTGACAACCCGCGCCATGTTTATTAGCCAACCGGCTCATTTACTGGAAGCCGCACGCACGCTGGGATGCAGCGCAACCGGAACCTTCTTTCGTGTTGCTTTGCCCATGGCTCGTCCGGCGTTGGCCGTTGGGATCAGTCTGGCACTGCTGGAAACGCTCAACGATATTGGCGCATCAGAGTTTCTCGGTGTACAGACGTTAACCGTTACCGTGTACACCACATGGATCTCGCGGTCTGATTTATCTGCCGCGGCACAAATTGCCTGCATGATGCTGATGTTTATATTCCTTATTCTGACGCTGGAATTTTATGGTCGCAGAAAACAAGGATTCAGCAGCCGCAGTCTGCGGGAGATTCAACCTACGCGCGTGCATGGCTGGCGTGGTTGGCTGCTCGGTGGCGTTATTTCACTGCCGGTTGTGCTGGGTTTTCTGGCTCCGGTACTGTTTTTAATTTGGGAAAGCGCCAAACGCATAGGCGATGAGAACCCCCTTTCCTCTTCGTTACTGTCAGCATTGCAAAATACGCTATCGCTGGCAGCGGGAACCACGCTAGTGGTGGTTTGCGTCAGTATGCTGGTGGCCTGGAGCGCGCGTCATAGCGCCGCAGACAACGCCATGCCGGGATTTCGTCGCGGCGTGATGCGTCTGGCCTCTTTAGGCTATGCGGTTCCCGGCACAATTCTGGCGATTGGCTTTTTAACCCCCGCCATGGCTGTCGACCGCTGGCTGGCAGATTTACTGGATGTTCGCGGCCTGCCGCTGATGTCCGCCGGGATCCTGCTGGTAATTTGTTGTGCCATGCGATTCCAGGCGATTGCCATTGGCGCGCTGGATTCTGGTCTGGGCCGCATTCCACCTTCGCTGGAACAGGCGTCTCGTCTGTTGGGTGAGAATGGTGCGGGGACGTTTGCACGAGTCCATTTTCCCCTGCTGCGCCCGGCGTTAGTCAGCAGTGCCCTGCTGGTTTTTGCTGATGCCATGAAAGAGCTGCCAACAACGTTGCTTTTGCGCCCAGTCAATTTTGAAACGCTGGCAACGTTGCTGTATGCGGAAGCCGCCCGTGGAACCTATGAAGAAGGTGCTATCGCCGCGCTAATGATTGTTTTAGCTGGCACGCTACCGGTTATTTTGTTGGTGCGTCACCAAATGACTCGCCGTGGTTAAGAGAGCAACAATGTCAGAAATTGCATTACGACTCCAGGATGTACACGTTGCTTATGGCAACAGCCAGCAATCGGTACTGAGCGGATTTTCAATGTCGGTACGTAAAGGTGAAATTGCCTGTCTGCTGGGCGCTTCAGGCTGCGGAAAAACCACGGTGCTACGCGCAGTAGCCGGATTTGAACGCCTGCAAAACGGAGAGATCTATGTGTCACAGCGACGTGTTGCCGGTCCCGGCGTTCATCTGCCACCGGAAAAACGTCATGTCGGCATGGTCTTCCAGGAATATGCGTTATTCCCCCATCTGACCGCGCAGCAAAATGTGGCCTTTGGATTGCGTCGCATGCCGCGTGAGGAACAACAGGCCAGAGTGACTGAGTTGTTGAAAATGGTGGAGTTACACAGCCATGCCAACCGCTATCCGCATGAGCTTTCCGGCGGGCAACAACAGCGTATCGCCCTTGCGCGCGCGTTGGCGCCACATCCGGAAATCCTGTTGCTCGATGAACCCTTCTCCAGCCTGGATAAGCGCACGCGTGAGCGTCTTGGCAACGAGGTACGGGATATTTTGCGCGCCGCCGGGCAAACGGCGCTGTTGGTTACCCACAGTGAACACGAAGCCCAGCTAATGGCTGACCATATTGGCGTGGTAAAAATGGGGCAGTATCAAATTAAAAAAGCGACCCATCCGACCTGAAGGTAAACAGGATCGCCCTGAAAATTAATAATGCTTCTGTACCAGGCTGATGTTCACCGGCATACCGGAACGTCTTTCCAGTGCCTGGCTCCCGCGGCTCAAATCCACGTCATTCCCGCTGATAAAGGTGCGCAAAGCGGGAGTGACTGGCAAAGGCACCTTTCTGTCAGACTCGTATTCCGAACGGTTTCGTGACAGCGGCTCATGTACTTCCACCCAGCGACTACCGTCCGGCTCTTCGCTGTATTTCACCGGTCGGTCAATTAATTGTACACGCGTCCCTACAGGCACCGTATCAAACAGGTACTTGATGTCGTCATTCCGCAAACGGATGCACCCCTGACTTACCCGCAGACCAATACCGAAATTGGCATTTGTCCCGTGAATGGCATAAAGCCTGCCAATATAAATTGCATACAGGCCCATCGGATTTTCTGGTCCGGCAGGAACAAATGCTGGCAAGCTTTCCCCGCGAGCGGCGTATTCACGTCGGGTATTTGGCGTCGGCGTCCAGCTTGGTGCTTCCTGCTTACGTTCTACCGCTGTCACCCAGTTACGCGGCGTTTCTCTACCCGCCTGACCAATGCCAATGGGTAAAACCTCAACCGTATTGCTGCCAGCAGGATAATAGTAAAGCCGCATCTCGGCGACGTTGATGACAATCCCCTCACGCACGGTATCCGGAAGTATCAGTTGCTGTGGCACAACCAGCGTTGAACCCGATTTAGGCAGAAAAACATCGACGCCCGGATTGGCTTCAAGCATATTGCTCAACCCCTGCCCGTACTGAGCGGCAAATGCCTCCAGCGGCTTGGTGTTTCCTTGTGGAACCGTAATAGTCAAAGTGCTACCCACCAGGCGACTCCCCTCTGGCGGCAGCGGATAACTCACCGCCTGCACTCCCTGACTCGCAAGCAGCATAATGAGTGAACAAAGCAGTTTTACACGACGCATCTTTTTCCTTTCCTTCGTCGCAACAGATATCCGTTAAGTATAGCTTTTATTATCTGTTTTAGTGGGTTACGACATATTTGCGCATAAAAAAACCTCGCCATCAGGCGAGGTTCAGGTTGAACGGTAACTACGCTTCCTTACCATCTGGAAGCACGATGTTACTGGCGGCGAGCTGCCCCATATTTTTGTACATAGCACAGGCAGCTTCAACAATCGGCATTGCCAACGCGGCCCCACTGCCTTCACCTAAACGCATCCCCATATTCAGATAAGGATCCAATTCAAGATGCGCCAGCGCGGTGCGGGCGCCCTTCTCAGCGGAGAAGTGTGACGGAATTAAGTAGGGTTTAATTTGTGGTGCAATCTGGCTGGCCGCCAGAGCAGCAGAATACGAAAGAAAACCGTCCAGCACCACAGGCAGACCACAGGAGGCCGCCCCAAGCATCACCCCCGCCATACCGACAAGATCAAACCCGCCAACCTTAGCCAGCACATCGACACCGTCATGGCGATCCGGTTGATTGACGGCAATTGCCCGGCGCACAACGTCTACCTTATTCCCCACCCGAGAAAGAGGAAGGTTAGCGCCAATACCCACGACTTCCTCAGCATCACTGCCGGTCAGCACGCTGACAATGGCCGCCGCAGGTGTAGTATTTGCCATACCAAGCTCCCCGACGCCAAACAGCGTTACACCGTCTTTTGCCAGCTCATGGGTATAGCGGATGACTTCCAGCAACAGCTCCTCGGCCTGCGAACGGCTCATTGCCGGGCCTTCGGCTATATTGCCGCAACCGCGTGCCACACGCATATTCACCACACCGGGAATAGGTTCAGCATCAATCCCAACATCTATCACATGAACCTTCGCCCCAGCCTGAGCGGCCAGGACGCAGACGCCGGTCGTTCCACGCGTCATATTGGCAGCCTGAATAGCCGTGACAACTTTAGGCGAAACGGCAACCCCTTCATCCCACACGCCGTGATCGGCGCACATCACCAGCATCGCTTTGCCGTTCACATGCGGCACACCCTTCAGGCCAGGCATCCCGGCCAATTGTACGGCGAGAGATTCGAGTCGCCCCAAACTTCCCGGCGGCTTAAGCAAGCCGTCGATATGCTGCTGTGCACGCAACATCGCGGCACTGTCTGGTGATGGGATCGTGCGGAGTAAAGAGGTTAAAGTCTGCATAAGGGTTCCAGTATGTGGGCTGACTCAGAGCAGAGCCAGCAAGAAAATCAACTCGCCAAGTTCAATGGCAGCGCCCAGCGTATCGCCGGTTTGCCCACCCAACGTGCGTTTTAATAACTGCCCAAGAATAAAAATCGCCACTATTGTGACAACCAGCGCTGCCACGCCGCGCATGCCGGGAAGTAGCACGGCGGCAAGGATCGCCGCTAATCCCAACGTAACGCAGGTTTGACGCCCGGTGACTTTGCCAATAAAAACGTTGCCCAGCCCTTCTTCGCGGGCATAGCGATGCCGATACATCAGCAACACCGCCGTTCCTCGCCCGGCGACACATGCAGCTGCCAGCGCGGCCAGCATTGGCGTGCCACGCAAAGCCAGTTCGCTCACCACCAGCACCTTTGCCAGTAAAACGAAAATTAACGCCAGTCCACCGTGGGTGCCCAGACGACTGTCGCGCATGATTTCCAGCATCCGCTCGCGTCGGCGCGCCGAAAAAATGCCGTCACAGGTATCCGCCAGACCATCCAGATGAAATCCCCCGGTCAGCAATGCCAGTGTCAACACCGCAAAAAGGGCCGCCAACGGAATACCGCACCAGGGCTGGAGCGCCATAAAGACCAGCCCCGTCAGCCCTCCCAACACGACGCCAATCAGGGGAAACATTACAATACCGCGGGAATAGTGCTCGAAATCCAGTCCTTGCGACCAGCGAGCAGGAACGGGCAAGCGACTGATAAAAGAGAGCATTGCCCAGAACAACTTACTCATTTAATTTTGACTCCAATTCCTGATACCACCAGCCAGACCTCATCCGCTGCCGCCGCCAGTCGCTGGTTCACGCGTCCTGCAATATCACGAAAATGCCGCGCCAGACGGTTCTCCGGCACAATCCCCATTCCCACTTCGTTAGTGACCAACACGATCTTTGCCGGGCAGCGCTGACAGGCTGCGATCAGCGAACGGATTTCACCTTCGATAGACTGCTCCATCGCCGCGTAATCCCAGCTGTCCGGATCGCTTTCACCGCCCAGCGCAAACAGCAAGTTGGTCACCATCGTGGTGATGCATTCCAGCAGAATGGCTTCATGAGGATCGTTCGCGGCCGTGATCAGTTCATCAAGATGTTGCCAACGTTCGGCTGTACGCCAGTGCGCAGGACGTCCATCGCGATGATGCTGAATTCGCGCAGCCATCTCCTCATCAAAAATCTGCGAAGTCGCAATATACAAAACGTTTGGGGAATCAGCGATCAGCGCTTCCGCATGCCGACTCTTACCGCTTCGCGCGCCACCAGTAACCAGAATCATCATACTGGCTCCCGGTGTTGCTGCATGATGGTATAAATTTTTTCAATATCGATGTGTTGCCGCATCGCATCCGCCAGCAGATCAAACTGCTGCGATTTATATTGCGCGTAATGGAAGGTGGAATCCAGCGGAGCTAACCCTTTACGTTCTCGCAGGCCATTGACCAACGCACGGGTGAAATCATCGCTGTCGAAAAGACCGTGAAGATAGGTGCCGAACGCCAGGCCATCCGGAGTGACCGCGCCGTCAGCAACGCTGCCGCCGTCTTTGTGCAACGTCATCACCGACCGGCATTCATCGGTTAATGCTGTTTCGCCCATATGAATTTCATAACCGCGAACGGATAACCCCGCCGTGCCCGCCAGCCAGTCAGGCAGCGATGAAGACATTTGTCCCTCAACCAGGGTCGTGGTTTTGTGCTGGGCAAAATGGGTGACTGTATTGAGTAAGCCCAGACCCGGCAGCGTACCGAGGCCCGACTCTACTTCATCAATGATGGTGTCGCCGAGCATTTGATAGCCGCCGCAAATCCCCACCACCGGTACGTTATTACGATGTAATTGCACGACGCCATGCGCCATCCCACTTTCACGCAGCCATACCAGATCGCCAAGGGTATTTTTGCTGCCCGGCAAAATCACCAGATCGGCCCCCGCCAGCTCTTCAGGCTGGCGAACATAGCGCACGCGCACATCCGGCTGCGCAGCAAGCGCATTGAAATCAGTAAAGTTAGAAATGTGCGGTATTTGAACAACGGCGATATCGATGTCGCGTTTATCAGTGCGCAAATACTTGCCCTTTTGCAGCGCAACGCCGTCTTCATCTTCCAGATCGACATCCAGCCATGGCATCACGCCCAGTACAGGAACGCCGGTCAGCGCTTCAATTTGCTCGATACCGGAGTGCAGCAGCGTCACATCACCGCGAAACTTGTTGATGATCACCCCTTTTACCCGCGCGCGTTCGTGATCGTGCAGCAGCGCCAGCGTGCCGTAAATGGAGGCGAACACCCCGCCACGATCGATATCCGCCACCAAAACGACAGGGCACTGCGCCATCTCGGCCATACCCATATTGACGATATCGCGATCGCGCAGGTTAATCTCTGCCGGGCTCCCCGCTCCTTCCAGCACCAGCACATCGAACTCCTGCGCCAGGCTGTTATAAACTGACAGGATCTGTTCCCGCAGACGTGGCTTGTACTCGTGGTAACTCACCGCGTCCATATCGGTTGCCACTTTACCCATCAGCACTACTTGCGCTTTTCGATCGCTGGTCGGTTTAAGCAACACCGGGTTCATACGCACATCTGGCGTAATGCCTGCGGCTTCGGCCTGAAAAATTTGCGCGCGGCCCATTTCTTTTCCCTCTGGCGTAATGCCAGAGTTCAGCGCCATGTTCTGCGATTTGAACGGCGCGGTATGCAGTCCATCCTGATAAAAAATACGACACAGCCCGGCGACCAATACGCTTTTACCCACATCAGATGCCGTTCCCTGCAACATTATTGCCTGCGTCATGACGCCTCCTTCAGTGCGTTCTCTCGCATACAGCTAAAAAATTCAGCCTCTGTTTTACACAGCGGGAAGCCCAACTCTGTATGCAGCTTCACCAGCCAGGGCTGAGTTAATCCCGCGTGTTCAATAAGATCCGTACGGGCGAATACGTCGCCTGGCGTGCCGTGCGTGAGTACTTCGCCCCGGCGTAAAACGTACACCGCATCGCTGACTTCATAGATAAGATCGATATCATGGCTGGAAATTACGACGTGGTTTCCTTGCGCAACGATGCGTTTGATTATCTCAATCATCTGCGTGCGGCCTGACGGGTCGAGGCCCGCAGTAGGTTCATCCAGCAGCAGATACTGCGCCTGCAACACCAACGCCCCGGCAATCGCTACGCGTTTTTTTTGCCCATGGCTTAAACACTGAATGGGCTGATGGCGAAAATGCTGGGCGTCGACCAGCGTAAGCGCATCTTCCACGCGGCGAGCGATTTCAGCTTCATCCACCCCAAGATTGCGCAGGCTAAAGGCGATATCGCTGTCGATATCGGTATAAAAGATTTGCTGATCGGGGTCCTGAAATACCGTTGCCACCTGTTGACGCAGCGCCAGCAGGCCGCGCTTGCTGTAATCCAGCGGTTTGCCCTGCCACATCACCGCGCCTTGCTGTGGGCGCAATAAGCCACTCAGGTTCATAAACAGCGTGGATTTCCCGCAGCCATTAGCGCCTACCAGTCCGGTGACGGCATGCGTCGAAAAATCCAGCGTTAGCCCTTTGAGGATCGGGTCATCCTGATAGCGAAACCAAAGCGCTGAGGTGGCAAGCATACTTTTCCTTACAGGTGAAAATCACCCTGATACAGTTTGATATCCAGTGTGGTGGTCATTTGCTGGTAGCGGATCAACACACGGGTAAACAGCAATCCCACCAGCATTGCCAGAGAGCGGTAGCCCAACGGCAAGCTACGATAACCAAAACGCAGCGTTTGTGCGCGATGAATAGCCAGCGCCTCGTCTAACAGGATAAAAATAAACCGCCAGGTCAGCAGGATCTGCTCAGTTAGCAGGCGAGGAACGTGCGCGCGTTTGAGTAAGATAATTAATTGCGGAAACGGCAGATTCAGTACCAACCAGAAGGTTGCCGCCAGCGCGGCAAGGCTGCGCCAGAAGGTTTCATTGGCGGTTACCAGACCTGGTGCACTGATCCCCAACCAGTAACTTCCCACAGGTATGCTGGCCAACAGCGTCTGTGGATCGCGGCTGATGCTAAACAAAATGGTCACCACGCCAACCGTGAGAAAACCAAACGGCAATGCCATCCAACGGCACCAGCGCCAGAAGGAAATACGCAGCAGCCAGCAGCTCAGCGCGGCAATAAGTAAAAGCTCAATACCCTGCCCCAACGGGGGCAGAGTAAACGCCAGAATCATCATCACCAGCCAGAGCAGAAATTTCCGCACCGGCGAGACATGAACCCAACGGCTTTGATAGCTAAGCCTGTCAAGCCCGGTCATCACGGCGTTGCCTACCCTTGGTGTAACCCAGGATATAGAAAATCACAGCTGCGCCCAGCGATCCCTGGAGTGTAAACAGCAGACTTTCAATTTCACCGCTTGCGGGTTCATACAACGGTTGGAACCAGGGCTCATAATGCGGGGCAATAGCCTGAATCTGGCTTTCCGCCTCACCATCTGAACCGCCGTACTCCCCACCGTGGTTGATAAAGAACGGCAGGATCACCAGCGCCACTACCATGCCCAATATAATCAGCGTCTTTTTCATCGTTAATGCCCTTGTGCGGTTATCAACTGGCGTTTGGTTAGCTGATCGTAAATCAGCACGGTAAGTAACCCTTCCGCAATCGCAATTGGGATCTGCGTCAAGCAGAAAATCCCCATGAACTTAATGATTGAGCCGGTAGCGCCAGCAGAGGGATCCGGGAACGCAACGCCCAACTGTACAGAAGTCACAAAATAGGTGACGAGATCCGCCAGCATTGCACACAGGAAGACGCAGACATCACGACGCAATCCGGCGCGGCAGGCCATTTTCCACACCATGTAACCCACTACCGGGCCAATTACCGCCATCGACATGCCGTTCGCGCCGAGCGTAGTCAAACCACCGTGTGCCAGCAGCAGAGCCTGGAACAGCAGGACAATCGCCCCAAGGATGGCTACCACGCCCGGTCCAAACAGGATAACCGCCAGGCCTACACCGGTAGGATGTGAGCAGCTTCCGGTAACGGAAGGAATTTTCAGCGCCGACAGCACAAAAATAAAAGCGCCACACAGGGCCAGCAAAACCTTCTGGTGGTTATCCTCCTGCACAATTTGGCGCAGACGTACCAGCCCGTACCACAGGCAGGGTAAAAACAGCAGCCACCAGGCCAGCGCCCACATCGGCGGCAAGAAACCTTCCATAATGTGCATGGCGAACGCTTGTTCAGGAACAATCATCAGTAATAGCGCCGCAGCCAACCCGCTGAAAGACAGCTGTTTTAGCTGTTGTTCAAGCTTCATTGTGCATACTCCCACTGTTTATTGACCAGAATGGTCGAGAAATAAGGCAGCGGCTGATCGTCGCTCACCTCATCGAGATGACGCCAGCACTGTTCACCTGGCAGCGTGGCTTCAGACATCATTAATGCACAGTCCAACAAACCTTCTTGTTGTAGCAGCGCTTTGATACGTGCAAAACGACCGTACACTTTCATCAACACCAGACTGTCATGCTGTTGTAACGCTTGCTGGATTTCCGCTTCCGGTGCGGTACAGGAGACCACCGCCAGTGACTGCTGCTCCATAGCGAGCGGCGTTTTGGAACGCGCGGCAATCGCGGCGAAAGACGTGACGCCAGGAACGATTTCCAGCCAGTCAGGACAACCAATACGCTGAAGTAAAAAGACCCAGGTGCTGAACAGCATCGCATCGCCGAGAGTGATAAACCCCACCTGCTTACCGGCCTCGACTTCCTGAACCAGCGCGGCAGCAACTTCATCCCAGACGGCCTCTTTTTCAGCGCTATCGGCACTCATAGGAAAATGGCAGCAGCGGACTTCGGTCTGTTCACCGATATACTCACGTACAATCGACAATGCCAGACTGTCGCCGCCTTTACGCCCGGCAGGCGCATAGAGAATATCCAGCGCGCCCAGCGTGCGTGCGGCACGCACGGTAATCAAGTCGGAAGCACCTGGCCCGGTGCTCAGTGCATACAGTTTTCCGCTCATGCTGCTTCCTCCAGCGCCACATTAAGCGCCTGCTGTAAATGTGCCACGAACATGGCGCGAACCGCTGGGTTCTCACCCAGACCACTAAGCCACGGAGTAGCCGGTATCCCTGCTGCATTGAACAACGTTTTCCAGGAATCATCTTCGTCGGAGGCCATATCGTTGATGGCATGGTCACCAGCGACTAACATCAGCGGCATCAGATGAACCGCCGTCACCCCTTCCTGAGATAAACTTTCAATCAGCACATCCACTTCCGGATAGCTTTCCACCGCCCCAACCCGCGCGGGAAAGCGCTGCGCCGTCATCATGTGGTCGAGACAGGCATAGGCGGCAAAAGCATGGTGGCTGGCGCCGTGTCCCATAAAGACCACTTTTTCACTTTCGCCAAGCGCCGGCATCTGCTGTTGCAGCGCCAGCATCAACTGTGCGTAATCTTCATGGCTGCTCAGCAGCGGTACGCCGAGCGTCAGGCGTGAAAACAGCGGACGCATACTTTGCACTTCGCGGACAATTTTTTCGTATTCGTCACCATTAATAATGTGCAGCGACTGAATAGCCACATCCTGATACCCCTGCTCCGCCAGTTTTTGCAGCGCCTGCAGCGGCGTGTCGATTTCAATACCGTCTCGCTGCTTGAGCTTGCGGATTATCATCCCGGAGGTAAACGCCCGGAACAGGTCGCGGTCAGGGCAGCTAGCTGCGAGATCGCGCTCACAGGCCACAATATTTTTCTCGCAGGTGTCGTGATAGCTGGTGCCAAAGCTGACCACCAGAAGCGCCTTTTTCATCTCAAACTCCTTAAGCAGTGGCCAGCCAGCGCGTTAAACGCGCCCCAAAGGCGGCCTGACTTTCCAGTAACTCTTCTCCCGTCACCAACGGTGCCGGACGTGTAATCACGATGCAGGGGATTCCGGCATCCAGACAGGGTTGAACCTTTTCCTGATAACCACCTTCAGCGCCAGATGCTTTGGTGATCACCACATCAGCCTGGCACTGGCGATAAAACGCAGCGTTGAACTCGGCGCTAAACGGTCCGCACAGTGCGAAGATTTCACCGACGCCAAATCCCAGATCCGCGCATTGCTGAATGACCTCAGGAACAGGCAGAACGCGCGCCAGCAGCGTTTTTTCAGGCAACCCTTCGCGCCAGATAGCCAGATCTTTACTGCCGGTCGTCAGCAGCACACGATCGCCGAAGCGTCGCGCCAACTCACAGGCTTGCTGAATGCTTTGTACGGTATACAGGTGCGGGTGAGTTAAACCACTCAACTGCTCAGGACGCTGGTAGCGGCTCAGCAGTACGCCCGCCGCTTCGCAGGCGCTCATGATGTTGCGGCTCACCACCTCGGCGTATGGATGCGAGGCATCGATCACCCAGCGCGTCCGATTTTCCTGTAGCCAGGCAATCATTTGTTCGCGCTCCAGACGCCCGCAGCGCACCTGGCCTTTGATGTCTCCCGCCAGTTGTTTCCCTGTTGGGGTTGCAACTGACAAGGTGTAGGCCACGTTTGCCGCATCCAGTTGCTGGCACAGCATGCGCGCATCGCTCGTACCGCCCATGACCAGCACATCACCGTAATTCACAGCACATAACCTCGTGGCGTGATCATCAGGCCGTCCTGAACATAGGTTGTTTTGTTACCCACGATCACAAGGCTGGTCATATCAACCGGTTCGAAATCCATTTCACCGAGCGTGGTTAACCATTTTTCCTGCTTTTTACGTCCGGCAGACTTCACAATACCAACCGGCGTTTGTGCGCTTTTGCTGGCGGAAAGCAGCTCAAATGCGCGCGCCAGATGACCTTCGCGACCCCGACTGCGCGGGTTGTAGAAACAGATAACAAAGTCTGCCTCACCGGCGGCAACGATGCGTTTTTCGATAACCGGCCACGGCGTTAACAGATCGCTTAAGCTGATGTGGCAGAAGTCGTGCATCAGCGGCGCACCCAGCAAAGAGGCCGCGGCAATACTAGCGGTCATGCCTGGTATTAGCCTGACCTCAACATCCAGCTTTTGCTTGCTGACCAGTTCGAGCACCAGCCCGGCCATACCGTAAATCCCCGCGTCACCGCTACTGATCAGCGCCACGTTGTGACCCGCCTGTGCCAGTTCGATCGCCGCCTGGCAGCGTTCAATCTCTTTGCACATTCCGGTTTTGATCACCTGCTTGTCACCCGTGAACGCTTTTACCAGATGGGTGTAGGTTTTATAGCCAACGATGATTTCCGCTGCCTGCAGTGCTTCAACGGCTTCCATGGTCATCATTGCCTGCGAGCCAGGGCCAATTCCAATTACGCTTAACATCAGTGTGAAACTCCCAAAGTGATAGTGACGCCCTGTTCTCGCAGGGTCTCGCCTAACAGTTTTCCGTGGCTCAACAGCCAGGCTGCAGGACCGGAAACGCTTCCTGTACCCACCGTTTTGCGAACAAACGATGAGGCTGGAAAACGGTGCTCATGCTCACGCAGCGCGTCAGCGGTAAAGGTTTCGAAAGGAACGCGGCAGCACGAAGCCAGTTGGATAAGTCCCTGTTCATCTTTTTTCAGCGTGATGCTGCCAATCGCTTTTAGCGCCAACGGATCGAGCTGTTGGGCTTCGAGCTGCCGGGCAAGCAGCGCGGCCAGCAGAGGGAACGGCGTATCACGGCGACAGCCGATTCCGGCTACAACGCGCTGTGGCACCAACTTCCAGTGCGGAACAGGCAGGTCAGGTAAATTGGTGCGTAAGGTGATGCACACCAACGCATCCAGTTCAGGGAGCTGGTTGAGATCGGTAACCGTGATAAATCCGCGCCGGTCGCAATGGCTGACATCCTGCGTCAGTTCGTCATCCCACCACAAACCAACCCGCTTATTGCTGACCAGCATCTGGTTCACGATCTTCACCGCCGAACGGAAATCACTCATCCGGGCATTCAGTTGAAATGCCAGCGTATCCAGTGCCGCCATATCGTTCACATCCGTCGCGGTAGTGATAACCGGGTCAGCGCCCAACATGCCCGCCAGATAACGCGCCAACGCATTGGCACCGCCCGCGTGACCGGAGAGCAGGCTGATGACATGCTGGGCACGTTCATCAATGACCACCACCGCCGGATCGCAGAATTTGTCGTTGACCAGCGGGGCCAGTACGCGCACCGCAATGCCGGTCGCACCGATAAAAATCAGCGCCGAATAATTCGTAAACGCTTCGCGGGCGGTATTCGCAAAGCCGTTTTCAAAGGGAATAAACCCCTCCTCCAGCAGCTTTTCACTGGTAAAACAGGTAACCGGCAGCATGGCTGCCAGGCGTTTCGCCAGCACAACGCCGCCAGGAGTCAGGCAAAAAAGCGCAATTGACTCAGGCTTTACGGTATTCATGGCTAAAGTCCGCCGCATAGAGTTTGGAGTAGTGATACTCCGAGCCCAGGAAATTACCGACCAGAATAAGGGCCGTTTTACGGATGCCCGCATCGCGAACCTTGTCGCCAATATCCGCCAGGGTCCCGCGCACAGTCTGACTTTCCGGCCAGGTCGCTTTATAGATCACCGCCACGGGCGTGGTCGCCGGATAGCCGCCTTCAATAAGACGCTCGGCCACCCGATGAATACGCTGGACGGAAAGATAAATCGCCATTGATGTCTGATGGCTGGCAAAAGACTCCAGCTGTTCACGCTCTGGTACCGAGGTGCGGCCTTCCAGGCGCGTAATGATCAGGCTCTGTGAAACTTCGGGCACGGTATACTCAACGCCCAGCTCCGCCGCCGCGCCGAGGAACGCGCTGACGCCGGGCACCACCTGCCAGTCAATCCCGCGTTTGGTCAGCTCCTCACCCTGCTCGCGTACGGAACCGTACAACGAGACATCACCGGTTTGCAGGCGCACAACGGTCTTGCCCGCTTTCACTCCGGCCTCCATCAGATCAAGGATCTGCTCCAGATGCAGTTCGGCACTGTCGTGACATTCAGCACCGGCAGGGCAATACTCCAGCAATTCAGTGTTAATCAGCGATCCGGCGTAGATAACAACCTGCGCCTGCTGCAGCAACCGGTAACCTTTGAGGGTAATCAGCTCGCGATCGCCAGGACCTGCGCCAACAAACCACACGCTACGGGGATCAAAAATCTCAGACATGGTTTCCTTCCTTCTGACAGGCGATAACAAATACGGGGTTATTCGGTTTAAAATAGTGACCATTGCCAAGCGTGGTAAGCGAGGAAACCTGTAGCTGCAGGCAATCCACTCCCTGTACGCCAAGATGATCCAGATGTGCCAGCGCGGTGTTGAGGTTTTCCTGGAGGATAAACGTCATTACCAGACGCCCTGCGGGATGCAATTGGCGCATCGACCAGTCAATTAGTTCGGTCAGATGGCCTCCGCTGCCGCCCATAAAAATGGCATCGGCTTTTTCAGCGATGGTCATGGGAGCAACGCCGGGAAAAATATCGATATTTGCGCAGGCAAAATGCTGGCGGTTTTCATCCAGCAACCTGAGCGCCGCCGGGTTACGTTCGATGGCCGTTACACGTAATCCGGGATATTGCAACGCCGCATCTATCGACACGCTGCCGGTTCCGGCACCAATATCAATCAGGTGACTGGCGCGGTGTAATTCAAGTTTTGAGAGGGCAAGTGCGCGTACCGCTTCTTTGGTCATCGGCACTTTCTCTCCACGCAGAAACAGCTCATCTTTCATCAAGGATCACCACTGCATTCATGTCATAGTCAGCGTTAACTTCACGCACAGGCAGGAAATGGATCTGTTCGTTTTCCATCGCCAGGTTTTCGCCAATCACCATCCAGCGATGCCCCTTGCCTCGGGCAATGAGCTGCTGCGCGATTTCACGCGGGCCACACAGCGCATCAGTCACCATCGCCACCTTGTTATGTCGCGCCAGCTCATCAAAACAGACGCTGCGGCCATGGCTACTGGTCAGCCACATATCGTTCATATCAATACCGGACTGCGCGCACAGGTACTGCACCGCACTAATGCCGGGAATAATCCGCACATTCTCAATACCAAAATGCGCCACCATGCGCGTCCCGATGCCGTAAAACAGGGGATCGCCAGACGCCAGTACCACAACGTGCTTCTCCTGGTGCGCGCTAATCCAGCTCAGGAGTTCCGGGATATTGGCGCCAAGAGCAAACTGTTCACCGGTAAAATCCGGGAATTGCTGCAAATGCCGCTTTCCACCGACCAGAACATCCGCCGTCGCGACCGCTTCTCGTGCCGCAGGCGTCATCAAATGCAAACCGGCGGGGCCCATCCCTACAACGGTTAACATTGCATCTCCTCAGCAATCTCTGCGACCGGCCGATTACTTCCAAGGACCTGATTATCAAAAGAAAACATGATGGCATCGCAGGTCGGGGGATTTTTGGTAAAGCGCAATGTTTGCAGGACACGCATACAAATGCGCTGAGCCAGATGGTCATAAATGTGCTGGAAACCGTACGCCTCGATATGTTCCATCGCCGCTTCGGTGGTATCGCACTCACTGACTAACGTCAGCAGTTCCAGCGGTGCGCCAAGTAGCGCGAGGTGAGCCACCAGCGTTTCCATGCGGGCATCGGCAATATGGCTATGGGTATGGAAGATCCCCGCCGCGATTTTGACGAGCTTACCGGGGTGCCCCACCAGCACGATTTGCCGGAACCCCAGACGTACAGCTTCTTCAATCATGTAACCGACAAAGTTGCTCATGGTGACCACCACCTGGGTGTCGATACCCATTTGCTCGCGCACAAAACGCTCGCCGTGGTTTCCCGGCACCAGTACAACACGCTCCAGCCCTGCCGCCCGCTTAATTTCCAGCTCAAGCGACAGCGAACGCTTCCAGCTCTCTTCTGACATCGGCGTGACAATACCCGTTGTGCCGATAATCGAAATGCCGCCAAGAATGCCAAGGCGAGAGTTGTAGGTTTTTTGCGCCCGTTCTTCGCCTTCTGGCGCGAAGATTTCAATCTGCGCCCCACGATTTGGGCCAATCGCTTCGCGGACAGCTGATTCAATGGTCTGGCGAGGTGTACGGTTAATCGCCGAACTGCCCACCGGCAGGCCAATCCCCTTGCGGGTTACCGTACCGACCCCTTCACCGCCCTGTAAGGCAATCACGCCGCTATCGTCTAACGTCACGCGGGCAAAAATCAGCATGCCATGGGTGGCGTCCACATCATCTCCACCGTCTTTGCGGATGGCCGCTATTGCCTGCTGCCCTTCGATATGCGGTGACTCCACGTTCAGGCACAGCGTCACCCCGGAAGGCGTCACGATGGAAACCTGATGGATGAGGTGTTGGCGCAATACCATCAACGCGGCAACTTTTGCTGCCGCCGTGGCGCACGATCCCGTGGTATATCCTTTACGCAGCGCTTTACCGTTGTGCCACACCGGCGTATCGAAGGCCTCGCTCATCGCGCCCCCTGCATGTGATAAAGCATGGCGTTGACGATAGCGGCGGCGACATTGCTTCCCCCTTTGCGGCCTAACGCTGCAATGGCGGGCAAATTGCTTTGGGTCAGGGCATCTTTCGACTCTTCAGCACCAACGAACCCGACCGGTACACCCACCACACCGCTGACGGCAACATCATGCTCAAGCAGGCGGAACAGCGCAGTCGGCGCGTTGCCAAAGACAAACAGCTTTTCCCCCTCTTCCTTCACCGCAATGTCGACTGCCGCCATGGACCGGGTAATACCCTGCTCTTTTGCCGTACGCACAACCCGCGGGTCGCTGATGTAGCAGCGGCATTCACCGCCGAATTTTGCCAGCAGCGTTTTATTGATCCCGGAAAGCGCCATCGTGGTATCGGTATAAATCACGCTCGAACGGCTAAGCGCAGCACAAAACTGCTCCAGCACATCACTGGAAAACCACAGAATGTCCAGCCAGTCGAAATCTGCCGTCGTGTGAATAACCCGCTTGATAATGGCTTCATGTAACGGACTGGCAAACTGATAGTCCGGACGGGTTTCACGGATGATCTCGCCAATAATGTCGAAACTTTTGGCTTCAATCGCCTGGGGTTGCTGGATGTATTGCATTATGTTGTCCTCAGGCTACACCGACCCACAGCCACCGCAGCGCAATAAACAGCGCCAGTGCCAGCGTCGATGCCACCCACATCAGTCGAATCGTATGGGAAATGTCGTCTACCGAAATGTCACGTTGAGCATCACCGATCCACGGTTTCTCAACGCGCTCGCCAAAGTAGTCATTAGGACCACCCAGCCGAATGCCTAATGCCCCGGCTACGGATGCCTCTGACCATGCACAGTTTGGGCTGCTGTGGTTGTAGCGATCGCGCCAGCCAATCTGTAAAGCTCGCGAGCCGTCTTTACGACATAAAAATGCAGCCACGCCCAGCAACAGCCAGCTCAGTCTTGCAGGAATAAAGTTCGCGACATCGTCCAGACGCGCGCTGACCATACCAATAGCGCGGTATTTTTCATGTTTGTAGCCCACCATGGAGTCAAGGGTGTTTACCGCTTTGTAGGCCATCGCCAGGGGCGCACCGCCGAGGAGGAGAAAGAACAACGGCGCGATAATGCCGTCTACGGTGTTTTCAGCCACGGTTTCCACCACCGCGCGATTGATCTGCTGCGGTTGCAGCTGTGAGGTATCACGCCCCACAATCCACGATAGTTTTTCCCGACTCTGAGCAAGGTCACCGGCACGTAGAGGACGTTCGACATCCTGCGCGGCCTTTGCCAGGCAGCGCCCGGCCAGCACGGTAAAGATCATCCATACCTCTACCACCCAACCCAACCAGGGATGAATAGATTCTGCCAGTGCCAGCACGCCCCAGGACACCGCCCAGGTCAGACCAACTACCACAATCCACATCACCGCGCCGCCGATGCGCAGCGCACGGTCGCTATGGCAATAACGCCGAATAACTCGCTGCACGGCAGAAATCAGATTGCCAATCCAGCGCACCGGATGCGGCCAGTTCTGCGGATCGCCGATGATAAAATCAATCAGCCAGGCAACACACCATGCAAGGATCGTCATAGCGCACACCTCGCGGCTGCCAGCCAATGGTTAAGCATCTGCGGACGTTGAGCAAAATGAACGTGTAGATAGCTGGCGAAGGTGTTTCCGACCTGCCAGCCGCCGGACCAGGCTTGCAGCGTTTTACCATCGCGCACTTTGCGACAGTTCATTACCGCTGGCGTTTCAGGAGTAAAATCGGAGTAGTGGAATTCATGTCCGCGCAGCACTTCGCCTTCTGCAGCTAACAATGTTTGCTGCGCGGCCTGCGCTTCGCAGTAGCCAAATCGGGCCAGACGTTTCCCCATTTTGCTGTGGCCGGGAATGATATCCGCCATCAGCCAGGTATCGCCGTTGCTGTCCTCAAGCGAACTGCCGAGATACATCAGCCCGCCGCACTCTGCATAAATCGCGACGCCACGTTGATGTGCCTCTCGCAGTTGATTCAGCATCGAGACATTGCGAGCCAGCGCCGCAGCGTGTAGCTCAGGATATCCGCCACCTAACCAGATCATCTGACAGTCCGGTAAACAGGTGTCGTGCAACGGGCTAAAACGGACAACTTTAAGCCCCGTACGTTCCAGCAGCGTAATGTTGTCCGGGTAGTAGAAGTTGAAGGCTTCGTCATCGGCAACTGCAACCGTTAGCCCTGCTCCGGCGTCTGCGGCAGGAAGCGCGGGCCATTCGCCAGCAGGAAGATTGGTTGACTGGCTTAGTGTCAGCAGCGCGTCGATATCAAGGGTTTGCTCCAGCGTCGCGGCAAAAGCCTGCCACGGTTGCTGATTGATAACCGACTCACGTGCGGTTACTAAACCCAGATGACGTTCGGGAAGGGCAACGCCCTCCATACGGGGTACGTAGCCCAAGACGGGTACATCGCAGTAACGTTCGATTGCGACTTTCAGTAACTGGTAATGCGTTTCGCTGTTAACCCGATTAACAATAACCCCGGCGATGTTCAGGGTGGGATCAAAATGCTGAAAACCCATTACCGTTGCGGCGATTGAAGTGGAAACGGCTTTGCCATCAACCAGTAAGATGACCGGACAGCCTAACTGTTTAGCCATCGCGGCGGTGCTGCAGTAGTTTGGGTCGGTACCATAGCCGTCATACAGCCCCATCACACCTTCAATAACGGCGATATCCGCATGTTGCATCTGCTCGTTGAATAGAGCGTTCAGCGTGGGGACGGGAAGCATGAAGCTATCAAGATTGCGGGAAGCGGTACCGCATACCGCTGTATGCCAGCCGGTATCAAGGTAATCAGGACCCACTTTGCAAGGTTGGACGCGCAAACCGCGTTTTTTCAACAAGCTCAACAAGCCCAGCGTCACCGTGGTTTTACCACAGCCGCTTCCGGTACCTGCAAGAACAAATGCGTGAAAATTGGCCGCCATACCCTGATCCTGTTCAGGGTGGTAGGGGTGTAGAGATACCCAGTCTCTCGACTGTATGCATCTGAACCACCCACTTCCCACCGAAGTTGTTGGTAGTCACTGACAGGCAGGTCTTCTGGCTTAGCGTCATCCTCACCCGTCCTTCCCAATCTTGCGATCAGTGGTCCATACGGGGTCGTCAGCATCACAGCAGCGGGGGCTGCGGGGGATTCTCACCCCCTTCCCTACCACAAATGTGGCAAACCTGTCAGTTCAAGAGCCTGGTTAATTAAGCTCTCTGTTATGAGGTAAATTCACGACCTCATGACAATAATTCAATTTAATATCTTTCCGAGTTCATTCAGCCAATTTTCTGGCCTTAACCCACTTATTCATACGTTCACTTTTTGAATGAAAGTATCAGCTAAGAATAAAGAAAGTCATTCACACAGACACTGTATCTCATCACAAAAATAAAAACTGGTGCAGTTTATCCCTCTAATACCATTATTTTGTTGCGCTATGACAATTTATTGACTGCTGTTGTCACATTTCATTTTATAATGACTAACATAGCGCCCGATATCAAAAATCGGCAATAGCAAAATATTGCTATTTAAGCGGATTCACCACGTGAAATGACATTTATTTGCTGGCGAAATGCCTGCGGCGTAACCTGATAGGTCTGGCGGAAAACTTTGCAAAAATAACTTGTTTGCGAAAAGCCTAAATTACGCGCAATGCTGGCTATGCTCCAGTCACTGTGACAAAGCAGCTCTTTGGCACTGGCCATTCTTTGCTGGTTTACCCATGCGTTAAAACCAATACCCTGATATTTTTTGAACAATTTGCTGAAATAGTACGGGCTAAGGAAAACATGAGAGGCAACATCTTCCAGACGTAGATCGTCTGATAAATGTGCATCAATATAGCGCAGGGCTTTTTTCATTTTACTGTCATGAGGGTTGGTACTACGGTTAGCGCGTACCGGCTCTGACTGCTGCGGGTTATCTTTGATAACAACAAAATTAAGTTGTTTCTTAAGGCAATTTTCGACGATGAGCTTGAGTAAATCCGCTGAAGCAATGACGCGAGAATAGTCCATTTCAGGTACATTACGGAACTCGTTTACCAGCTCTGGATCGGCTTGCCAGCGGTCATCGACGTTCAGAATATCAACGAGGCCTACATCGTTACTTAAGCGTACTTGTCCACAAAGCACGAACCCTACCAGGTGTCCCGCGATGACCAGCGGAATTGAGAAATCGGTAAGCCCGGCATGGCAGCGATAAATACAGGGTTGATCGGATTTAGAGGCTTCCAACCCTCCACAGCGGTCGCTCATACGACAACGCGTACTATGCTGAGGATGCTGGCGCATCAACTGGCAAAAAGGAGTGAAATTAAAAAGCTCAGAAATTTCATCACCGTGAATATTGACAACCACAACAGCCAGACTGGTGGCCTGTGCAAAATCCTGTGCGATTTTATTAATGAGTTCTGAGTTCAGGGCACTCGCAGAAATCATGATAAAACCTCTCAGTTAATTTATTGTTATAAATAAAACATATTATTCACACATTCATTTTCATCTCGCGATCCAGCGCTCTGATGAAAGTCAGCATTGAACATAACAAAAGTCTCCCATTGTTGGGAGACTTTTTAAGCCGTTCAGGAAACCGGATCACGAAAACAGTTTTTACCTTTCAATAATAAACATCTTTCGTGAAGCTAGCTCTCGTTTTCCTCCAACTTACACGAATTACACGGTAAATTTTTGCCAATAAAATAACGATAAATTGCTGCGCCCGCACAGGCGCCGATGATGGGTGCCACAATCGGCACGATGAAATAAGGGATATCGCGCCCCCCGGTCATCGCAACATCACCCCACCCGGCCATCCAGGCAAACAATTTAGGACCAAAATCACGTGCCGGGTTCATCGCAAAACCGGTAAGTGGACCGGTTGATGCGCCGATAACAGCAACCAGAATACCAATCAGCAGTGGTGCTAACGGGCCTTTGGGAACACCGTTACCGTCATCCGTTAGCGCCATAATCATCCCCATCAGAATGGAGGTAATCACCACTTCGACCAGTGCGGCCTGCCAGACACTCAGTGCGGCGGCAGGATACGTACTAAAAATGCTGGCAAGTTGCAGGCTTTCCAGACTACCGCGTACCATTTGATGGGCTGATTCATACTCAATAAATAAGCTGCCGTACAACAAATAGGCCAGCATAGCGCCACCAAAGGCCCCCGCTATCTGAGCGACAGAATAAGGTAGTACCTTACGACCCGGAAAACAGGCAAACAACCAAAGTGCGATGGTAATAGCGGGATTGAGATGGGCCCCAGAAATCCCGGCTGTCAGGTAAACTGCAAGCGAGATCCCCAAGCCCCATATGATGCAGATCTCCCACAATCCCAAACTGGCACCCGCGACCTTCAGGGCGCTCAGGCACCCAATACCAAAAAACAAAAATAGTCCGGTACCTAAAAACTCAGCAATACATTGCGCTCTTAGTGAATCGTTCATTGTGACACCTTCTAAGCAGAGTTCGTGTCTTTACCAGCGGACTCCTTGCTGGCAGGAAGATTACTTCAAGGCTTACTATAAAAATCTGTATCGGCAAATTGTTGGCAATCTGCAAGCGACATGCCCTTAAAAATCGTGTTGTGATAGCAAATTCTTGCTATCACCTTTATTAAAGCAGGCGGTAAAACGAGGATTTACCCTATTAAAAGTACATTTTCAAAATAATAAAATATTGCGAACAGCAGAATTCCATTTTCAAACGATCATCACAATTTCATTTTTCTCGCATAGCAAATGATATTTAAACTGTCACTCGGAAAAGTGTAAATATGGAATTAACATAACCAAATAGTCACATTACCAAAACTAAAAATAACCAACAAAAACAAATTGTTATGATGACATATAGCAATTTTATCTCACCATAACCCCACTATTTTTTCACTCTTACTTTCAACTCAGCCATTCTTTTTCCTCGCTTCTTTTTATAGTCATGAAAATCGGGACAACCCAGGCGAGGTCTTTATGCAACAAGAAGCGTTAGGAATGGTAGAAACCAAAGGCTTAACTGCAGCCATAGAGGCCGCAGATGCAATGGTGAAGTCAGCCAATGTAATGCTGGTCGGCTACGAAAAAATTGGTTCGGGGCTGGTAACAGTCATTGTCCGTGGCGATGTCGGCGCAGTCAAAGCAGCAACAGATGCAGGTGCCGCCGCAGCCCGTAATGTGGGAGAAGTGAAAGCCGTACACGTCATCCCACGCCCGCATACCGATGTAGAAAAAATCTTACCGAAGGGAATTAGCTAATGAGCAGCAATGAGCTGGTTGAACAGATCATGGCGCAGGTGATTGCTCGCGTGGCAACGCCGGAACAGCAGGCTATCCCTGAAAATAATCCTCCAACACGAGAAACGGCTATGGCAGAGAAAAGCTGCAGTTTAACGGAGTTTGTCGGTACCGCGATTGGCGACACCGTCGGTCTGGTAATCGCCAACGTAGACAGCGCCCTACTGGACGCGATGAAACTTGAAAAACGGTATCGCTCCATTGGCATCCTTGGCGCCCGTACTGGCGCAGGCCCGCACATCATGGCCGCCGATGAAGCGGTAAAAGCCACCAATACTGAAGTCGTCAGTATTGAGTTACCACGTGATACCAAAGGCGGCGCAGGTCATGGTTCGCTGATTATTCTTGGCGGCAACGATGTTTCCGACGTGAAACGCGGCATTGAAGTCGCACTGAAAGAACTGGATCGCACCTTTGGCGATGTTTATGCCAACGAAGCCGGGCACATCGAAATGCAGTACACCGCACGCGCCAGCTACGCGCTGGAAAAAGCCTTTGGCGCACCGATTGGCCGTGCCTGTGGCGTTATCGTCGGCGCGCCAGCATCCGTTGGTGTCCTGATGGCCGATACGGCCCTGAAATCCGCCAACGTGGAAGTTGTGGCCTACAGCTCCCCTGCCCATGGCACCAGCTTCAGTAACGAAGCCATTCTGGTTATTTCGGGTGACTCTGGCGCTGTTCGTCAGGCCGTTATCTCCGCTCGTGAAATCGGTAAAACCGTACTCGGGACCCTCGGCTCAGAGCCGAAAAACGATCGTCCGTCCTACATCTGATATCAGTGAGGCTGATTCATGAGATCGAAAAGATTTGAAGCACTGGCGAAGCGCCCTGTGAATCAGGATGGTTTCGTTAAGGAGTGGATCGAAGAAGGCTTCATTGCGATGGAAAGCCCGAACGACCCCAAACCGTCGATTAAAATCGTCAACGGTACAGTCACTGAACTGGACGGTAAATCCGCCAGTGAATTTGACTTAATCGACCATTTCATTGCCCGCTATGGCATTAACCTGGCGCGCGCTGAAGAGGTCATGGCGATGGACTCGGTCAAACTGGCCAATATGCTTTGCGACCCTAACGTGAAGCGCAAAGACATTGTGCCGCTGACCACCGCAATGACGCCGGCAAAAATTGTCGAAGTGGTGTCCCATATGAACGTCGTTGAGATGATGATGGCGATGCAGAAAATGCGTGCTCGTCGTACACCCTCTCAACAAGCGCACGTCACTAACGTCAAAGATAACCCGGTGCAGATTGCCGCTGATGCCGCTGAAGGCGCATGGCGCGGGTTTGACGAACAGGAAACAACCGTTGCCGTTGCACGTTATGCGCCATTTAACGCCATTGCGCTGTTAGTCGGCTCACAGGTTGGACGCCCGGGCGTATTAACCCAGTGCTCGCTGGAAGAAGCTACCGAACTTAAACTCGGCATGCTAGGCCACACCTGCTACGCGGAAACCATCTCCGTCTATGGTACTGAACCCGTCTTTACCGACGGCGATGACACGCCATGGTCGAAAGGCTTCCTCGCCTCGTCCTATGCTTCCCGTGGTCTGAAAATGCGCTTTACCTCCGGCTCTGGCTCAGAAGTTCAAATGGGTTACGCCGAAGGCAAATCAATGCTTTATCTGGAAGCCCGCTGCATTTACATCACCAAAGCTGCGGGTGTACAGGGCCTGCAAAACGGTTCAGTAAGCTGCATCGGTGTCCCTTCCGCCGTGCCGTCAGGCATTCGTGCAGTGTTGGCTGAAAACCTGATTTGTTCCTCTCTGGATCTGGAATGCGCCTCCAGCAACGACCAAACCTTTACCCACTCGGATATGCGTCGTACTGCGCGCCTGCTGATGCAGTTCCTGCCGGGTACTGACTTCATTTCTTCTGGTTATTCCGCGGTGCCGAACTACGACAACATGTTTGCGGGTTCGAACGAAGATGCTGAAGATTTTGACGACTACAACGTTCTCCAGCGTGACCTGAAAGTAGACGGTGGTCTGCGCCCGGTTCGCGAAGAAGATGTTATCGCCATTCGTAACAAAGCGGCACGTGCGCTGCAGGCCGTCTTTGCCGGGATGGGATTACCACCAATCACTGATGAAGAAGTGGAAGCTGCGACCTACGCCCACGGTTCGAAAGATATGCCGGAACGTAACATCGTTGAAGACATCAAGTTTGCACAAGAGATCATCAATAAAAACCGTAACGGTCTGGAAGTGGTGAAAGCCCTTGCTCAGGGCGGATTTACCGATGTCGCTCAGGACATGCTCAACATCCAGAAAGCCAAGTTAACCGGGGATTACCTGCATACCTCCGCCATTATCGTTGGCGACGGACAGGTGCTATCCGCTGTCAATGATGTTAACGACTACGCCGGTCCGGCAACAGGTTATCGCCTGCAGGGCGAACGCTGGGAAGAAATCAAAAACATCCCTGGCGCACTTGATCCCAACGAGCTTGGCTAAGGGGTGAAAAATGGAAATTAATGAAAAACTACTGCGCCAGATAATTGAAGATGTGTTGTCTGAAATGCAGACCAGCGACAAACCCGTCTCTTTCCGCGCATCTACAGCGGCAAGCGCACCTCAGGCTGCGGCGACACAGGGAGACAGCTTTCTGACCGAGATTGGTGAAGCCAAACAAGGCCAGCAACAGGACGAAGTGATTATTGCCGTAGGGCCGGCGTTCGGGCTCTCGCAAACCGTCAATATCGTAGGTATCCCGCATAAGAATATCTTGCGCGAAGTGATTGCCGGTATTGAAGAAGAAGGCATTAAAGCGCGCGTTATCCGCTGCTTTAAATCCTCCGATGTGGCGTTTGTCGCCGTTGAGGGGAACCGTCTGAGCGGTTCCGGGATCTCTATCGGCATCCAGTCAAAAGGTACCACGGTTATCCACCAGCAGGGGTTACCGCCGCTTTCAAACCTGGAGCTGTTCCCTCAGGCACCGCTTCTGACGCTGGAAACCTATCGTCAGATCGGTAAAAACGCCGCGCGTTATGCCAAGCGTGAATCTCCGCAACCGGTCCCTACTCTGAATGACCAGATGGCCCGTCCTAAGTACCAGGCGAAATCAGCCATTCTGCACATTAAAGAGACCAAATACGTTGTGACAGGCAAAAACCCGCAGGAACTGCGCGTGGCGCTTTGATAAAGGATACCTCCATGAATACCGACGCAATTGAATCGATGGTTCGGGATGTGTTGAGCCGGATGAACAGCCTGCAAGGCGAGTCTGCGACTCCGCCCGCGGCGAGTTCATCAGCACATACCGCGAAAGTCACGGATTACCCTCTCGCGAATAAACATCCTGAGTGGGTAAAAACTGCGACCAACAAAACGCTGGACGACTTCACGCTTGAAAATGTTCTGAGCAACAAAGTGACCGCGCAGGACATGCGCATCACCCCTGAAACACTGCGCCTGCAGGCGGAAATCGCCAAAGATGCCGGACGTGACAGGCTGGCGATGAACTTCGAGCGTGCAGCCGAGCTAACCGCTGTTCCTGACGATCGCATTCTTGAGATCTACAACGCGCTGCGCCCGTACCGCTCAACAAAAGATGAGCTGATGGCTATCGCCGACGATCTCGAAAATCGTTATCAGGCAAAAATCTGTGCAGCTTTCGTTCGTGAAGCGGCAGCGCTGTACGTTGAGCGTAAAAAACTCAAAGGCGACGACTAACTCAGGGAAAGGATCATGCGATATATAGCTGGCATTGACATAGGCAACTCATCAACGGAGGTCGCTCTGGCTACTCTGGATGAGTCTGGCGTGCTGAGCATCACCGGCAGCGCGCTGGCAGAAACCACCGGAATTAAGGGCACATTACGTAATGTGTTTGGCATTCAGGAGGCCCTTACGCTGGCGGCAAAAAACGCCAGTATCAATGTCAGCGATATTTCGCTCATCCGTATTAACGAAGCCACCCCGGTCATTGGCGACGTGGCGATGGAAACAATAACCGAAACCATCATCACTGAATCCACCATGATCGGCCATAACCCTAAAACACCGGGCGGCGTCGGGTTAGGCGTGGGCGTCACTATTACGCCGGAAGACCTTCTCAGTCGCCCGGCGGATACGCCCTATATTCTGGTGGTGTCATCGGCATTTGATTTCGCCGATGTCGCTACGATGATTAATGCCTCCGTCCGTGCTGGATACCAGTTGACTGGCGTTATTTTGCAGCAGGACGACGGAGTGTTGGTCAGTAATCGTCTGACTCATCCCCTGCCCATCGTCGATGAAGTCCTTCATATCGACCGTATCCCGTTGGGGATGCTGGCTGCCATTGAGGTCGCTGTACCAGGAAAGGTCATTGAAACCCTTTCTAACCCCTACGGCATTGCAACTGTCTTTGGCCTCAATGCCGATGAGACTAAAAACATTGTTCCGATGGCACGGGCGCTGATCGGCAACCGTTCAGCCGTGGTGGTGAAAACGCCGTCAGGTGATGTGAAAGCGCGAGCGATTCCTGCCGGAAATCTGGAGCTACAGTCTCAGGGTCGTACCGTACGGGTCGACGTTGCCGCGGGCGCCGAAGCGATTATGAAAGCGGTTGGTGAATGCCCGAAACTGGATAACGTTACCGGAGAAGCTGGCACCAATATTGGCGGCATGCTGGAGCATGTGCGCCAGACGATGGCTGAATTAACCAACAAACCCAGTCATGAAATTTTTATTCAGGACCTGCTGGCGGTCGATACCTCGGTTCCCGTCAGTGTGACGGGTGGACTTGCCGGTGAGTTCTCGCTGGAGCAGGCTGTCGGCATAGCCTCCATGGTGAAATCAGACCGCCTGCAAATGGCGATGATTGCCCAGGAGATCAAGCAAAAGTTCAACATTGACGTCCAGGTTGGCGGGGCCGAAGCCGAAGCTGCCATTCTGGGAGCCTTAACAACTCCGGGCACAACACGACCACTGGCTATTCTGGATCTCGGCGCGGGTTCAACCGACGCTTCTATCATCAATCCTAAGGGCGAAATTATTGCCACGCACCTGGCAGGCGCAGGCGATATGGTCACGATGATCATTGCCCGTGAACTGGGTCTGGATGACCGTTATCTCGCTGAAGAGATTAAAAAGTATCCGTTGGCGAAAGTTGAGAGCTTGTTCCACCTTCGCCACGAAGACGGCAGCGTTCAGTTCTTCCCTACGCCTCTCCCACCAACGGTTTTTGCGCGCGTGTGCGTAGTGAAACCCGATGAACTGGTGCCACTGCCTGGTGAACTGGCGCTGGAGAAAGTACGGGCCATTCGTCGCAGCGCCAAGGAGCGCGTTTTCGTTACTAACGCACTCAGAGCGCTACGTCAGGTCAGTCCGACCGGGAACATTCGGGATATTCCCTTTGTGGTGCTGGTTGGCGGCTCATCTCTGGATTTTGAAGTTCCACAGCTGGTCACCGATGCTCTGGCGCATTATCGACTGGTTGCCGGGCGCGGCAACATTCGTGGTACCGAAGGTCCGCGCAATGCGGTTGCGACAGGACTGATTCTCTCCTGGCATAAGGCATTCGCTCATGGAAAGTAATCTCACCACCCCAGCCATCGTTATCTTTACCAGTGCTGACTGTGCTGACGTCTGGAATGACGTACTGCTGGGTATTGAAGAAGAAGGGATCCCCTTTGTAATTCAGGAGAGTAGCTCAACTGACGTTATCCACAACGCATGGTTGGCCGCCTGCCAGTCTCCATTGCTGGTCGGTATTGGCTGTAGCCGCGAAAAACTGGTCGTGCACTACAAAAACTTACCCACATCAGCACCACTTTTTACGCTGACGTATCAACAAAATAGCCACGATCGCCGCAGCATTGGTAACAACGCTGCGCGGCTGGTTAAAGGCATTCCGTTCCGGGAATGCCACTCATAACCCACAGGAGAAAAGCAGTATGAATAACGCACTGGGACTGGTTGAAACAAAAGGGCTTGTCGGCGCTATTGAAGCCGCTGATGCCATGGTGAAATCCGCAAACGTGCAGTTGGTTGGTTACGAAAAAATCGGCTCTGGCCTTATCACCGTTATGGTTCGCGGTGATGTCGGCGCAGTGAAAGCAGCCGTAGATGCTGGAAGCGCAGCCGCAAGCGCCGTTGGTGAGGTGAAATCCTGCCACGTTATCCCGCGTCCGCACAGCGACGTTGAAGCCATTTTACCTAAATCCGCATAAGTCGTTGCAACCAAGGAGCACAGCGTGAAGCAATCACTGGGATTACTTGAAGTTAGTGGTCTGGCATTAGCCATCAGTTGCGCGGACGTCATGGCGAAAGCCGCCTCCATCACGCTGGTGGGCCTCGAAAAAACCAACGGCTCAGGCTGGACGGTGATCAAGATAATCGGGGATGTGGCCTCCGTCCAGGCGGCCATTTCCACCGGTGTCAGTTTCGCTGACCAGCGAGATGGACTGGTGGCTCACAAAGTCATTTCCAGACCCGGGGATGGGATCCTGTCGCATAGCGTTGTCCTGGAGCCTGAGCCAACGCCCGAACCCATACCAGCCGTAGCGCATGAAGAGATATTTGTAGACCATGATGTACCCGAAGCACCGCAAGATGCAGAGTTGATTAGCTGCAATTTGTGTCTTGATCCTGCCTGCCCTCGCCAAAAAGGCGAGCCGCGCACGCTTTGTCTTCACTCTGGCAAACGAGGTGAAGCGTAATGGATAAACAGCAACTGGAGACCACTGTCGCTAAGGTTCTGGATGAAATGCGCGAGCGCCCGATTCCGCTGGGGATCTCTAATCGTCATATTCATCTGTGCGCTGAAGATTACGGTCGCTTGTTTCCCAATCACCCCATTAGTGAGAAAAAAGGGCTGTTGCAGCCAGGACAATATGCAGCAGAGCAGACTGTCACGCTGGTGGGGCCAAAAGGCCAGTTAAAAAATGTGCGTTTACTCGGCCCGCTGCGCAGTACCAGCCAGGTCGAAATTTCTCGTACCGACGCCCGCACGTTGGGAATTGCTGCTCCGCTGCGGATGTCGGGCAATATTCAGGGCACACCCGGTGTTCGTCTCGTCAGCCCATTTGCTGAACTGGACTTAGCATCTGGGGTGATCGTCGCCCAACGGCATATCCATATGTCGCCGCTCGATGCTCTGATTCTGCGGGTTTCCCATGGTGATAAAGTCTCGGTCGCCATTAATGGCGATGAACGTCGACTGATTTTCGATAACGTCGCCGTACGCGTTTCGCCGGATATGCGCCTCGAAATGCATATTGATACAGACGAAGCCAATGCTGCAGGCGCTGATAATCCCCAGGCATTCGCCACACTGGTGACCTCACGATGAACAACGAACTGCTGCAACGCATTATCGAGGAGGTTGTTTCCCGATTAAAAAAACGCGCGGAAAGCACGCTCACTCTTAGCGTCGCGCAGTTACGGGAAATCGATTCACGGACAGTATGCTGCCAGTACTCGTCGCTCCATCTCCAGCAAGTGGATCTGCCATTACTGGAACAAATTGCCGAAGGCTGCCCAGCCAACATGTCGGTGGGAAAGATTCACGACGCGCTGGCATGCGGAGTCCGCGTGAAAATTTCACTACAACACCGATTGTTACCCGCAATCCCCGTGAAAAAACTCGCACGTCTGCCGCTGGAGTTCAATGACGAACGGGGACGAATCATCTTTTTGCATCCTGAGAAGCTTCTCAGCTATGCCGACGTCGCCCAATTAAGGGATGGCGTACTGGTGTTGCGCCGTCGGTGTGTTGTGACGGCTCTGGCTCAGGAAGCTGTCAGTCTGCGAAATGTCCAACTAATTAAGCAGGAGTGAGCTATGCATCTGGCCCGGGTTACAGGCGTTGTGGTTTCCACGCAAAAATCCCCATCACTGGTGGGAAAAAAACTGTTGCTGGTACGTCGGGTAAGTGCTGACGGAGAGCTTCCTGCATCCCCTGTGAGTGGAGATGAAGTCGCTGTTGATTCTGTCGGCGCAGGGACCGGCGAACTGGTATTACTCAGCAGCGGATCCAGCGCCAGACACGTTTTTTCTGGCCCTAATGAGGCCATCGATCTGGCTATCGTCGGCATTGTCGACACGCTTTCTCGTTAGGAGGAACTATGGCGATTTATACCCGCACTGGTGATGCCGGAACAACAGCCCTCTTTACCGGACAGCGCGTGAGCAAAACGCATCCACGCGTGGAAGCCTACGGTACGCTGGACGAACTGAATGCGGCGCTAAGTCTGTGCGTTTGTGCAGCGAAAACCCCGCAGCACCGGCAGTTACTTGAAAATATCCAGCTGCAGCTTTTTTGGTTCAGCGCCGAACTGGCAAGCGAAAGCGAAGAACCAACGCCAGAGCAGCGCTACATCAGCTCAGAAGAAATTGCGGCACTGGAAGCTGCCATCGATACCGCAATGGGAAGAGTACCGCCCCTGCGCAGCTTTATTCTACCTGGCCGCAGCGAAGCCGCCAGCCGACTGCACTTTGCCCGTACGCTGGCACGCCGCGCAGAGAGACGACTGGTCGAGCTCTCCACCGATATATCCGTCAGACACGTGCTGATGCGTTATATCAATCGCCTGTCCGACTGCTTATATGCGCTTGCACGAGCAGAAGATCATGACGCCCATCAAAACGACATCATTCAGAAAGTGGCTGAGCGCTATCTCGCTGCCGTTCAAGCACCAGCCATAAAGGAGCCGACTATGTCTCTGTCTTTTCAGGAGCTCCACCAACTCACTCGCGCTGCGGTGACGAGAGCAGAAGAACTTCAGGTTCCGGTCGTCATTAGCATTGTTGATGCCAACGGAACCCAAATGGTGGCCTGGCGCATGCCTGACGCTTTACTCGTGAGTAGCGAACTGGCACCCAAAAAAGCCTGGACTGCCGTGGCGATGAAAACCGCCACACATGAGCTGACATCGGCAGTGCAACCCGGCGCTGCGCTTTACGGTCTGGAAAGCCATATGCAGGGAAAAGTCGTCACCTTCGGTGGCGGATACGCATTATGGCGTGAGGGTTTACTCCTCGGGGGTCTTGGCATCAGCGGAGGAAGCGTTGAACAGGATATGGACATTGCAGAAACGGCCATTGCGGCGATTAACGTGAGAACACATCAATGAATACTTCAGAACTTGAAACCCTTATTCGTAACATTTTGAGTGAGCAACTCGCCCCGGCAAAAGCAGAAGTTCAGGGTAACGGTATTTTTCCGTCCGTTGGCGAAGCTATCGATGCAGCGCATCAGGCTTTTCTGCGTTACCAGCAATGTCCATTGAAAACCCGCAGCGCCATCATAAACGCCCTACGCGAAGAACTGACGCCTCATCTTGCTTCACTGGCCGCTGAGAGCGCAGCTGAAACAGGAATGGGCAACAAAGAGGATAAGTTCCTTAAAAATAAAGCCGCGCTGGACAACACTCCAGGAATCGAAGATCTCACTACCACGGCGTTAACCGGTGACGGCGGCATGGTGTTATTCGAGTATTCCCCATTTGGCGTGATTGGTTCTGTCGCCCCCAGTACTAACCCGACAGAGACCATTATTAACAACAGCATCAGCATGCTGGCGGCAGGGAATAGCGTTTACTTCAGTCCGCATCCGGGTGCCAAAAAGGTTTCACTCAAGCTGATTGCCATGATTGAAGATATTGCTTTCCGTTGCTGCGGAATTCGTAATCTTGTCGTTACGGTCACAGAACCCACCTTTGAGGCTACCCAGCAGATGATGGCGCACCCTAAAATCGCAGTTCTCGCGATTACCGGTGGCCCAGGCATTGTTGCTATGGGCATGAAAAGCGGGAAAAAAGTCATCGGCGCAGGCGCAGGAAATCCACCCTGCATTGTTGATGAAACGGCCGACCTGGTTAAGGCGGCAGAGGATATCATCAATGGCGCATCCTTTGATTACAACCTCCCCTGCATCGCTGAGAAGAGCCTGATTGTTGTTGATGCCGTTGCCGAACGACTGGTTCAACAGATGCAGTCTTTTGGTGCGATACTTCTCAATAGCGAAGAGGTAGACAAACTGCGCGCTGTCTGTCTACCAGAAGGCATAGCCAATAAAAAACTGGTGGGTAAAAGCCCGGCAACCTTACTGGAAGCAGCAGGAATACCGGTTCCGGCAAAAGTACCTCGATTACTGACAGGCATCGTCAAGGCTGACGACCCGTGGGTTACCAGCGAGCAATTGATGCCAATGCTCCCCGTCGTAACGGTGAGCGATTTTGACAGTGCATTAACGTTGGCCCTGAAAGTTGAAGAGGGATTGCATCACACCGCCATTATGCATTCGCAAAATGTGTCACGTTTGAACCTTGCCGCGCGCACGCTTCAGACCTCCATCTTTGTGAAAAATGGCCCCTCTTACGCCGGGATCGGCGTTGGTGGTGAAGGTTTTACAACCTTCACTATTGCGACGCCAACCGGTGAAGGAACAACATCTGCGCGCACTTTCGCACGCTCTCGTCGTTGCGTGCTGACAAACGGTTTTTCTATTCGCTAATGGGGCCGTTATGAAAAGCTTTTCACTGCAAACTCGATTGTACAGCGGCCAGGGAAGTCTGGATGTGCTCAAGCGCTTCACGAATAAGCATATCTGGATTATCTGCGATGGTTTTCTCGCGCGTTCTCCCCTGATTGAAAAGCTGCGCAACGCTCTGCCAGCGGATAACCGCATCAGCATTTTCAGCGATATCACCCCCGATCCCACCATCGGCACGGTAGTTCAAGGGATTGCACAAATGCAGTCCCTACAACCAGACGTCGTGATGGGTTTTGGTGGCGGCTCAGCACTGGACGCCGCAAAAGCCATCGTCTGGTTCAGCCGACAGTTCGGTATTGAAATTGAAACCTGTGTCGCAATTCCCACCACCAGCGGCACAGGCTCCGAGGTAACCAGTGCCTGCGTGATTAGCGATCCGGATAAAGGCATTAAATATCCATTGTTTAATAATGCACTTTACCCGGACATGGCCATCCTTGATCCAACGTTGGTTGTCAGCGTACCACCTGCCATCACCGCGAATACCGGCATGGACGTGTTAACGCATGCACTGGAGGCTTACGTGTCCACGAAGGCCAGCGACTTCACAGACGCACTGGCTGAAAAAGCGGCTCAAATCGTCTTCCAGTACCTGCCTGTCGCCGTCAGCAAAGGCGACTGTCTGGCAACGCGGGGGAAAATGCACAATGCATCAACGCTCGCGGGAATGGCATTTAGTCAGGCTGGACTGGGGATCAATCATGCGATTGCCCATCAATTGGGTGGTCAGTTTCATCTGCCGCATGGACTTGCCAATGCGCTGCTGCTGACCCATGTCATTTATTTTAATGCCCGCGATCCGCGAGCTGCGAAGCGCTATGCCCGTTTTGCTAAAGCCTGCCATTTATGCCCGGATAATGCGAACGATACGGCTGCGCTGAATGCGCTCATTCATCAAATTGAGCTTCTCAAAAAACAGTGTGCGTTACCTTCTTTCGTTGACGCGCTTAAAGACGGAAAGCAAGTCTGGTCACAACGTATCCCATCGATGGTTCAGGCCGCGCTGGCTGACGTCACGCTGCAAACCAATCCTCGTGTTGCCGATGCCAGTGCCATGCAGGAACTGCTTGAGGAATTATTATGAAGACAGCCATGACGGCAGAGTCCACGCTTTATGATGCACAGACCATTCGCGAACGCGTTCGCGCAGCGGGTGTTGTCGGAGCCGGAGGCGCAGGCTTTCCTACTCACGTAAAATTACAGGCGCAGGTCGATACCTTTCTGGTCAATGCGGCTGAATGTGAGCCAATGCTGAAAGTTGACCAGCAGTTGATGGCCGTCCAGGCTGAGCGACTTATCCGCGGCGTTCAATATGCCATGACGGCGACGGGAGCCAGTGCCGGAATTATTGCGCTCAAGGAGAAATACCAAGGTGCTATCAATGCATTAACCCCCCTTCTACCTGCCGGGATCCGCTTACATATTTTGCCTGATGTCTACCCGGCTGGTGACGAGGTTCTGACCATCTGGATGGCAACAGGTCGGAGAGTTCCGCCTGCCGCGCTGCCGGTCAGCGTCGGTGTGGTGGTCAATAACGTTCAGACCGTGCTCAACATCGCCAGAGCAGTTGAGCAGCAGTACCCCGTTACGCGTCGCACCCTGACCGTTAACGGTGCAGTCGCCAGTCCCATCACACTCACTGTCCCTATCGGAATGTCTTTACGTGACGTTCTGGCGCTGGCCGGTGGCGCAACCGTTGACGATCCCGGCTTTATTAACGGTGGTCCGATGATGGGCGGCCTGATTACTTCACTGGATACCCCCGTAAGCAAGACCACCGGGGGCCTGCTGGTTTTGCCTAAGTCTCATGCGTTAATTCAGCGGCGGATGCAGGATGAACGCACCGTGCTTTCTGTAGCAAAAACCGTTTGCGAGCAGTGCCGTTTGTGTACGGATTTGTGCCCAAGGCATTTGATCGGCCATGAATTATCCCCGCACCTGTTGGTTCGTGCGGTTAATTATCAGCAGGCGGCCACACCACAGCTGCTGCTCACCGCCCTGACCTGTTCAGAATGCAATGTGTGTGAAAGCGTAGCCTGCCCGGTTGGGATTTCACCGATGCGCATCAACCGTATGCTGAAACGCGAGCTGCGGGCGCTCAACCATCGTTATGAAGGGCCGCTAAATCCTGAGGATGAAATGGCGAAATACCGGTTGATCCCGGTTAAGCGCCTTATTACCAAACTGGGTCTTAGCGACTGGTATCACGATGCGCCACTGGCTGAGAATGATTATTCCACAGATAAAACGACGCTGTTGTTACGCCAGCATATTGGTGCCAGCGCCATCCCATGTGTAGAACAAGGCGAACGCGTTGTTCGCGGTCAATGCGTTGCCGATGTGCCGTCCGGTGCATTAGGTGCGCCTGTTCACGCCAGCATTGACGGTATTGTCAGCGAAATCACTGAGCAATCTATCACGGTAATTAGAGGTTAATCATGTCTCAGGCTATAGGGATTTTAGAACTCACCAGCATTGCCAAAGGGATGGAAGCTGGTGATGCCATGTTAAAAAGCGCGAATGTGAATTTACTGGTCAGCAAGACCATCTGCCCGGGAAAATTTCTACTCATGCTCGGTGGTGACGTAGGTGCCGTACAACAGGCGATTGCCACTGGAACATCTCTTGCTGGCGATATGCTCGTTGACAGTCTGGTACTCCCCAACATTCATGCCAGCGTACTCCCCGCAATCAGCGGACTAAACAGCGTGGATAAGCGTCAGGCTGTTGGTATTGTCGAAACATGGAGCGTTGCTGCCTGCATCTGCGCCGCCGACCGGGCGGTTAAAGCCTCCAACGTCACGCTGGTACGCGTCCATATGGCATTTGGTATTGGCGGCAAGTGCTACATGGTCGTTGCTGGCGATGTATCCGATGTGAATAACGCAGTGACGGTTGCCAGTGAAAGTGCGGGTGAAAAAGGCCTGCTGGTTTACCGCTCGGTCATACCTCGCCCGCATGAAAGCATGTGGCGACAAATGGTGGAGGGATAATGGAAAGACAACCCACCACGGATCGAATGATTCAGGAATATGTACCTGGCAAACAGGTCACGCTGGCGCATCTTATTGCTAATCCAGGTAAAGATTTGTTCAAGAAGCTGGGATTACCAGATTCGGTTTCCGCAATCGGTATTCTGACCATTACCCCCAGCGAAGCCTCAATCATCGCCTGTGATATCGCCACGAAATCCGGGGCGGTAGAGATTGGTTTTCTCGACCGGTTTACCGGCGCGGTGGTACTGACGGGTGATGTTTCCGCCGTTGAGTACGCGCTGAAACAGGTAACCCGAACGCTCGGCGAAATGATGCATTTTACCGCGTGTCCCATCACCCGGACGTAATCTCATGAAACGTATCATGCTAATTGGCCCCAGCCAGTGCGGTAAAACGTCGCTCACGCAGTGCATGCGGGGAGAGGCGCTTCACTATCAGAAGACCCAGGCCATAGTCTGGTCTCCTACGACAATAGACACACCGGGTGAATATCTTGAGAACCGCTGCCTGTACAGTGCGCTGCTGGCCAGCGCCTGTGAAGCAGACATTATTGCGCTGGTACTCAATGCTGACGCGCCGTGGTCACCATTTTCTCCCGGTTTTACCGGACCAATGAACCGACCCGTTATTGGCCTCGTTACCAAAGCCGATTTAGCCAATCCGCAGCGTATTTCTCTTGTGGAGAGTTGGTTAGTTCAGGCTGGTGCGCAAAAAGTATTTGTCACCAGCGCGCTGGAGAATACTGGGGTCGATGAGATGTTCATTTTTCTGAATGCAAAGGAACCTTCATGTCTCACAAAATAATGGCCATTAATGCAGGTAGTTCCTCGCTTAAATTTCAACTACTGGCGATGCCGCAGGGTGAAATGATCTGTCAGGGGTTGATTGAACGTATCGGTTTGTCGGATGCGCAGGTCACCCTAAAAACGCCAGCGCAGAAATGGCAGGAGACTTTGCCCGTAGCCGATCACCGTGAAGCCGTAACGTTGCTCCTGGAAAAACTGCTCAACCACCACATTATCAACAGTCTGGAAGAGATCGACGGCGTGGGCCATCGCGTCGCGCACGGCGGAGAATCCTTTAAAGACTCCGCGCTGGTAACTGATGAAACGCTGGCAGAAATCGAGCGACTCGCGGAACTGGCCCCTCTGCATAACCCGGTAAATGCGTTGGGGATCGCGGTATTCCGCCAGCTATTGCCCAAAACACCAGCCGTTGCGGTGTTCGACACCGCCTTTCATCAAACGCTTGATGAGCCTTCTTTCATCTATCCCCTGCCCTGGCGTTACTATGCAGAGTTGGGTATTCGTCGCTATGGTTTTCATGGTACCAGCCACAAATACGTTAGCTCACAGCTTGCTGAAAAACTGGGTGTACCACTCAGCGCCCTGCGCGTTGTTTGTTGTCATCTGGGCAACGGCAGCAGCATCTGCGCCATCAAAGGCGGACAATCGGTGAATACGTCAATGGGCTTTACGCCGCAGTCTGGCGTGATGATGGGCACGCGAAGTGGCGATATCGATCCGTCCATTTTACCGTGGATTGCCCTGCGAGAAGGCAAAACACCGCAGCAGCTCAACCAATTGCTCAACAATGAGTCCGGATTGCTCGGTGTTTCTGGCATCTCACCTGACTACCGCGACGTTGAACATGCCGCAGATACGGGCAATCACCAGGCGGCGCTGGCGTTGACGCTTTTTGCTGAGCGCATTCGTGCCACCATTGGTAGCTATATTATGCAGATGGGCGGTCTGGATGCCCTGGTGTTTACCGGTGGTATTGGCGAAAACTCCGCACGGGCGCGCGCTGCGATTTGTCGTAATCTGAATTTCCTGGGGCTGGCCGTTGATGAGGAAAAAAATCAGCGTAATGCCACCTTCATTCAGACGGAAAATGCGATGGTCAAAGTGGCGGTGATTAATACCAATGAAGAGCTGATGATTGCGCAAGACGTTATGCGTTTAGCGATATCTGAAACTGTGACATTGGGCATTCCTGCATAATACTGCCGCACCGCAAATTGCGGCAAATCATGGTAATAGCGCGATCGCCATGACACTATGCGCCGAAGATTTCTGATCACATAGGTGAAGACGTGGCTGTTGCGCAATGTCCCGCATCGTGCGGAGAACTTATCCAGGGCTGGATTCTGGGCAGTGAGAAATTGGTCTCCTGCCCGGTTGAATGGTATAGCACCGTTGAGGTCACTTCAGGTTCACCGCTGACAGATGAACGTCCACTTTCGCGGGCGATGGTTGAGAGGTTATTGCTGCACTGGCAATACCCGGCACAAATGAGTCAGGATATTCGAATTGATGTCCAGTCAACCATTCCTGTCGCTAAAGGGATGGCCAGCAGCACAGCGGATATCGCCGCCACGGCAATCGCCACGGCGCAGTATCTGGGTCATCAGCTAGACGAATCCACTCTGGCGCAGCTTTGCGTTTCGCTGGAACCTACCGACAGCACCGTTTTCCGCCAGCTTACGCTGTTCGATCACAACGACGCCTCCACGCAAATTGCCTGTGAAGCCCAGCCTCAACTCGATCTGCTGGTTCTCGAAAGCCCGGAAACCTTGCTTACCGCTGATTATCACCGTACTCCACGCCAGTCAGGGTTACTTGCAGGCGCTCCAGCGCTGAAACGCGCATGGGAAAAGGTACAGGAAGCATGTATCAGTCAAAATCCTTATCGGATGGGTGAAGCCGCCACGCTGAGCGCGATCGCCAGCCAGTTGCTGTTACCTAAACCAAATTTTGATTCACTTTTAGCGCTGGTAGAAGAATGTGATTTATACGGTATCAACGTTGCGCACAGTGGCAGCGTAGTCGGTCTGATGCTCGACAGAAAGCGTCATGATGTGGACTACATTAAATGGATGCTGACGCAGAAAAAATTGACGGAACACTGGCCGGAACAGCATTTGTTGCGGATGGTAACTGGCGGGGTCGAACTGCAATAAGGGCCGCCGCTAAGCAGCGACCCGGACAAGCATAAAATCGTTACTCGGCTTTCGCTTCGCCGTTTTTCACTTCGCCCATCGCTTTCAGCTTTTTAGAGATGTCGCGGCGCTCTTTAGAGATCTCAGCGTTTTTGATGATGTAATCATCAACACGATCTTCATAATCGCTTTTCATGCTGGCGATAATGCCCTGAATCGCTTCCACGCTCATTCCAGGCTTGATGTAGTCGCTCAGGTTGTCCAGCAGCAGAACACGTTTCTGGTTGTCACGGATCTTTTTCTCAACGTCCTGGATTTCACGTTGCAGTTTGTTTTTACGACGGAACAGACGAACAAATTCCAGCACGTCCTGGAAAGAAGGCTTGGTAGTTTCCATTTTTACACCCCTGATAATGTGAGATTCGGATTCGTTAAAACAACGGCTAAAGTGGGTCAACATTACTTTCATGCCCGCCATACTTCAAGTTGCATCTGCATCGACCATGCATGGTTGAAACCTGAATTATCGAGGGTAAAGCCATTGCAGTTACCAATGGTTTTAGCCTTTTTCAGTATCATACCTCTATTCGTTGCTGAATCGAAGCAGCAGTAGAACCAATCCCCTCATCTGCTCTTTATTTGCGCAGCGCGCGACAGATCAAATGAGAGAGCAACTCCAGCTGTCGCGCCATTTCCATATTTAGCCAAACGTAGCCGTGAATGGGCGTTTCAGCGACATTATCGCCCTTATGCTCAGCAATAAGCTGACGTAACTCCACCACGGTGTCATTGAGTTTTTCCGTATTGGCAAGCACCGGTTGTGGATTACCTTCATACAATGCGTGGGTTATCGTCAGTAGCGCCTGTTGTGTCCTGAGCTGTGTTTCACGCAAAGTATGCGCATTCAACATAACAAAGTGGCTTGTACGGCTGGCCCAGAGCGCATTGATTTGCAGCTCAAGCATGCAGACCAGGTTACGATTAACCGTCTGAATAGCTTCAAAGATGGATTTTTGAATGCGGGTTTCTTTGCTGGCAGGAACGATGAGCCCACGCATTTTGACAACATCGCTTAAAAGCTGTTGTAAATGCTTCTCCAGTCGCGGTTGCTCCAGCAGGTTGGGAGATAGCGCAGCCTGATACACCCGATTGTACCCCGTTACGCAATGCGCCAGCTGAATTCGCCAGTGTATAAATGCCCGCTGCGGCCAGATACCGGTAAACAGCATTGCCAGTAATGAACCCAGAATAACATCGCCACCGCGCCATAACGCTGTGTTCATATCTCCAGCGGGGGCACCCACAACGACCGCAAGCGTTATACCAATCAGCAACGCCTGATACGGCTTTTTACCCAGCGCCAGCCAGCCGCAGAGAAACATCGCCACCGCGCACCATATCAGCATTAGCGGAAGTGAAAAGAGCTCCAGACGCAGGGCCACCAGCCCAAGTACCGAACCCAGAATTGTCCCGCCAATACGCTCAAACGCTCTGGGGACAACGTTCCCCCAAAAGGAAATAGGCCCCATAATTACCACCAACGTAATCAGAGGCCATGTACCTTCAGGAATGTTCAACAGGCGAACCAACAGAAAAGTAAAAAGAAACGCCAGCGCAATGCGAACACCATGCACCACACGATAATGACGATACAAACGAATTTCAAAAGGACTCAGTGACTTATCTGCACGCACTCATGCACTCCGTCAGGGAATTGCAAAGAACAGAATTGTACCTGTTTTTTGAGTGAAAACATCACTCTGATGACCAGGACATTCATCCTGATTTACACCAAAAACAGTTACTTCGACTGTACCGGCACGTACATTTCAATGTCCCAGTAGCCGTCCTCCATGCCATTGTTCATATAAACTTCAAAGCAAGGTTTAGCGGCTATCGCATACGTCGAATCCTGCAGCAGGCGCTCAAAGAACTGATACCACGGCGTCGCGAAGTCATGATTTTCAACGCGCGCAACGGCGATAGCATAGTCGCCCCCCGCCAGTTCGGTCTGGATCACCCCCTCGCTGTTTTCTGGGATCTCAAAACCTTCAGGCACCGACACCACGGTATCACAACGCAGTTTTTCCGCCGGAACAACGTCAGGATTGTCGTAATAAACGGCTATCCATTCCAGCGGTACGATCTGCTTACCGTCGACCCACATCATTAACTGCTCGAAACCCTGCTTTACCGTTTGTTCCCACGGTCCAACCATGTGAAAACCGGCAATTATGCGTTTCTCGACCTGCTTTATCTCGTACTCCATATAACCTCCGTTATTACACTGTATTTATATACAGTGTAATTTTTAGGTATGACGGCCACAAGGAATCAGTGATTATTATGTGAGCAGATTCGCACTCTTGCCAGTCAGGCACATCAGGAAAAACTACGCCTTGTGGTGGAAGTAATCGCTCAAACGCGAGAAGACGCCGCCTTCGTTGACAGACTCCAGCGTAACCAGAGGCCAGTGCGCCACCAGTTTATCCCGATCGTAGAGTTCAATTTCCCCCACACGTTGATGGGCAGCAATGGGGGCAACCAGTTCTTTCTTATCAAGAACATATTTTGCCTTGATATTAGCGACTTCGGCTTTAGGCAGGGCCATCCAGAAATCCTGCTCTGTGCCAAGGCTAATTTTTTCTTTATCGCCGTACCAGATCCGTTCAATACCAACCTGCTTACCGCTACGTAATACCTGCACGGTATCGAAGTTCTGTTGTCCCCATTGCAGCAGTTTTCGCGCCTGGTCTTCACGCCCTTTCGCACTCTCCGCCCCCATCACAACTGCAATCAGGCGGCGCTGCCCATCAACGGCAGAAGCAATCAGGTTGAATCCAGCGCCGGAGGTATGTCCTGTCTTCAGACCATCGACGTTCATAGTTTTATCCCACAACAAACCGTTACGGTTTTGCTGCGTGATTCCGTTCCAGGTAAGGCTTTTTTCACTGTACATATGGTAGAAATCCGGCTCTCCATGGATGATAGCTCTCGACAGCACGGCCAGATCGTAAGCTGAGCTATGCTGACCTGGCGCATCCAGACCATGTACCGTTTCAAAATGCGTGTCCCGCAGGTTCAGCTTTTGCACATAGTTGTTCATCATCGCGACAAACTGCGGCTGCCCTCCGGCGATGTAATCCGCCAGCGCCACACAGGCATCATTACCGGAATCAACAATTAACCCGCGACTCAGATCGCGCACAGAAACGCGATCCCCTTCTTTCAGGAACATTAAGGATGAACCGACGAATACCGGATTATCTTTCGCCCAGGCATCGCGCCCTACGGTGACAATATCTGTCGGACTAATACGCTTGCTGTCGATTGCGCGATCAACAACATAGCCGGTCATCAGCTTGGTCAGGCTGGCAGGGTTGCGCTGCTGGTGTTCATTTCCGGCTGTCAGGATTTGGCCCGTGGTGTAATCCATTAATACCCACGCACCGGCATTAATTGCCGGAGGCTGTGGAGCGAAACTGGCGACGTCGGTCGCGTACGCGGGCGAAAAACTCATCGCAAATAGTGAAGCGGCAATAAACAAACGGCGTTTCAACAGCATGTCCTCAGGAAATGGAGAAATAGCCGTTCTTTTTACGGAAGTTCTGGCGAACAAACATGGATAAATTGCAAGAAAATGTGACATAAGGCACATTTTCTTGCTGTATGGAAAGGATTTCAGATATCGACCGCGTCTGGCGTTACCCTTTGCGCGGTGCCGTTTCTGCGTGATGGCTACGATGACGATGATAGCCATCTATCATACTGCGGAAAATTTGCCCCGGCGTGTCACCCAGCGTGCACAGGTAAATATGCGCACAGATGAACAGTAAGCCGACAATCGCCAACACCATATGCAGCACCAGCATCACAGGCCCTGCCCCTACCACCTGCGGGTAGAGGCATAACAACCCGCTGATGATTAGCAGCGGGACCAGCGCATACATGATGGCCAGATAAGCCAGCTGTTGTAGCGGGTTAAATTTACTCTCTGCAGTTGCGGCAAACGGGTGTGGTTCACCCTTCATGATGCCATACAGATAAAAGCGCGTTTGCAACAAGCAGCGTGATATCAACCCATTAAACTTCACCCGGTAATGACAACCGTTGCCGCTGGTTGCGTTGATTAGCACAAAACCAACCCAGAAGGCCAACAAGGCGAAACCGCACCAGGTATGTATCTGCACCATCAATGCCACCGGTCCGAGAGAGAAGTGACCAAACAGGCCACTCAGCAAAAGCAGGATAAAAAGCAGCGCATTACCCCAGTGCCAGCGGCGGACTGCCAGAGAATAGAGGTAATCCCGTTGCTCTTCTCCGGTTGCCGTCTTGGGTGCCAGCATCCGACGTAACAGCGCGTGCATAACCAGGCCCGCAATCATCAGCACAACAACAACGCCTGCATAAATGAGCCACAGCGGCCAGTAGTCCGGCGCATAGTTAAGCTCTGCTCCCCAGATAGAATTCATGCTTTACCCTCCTGATGGATCTCTTTACGCCGATAAACACTCACCGGGCCGCTACGCGTATCCTGCTGGCGATAAACCTCTTTTTGATTTATCCAGTGCTGAATTTCCGGATCGTCACGACGACCAAATTTCAGCGCATCCGTCGGACAAACGGAAACGCAGGCGGGCGATTGACCGCTCTCGAGTCGGGTATCTGCGCAGAAGTTACATTTGTCGGCAATTCCCGTTTGCGGATTGAGATAACGGACATGGAACGGACAAGCGGCAACGCAGTAGTCACAACCAATACAGCGAGACTTATCCACTTGCACAATGCCATTTTCGTCGCGAAATGATGCACCGGTCGGACAAACGCTGACACACGGCGCATCTTCACAATGCTGACAGGAAACGCGAACAAACTGGAAGTGGGACAGCACCTCGGGTTCATGTTCGGGTGAACGGATCTGCACCTGTAGACGGCTAAATCCCTCTGGCACATCATTCAGAACTTTGCAGGCAACCGTGCATGCCTGACAGCCGATACAGCGTTTCTCGTCATGCAGCATGACATAAGGGTTTGTAGATTGATTCATGATGTTCTCCTTTCTCATGCCCGACGAAGCGTAACGCCAGCGGTGTGGACCACCGTACCGGAAACCGGACTGGTAACATGCGGAAGCAAATTACCGCAATGGATACCGTGCGTTGTCGCTGCGGTTTTGGCTCCCGCCTTGGCGCCAAATCCCATATAAACAAACAGCGTATCGGGCCGAATTCCGGCGGTGACCAGCGCTTTGCCTTTTTCCTTGCCGGTCGCATTTTCCAGCCAGATGTCATCACCGCTTTTGATGCCTTTTTCACGGGCCGTTTGCGGGTGGATCCACACTGCGTTATCCCACATCAACTCGCTAAGCAGTGGCACGTATTGCGTCGCACCGTTGGTATGCACCGCCACTTTTCCCTGGATAAAATAGAGTTCACTGTCGCCTTTAAGCGCAAAATTGCGCGCGCGCGGAATACCGTAGCCAGGCAGGAGCGTTTCCAGCTCTTCGGAATAGAGTTCGATTTTTCCTGACGGAGATTTAAAGCGCAGTTGCTCGCCATAGGTACCGTCGCTGTCAACCGCCACCGCGCCCGGATAGCGTTCCACAAACTGACGCACCGCTTCAGGTTCACGCAGCAGCAACGGAACACCCCACTCCCGATAACCTTTCTGACACAACTCAGCAGATAGCGCATGATCGCCATTAAGCTGGTATAACTGACGCGTTTGCATATCCTGCCATGGGTAGAATTGGCCAAGGCCTAACTGCACGGCCAGCTCTTTCCAGATTTGCCAGCTCGGACGCGCATCACCAATAGGTTCTACTACCTGCTGACGCAGGGCATAGGCGGGATTCAGACCCGACATGTCTGAAACTTCTTCATCGCGCTCAAGGTAAGTACATTCAGGCAAAAGGTAGTCGGCATACGCCGCGCTTTCGCTTAAATAGACATCACAACTGACCACAAGGTCGAGCTGTTCAACGGTTTTGACCAGATCTGGTCGACAGGTTACGGTTTGGAAAGGGTTGTGTCGGGACATAATCCATCCCTTCACCGGATAAGGCGTCTGATTTAACACAGCATCAATGATGCTTTGCACCACACCACCGCCCGCCGCGATGTACTTAAACTGCGGGGCTACCAGATCGATACGCTGCGCCGTTGGCTTGGGTAATTTGGCATCGGGTTTTGCCAGCACCGGAGCGACCTTCTCGCCAGCCAGCTTATTGTAAGTTGCCGCCGCTTTTTTCTGATACAAACCGCCTTCACGCTCAATATTGCCAAGCAGCACATTGAGGGTAAAAATCATGCGCCGCATATCAATTTCTTCTTGCGAAAACGTCGCGCGATGGCCCGGACTGACGATAGCATGAGGCGCGCAGGCGGCCATTTCGCGGGTGACCCGAACAATGACATCAGCAGGCACATCCGCGAGCTGCTGCGCCCATTCCGGCGTGGTCTCTTGTACCGCTTCTGCCAGTTGCTCAAACCCCGTGGTGTAGCGCGCAACAAAGTCCGCGTCATACAGATTTTCATTGATCATGACGTGACACATGGCCATCAGCACCGGTAAATCGCCGCCCGGCTTGAGCGCATGCCATTCATCCGCCTTGCTGGAGAATACGGACAGACGGGGATCGAAGCTGACCATCTTCGCCCCCTTCTCCTGCGCGGTCATCAGCTCATGCGTATCAGCAACCTCGATCCCTTCATAGAGGTTATGGCCAAAAGAGACCATATAACGGGTATTGGCGATATCCATGGCTAAATCGCCACCCATCATCACTTTAGCGGCAATGGCTTTACCGGCAGGACACGTTGATGCGTGAGTAAAGGTATTCGGTGACCCGAAAGCCGTCGCGAGGTGAAATAAATGACCAGACAGCGAGCCAGATTTAGACGAGAAGACGACTCCCTGGGGACCATATTGCGTTTTTATTGCCGTCATTTTTTCGGCGATTTCTTTATACGCCTGTTCCCAGCTAATAACCTGCCAGTCACCGCTCCCGCGAGGTCCTGTGCGTTTCATGGGTTTAACAATGCGATGAGGGTCGTTGACCAGGCTAACGCCGCTGCCGCCGCGAGCGCAGACACGTGTCCCCTGCTGTGGCGCATTAGGGTTTCCCTGAATAAAAACCGTTTTATTATTAATCACCTGAGCCTGAATTGGGCAGCGAAAAGAACACATCTCGCACAAACTTGGCGTCAGGGATGTTTTCCCTTTGATACTCTCTGGAGAATTTCGCGCCAGTGCCCCAGGCGGGAAACTGCCTATCGCACAGGCTGAACAGCCTATACCCACTCCTCGCAAAAAATTACGCCGACTAATGCTCATATAACCTCCTGTTATTAGATATATCCAATAATTATATGGCGTTTAGATTATTTATTTTTTACATCAATCACATTTCATTACAATGCATGACAGCGAATTGACACAAATAAAAACCCATTGTTTATAAAAGATTTTTAAAGTTTCCAGAACACAAGAAAGAAGAAGAAAATAACAATAATGGTTATCAGTTAGATTATTTACAAACCCGCAACTTCAAGATGTTTTATTTCCGTAATTTATTTTAACAGTGCGGAATTTATTAATTAATTCCATTAATGTCCTGTTTATCTCAATTTTATTGCGTACACAATCCAGCTTCGATAATGCCATAGCTGATTATCTCGCTATTTTTTGGTATTCTTGAACCAGCGCTAAATTGATCCCGGACATAACTGAACAATGAATGACGGCAAGCAGCAACCTGGTTTTCTCTTCCACGATTACGAGACCTTTGGTACCCATCCGGCGCTGGACAGACCCGCGCAATTTGCGGCTATCCGCACAGATAATGATTTCAACATCATCGGTGAACCAGAAGTCTTTTATTGCAAACCCGCGGACGATTATCTGCCGCAGCCTGAGGCGGTGTTGATTACGGGTATCACACCGCAGGAAGCACGAGAAAAGGGAGAAAATGAAGCCGCTTTTGCTGCACGCATCCACGCCCTGTTCACCGTGCCGAAAACCTGTATCCTGGGCTATAACAACGTGCGCTTCGATGATGAGGTGACGCGCAACATCCTGTATCGCAATTTCTACGATCCCTATGCCTGGAGCTGGCAGAACGATAATTCGCGCTGGGATCTGCTGGATGTGATGCGCGCCTGCTATGCCCTGCGTCCTGAAGGCATTAACTGGCCGGAAAACGACGACGGCTTACCCAGCTTCCGTCTGGAACATTTGACCAAAGCCAATGGTATTGAGCATACCAATGCTCACGATGCTATGGCGGACGTATACGCCACAATCGCAATGGCGCAATTAGTGAAGTCGCGCCAGCCGCGCCTGTTTGATTATCTCTACAGCCATCGTAATAAGCACAAGCTGGCCGCGCTGATTGATGTCCCGCAAATGAAGCCGCTGGTCCATGTCTCTGGTATGTTAGGCGCATGGCGCGGAAACACCAGTTGGGTAGCGCCGTTGGCGTGGCATCCGGAGAATCGTAACGCGGTTATTATGGTCGACTTAGCCGGTGATATTTCGCCGCTGCTCGAACTCGACAGTGACGCCCTGCGCGAGCGGCTTTATACGTCTAAAGCGGATCTGGGTGATAACCCGGCCGTACCGGTTAAACTGGTGCACATCAACAAATGCCCGGTACTGGCACAGGCTAATACCCTGCGTCCGGAAGATGCCGACCGTCTTGGCATTAACCGCCAGCACTGTCTGGATAATCTCAAAGTTCTGCGTGAAAATCCGCAGATACGCGACAAAGTGGTCGCGATCTTTGCAGATGCGGAACCCTTTACACCGTCAGATAACGTGGATGCCCAACTGTACAACGGCTTTTTCAGCGATGCTGACCGTGCGGCGATGAAAATCGTTCTGGAAACCGAACCACGCAATTTACCGGCGCTGGATATCTCCTTTGTCGATAAGCGCATTGAAAAACTGTTGTTTAATTACCGTGCACGTAACTTCCCGGGAACGCTGGACGAAGCAGAACAGCAACGCTGGCTGGACCATCGCCGCCAGGTATTCACACCGGAGTTTTTGCAAAATTACGCCAATGAACTGCAGTTATTGAGCCAGCAGTATGCGGATAACAAAGAAAAGTTGATGCTGCTGAAATCACTCTGGCAGTATGCCGAAGAGATTGTATAAATCCCACACATAAAAAAACGGAGAACATGTCTCCGTTTTTTTTAGTTAAATGCTGTTATTACGCGACATCTTCGTCGTACTGCGGCACCGGGTTGCGGAAGCTTTTGGTCACACAAGCCAGGTAAATCAGACCGATACCGGCCCAGATCAGACCCAGAACCATTGAGCTCTCTTCCAGATTCACCCACAGCGCACCAACGGTCAGCGCACCGCACATCGGCAGGAACAGATACTGGAAGTGGTCTTTCAGCGTCTTGTTACGCTTCTCACGGATCCAGAACTGGGAGATCACCGACAGGTTAACGAAGGTAAACGCCACCAGCGCACCAAAGTTAATCAGCGCCGTCGCCATCACCAGGTCGAAGTTGATTGCCAGCAGAGCAATCGCACCAACCAGAATGATGTTCATAGACGGAGTACGCCATTTCGGGTGTACATAACCGAAGAAACTTTTCGGGAACACGCCGTCACGCCCCATCACGTACATCAGACGCGCTACGCCAGCATGCGCCGCCATACCGGACGCCAGTACGGTAATGGTAGAGAAAATCAGCGCGCCAACCTGGAAGAACTTACCAGCGACGTACAGCATGATTTCCGGCTGTGAAGCGTCTGGATCTTTGAAGCGCGAGATATCCGGGAAGTACAGCTGCAACAGATAGGTGGAGACGATAAAGATCAGGCCACCAATCAGCGCGGTCAGGAAAATCGCACGCGGGATCACGCGCTCAGCGTCTTTGGTTTCTTCTGACAGGTTGCTGATACCGTCAAAACCGGTGAACGAGAAGCACAGGATCGTAGCGCCCGTGATCATCGGGATCACGTGTGCATCACCTGACCAGAACGGACGGCTGCTCGCCAATGTACCAGCACCTTCCCCTTCGAACACGCCATAAACGACCATGCCGAGGATCACTGCAATCAGCACCACCTGCAACAACACGATTACGGTGTTGAAATTCGCAACGGATTTAAGGCTGCGCAGGTTGAAGGCGGTCATAAAGGCCACCAGCGCCACCACGAATATCCATGACGGTATCGACGGCACCAGGGCTTCAAAATAAATTTTTGCCAACAGAATGTTGATCATCGGAGCGAACAGGTAGTCCAGCAGTGATGACCAACCCACCATAAAGCCAACGGTCGGGCTAATGGATTTCTGGGCGTAAGTGTAGGCAGAGCCTGCAGACGGATAGCGACGCACCAGTTTACCGTAGCTCAGTGCGGTAAAGAGGATGGCGATCAGTGCAAAGGCGTAAGCTGTCGGGACGTGACCATCGGTCATTCCTGATACGATACCGAATGTATCGAACAGCGTCATCGGCTGCATATAGGCAAGGCCCATCATGACAACCGGAACCAGCGTAAGCGTTTTACGTAATTCCACGCGAGAGGTGTTTGGAGTAGCGTTATGCGACATGGTTATCCCCCATTACGGCGAAAACCGTCGCGTAAGCAAAAAATTGCCCCATTTTTTGTTAATCCTCAGCGACAACAACTGTCGATTTTTAAGTAAGTATCTATCCGGTACGAAGCCCGGCCTCTTTTATGAATGATTGGTTTGATGCAAAAAAATAACCGACGCGTATTAAAACGTCGGTTAATGTCATTTTTTGCAAGCGGCGTATTTTGCCCTAAATTGGGGAGAAATAACAAGAGATTGAAGCGACCACAAAAGAATATTTTTTCTTAACTGATTGATTTGTCAGCAGCTGTTTTAACATACACCCCCGCAATAGCACTATTTGCTAAAATTTCATCCCGCCACCAGGCACTGGCCAACCCGGCGGTCTGTTCATTCCAGCCTATCCACACGGGTTCAAAGACAATTTGCGCGACCACTTTTTTCTCAATCAGTGCGCCACTCTCCAGAAATCGCTGCGCCAGGTAGCGCGGAATATAGCCACATCCCAGACCGCTGATTTGCAGTTCCAGCTTGGTTTTGAAGTCAAAAACGGTAATGGCTTCTTGATCGTCCAGCACCTGGGAACCTGAGACGTTGGCATGCTGCGCATTGTCGCCCACCACTATGGCGCGAAAACGGCGAATGGTACGACGATTTAACGGTTCCTGTTCCTGCGCCAGCGGATGATGCGGCGCAACCACAAATACCTGTTCCAGAACCCCGAGTCGCGCAAAGCCAAATTCACTCGCAGCAGGCGGTTCGTGCATGGCACCGACAATAATATCCGCCCGGCCTTGAGTGAGAGCATCCCAGGAGCCGCCCAGCACGCCATTGATAAATTTCAGGCGCGTCACGCTGTGGTGTTGATAGAAAGATTCGATGAGTGGGGCCAGCAGTGAAAAGGGAAACGTATCATCTACGCCAATAACCAGTTCATTCTCCCAGCCTTCGTGAAGTTTAATCGCCTGTTTTTCAAGTTCGCGGACGGTGTGCAGCACCTCCCGTCCCTTTTCCAGCAGCATCTGCCCGGTGCGGGTGAACTTAGCCCGGTGTCCGCTGCGATCGAGTAGCTGAATATTAAGATCGCTTTCCAGCTTATGGACGGTGTAGCTGAGCGCAGACGGCGTCTTAAACAATTTTGCCGACGCCGCCGCGAAACTGCCCTCTTTTTCTAATGCATCGAGGATGATAAGAACGTCCAGCAGTGGTTTCATACTCGCCCCCTGGCGGTATACAGCGGCACTCTGCTGGATTGTCACTCCATCGGCATCACCAGCGGGTCAGGATACTGGTACTCAAACCCAAGCTCATTACAAATACGGTTGCCATCAATGACTTTACCTTTACCGTTATCCGTACCGCCGCGAAATTCCGGCGGCTCCATCCCCAACTGGCGGGCCATCTGCGGATAGAACACGTTACGCGCCGGATGCATAGGCGCACATATATTATAGATGTGTCCCCCTTTAGGCGCTTGCAGCAGTAACGTGATGGCAGAAACTACATCGTCCAGATGCACCAGATTGACGCCATGATGTCCGTCAGGTGCCGTCTTGCCAGCGAAGAAGCGACCAGGATGTCTTCCCGGACCGACCAACCCGGCCAGACGCAAAATATCCACCGACGTACCTGGCAAATTGTGCAACCAGTCTTCAAGTTCTTTCAGGACACGACCGCTCGCCGTGACCGGATTACGCGCCGTCCCCTCTTTCACTGTGCCCTGAACGTCACCATAGACTGACGTCGAACTGGTAAAAATAATTCGTGGGATCCGATACGCCAGCGCGCTGTCGACCAGCTCCTGCATTGCCTGCAAGTAAAATGCTTCCCCAGGACCGCTACGACGCGCAGGCAGCGTAATAACCAGCGCATCGGCGTCCATCAGTGCATCGAGATCGTCAGCCTCACAGACCAGTTCAGGTTCCAGGCGCAGCGAATAACTCTCGATACCGCTCATGCGGGCCGCTTCCACCCCATCCAATGTGGTTTTGCTGCCGGTAACCTGCCAGCCTCTCGCCGCCAGCGACATGGCTAACGGCATGCCTAACCAACCTAACCCGACAATTGCGACCTTTTTCATGCCTTCTCTCCTGACTTTTGGCCTATAACGCAAGGCTACGCCAGCCCACGGTGGCTGACAATTCATAGTATCAATATGAAATGAATTAATGATCAAAAAAAGCCCTTGCTTTCCGTAGCTAAAGTGGTTTAGGTTAAAAGACATCAAATGAATAAACATTCATCGAGAAAATTTATGACACGCGCTCAATTCAAACACCATCATCACCATCATCCTGACTAGTCTTTCAGGCGATGTGTGCTGGGAGACGTTTAAATCTTCCAGCGGTGCATGAGCGTATGAGAAAGCCCCCGGAAGATTTCTTCCGGGGGCTTTTTTTTGTGCGTGACCCAAACTGATTCAGACAGGATAACGAGGAATAAAGAATGTTAGACAACACCCGTTTACGCATAGCTATGCAGAAATCAGGCCGCTTAAGCGATGATTCACGCGAATTACTGGCCCGTTGCGGCATTAAAATTAATCTTCACACCCAGCGCCTGATTGCGATGGCGGAGAACATGCCGATCGATATTCTGCGCGTGCGTGATGACGATATCCCGGGCCTGGTGATGGATGGTGTCGTTGATCTCGGCATCATCGGGGAAAACGTTCTGGAAGAGGAACTGCTCAACCGCCGGGCACAGGGTGAAGACCCTCGCTATTTTACCCTGCGCCGTCTGGACTTCGGCGGCTGCCGTCTCTCGCTGGCTACCCCGGTTGATGAAGCCTGGGATGGCCCGGCAGCGCTGAACGGTAAACGTATCGCGACCTCTTACCCACACCTGCTCAAACGTTATCTCGATCAGAAAGGAGTTTCGTTTAAATCTTGTCTGTTAAACGGCTCAGTAGAAGTCGCTCCCCGTGCGGGTCTGGCTGATGCGATTTGCGATCTGGTGTCCACCGGCGCAACGCTTGAAGCCAACGGTCTGCGCGAAGTAGAAGTGATCTACCGCTCTAAAGCCTGTCTGATTCAGCGCGACGGCGAAATGGCCGAAGCCAAGCAACAACTGATCGACAAACTGCTGACCCGTATCCAGGGGGTTATTCAGGCCCGTGAATCCAAATACATCATGATGCACGCGCCGAGCGAGCGTCTGGACGAGGTCATCGCCCTGCTGCCCGGCGCTGAGCGCCCTACCATTCTGCCTCTAGCGGGCGACCAGCAGCGTGTTGCCATGCACATGGTCAGCAGCGAAACCCTGTTCTGGGAAACAATGGAAAAACTGAAAGCGCTCGGTGCCAGCTCAATTCTGGTGTTGCCGATTGAGAAGATGATGGAGTGATCTGATGCCTGATGGCGCTTCGCTTATCAGGCCTACAAGAATTGTCACAATCATTGATATTACGGGTCTTGTAGGCCGGATAAGGCAGCGCCGCCATCCGGCAACACCCGATGATGGAGTAACGACCATGAGCTTCAATACCCTGATTGACTGGAATAGCTATAGCCCTGAGCAGCAGCGCGAACTGCTGATGCGCCCGGCGATTTCCGCCTCTGAAAGCATCAGCCGTACGGTGGCCGAGATCCTTGAGAACGTCAAAAATAACGGCGACCGGGCGCTGCGTGAATACAGCGCAAAGTTCGATAAAACCGAGGTTGGCGCGCTGCGCGTGACCGAGGAAGAAATCCAGCAAGCCAGCAGTCGCCTGAGCGACGAACTGAAACAAGCCATGCAGGCGGCGGTGCGTAATATTGATACTTTCCACACCGCGCAGATCCTGCCACCGGTGGATATCGAGACCCAGCCAGGCGTGCGTTGCCAGCAGGTTACCCGCCCTATCGCTTCCGTGGGCCTGTATATTCCTGGAGGTTCGGCGCCGCTGTTTTCCACCGTATTAATGCTGGCGACCCCGGCGCGCATCGCCGGTTGCAAAAAAGTGGTGCTGTGCTCACCGCCGCCGATTGCAGATGAAATCCTCTACGCCGCGCAGCTGTGTGGCGTAAAAGAGGTGTTTAATGTAGGCGGCGCGCAGGCTATTGCCGCGCTGGCGCTGGGCACCGAATCTATTCCTAAGGTCGATAAAATCTTCGGGCCAGGCAATGCATATGTGACCGAAGCCAAACGCCAGGTCAGCCAGCGTCTTGACGGCGCGGCCATCGACATGCCTGCTGGCCCGTCCGAAGTGCTGGTTATCGCCGACAGCGGTGCGACGCCGGACTTTGTTGCCTCTGACCTGCTTTCTCAGGCAGAACACGGCCCCGACTCGCAGGTTATTCTCCTGACGCCAGACGCTACGCTTGCCGAAGGCGTTGCCAAAGCCGTTGAACGCCAGCTCGCTGAGCTTTCCCGCGCTGAGACCGCACGTCAGGCGCTCTCAGCCAGCCGCTTAATCGTGGCGAAAGATCTGGCGCAGTGCGTTGAAATATCTAACGCCTACGGTCCGGAACACCTGATTATTCAGACCCGCAACGCGCGTGAACTGGTTGATGAGATCACCAGCGCCGGTTCGGTGTTCCTCGGGGACTGGTCGCCGGAATCCGCAGGCGACTATGCTTCTGGCACCAACCACGTTCTTCCGACCTACGGCTATACCGCGACCTGCTCAAGCCTTGGGCTGGCTGATTTCCAGAAACGGATGACTGTACAGGAATTAACCCCACAAGGTTTCTCTGCCCTGGCCTCAACCATTGAAACACTGGCCGCTGCTGAACGACTGACTGCCCACAAAAATGCCGTCACCCTGCGCGTTAACGCCCTGAAGGAGCAAGCATGAGCACTGACAACTTTCTCAGCGTCACTGATTTAGCCCGTAAGAATGTTCGCGAATTAACGCCCTATCAGTCTGCCCGTCGTCTCGGCGGTAACGGCGATGTCTGGCTCAACGCGAATGAGTACCCAACCGCCGTTGAGTTCCAGCTCACTCAGCAAACGCTGAACCGCTACCCTGAATGCCAGCCGAAAGCTGTGATTGAGAATTACGCGCAGTATGCTGGCGTCAAGCCGGAGCAGGTACTGGTCAGCCGCGGCGCAGATGAAGGGATCGAACTGCTCGTGCGCGCTTTTTGCGAACCCGGTAAAGATGCCATTCTGTACTGCCCGCCAACTTACGGCATGTACAGCGTCAGCGCCGAAACGATTGGTGTTGAGTGCCGCACCGTTCCAACCCTTGATAGCTGGCAACTTGATTTGCAAGGCATCGCGGACAAGCTTGATGGCGTGAAAGTTGTTTACGTATGCAGCCCGAACAACCCAACCGGCCAACTGATCAAGCCACAGGATCTGCGTTCGCTGCTCGACATGACGCAGGGTAAAGCTATCGTGGTTGCCGATGAAGCGTATATCGAGTTTTGCCCGCAGGCCACGCTGGCAGGCTGGCTGTCTGAGTATCCGCATCTGGTGATATTACGCACGTTGTCCAAAGCGTTTGCGCTCGCCGGTTTACGCTGCGGGTTTACGCTGGCGAATGAAGAGGTTATCAATCTGCTGTTAAAAGTGATTGCCCCTTACCCACTCTCTACGCCGGTGGCAGATATCGCCGCCCAGGCGCTGACGCCGCAAGGGATTTCCGCCATGCGTAAACGCGTAGAGCAGATCCTGGAAGAGCGTCAGTATCTGGTAGATAACCTGAAAACAATTCGCTGTGTAGAGCAGGTATTCGATTCTGAAACCAACTATGTTCTGGCGCGCTTCACCGCATCAAGTAGCGTATTTAAATCTTTGTGGGATCAGGGCATTATCTTACGAGATCAGAATAAACAACCTTCGTTAAGCGGCTGCCTGCGAATTACAGTCGGAACCCGTGAAGAGAGCCAGCGCGTCATTGACGCCTTACGTGCGGAGCAAGTATGAGCCAGAAGTATCTTTTTATTGACCGTGATGGAACCCTGATTTCCGAACCGCCAAGTGACTTTCAGGTCGATCGCTTTGACAAACTCGCCTTCGAGCCGGAAGTTGTTCCCGTTTTGCTGAAACTGCAAAAAGCAGGTTTTAAGCTGGTTATGATTACTAACCAGGATGGACTCGGAACCCAGAGTTTCCCGCAGGCTGATTTTGACGGTCCGCATAACCTGATGATGCAAATTTTCACCTCTCAGGGCGTGACGTTTGATGAGGTACTGATTTGCCCGCACCTGCCAGCAGACGAGTGCGATTGCCGTAAGCCAAAAGTGAAGCTGGTTGAACAGTATCTGGTTGAACAGGCCATGGATATGGCGAACAGCTACGTCATTGGCGATCGGGCGACCGATATTCAGCTCGCTGAAAACATGGGCATTAGCGGATTGCGTTACCATCGCGATACCCTGAACTGGGCGATGATCGGCGAGCAGTTGACCAAACGTGACCGCTACGCACACGTTGAGCGCAATACCAAAGAAACGCAGATTGACGTCAAAGTCTGGCTGGACCGCGAAGGCCGCAGCAAAATCAATACCGGCGTTGGCTTCTTTGACCACATGCTGGATCAAATCGCCACCCACGGCGGTTTTCGCATGGAGATTGCCGTCAAGGGCGATCTGTATATAGACGATCACCACACCGTTGAAGATACCGGTCTGGCGCTGGGCGAAGCCTTAAAGCTGGCGTTAGGCGATAAGCGCGGCATCAATCGTTTTGGTTTTGTACTGCCGATGGATGAGTGCCTGGCACGTTGCGCGCTGGATATCTCCGGCCGCCCACACCTGGAGTACCGCGCGGAGTTTACCTACCAGCGCGTGGGCGATCTGAGCACGGAGATGATCGAACACTTCTTCCGTTCACTCTCTTACACTATGGGCGTCACCCTGCACCTGAAAACCAAAGGCAAAAATGACCACCACCGTGTGGAGAGCCTGTTTAAAGCCTTTGGCCGTACGCTGCGTCAGGCGATTCGTGTAGAAGGCGACACGCTGCCCTCCTCAAAAGGAGTGCTGTAATGAACGTGGTGATTCTGGACACCGGTTGCGCCAACCTGCATTCGGTAAAATCCGCCGTCGCACGCCACGGATACGATCCTGTTGTCAGTCGTGACCCGGACGTGGTGCTGCGCGCCGATAAGCTATTTCTGCCGGGCGTAGGCACCGCGCAGGCGGCTATGGACCAGTTGCACGAGCGCGAACTGATTGAACTGATAAAAGCCTGTACTCAACCGGTACTGGGGATCTGTTTAGGTATGCAACTGCTGGGCCGCCGCAGCGAAGAGAGTAACGGTGTCTCCCTACTGGGCATTATTGAGCAGGACGTCCCGAAGATGACCGATTTCGGTCTGCCGCTGCCGCATATGGGCTGGAATCGCGTCTATCCGCAGGCGGGAAATCGTCTGTTCCAGGGCATTGAAGATGGCGCCTATTTCTACTTTGTACACAGCTACGCTATGCCGGTAAACCCGTGGACCATCGCCCAGTGCAATTACGGCGAACCGTTTACCGCGGCAGTACAAAAGGACAATTTCTTTGGCGTACAGTTTCACCCGGAACGTTCGGGCGCGGCTGGGGCACAGTTGCTGAAAAACTTTCTGGAGATGTAATGATTATTCCGGCATTAGATTTAATCGACGGCACGGTGGTGCGTCTTCATCAGGGCGATTACGCTAAGCAACGTGATTACGGTAACGCTCCTCTCCCCCGTTTGCAGGATTATGCAGCCCAGGGTGCTGAAGTGCTACACCTGGTAGATTTAACCGGCGCGAAAGATCCGGCGCAGCGCCAGATCCCGCTGATCAAAACGCTGGTCGCTGGCGTCAATGTTCCGGTACAGGTTGGCGGCGGCGTGCGTACGGAAGCAGACGTGGCGGCGCTTCTTGACGCAGGTGTGGCGCGCGTGGTGGTGGGTTCGACGGCGGTAAAATCCCCTGAGGAAGTCAAAAGCTGGTTTTCCCGTTTTGGTGCCGACGCACTGGTGCTGGCGCTGGACGTTCGTATTGACGAGCACGGGAATAAACAGGTGGCGGTTAGCGGCTGGCAGGAAGATTCCGGGGTTTCACTGGAAGAACTGGTTGAGACCTATTTACCCGTCGGCCTGAAGCACGTGCTGTGCACCGATATCTCCCGCGACGGTACGCTGGCAGGCTCAAACGTCGCGCTGTATGAAGAAGTGTGCGCCAAATACCCGCAGGTGGCATTTCAGTCATCTGGCGGCATTGGCGGAATCGAGGACGTAGCGGCCCTGCGCGGGACCGGAGTTCGCGGCGTGATCGTCGGACGCGCCCTGCTGGAAGGAAAGTTCACCGTTGAGGAGGCCATTCAATGCTGGCAAAACGCATAATTCCTTGTCTGGACGTCCGTGATGGGCAGGTGGTAAAAGGTGTCCAGTTCCGCAATCACGAGATTATTGGTGACATCGTCCCGCTGGCAAAACGCTATGCCGATGAAGGTGCAGATGAACTGGTGTTCTACGATATCACCGCTTCCAGCGATGGCCGCGTAGTGGATAAAAGCTGGGTATCACGCGTGGCGGAAGTGATCGATATTCCGTTCTGCGTAGCCGGCGGCATTAAATCCATCGACGATGCGGCGCGCATTCTCTCCTTTGGGGCGGATAAAATCTCCATCAACTCCCCGGCGCTGGCCGAACCGGAGCTTATCACCCGTCTGGCGGATCGCTTTGGCGTGCAGTGCATCGTGGTGGGCATTGATACCTGGTATGACGCCGAAACCGGCAAATATCATGTCAATCAGTATACGGGAGATGAAAGCCGTACCCGCGTCACTCAGTGGGAAACACTGGACTGGGTGCAGGAGGTCCAAAAACGCGGCGCGGGCGAAATCGTCCTGAACATGATGAACCAGGACGGCGTACGTAACGGTTATGACCTGGAACAACTGAAAAAAGTGCGTGACGTTTGCCACGTCCCGCTGATTGCCTCCGGCGGTGCGGGCACCATGGAACACTTCCTCGAAGCCTTCCGGGATGCCGACGTTGACGGCGCGCTTGCCGCCTCCGTCTTCCACAAACAAATTATCAATATTGGCGAATTAAAAGCGTACCTGGCAACACAGGGCGTGGAGATCAGGATATGTTAACGAAGCAACAATGCCGCGAACTGGACTGGGAAAAAACCGACGGACTGATGCCAGTCATCGTGCAGCATGCGGTTTCCGGTGAAGTATTGATGCTGGGGTATATGAACCCGGAGGCGCTGGATAAAACGCTCGAAAGCGGCAAAGTGACCTTTTTCTCGCGGACCAAGCAGCGCCTGTGGACCAAAGGAGAAACCTCCGGTCACTTCCTGAATGTGGTGAGCATTGCGCCTGACTGCGACAACGACACCCTGCTGGTGCTGGTTAACCCGATTGGCCCGACCTGCCATAAAGGCAATTCAAGCTGCTTTGGCGACATTAGCCACCAGTGGCTGTTCCTGTATCAGCTTGAGCAATTGCTGGCCGAACGTAAAACCGCTGACCCAGCCAGCTCCTACACCGCGAAACTGTATGCCAGCGGCACCAAACGCATCGCGCAGAAAGTGGGCGAAGAAGGCGTAGAAACCGCGCTGGCCGCTACGGTGAACGACCGTTTTGAGCTGACAAATGAAGCTTCTGATCTGATGTATCACCTGCTGGTTTTGTTGCAAGATCAGGACCTCGATCTGACGACGGTGATTGAGAATTTACGTAAGCGTCATCAGTAAGTTGCAGACGTAAAAAAACCGGGCGCTGCCCGGTTTTTTGTTGTCAGGTTCAAACTTACTCAGCTTTGGCTTTGTAACCGCGCAGAGCATTTCGCCCCAGCACTACGCCTGCACCAATCATCCCACCGAGCAGAACTGCCAGTACGAGGGTAATCGCTTTTTTCGGGCTGTCACGACGAATCGGTAACGTTGGTTTCATCACATAGCGGTAGGCGTGTAACTCAGCCCCTTCAAGCTTAAGATTTTCAATATCCAAAAGCTTTTGCTTGGTCTGGAAGTAGTTATCAGACAATATCAAAGGACGTGTAGATTCGTGCTCAATCATGGACTTCAGGGCATCACTCCCCAACAGGAACATACTGTCCTGCGTCACATCCTGCGTCTGCTGAATTTGCGGCTTAGTCACCCCGGCCTGCTCTGCATAACGCAGCGCTTCCTGAATTTGTTTAATTCGCAGATCTTTTTGCTCCTGAGCAACCACTTCCTGAGTTTTCAGAGAGTCTTGCAACGTGGTGGTTTGCAACTTGATATTATCAACCAGGTCAAGCTTCAGCTCTTTAGCGACCTTTTCATCTGTTTGTTGAATGTATTCAGCCAGCTGACGCTGAGCGTCTTCAGGTGAGCCACCCACATAAGAAACCGCTAACGGCAGCGGTTGACCTTTAACAGACTGTTCAATTGACAGTTTCTGTGGTTCTTCCTGATTATCAAGCGTTTCAGCCAATGCAGAGAGAGAAGTACTGAAACGACCAACCACGTTTGTCTGCAGTTCAGTAGCCTTGGGGGCGCTGACACCATACAACACATTGAGGGCGTTGTTATATGTGGCTATCTGACCAACATCCGGTTGAGTAATAATGGCTGTTGAGGTCCATTTCTCCTTAGCAACTACCAAATAGCCCACAGCAAGTACTATGGCAATAACAATCGCGATAACGATTGTTACTTTCCCACGCCACAACTGTACCAGTAAATCAATCAGATCAATCTGTTCCGGATCGTGATTGCGCCCGGACATGCTGTTATCACTTACAGACATAGAAACCCTAGGTAAGGAAAGACTTAAACTGGGGTTAGTTTAGCTATAAATTGCGGCAATACCATAGGATTAATGATAAAAAAATCAAATTGTTTCAGGTATTTTGATTGGTATTTCAAACACTACTGGAAAACGATACGTTTAAAAAAGTGGACTGATGCAGACACGTAATGGACCGTAGAGACGCGCACGCCCGCAGCCAGCATGAGCCCTATCACGTCGACAATATCAGCAATAGTTAACCGGTTGAGCTAATGGACTATATCCAGGCTCTGGAAGATGCACTGAGTATTGAAGCGAAGAAAAATATGCTACCGCTACCGCCAGGTGATGTGCTGGAAACCAGCGAGGACACTAAAGCACTGTATGAGGTAATTGGTTTTAAACATGAAACCACGGTAAAAGATGGGGTGAAGAACTTTGTTGACTGGTACCGTGATTTCTACAAAGTTTGATTACTGGCCTGATTAAAATAAAAAAGGCCTTATATTAAGGCCTTTTTTATGGAGACGAGATTAATCACTACCAAACAAATCGCGGGTATAAACTTTATCGGCAACATCAGCTAATTCTGACACCATGCGGTTAGAAATAATAATATCCGCTTCATTTTTGAACACATTAAGATCACGCACTACCCGAGAGTGGAAAAATTCGTCCTCTTCAACGACGGGTTCGTAAATAATCACGGGCACGCCCTTTGCCTTAATGCGCTTCATGATGCCCTGAATGGATGATGCACGGAAATTATCGGAACCGCTTTTCATAATTAAACGGTATACGCCAACTACTTTAGGGTGACGGGCAAGAATAGAGTCTGCAATGAAGTCCTTACGCGTACGGTTAGCATCAACGATTGCGCCAATAATGTTATTCGGCACAGATGCATAATTCGCCAACAGCTGCTTAGTATCTTTTGGCAAGCAGTAGCCACCGTAACCGAATGACGGGTTATTGTAGTGATTACCGATACGGGGATCCAGGCACACGCCTTCAATAATCTGCCGTGAGTTCAGACCAAGGCTTTCGGCATAGCTATCCAGTTCGTTAAAGTAGGCCACACGTAACGCCAGATAGGTGTTAGCGAACAACTTGATGGCTTCGGCTTCAGTCGAGTCGGTAAATAAGGTCGGGATATCTTTCTTCACTGCACCTTTCAGCAGCAACCCGGCAAAGCGCTCGGCACGTTCAGAACGTTCACCAATAACGATACGAGACGGGTGCAGGTTGTCGTATAGGGCTTTACCCTCACGCAGGAATTCAGGGGAGAAGATGATATTATCTGTTCTATATTTTTGACGCATTGATTGAGTAAAACCGACAGGAACTGTCGATTTTATTATCATTAAGGCATCTGGATTTATTTCAATAACATCCTGTATGACTGACTCGACACTGCTAGTATCAAAGTAATTAGTTTTAGGATCGTAGTCTGTTGGGGTTGCAATAATGACAAACTCTGCACTCTGATAAGCGTAGTATTTATCTAGTGTAGCTTCGAATTTTATATCTTTAGATTGCAGATACTGTTCAATTTCTTGATCAACTATCGGAGACATCCGATTATTTAGCATCTCGACACGTGAGGGAACAATGTCCAGAGCAATGACCTTATGATGTTGGGCGATAAGAAGACTATTTGACAGACCAACATACCCAGTACCAGAAATGGCGATTTTCATTTCATGCTCTCAGTATTATCTTAATATTTAATCATGATGCCGTACATCTTGATAAGAGAATAATGTTTTAACTTTTTTTTGAATATCATGTCAACGATGGTTAAAACAATTAAGATTTTCTTTATCAGATTACGCCAGGAATATTAAGAAAAGATTAAGCAATCAACTTAAATCAATAGAATTTGAGATAATAAATATCCTCCGGCATAGCCGGAGGTTTTTCTGATGCGCCTATAAGGCTCTGTTACCAGCCGCGCCCTAACAGGCGCATACGATCTGACATTTGCATCAGACTTCGTTACTTACGGCCCGTAAACGGGCTACCCGGATAAGGGATCGATAACTGCTCGCCCATTTTATCCTCTGCAAGCTGGTGCTTTATGTATTCCTGTATCCTTGCTGTGTTCTTACCCACCGTATCTACGTAATACCCACGACACCAGAACTCCCTGTTCCTGTATTTAAACTTCATATCACCAAACTGCTCATACAACATCAGACTGCTTTTACCTTTCAGATAACCCATAAAACCGGATACGCTCATTTTGGGCGGGATTTCCACAAGCATATGGATATGATCTGCACAGCATTCCGCTTCCAGGATCCGCACGTTTTTCCACTCACACAGCTTTCTTAAGATGCTGCCTATCGCCCTACGTTTCTCCCCGTAGAATGCTTGTCTTCGGTATTTGGGCGCAAAAACTATGTGATATTTACAGTTCCATCGGGTGTGCGCTAAGCTCTTTTCGTCCCCCATTGGGACCCCCTTTTGATTTCTTGTTTAACCCTTGCAGTTGCCAGACCGCAAGGTGTTTTAACAAATCAAAAGGGGTTTTAATAACTGGCCCAAAGCTGAAAGCTTTCCGGAACC
>NZ_JAOWHC010000034.1:0-34582 GCF_030332805.1 Citrobacter sp. Cpo065
GGTTCCGGAAAGCTTTCAGCTTTGGGCCAGTTATTAAAACCCCTTTTGATTTGTTAAAACACCTTGCGGTCTGGCAACTGCAAGGGTTAAACAAGAAATCAAAAGGGGGTCCCAATGGGGGACGAAAAGAGCTTAGCGCACACCCGATGGAACTGTAAATATCACATAGTTTTTGCGCCCAAATACCGAAGACAAGCATTCTACGGGGAGAAACGTAGGGCGATAGGCAGCATCTTAAGAAAGCTGTGTGAGTGGAAAAACGTGCGGATCCTGGAAGCGGAATGCTGTGCAGATCATATCCATATGCTTGTGGAAATCCCGCCCAAAATGAGCGTATCCGGTTTTATGGGTTATCTGAAAGGTAAAAGCAGTCTGATGTTGTATGAGCAGTTTGGTGATATGAAGTTTAAATACAGGAACAGGGAGTTCTGGTGTCGTGGGTATTACGTAGATACGGTGGGTAAGAACACAGCAAGGATACAGGAATACATAAAGCACCAGCTTGCAGAGGATAAAATGGGCGAGCAGTTATCGATCCCTTATCCGGGTAGCCCGTTTACGGGCCGTAAGTAACGAAGTCTGATGCAAATGTCAGATCGTATGCGCCTGTTAGGGCGCGGCTGGTAACAGAGCCTTATAGGCGCATCAGAAAAACCTCCGGCTATGCCGGAGGATATTTATTATTTACCTGCAAAACGCTTTCCTGGCGCTCATACTATTAAACTCATTTAAATAGCACTGGAGAACAAATTTTTATCTTTGCCATTACAATTTTATTTTTTGATAAAAATTCCCATGGCTGTCAATATTTCTTTATTTAACTCTATTCGGGTATGAGAACTAACTATAATTGAGTGGTGTTTGTATCTTATTGATTATCAGATGGGAAATAATCATTTTAACAATAAGAAAAATATCGGAAATTTTTATAAAGAAGAAGCGTTTTAAGATTTTTTACTCTAATTTTAAATCCATTTTTATCAGCGTGTTATGACAGTTGATTATTCTGAGCATTAGTAATGTCCAAAAAAGAACATTTTCTCCGATTGATGTTTTTTTACCTTTCTGTTTTTCTGTTGGCAACATGCTTGAGAAATAAAACTCAAAGCATGATTCCTTATTATGTGTGTTACTTACTATTAGTTGATGATGAAAATGGTTATTAAAATGCTAAGTTTAAAAACAGGTTTAGTGGCTGTTACATTATGTTTTGCTATGACAGTTTATGCAGGAGAAAGCGTAGTCACCGGCGGTTATGTACATACCCGGACAGATGGACAGAACCTTAATGGTTTTAACGCTAAATATGGTTATACCCCAGATGAGAGTGATTTTGGTGTTATGACATCCTTAACCATTTCAGCAAATGACGATAATGATATAGATCGTGGTTATGGTTCTGCATTAGTCGGCGCAAGTTATAAAGTAAATGATGTGGTAAAACCTTATGTAATGGCGGGTATTGGGAGAGGTGCGATCAAAGCTAATGGTGAAACTGACACTTCTACAGGTTTTACCTATGGCGCTGGTATTCAGTTTATCCCCATTGCAGGTTTCACTGTTGATGCAGGCTATGAAGGTTCTAAGGTCTTTGGCGCACAAGCTAATAGTATTGTAGTCGGCGCCGGCTGGACATTCTAAGGTTATTTATATGAATAAATTAATGATAATATTGGTTGCGTTTTCTGCTGTTTCATTGATGTCTGGTTGTGTATCAGAAGAACAACGCTTAGCAAAGTGCGAAGCGAAGGGAATTAGCCGTGATGTTTGTTATCACGAAGAAAAAGAATATTGGAATAATTACAGTGCTAATATGAGTCGACTGCAGGCAGCTAATACACAAGCGGATGCTTTCAAAGAGGCTATGAGTGATCACAAGAAACATAAGCATCATGATGACGATTAATATTTAAGAACACGCAGATACGGTCTTGAGTGCTTATGTTCTTAATATTTTAATCATCTATTAATTATTCAAATGGTTTTGCTCAGGCATCACTCTCAAAAGCGTATTATCCTTCTGTATATAGTGATGAAATAATGCAGCGCCAGCATGGGCTGCAATCAGAAAGTAACAGATATCGGCGAACTGACTTCCCCCAAAGCCAGAGTTTTTTTTGATAACCATGGCCTTACTTTGGTTTGAGAAAAACGCTTCGTCTGCTGTGTGCAATTATTTTTTTGCTGAAAGTTTGTACGGAAATACATGTAGAGCGTTGGCTGCGATGGGATAAACGCCCAGGCCTTCTGTTCTGGCTTTGATTTCCTCGAAAGAGAGTGAAGGGGAGGGTTCTCGTCCGCCCCACAGATTAATGCCTTCAGGAACATCGTCCCGGCTGTACTCCTCGGCGATCTCGATGGTTCCGCCACTATTCAATTCGATGACAACGCTTTTTCCGTCAACAGGAATCAGGTTTCCGTCATTGTCAGTGATAAAGATTTTCATTTGATTACCTCTTATTAGTGCATTCCTATGATAGCAAAATTGGATGAGGTGCAACGCCGGTTTTGTACTGCAAATTTCAGTAATGATTTTATCAATAAATTAGTAAGTTACGTTGTTATTGAGGAAATGTGACTGGGCGCATGGCGGCTTTTGTTTCTGTCTACCATGCTCTGTAGATATAAATTAGAACACGTCAATGCTCATCGCAACGACCGATCGGCTTTCACCACAGGATATGAGAATGCGCAAAGCACTTTTACCGGTAACTGCTGCGGTGTGTCTTTTTTTAATCGGTGTTTTTATTCTTAATATGCAGCTTTGGTATTCATCTTCGATGGAAAACCTCGGGGGGGCCAGATATGCCGCGAAAAATATGGATAACATACTTGATGAAGCTTTCCAGGCAACCCGTACCGCTATGAACATCGCTGAAAAAAAATGCGATTTGGAGGGGCAATACCAACTTGGAACCGAAGCTGCGCTCCGACCCCATTTGCGAACGCTGATCATTATTCGACAGGGGAAGGTTTGGTGTACATCTTTGCCGGGTAATCGGATATTACTTAAGCATATTCCCGTTATAGCTGATACTAATTTACAACTGACTCCCGCAAGCAATACCGAGAATGAAATACCTGTTCTGCTGTATCAAACACGTTTTCACACAGGCCGTATCATCGTCACCATAAGTGGCGTGCATATCCGAGGGGCAATGAATGTCCCGTTAGCGGGAGTAACGTACTCGTTGCTTGTGGGTGACGCAGCACTCGGTTTATTGGGCGATGTAAAAACCGTTACAACAAGCGCACGTGCGTCTGGTCAAGTTAATTCCGCAAAGTATCCGTTCAGTATTATTTATAATAAACCGCCACTGTTTAGTGCAAAAAGACTGGTTACACAGGGTTCAGGGATTCTGGTTTTTATCCTGTTAATGTCTTTTGCAGCCGCTTATGCCATTGATAAGTATCTGAACAAGAACGATACCCCTGAAGAAACGTTGCGCAGGGCGATAGTAAAAGGAGAGATCGTGCCTTTTTATCAACCTATCGTAAATGGTCGCGAGGGGACGTTACGCGGTGTTGAAGTGCTGGCCCGATGGAAACATCCTAAGGCCGGATATATCTCTCCTGCTTCCTTCATTCCCGTCGCTGAAAAATCAGGCCTGATAGTGCCACTAACTCAAAGCCTGATGAGGCAGGTCGCGGAAAACATGAACGCCATTGCCAGCAAACTGCCATCCGGCTTCCATGTCGGCATTAACTTCAGCGCATCCCATATCACATCCCCTACATTCGTGCAGGAGTGCCTGCATTACAGGGATAGTTTTAACCGCGATGACCTCAATCTGGTAATCGAAGTTACTGAGCGCGAGCCGTTAGATGTGGATGAAGATCCTGTGCAGAGGCTCAATATCCTGCATGAGAATGGCTTTGTGATTGCGCTGGATGATTTTGGTACGGGCTATTCTGGGCTTTCTTATTTGCATGACCTGCACATTGATTACATTAAAATCGATCAGAGCTTTGTGGGAAGGGTAAATGAGCTTCCCGATTCAACCCGAATTTTAGATTGTGTCCTCGATCTGGCTCGTAAACTATCTTTAAGCATCGTTGCCGAAGGGGTTGAAACAAAGGCTCAGCTTGATTATCTCAACAAAAACAACATTGTTTTCCTGCAAGGGTACTATTTCTATAAACCAGTAACCTTCACTGAGTTCGTCATGATTCTGCTGTCAAAGCCTAAAGTGAAGGTTTTTGTCGAATAAATACAAGATAACCTAATTGATGAAAAGTGAGCATGAAATCTGCTTCGGTAGCAAAAATCCGACGATTATCTTTATCGTGAGGCAAATCTCGGATTCTGTTATTTAAAATCTATACCCTTATCGATGTGGTGGTTATTTGTGTTTTCATATACAGCAACTGGATAATGGTATGGCAGATATAACATTCGCGATGGAGCGTGATTCAAGTCACAAAGCGGCGAAAAATAAGTTGGATGTGCGAAGCAAAGCAAAGAACACAAATCGCAATCAGCTTGCGATTGCCGCAGTCCTGTTTTTAGGCGGTATCGTCGGGATTATTGTTTTGGCATTATATCTAATGGTGCAGGAAGGGGTATTTCTGTATTAATTGTTTAAATATTCTTATATGTTAAAATAAGATGATGATTATATCTTGTGTCTTCTCTCAATAATATTCTGCTGGTCGGGGTATTAGTGTGCCCCGACCAACAGGATCTTATAAAATTAGAACTGATAATTTAAAGACACCCAGTAGTTACGACCAGGGTTTACGTATCCGGTAGTGGATTGTGCAGTCTGATAATAATCACCTGCGTAGGTACTATTACGCCCCACCTGGTACAATTTGACCTCACTAAAGTCTTTATCCAGCACGTTATTAACCGCCGTATTAAGCGTCAGATCTTTAGTCAGCTTATAAGACATCCCCATATCGACAACGGTCCAGGCTTTTAAATCAGCGCCTTTATCGTCATAGACGGCCTTTTGTACCGCGCTAAGGTTGTCGTAATTTTCGGTAAAGCGTGGGGCTTTGCCGCGATAACGTGCGCTGAGCCAGGCGTTCATATCTTCCGTTGCCTGCCAGTTCAGACGGGCGTTAGCCATATGTTTGGGGGTGTAACTTAATGGCGCGCCTTTATTGTCACCATCTTTTTGCTTGCTCTGAGTGTAGGTGTAGTTGAGAGATAGGGTCAGCACATCCGACCATAGAGGGAAGGTGCTGGCAAATTCAACGCCATCGGTCCTCGCCTTGCCGCTGTTGGTATAGCTGTTGGTATTATCATCGATAGAATATGAGACAATTTTATTTTTGTATTCGGTATAGAAGCCGGTAATGTTGGCGTTAAGCCCGGCGTCGTTCTCGTAATACAGCCCGGTTTCGTAGCTGATACTTTCCTCAGGTTTGAGGTCCGGGTTACCGACCGTATTCACCGTTCCCTGTGCGGTTACACCGCTGATCCCGTTATGCAACTGGCTTAGTGATGGTGCTTTATAACCTGTCGTTACGCCGCCTTTGAGCGTCCAGGCGTCGGAAACGTCCCAGACCATATAGGCACGCGGGCTGAGATGACCGCCAAAGACATCGTTATGCTCATAGCGTGTTCCTGCGGTTAAGGCCAGCGAGTCGAGAATATGCCATTCATCTTCCGCATAAGCTGCCCACGTTTTTTGATGGAACGTCTCGCCGGTATTGGCCAGTACCACACCATCTTTCATCCGTGCATCCCAGTATTCTCCGCCAAGGGTTAAGAGGTGTGAATCACCTAATGGCGTCAGCAGCACTGAGTCAAGAATGACGTTGGTGTTCTTCAGTTCACGCGCGTCACCGGCCCGGCCTGCGTTCTCTGGTGTGAGTGCGGAAGATACCAATTGCCGGCCTTTGTTTTCGGTTTCATTCCAGCCGAGGGAGGATTTCCAGGTGCCGAACGTTAAGGCTGTATCGTGGCCGAGGGTCACTTTGTTACGCTCATAGCGTAGCGTTTTATCATACCCCCCTGTCAGGTTGCCCAACTGCCCGTCATCGTTGTCATAGCGCTGTCTGGCGGAGTCGAGATCTAACCACAGCGTATTGTTCTCATTGGTTTTCCAGTCGAGGCGCGTGCCAATATTATAGTTTTCCGATTCGGTAGGATAAGGTACGCGGGTGGAGGAGGTATCGCTGAGGGAGGTGACGCTGGAACCCTGACGCTGGGTTGTGCTCCCCCGAACCTGCATATCCAGTACGCCCGCAATCAACGGGCCGCTTGACCAGAAGTTGGCGACCGTACTGTTACCCCATTTATTACTCTCTTGCAGGTTAACGCCGGTATTGATGGAAGTACTCCATTTATCGGTGCTTTTTTTGGTGATGATATTCACCACGCCACCGATTGCGTCGGACCCATAAAGCGTCGACATCGGGCCGCGGATCACCTCAATATGATCGATTGCCGCCAGCGGGGGCATAAAGCTGGTATTCATGGCAGAGAAACCGTTTGGCGTTACGTCGCTGCTGCCGTTTTGACGAATACCGTCAATCAGGATCAAGGTATAGCTGGCAGGCATGCCACGGATGCTGATCTCCAGACCGCCGGTTTTACCGGTGCTGCTTTCAACATCTACCCCTTCAACAGAACGCAGGGCTTCACCTAAGTCATTATATTTATTGGTTTGTAACTCTTGCTGCGAAATAACAGAGACGCTGGCGGCGGCATTGGTGATTTTCTTTTCATAACCGGAAGCGGTTACCACCATGACATCTTCAGCAAATACCAGGGGGCTGGAAAATCCTAAACAGGACAGAACGACAGAGGCAACAGGTTTTAAACGCATAGTCAAACTTCCTTTGTTAAAAATTCAAAGGCAGTAAGATAATTGATGGAAATGATAATACAAATAATTATCATTACAAATTTACATAACTTGTCACTTCTGGTGTTTTTCTTGAATAAATATACATAAATTGTCATGAATTTTAGATAAGGAATTAGCAGGAAGGGCCAATAGTCCGCATAGGAAATTATTAGTTCGGGATTAATATTCCTGTGAATAAATGGCGAGGGATTAATCTATTTTCTGAGATTCACATCGTACTCATAACGGAGTATCAGAAAAAAGTATGATAATTTTAGAAAATCGTCATACTTTTCTGCGCCGCATCATTTTTTTCATCATTTCTGTCCGCCATAATCCCTTCCCCAGGAGACTGCTTAACGACGGTAAATCGTTATGCAGCATAAAAATAACGTAAATCTGGATAACATAATGATCAAAGGCAAGCTGGCACTGCTTACGTGCGCATTGACTCTCGCATTAACCTCACCACTTCTTGCCGCGCAAAATGCGAACGAAGGGCAGACGTTAAAACTGGCAATTGGCCCAGAACCAACGGAAGGGTTTGACCCGATGCTGGGCTGGAGTCATGGCAGCTATTTGCTTTTGCATGCACCATTATTAAAACAAAATGCAGATATGAGCTGGGGAAACCTGCTGACGGAAAAAGTAGAGACCAGCGCAGACGGCAAAACCTGGACGTTGACGTTAAAACCTGACCTTAAATTCTCTGATGGTTCCCCGCTAACCGCTGAAGATGTGGTGTTCACCTATAACAAAGCAGCAAAAAGCGGCGGCAAAATCGACATGGGAAACTTCACCCATGCCAGCCTGAAAGATAATCGCACGGTAGAAATTACGCTAAATAGCCCACAGAGCACCTTTGTGAATGTGCTGGGTTCTTTGGGTATTGTTCCGGCGAAACGGTATGACGAAAAAACATTTGCCAAAAATCCGATTGGCGCAGGTCCTTATCGACTGGTGAGTTTTCAGCCGGGACAGCAGTTGATCGTGGAGGCTAACCCCTGGTATGCCGGTAAGAAAAATGATTTCAGTAAGCTGGTGTTTGTCTTCCTTGATGAAGATAACGCTTATGCCGCAGCGCGCAGTGGCCAACTGGGACTCGTACGTATCGCGCCGTCGATGGCGGTCGCTCCTCAGCAGACAAATTTGAAACTTTGGGTACGCGATAGCGTGGAAAACCGGGGCATTGTGTTCCCGATGGTTCCTGCAGGTAAAAAAGACGCCAATGGCTATCCGATTGGGAACGATATCACTGCCGATGTTGCCATCAGGCGCGCCATAAACTATGCCATCGACCGTAAGCAGCTTGCCGATCAGGTCATGGAAGGTCATGCGATTCCTGCATATAGCGCAGTGCAAGGGCTGCCATGGCAGGGGCAATCCGTTGCGTTCAAAGATGGTGATAGCGAAAAAGCACGTACGATTCTGGAAGAAGCCGGCTGGAAGGTAGGTAAAGATGGCGTGCGAGTGAAAGACGGCAAAGAGGCTCGACTGACTTTATGGTACGCCAGCGGTGACAGTACGCGCCGGGATTTAGCCGAAGCTGTTCGCGCAATGCTGGAGCCGGTGGGTATTCAGATCTCGCTGCAATCAGGAAGCTGGGAAACCGTTGAACGTCACATGCATGCGAACCCGACGTTATTTGGTTGGGGAAGCCTGGATCCGATGGAGCTTTTCCATCATTACAGTAATCAGGCCGCGGGCGTGGAATATTACAACCCAGGCTATTACAGCAATCCTGTTGTTGAACAGCACCTTAAACAGGCTATCGACGCCCCAGACTGGCAAAAGGCGTTGCCTTTCTGGCAACAGGTGGAGTGGGATGGTAAGCAAGGGGCTGGCGTGCAGGGCGATGCTGCCTGGGCATGGCTGCTGAATATTCAGCATACCTACCTGGCAAATCCGTGTATTGATTTAGGCAAAGGCGCACCGGAGATTCACGGTAGCTGGTCACTGCTCAATAATCTGGACGAATGGACCTGGACCTGCCGTTGATGAAGTCTGTTGTGGGCCATTTTCTACGGCTGATAGTGTTATTAGTGCTGGTTGCGGCTGGCACTTTTGTGCTGCTCAGCTTTTCTCCGGTCGATCCGATTCGTGCTTATATCGGCAACGATCTCCTGCATGTGCCGCCGGAGCAATATGCACGCATTGCTGCTCGCTGGGGATTGGACCAGCCGCTATGGGAGCGTTTTGGTCACTGGTTTGTTCGTGTATTGCAGGGCGATCTCGGCTATTCCATGTTGTTTAATGCGCCGGTTGCCAGCGTGATCAAAGAACGCTTTTCCACCTCGTTTGCGCTGCTTGGCGGCGCGTGGCTACTCTCCGGCATATTGGGAACGGCAATGGGATTTGTCGCGGGTCGCTACCTGAATCGCTGGCCGGACAAAGCAATCTGTCGCATCAGCTATCTGCTTTCTTCGCTGCCGACCTTCTGGATTGGCATGTTGCTGCTGGCGTTATTTGCCGTGCGCTGGCCGGTATTTCCGGTCTGCTGCGCGTGGGAGCCGGGCAACAGCGGCGATATGGCGACGCTGACCGAGCGTCTGCGTCATCTGGTGCTTCCCGTTTGCGCGCTCAGTTTGCTGGGGCTGGGACAAATTACGCTTCATACGCGGGAAAGCATCGCCAGCGTAATGAAAAGCGAGTTTGTCCGTTTTGCGCATTCCCAGGGAGATAAAGGCTGGTCACTGTTACGCCATCAGGTTCTGCGTCATGCAATTACGCCTGCGCTGTGTTTGCAGTTTGCCTCACTGGGAGAACTGTTGGGAGGTGCACTATTGGCCGAAAAAGTCTTTGCTTATCCAGGACTGGGGCAGGCCACCATTGATGCCGGGTTACGCGGCGATCTGCCGTTACTGATGGGGATTGTGTTGTTCAGTACCGTACTGGTATTCATTGGCAACTCGCTGTCTACCTGGCTTGTCCGTATGTTGAACCGTGCTCTGGAGCGACCTGATGCTCTATAACCCGACGCCGACGCTAATTCGTCTTTTGTTCTCTTTTAGCTGCCTGTTATTCATTGCAGTGTATGGTGCCGCAATGCTGGATAACCCGTTGAGCGTTAATCTGCTTGCCCGTCATCTTCCACCTGATGCGATGTACTGGTTTGGCACCGATAACCTCGGTCGCGATCTGTGGATCCGTTGTTTTCAAGGTGCACTAACCAGTCTGCAAATTGGTATTGGTGCGGCGTTGTGCAGCGGTTTCATTGCGTTAATGATGGCGGCGGTTTCGCGCATACATCCGCGTCTGGATGTGCTTATGCGTCTAATTACTGATGCCATGCTATCGATGCCGCATCTGCTGTTGCTTATTTTGATCTGTTTTACGCTGGGTGGTGGGAAAAACGGGGTAATCATGGCGGTTGCACTAACGCACTGGCCGCGTCTGGCGCTGATCCTGCGTGCTGAAGCGCAGCGCGTGGCCCACAGTGACTATCTGACGTTGACCTGGCGTCTGGGACACGGCCATTTTTACTGCTGGCGGCATCACTATCTACCGGCGTTATTACCCCAGTGGCTAACGGGAACATTGCTGATGTTTCCCCACGCGGTGTTGCACAGCGCGGCGTTAAGCTTCCTCGGTTTTGGACTGGCGCCGCATGAACCGTCACTGGGCCTGCTGCTGGCGGATGCGCTGCGGTTTATCAGTCATGGTGACTGGTGGTTAGTGCTGTTTCCAGGACTGATGCTGTTCAGTCTGGTGATGTTATTCGATCAGCTCGCAAGGGCGGTGCATCGTTTGTGGTTACGAGGTGACGCATGTTGAGTTTAAGGCAGGTCTCGCTGGACGTGGCGCGTTATCGCTGGTACGGCGCGAAAAACTGGTCTTCGCTGTTGCAGGATATCTCTTTCGACGTAGCGCCTGGTCAGATGGTGGCGCTAGTTGGAGGAAGTGGAGAAGGTAAAAGCCTGTTGCTGCAATGTCTACTCGATCTCTTACCAGACAATTTGCGTTTCAACGGCGTTATTACCCTGGAAGGTAAAACGCTGGGCAGTGATGATATTCGCAAATGTCGTGGCAATACCTTCAGCTACGTCCCACAAGGTATTCAGGCACTTAACCCGCTGCTCTCGATTGAAAAGCATCTGCGCAGGGCATGCCAGCTTTCTGGCCAGCAGTGGAATGCCGGAAAAATTGAACGATTGCTCCAGCGTAGCCGACTGGAAAGTCGCGTATTAGATGCTTTTCCGCGTCAGCTTTCAGGCGGTATGGCAAAACGTGTTCTGGCTTGTCATGCGTCTCTGAGTCAGGCTCGCTATATTCTGGCGGATGAAATTACCGCCTGGCTTGATGCACCTCTCGCTAATCAACTGCTTGAACAGTTGCGTGAGCAATGTGAGCAAGGGGCTGGTGTTTTGTGGGTAACGCATGACCTCACGCTGGCGGCCCGCCATGCGGATCGTATTGTCGCACTGCATCAGGGAAGGGTGTCGGATAACGTCAGCCGGGAACAGCTGTTACGCGGAGAGATTAGCGAACACCTACAACGACAATGGCGGGCGCTGCCTGAAAGAAATCAACTTTTTGGAGAGCGCGATGCTGTGCTGTCGTGATGTAACAATCCGTCAGGGGGAAAAGGTTCTGTGGCAAAATCTGACCTTTTCTCTACGCCCTGGAGAACGTATTGGGATTTGTGCGCCCAGTGGAACTGGCAAAACGACGCTGGGACGCGTGCTGGCGGGCTGGCAGAAACCAACTTCCGGTGACATTCTGATTGATGACCAACCGTTGCCGATGCACCAGTATTGTCCGGTGCAACTGGTGCCACAGCATCCAGAATTAACTTTTAACCCCCGACGCAGCACCGGTGATGCGGTGCATGATGCATGGCGACCGGATGCTGCAATGCTTACCCGTCTTCACATCAATCCAGAGTGGTTAACCCGCCGTCCCGGACAACTTTCTGGTGGTGAACTGGCGCGAATTGCTTTACTTCGCGCGCTGGACCCGCGGACACGTTTTCTTATTGCCGATGAAATTACAGCCCAGCTTGATCCTTCTATTCAACGGGATATCTGGGCGCTGCTGCTTGAAGAATCTCAGCGTCGACCATTGGGTATGCTCATTATCAGTCATCAGCAGGCGCTGCTTGATCAGATCTGCACGCGAGCGCTACTCTCTTAGGTCTCTTTCGCATTTCAGGCAAATAACTAACGTGATCGTAAAAACTATCGCTGTGGCTGCGCTAATGCACGGGGCGGGTGCTTTTGCAGCTCATGCTTCCATTCAGGTGGGTTTTTCACCGGAAGGGTCGGCTCGGGCTTTAGTGCTGGATTCAATTAAGCATGCGCAGCACAGCATCGATATGATGGCTTATTCATTTCAGTCTGCAGATATTGTTCAGGCCCTGGTAAACGCTGAAAAGAGAGGTGTAGTGGTTCGGGCTGTTATCGATAAGAAACGAAACCAGGGCAAGGTTAGCCAGAAGGCCATCGCTTTTGCTGCCGCGAATGGGGTTGATGTGCAACTGGATGGTCACTACCACATCCAGCATGACAAGGTAATGATTATTGATGGCGACACGCTGGAAACCGGTTCGTTCAACTTTGCCAAATCCGCAGAATTTGCCAACTCTGAAAATGTGTTAGTTATTCGTGACGAACCTGCCGTTGTTGCGCAGTATCAGGCCCATTTTGACAGCCGTTGGAAAATCGCGCACCAGAGCGGTTAAATGCTTCACAACGTCGTTGATTTGAATGTGATGTTATATTATAACAATTCACTCGCAAATGATTTGAGGGTGAAATTTTGGCTATTCGTTTTAAGAAACTAACAATCGCTCTGGGGATGCTTTTAGTCAGTAGTTCGGTTCTGGCGCATGGTCATCATTCCCATGGTGCGCCAATGAGTGAAGCAGAACAAAAGGCGTCGGAAGGGGTATTTGATGACAACCAGGTGCAGAACAGGGCGCTGACCGACTGGGATGGCATGTGGCAATCTGTTTATCCGTATCTGGTCAGCGGCGAACTTGATCCAGTATTCAAAAAGAAAGCGGAGAAAGATAAAAGCAAAACGGCAGAACAAATCAAAGCGTATTACCGTACAGGCTATGCAACCAACGTAGACACTATCGGTATTGAAAATGGCGTGATGGAGTTTCATACTGGGAATCAGGTTGCATCATGTAAATACGACTACGCCGGATATAAGATCCTGAATTATAAATCAGGCAAGAAAGGTGTACGGTATCTGTTTGAGTGTAAAGCTGCTGACAGCAAAGCGCCTAAATATGTGCAATTTAGCGATCATATTATCGCGCCGCGTAAATCGAGCCACTTCCATATCTTTATGGGAAATACCTCGCAGGCAGCCTTGCTTGAAGAGATGGAAAACTGGCCTACCTACTACCCTTATCAGTTGAAGGGAGAAGAGGTTGTGGATGAGATGCTGCACCATTAATCCGGACTAACCTTATCTGTACACACCCGTCACCAGTGGCGGGTTTTTTAATTCATAACCTTCTCTTTCCATCACCCGATGCATTCGTTAGCATATTGTATCGCAGCAAGTGCATGTGTTTTTTCAGGAAGAGGTTAACGTGTTCGCAGAGTATGGAGTTCTGAATTACTGGACGTATCTGGTGGGAGCCATTTTTATCGTGTTGGTACCGGGGCCAAATACGATATTTGTGTTGAAGAACAGCGTCGGTCGGGGAGTGAAGGGTGGTTATCTCGCCGCAAGCGGTGTGTTTATCGGTGATGCCGTGTTGATGTTTTTGGCCTATGCTGGTGTTGCCGCATTGATCAAAACAACGCCCGTTTTGTTCAACATCGTTCGCTATCTTGGCGCGTTTTATCTGCTGTACCTCGGTGCGAAGATCCTGTATGCGACACTGAAATCGAAAGCAAGCGACGCCGCACCTGAGGAAGTCCCGTTTGGCGCTATTTTTAAGCGTGCATTAATTCTGAGCCTGACGAATCCCAAAGCTATTTTGTTTTATGTTTCGTTCTTTGTGCAGTTTATTGATGTCAATGCACCGCACTCAGGGCTGTCATTCTTTATTTTGGCCATTACGCTTGAAGTAGTGAGCTTTTTCTATCTGAGCTTCCTTATTTTCTCCGGCGCGTTCGTGACGCAGTATATTCGCACGAAGAAAAAACTGGCTAAAGTGGGTAATTCCCTAATCGGCCTGATTTTCGTTGGTTTTGCCGCTCGTCTGGCCACGCTTCAGTCGTGATGCCATTGGCCCGCTGGTTGCGGCGGGCCTTCAATATGACGCTTTGCTTTTCAGTTGTAATTGTAGGGTTATAACCAATAAATGGTATTTTAAATGTATATTTTGAGGCGTACCCTGTGTACAGCAGCGATTCAATAAGACTCGCTGGTTGTCGACTGGAAAAGGGAAGAAAAATGCTTCAAATTCCACAGAATCATATCCATACACGCTCTACACCATTCTGGAACAAAGAAACTGCGCCTGCCGGAATTTTCGAACGCCACCTTGATAAAGGAACTCGTGCCGGGGTTTATCCACGACTTTCTGTTATGCAGGGGGCGGTCAAATATCTCGGATACGCCGATGAACACAGTCCGGAGCCAGTAGAGGTGATGGTTATTGAAGCCGGTCAGTTTGGCGTTTTTCCGCCGGAAAAATGGCATAACATCGAAGTGATGACCGACGACACTTACTTTAATATCGATTTTTTCGTTGCCCCGGAAGTTCTGATGGAGAGTGCAAATCAACGAAAAGTCGTGCGCACCGGCAAGGAGTAAATCATGGGCAAAGCAACCTATACCGTAACCGTGACCAATAACAGTAACGGCGTTTCTGTTGATTATGAAACAGAAGCGCCGATGACATTACTGGTGCCGGATGTGGCAGCAGAAGTGGTCAAAGACTTGGTCAATACCGTTCGTTCGTACGATACCGAGAATGAGCATGAAGTCTGCGGATGGTAGGCGTTAAATACTCTTACTGATTGAATACACAGAATTTTAATGTACTAACCGCACAGCGTTTTGACGGCGCCGTGCGGTTTTTTTATTTGTGTTGAACGTAGTGATGTCCGAAAAAGATTCCTTAAGAATACCTTAAGAAATCCGCATTGAATGCTAATTGTCGATCATTCACAGGCGTTATGATCGCAAAAAAGTAACAATACAGAACATCGCGCTTATGAAACTGAATACCCAAATTACATTCCCCACACTTATTCTAGGACTGGTCATTGTGGCGATTCCGTTCACCGCGAACTGGAATCTTCCGCTGCTTAACGGCACTGTCGTCAGATGGATCGAAAATGGGCAGGCGCTATGGCTACTGTTTGGTGCGGTATTTACCCTTGGCTATATCCGGCCTTTATCACGCCCTGAAGGAGAGAAGCAATTTTGGCTTTGGGCAGCCGTGTGGTGGTTGGTATTGCTGGGGAGAAGCACCAGTTGGGGCCGTGACTATTTCCCTGAGCATCCTAAACTCCTTTTCAGAGCCATCTCCGTCGTATTAATTGCCATGATTATTCTGCCGGTGCTGTTGTCGAAGCGTTTACGCCTGGATATTGTCCGACGCCTACGTAATGAACCGTTACCTGTCTGGATGCTGGCGATTACCGCCTGCGCATTTTTGATTTCCGATACGGTAGAGCATCATCGTCTGCTGGCTCCCATCTTCCTGCACAATGCCCATTATGGCGATCTGATTGAAGAACTGTATGAACTACCGTTTATGGCGGGATTGTTCCTGATGAACCTTGGCTTTATGCAGCGGGATAAGCAGGAGGAAACTGCCTCCATCCGCTTCAGCGAACCTCACCTGGTAAAGTAATGAGATAAGACCTGAGTCTGGGTAACCAGACTCAGGTCGCGATGGTGGGGAATTACGCAATGGCCTCACATAAGCGTGATTTCATGTCGCTATACGATTGAGCGGCATACTTTTCAGCCCATCTCTGATCGCTAATGTGCTCGATATTTACGGCACAATATTTGGTTTCCGGCGTTTTCGAGATTGGATCGAGGTTATCCTGGGTCAACTCGTTGCATGCACCAATCCACCATTGATAGGTCATATACACCGTTCCGGAATTGATACGCTCGGATACATCCGCACGGCTGATGACCTTACCCCGACGCGAGCTGACCCACACCAGATCACGATGACGGATACCCAGTTTTTCGGCATCATGGGTATTGATTTGCACATATCCTGGTTCATCAGCCAACGCTTGTAACGCTGCGCAGTTACCGGTCATCGAGCGACAGGAGTAATGCCCAACTTCACGCACGGTACACAACACCAGCGGATAATTGTCATCCGGAACTTCTGCGGGCGCTCGCCACGGTGCGGCAAACAGTTTGCCTTTGCCGTTGACGGTATCAAACTGGCTGTGCGCGTAAAGGTACGGCGTACCAGGACTATCGAGATCGGGGCACGGCCACTGAACATGCCCCATTTCCCCCATTTTCTCATAGGTCACGCCGTAGAACAGCGGGCACAGCTCGCGCATCTCATCCCAGATTTGCTGGTTATTTTGATACTGCATCGGATAGCCCATTTCGCTGGCCAGCAGGCTGATAATCTCCCAGTCACGCTTTACGTCAGCGGTGGGCTCAATCGCTTTCTCAAAACGCTGGAAGCCACGATCGGCGCAGGTAAAGACACCGCCATGTTCGCCCCATGAGGTGGCCGGCAGGAGGACGTCGGCCATTTCCGCTGTCTTAGTCATGAAGATATCCTGCACGACGATAAAATCGAGCGCGTTAAACCCTTCGCGAACCAGGCCCAGGTCCGCCTCGGTTTGCAGCGGATCTTCTCCCATGATGTAGTAGGCTTTTATTTTGCCTTCGATAGCAAGGTGAGGAACTTCGGTGATGCGCGTTCCAACCTTGTCATCCATCTGATTAACGTCAATGCCCCATGCGCTGGCGAATTTTTCCCTGACGGCGGAATCGGTCACGTCCTGATACCCTGGGAACTGGTTAGGCAGTACCCCCATATCGCACGCACCCTGCACGTTATTTTGCCCGCGCACCGGACCAACGCCGACGTTAGGGCGACCCAGATTCCCGGTCAACAACGCCAGGCTCGACAAACCGCGAACCACATCAACGGCCTGACCAAACTGGGTGACGCCCATCCCCCACATTACGGTTGCCGATGGTGCTGCGGCAAATGTACGCATTGCCTGACGAACCTGCTGTGCGGGAACGCCGGTCAAATGTTCAACGGCTTCAGGCGCATAGTCCTTAACGGTTTCCCAGTATGTTTCCAGCCCTTCCGCATGCTTTTGCACATACTCGCGATCGTAGAGTTGCTCTTCGATAAGAACATGGCCGAAGGCATTAACCAGCGCCATGTTGCAACCGTTTTTCAACTGCAAATGTTGGTCAGCAATACGGGCGGTTTCAATACGACGTGGGTCGCAGACAATGATTTTTGCGCCGTTCTGGCGAGCTTTAATTACCCGGCGGGCTACGATTGGGTGTGAGTCGGCGCAGTTATAACCAAAGATCAGCAGGCATTTTGAGTTTTCAATGTCGCTGATGGAATTGCTCATGGCGCCATTGCCTAACGTTTCTTGTAACCCGGCAACGGAAGGACCGTGACAGACGCGGGCGCAACAATCGACATTATTGGTATGAAGTACGCCACGTGCGAATTTTTGCATCACGTAGTTAGTTTCATTTCCGGTTCCCCGGGAGGAGCCGGTGGTCATGATGGCGCGAGGACCATAGGCTTTTTTGATTTCAGACAGGCGTTTTGCGGTGTAACGAATGGCTTCATCCCAGCTAACGGGCGTGAATTTGCCACCTTTTTCATAACGGATCATCGGGCGAGTCAGACGGGGAGTCAGAAGGCGAGTGTCGTTAAGAAAGTCCCAACCATAATAGCCTTTCAGGCATAACTGATTTTGGTTCGTTACACCCTCTGCGGCTTCGGCGCGGATGATTTTGTTATTTTCGACAACAAGCTTGAGCTTGCACCCGGCCCCACAGTATGGGCAAACACTGGTGATTTTTTTCATCAATAACAGACCTGTTAAATGCTGAAATAGCGCGAATTGTAGACGCAGCCACGCGATAAGCACCGCGGACTACGATTTGTCGTAGCGACAAGTTGTTTAAGCATAAAGTGTGCCAGAAGTGAAAACCCAGCAATAACGGGGCTGAGGGCAAAAGAGTTAAGCATAATGACTGACGATTCGACATTAATGACGAGGAGCGGCAAAAATTTAGCCTGCCGGTCAGCAGTCATAACCTTATGAAACATCGGAAAAAGATGAAAATATGAAGTGATGACGATCACAAATTTTAATTTTTCAGCGCTATGCTATGCTTTTATACAACGAGTGAATCGTTAATTTAAAAACATAAGCGAGGAAAATTATGGGCATTATTTCATGGGTGGTTTTCGGTCTTATCGCTGGGATTTTGGCAAAATGGATTATGCCGGGTAAAGATGGCGGCGGGTTCTTTATGACCATTATCTTAGGGGTTGTCGGTGCGGTAGTGGGTGGCTGGATCAGTACCTTCTTTGGTTTTGGTAAAGTTGATGGTTTCAACTTCGGCAGTTTCGTCGTAGCGGTTATCGGTGCGATTGTGGTGTTGTTTATCTACAGAAAAATCAAAAGCTAACTAAACATGCAGATAATAGAGGCCACTGATAAGTGGCCTTTATTTTGGTTACCACCACCCCAGTTCCGTGCCCAGAACCACGATGATAGCCACGCCAATCATAATAATCGTTGTTTTTTTCATCGTTATGCTCCCGGCGCAGCGTAGCCGCCAATAAAAAACCAGGATAAGAAAACGACAGCGGAAATGAAAATAATGACAGGGAAAATAATACCGAGTCGCATACGATTATCTACCAGAGTTATTTAAAGACGAGCCAGCATAGCAGGGCTTAATGTACGACAAAAGGGGTTTTATCCTGACGCTTTTTATCCTGATACATTGCGCTGTCTGCAAGATGAAGCGCACAGTTTACATCAGTCTCCAGCGGATCAATTTCCACCACACCCAGACTGGCACCAGGATAAAACAGATGAATGTCACCCAGCTGGTAGTCACCGCAAATCTGCTGTTGTAGCTGATTTTTCACCTGCTGCAGACGCATAAGTTGATCCAGTTCATCTTCCGCTGACAGGCGAACGACTAAAAATTCGTCACCGCCCAGTCGACCGAGAATGTCATTATCATTACATTCACGGAGCAGGCGCTGCCCAATCTGTATCAGGAACTGGTCACCAACCTCGTGGCCAAAGCGGTCATTAATCAGTTTGAAATCATCCAAATCGATATAGGCGACAACTATCTTCTGTCTGAGATGGCGGGCAAGCGAAAAAAGGGTTTCCACATTTTCAAATATTGCGCGCCGATTCGGTAAACCGGTCAGGGCATCGGTGTAGGAGTGAGCAATCAGCGCGGCGTTCGCTTCACGTAACTGAGCAACCAGCGACTCTTTTTGAATCGACTGGGCGATCAGACCGGCAAACAGATGTAATACTTGTTCTCCACGTTGGCTCAATGCCTGCTGGCGGCGGCTGGTAGCGCAAAGTGTACCGTAAAACGTTCCGTCCGGAAGATGAACGGGAGTGCTCAGAAAGGTGGTGATGTCCAGTGCGCGAGCGGCGGTACATTCCGGCCAGCGTGCGGGCACGTTGTCACTGTACAGACAGTTTTCCTCAATAGCGCGTTTGCACAGCGTTTCATCCCACGGCACGGATAGCCCTTCGGGGATCTGCATTTGGCGGCTATTACGTGCATACAGAATATGCTGCAGACGGGCATCCAGATCGACCTTGGTCAGGTAGGTTGATTCCATCTCAGTCACCATCTCCAGCATCTCCAGAAGTTGGCGAACCAGACTCTCAACTGACTGCTCCGTAGCTAAGGACTGTGAGACTCTGGCAAGGATCATGTCCGACATGAGATGTAAATGCTCCTGAGTAATGACTGGGCTGACGTTGCCCGCATGATAGAACATCGAGGTGAAAGATGAAACACGCCATCCAGCTCAGAATGTAAACATAAAATGGATAGCTGGCAGGAAAATATGGAGATAGATGGAAAGTCGGGGTAACCTGCCAGGATAAGGTTTTAAACAGGAGTAAATATGAAACTGGCATTTATTGTTTTGCCCGGCTTGCTGGTGCTGGCGGGGTGTACCACGGAACCGGAAGCGCCTGTGCCACCGAAAGTTGGCATGGCGAATCCAGCATCGGTGTATTGCGAACAAAAGGGCGGCTCGCTGATTGCGGTGCAGACTCCGCAAGGTGTTAAGTCTGACTGCAAACTACCCAACGGGGAAGTAATTGATGAATGGTCACTCTGGCGTAGAGATCATCCGGCAACGGCCAAGTAATACGCGGTCAGCATTGACGTAGCCATTCAGCGAGCACCAGCGCGTGGTTTTGCTGGGTATTCTTCGCCGCATACAGTAGCGTTAAGGTTTGCTGTCGGGCAATCTCTGCGAGGCGCTTTCCTTCCTGCTGCTGTTGGGCAAGCTCTGCGCGATATTGCTCGGAAAAGTGTGAAAAATCGATCAGTTCTGCGTGGAATGCTTTGCGCAATTCAGAGGATGGCGTCAGCGTTTTATTCCATTCGTTGAAAGCAAGGTCAGTCTTTTTTATCCCGCGTGGCCACAACCGGTCGACCAACACGCGATAACCATCGCTTTTTTCTGCCGGGTCATACACGCGTTTACACTGAATCTTCATCTCTTCATCCGCTCCTTTCAGCTACCGCTCAGGTATTTATCATCAACTTTATTACGGTTAAATAAGATCGTAAAACGTGACCATTATAGCATTTTGCCCGCCCTGACTCCCAATTTAAGGGATTGTGATACCACTAAAAAGTCGGTAGGCTGAGGCTCCTTATGCTGTCCCTTATTGTCAGGACACAAGGAAAGCTTAATGGAAATTTCCCCAATTAAAGATACGCTTCGCATTGCGCTGGTGGGCGATTACAGCCCCGATATTGTGGCGCACCAGGCTATTCCCCTTGCTATCGATGATGCTGCCGCCGTCCTGGAATTGGTGGCTGATTATGACTGGCTAACTACATCTGATATCAACAGCAGTGAGGACTTGATTGGCTATGATGCCATCTGGGTCGTTCCAGGCAGTCCATATCGCCATCTTGAAGGGGCGCTGATAGCGATACGCTACGCGCGTGAAAACAGCATCCCGTTCCTGGGGACCTGCGGCGGCTTTCAACATGCGATTCTGGAGTACGCCCGCAACGTGCTGGGCTGGAGCGATGCCGCCCACGCCGAGACGGACACCACGGGTCGGATGGTGATAGCACCATTGACCTGCTCGCTGGTAGAAAAAACGGATGATATTGAGCTGCGGGCCAATACGCTGATTGCCAAAGCCTACGGGCGGGATGTTATCACCGAGGGATATCACTGCAACTATGGCGTATCGGAGGATTTTGCCGCCGAGCTTGAAAGCGGCGATCTTCGGGTGACCGGTTGGGATGAGGCTGGTGATATTCGTGCCATTGAGCTGGTGACGCATCCATTTTATGTTGGCACGCTCTTTCAGCATGAACGCGGAGCGCTGGCGGGAAAACCCGTACCGTTAGTTCAGGCGATGCTGCGCGCCGCGCGCGGATAAAAAAACGGGCAGGTTGTTCACGAACCTGCCCTGTGCATTATGCGCTCGCGATCTCCCGATTGCGCCCCGCGCACAAACCAAATACCGCCATCAGCATCGCTAACACGGCGACCCCGCCAAGAGGAATCAGCCAGCTATCGTTGAGGTCGTGAATTTTCCCCATCAGTGGTGGTCCGCAGGCCGCCAGTAAATATCCGACAGACTGTGCCATGCCGGACAGGGCAGCAGCCTGATGCGCTGAGCTTGCGCGCAGGCCAATAAAGGTCAAGCCGAGAATCATCGTCGCGCCTGAGCCAAAGCCAAACAGGATGGTCCATAGCAATGCCTGGTCGGGCATTATGGCGAATCCCGCCGCGCCGACGGCGCACATTAATGAAACCAGTGCGGCGATGGCGCGCTGATCCTTAAATCTGTTCAGGACGAGAGGAATCAATAATCCCGGCGCGGCGGTCGCCAGCTGCAGTAAACCATGCAGCGAACCGGCCTGCGCCTCGCTGTAGCCATGGCTGATCAAAATGGCGGGCAGCCAGCCGATGATGACGTAGTAGATAAGCGAATTGATCCCCAGAAACAGCGTCACCTGCCAGGCGAGGCTGGAGCGCCAGATCGCGCGGGAATGCAGAGCGCGCGAGCTGCTCAAGCTGGCATTGGCCATCTGGCGGCATTGGGGTAACCAGATAATCAGTGCCAGTAGCGGAAAGGCCATCAGTACCATCAGCGCACCGCGCCAGCCAAACCCGTTCAACGCCAGCGGTACCACAATGGCGGAACCCAGTGCCGCTGCTGCGCCCATGGTCAGCGAGTATGCGCCAGTGAGTTTCGCCACATGCTGAGCAAAATCACGCTTAATCAGTCCGGGTAAAAGCACATTTCCCAATGCGATTCCGCAACCAATGATAGCGGTGCCGCTAAACAGGAACCCTGGTGAGGGCAGAGAACGTATCGCAATACCCGCGCAAATCAGTAGCATAGCGACAAACAGGCTGCGTTCGATACCCCAACGGCGCGCAACGGCGGCAGCCAGAGGTGAAACCAGTGCGAAAGCCAGCAGTGGCAGGGTGGTCAGAAGCCCCGTCTGGGCGGTGCTCAGACCGTAGTCGGCGCGAATTGCATCCAGCAACGGGGCTGCACCGGTAAAGGTGACGCGCAATGTGGTGGCAATCATCAGGATCCCCGCGATCAGCAACGCTGCGTTCTTGCCACGGGAGGAAGGTGTATTTGTCATTTTTTTCTCATATCGTCAGGCGAGGCGATACCTTAGCGTTTTTACTCAATGGATGAATCAAGCTAAAATGACAGTTTATCGCTTAAATCGGACATTTTTATGTTAGGACTGAGGCTGGATGGATACGAACCCGATCTTCACCACGATGCGGCGGTGGCGTTTTGTATTCAGGCCCGGGAAGATGAACTTTTCAGTCCGCTGCATCAGCACCGTAAAGGCCAGTTGATTCTGGCGTTGCATGGCGCGATCACCTGTGAGGTTGAGAATGCTATGTGGATGGTGCCCCCGCAATATGCGGTGTGGATCCCCGGTGAAATTCCACACAGCAACCACGTTACCGTTGGCGCACAATTGTGCTTTTTGTTTATTGAGCCGCAGGCCGTTGTGATGCCCGATCGTTGCTGCACGCTGAAAATTGCTCCGTTGTGCCGGGAGCTTATTCTGGCGCTGGCATCCAAAACGGATGCCCAACGGCTGGAGCCGGCAACCCAGCGGCTGACGCAAGTGTTGTTTGATGAACTGCCGCAGCAACCCCAGCAGCAAATGCAGTTGCCGGTTTCCGATCACCCGAAAATTCGCAGAATGGTCGCAACGATGGCGAGAGAGCCCGCACAATGGCAGACGTTGGGGCAATGGGCCAGCGTATTTGCGATGAGTGAACGTAACCTTGCTCGCCTGGTCGTCAAAGAAACGGGGTTGAGTTTTCGGCGCTGGCGTCACCAGCTCCAGCTGATTCTGGCGCTGCAGGCGTTAATTGATGGTCGCAATGTACAACAGGTCGCGCAAATGCTCGGGTACGATTCGACCACGGCATTTATCACTATGTTCAAAAAAGGCCTGGGACAGACACCAGGCCGTTACCTGAACGGGCTGGCTACTGCTTCCCAACAATCAATGAGACCAGACCTGCCGCAATAAGCGGCCCCACTGGCACACCGCGAAACAGCGCCACGCCCAGTACCGTGCCCACCAGTAAACCAGCAACAAGCTGAGGCTGGCTGCCCATTAGCGTAACGCCGCGTCCGCCAAGCCAGGAGACAAATACCCCAACGGCAATAGCAACCAGTGATTTCCAGTTCACAAAGGAGTGGATGAGCGTGGAGGGCGGTAGCGTTCCGCTGGCGATCGGCGCCATGACGCCAATGGTCAGAATTATAATCCCGACGGTCAGGCCCTGTTTTTCAATCCAGGGAAAGAAGGTATTCAGAGGGGTAACACGGACAATAATCAGCACCAGAATTGAAACAGCGACAGTGGTGTTGTGGCTGACAAAGCCCAGAGCTGCCAGTCCGAGCAGGATCAGCAGAGTGACATCAAACATCGTAGTTTCCTTGCCAAAAGAAAAAATAAGCCTGCTTACTGTACGCGTAAATGCGTGACCGAACAGGCTTTTTTTAATGATTATAATTTTTTTTGGGCTAACGCACGAAGCGATGTTTTTTACTGCTAACTTGTGCAGTTATTGTTCTCTGCGGAACGGGATTAATTCCGGTTGCGCGATGCGCAGGTAATCTGCGGTATCCATGATCACGGATTTTTCCAGCATTCCGGCATTGAACGCAATTTCATTAAAACGCTCAAACAACAGCGGGTCGGCGACCAGCTTGAGGTTCGGATGAAAACTGAACGGTGGGATAGCGCCAAATACGCAGCCTGTTAGTTCATCTACCTCCGCCGGGCTGGCAAGTGACGCTCTCAACCCGCCAATATGGCTAGCTAACAGGCTCAGGTCGGCCTGCTGATCGGCAGAGAGGATCGCCAGAACATGCTGATTGACGCCGTTGCCTTTTACTTTGCAGACCAGCGCTTTTGCACCCTGACCCAGTGCGGTACCGCGAATTTCAGAGACAGCTTCACATTTGCCTACGGCTTCATGGCTGACTATGCGGTAGGTCGCACCGTGTTCTGACAACAGGGAGATTAAACGCTGGTGCGTTGCGTTACCTTTGTTTACTTCCGTCATGACTTACTCCTGGTACAACAATGAAAATCCTGTCAGAAAAATAATTACGCATCGGTGCGTTTTTTCTGTTTGTTCAGGTAGAGCTGTGCATCAGATGCTTTGTAGGCATCATCAATGGTGTCGTTTGGCTGCATATTATAAATCCCGACAGAGAAGCTGATTGATCTATCTTGCGCAATAATTTGTAAGTTATAACGAATCCTCTCCAGCAGGCGGGGCGTTAATTCACTGGGGTGATCGATGAGGATAATGCAAAACTCATCGCCGCCGAGGCGGATGGCATAGTCGCTTTTGCGAATGGACGTTTGAATAGCTTTGGCCAAAATGGTGATAATGCGATCGCCTTCCTTATGCCCCAACGTATCATTAATAACTTTTAGTTTGTCGCAATCAATGGCGATAAAGGTCACGAGCGTTCCTGTGTTCACCAACTGTTGCAAACGCTGCTCAAGCGCTGGCGTTAAAATTTTACGGTTGTAGAGCCCTGTCATCGCATCACTGACATTTTCCCGTGTGACGTTGTGATACAAGCGAAAATGCGTTCTGACCATATTCAGCAGCAATATCGTTGCCAGTAGATAGAAGGCGAATATCTTCCAGGACGAGACAATAAAGTACATAACATCAAGTGAGAGGGTGATACGTATACCGCCAGGTATGTCCTTCTCATAGTGAACATAGCGGAACAGATCGGTTTCACTTTTGTGAACGAGGATCTCTTTACCTGAACTGGTGTCAGAGACCGTTACGTTAAGATAACGCCAGACGAGAGGGCGGTCGCTGGTATAGAAAATATTCTGTAAATTCTCTTTATTAATATCCACCATCACCACGCCTTTTAGCTTATTGGCGTAGTAAACCGGTGTTAAAAAGCTCATCACCTTTTTCTCGGTCAGGTTATCTTCATAAATACTGGAGATCACCGTGCGGCCAGTAAAAATACCGTCAATATCATTCTGGTCGATCCCCAACGTACCTTTTTGCAAAAACGACCAGTTGTGTATCGCAAATTTCCGCGAGTCGATCACATCATAGAAATAAACGTAGTTATTTTTGAGATCGACGTAATATCGAAATTTATACTCCAGCGTCCCTAATCCCTGACCGTAATCTTTCTGCTGGCGATTAACATTGACCGCCCGGTCAAAAGAGGGCAGCTGAAAAATGTCATCAAGCTGTTCGCTACATTTTGTTGAGGTGGTCTGCAACGTACCGTGTAATGGCAGATAGTTGCGCTTAGTGAGATTGAGCCCATGAGTGCCGTTAACGCTATCGAAAGCGTTGCAAAGTACTTTTTGCTGTTCGAGAGAAGCAGGCCCCTGAGGGGATGAAAATGTGCGCATCAGATGGGCTGCGATGCTCTGATTTGTGTACTTATCATAGAGAAACGAGGAGTCGGCTTTCTCATTGATATAGCGCATGTACGCATTCATTGCTTTATCACTAGCAATGAGCTCATAAACCAAAAAAGAAGATGTCAAAACAATTACGCTGACGGAGATAAAGATCCTGAGCGCTTTATGATGCAATTTCATAATGATTTACAGCCCTGTAAGTCTGATACTTCAGTCTATCACACGGCATACATCCGCTCTAACGCTACGGGAAAGGACATTTTGAAATAAAAATCATTCGCGTACTTCACCTTTAACTCTTAATGTTGTATTTATAATGCAACTTATAAAAAGGAGACAGGCCAATGAGCGCGACTGAAAAAGCGGGTCATACATTTTTAGCCAGCCTGGGCAAAACCCGTCTGCGTCCGGGCGGTGTTGAAGCAACAGAATGGTTGTTTAGCCAGTCACAGCTGACGCCCGGCAGCCAGGTACTTGAAGTGGCGTGCAACATGGCCACAACGGCGATAGAGTTAGTTCAACGCTATGGCTGTACCGTATACGCCATTGATATGGATAAAACCGCACTGTCAAATGCAAGGAATAACGTAGCGGCAAATGGTCTGGAAAATCATATTCATGTGATGGCTGCTAACGCCAACACTCTTCCTTTTGCGGATAACAGTTTCGATGTTGTGATTAACGAAGCCATGCTGACAATGTATGCCGATAAAGCGAAGGCGAAGTTAATTGCCGAATATTATCGCGTGTTGAAGCCCGGTGGGCGTCTGCTCACCCACGATATTATGTTCACCGCCCAAAAACTGGGCGCGGGCGATCAGGGCCAGCTTGTCGATGTGGTGAAATCAAACGTTAGCCCAATGACCAGACAAGGCTGGCGTGATTTGTTTCTTAACTGCGGGTTCGAACAGGTCCTGCAGCAGAATGGCAACATGTCGCTGATGTCGCCGCGCGGATTAGTTCGTGATGAAGGGCTTACGGGGGCGGTAAAAATTGTGTTTAACGGCTTACGAACGAGCGAAAATCGTCGTCGTTTCCTGAAAATGTTTCGCTTCTTCCGTTCGCAACGTCATCAACTCAATTACATTGCCTGCTGCTCTGTAAAGGGAAAATAAAAAGGATAAACGGATGAATATTGATAAGATGAAAAAACAGCACCCGTAAAAAATCAGCCAGAGAAGATAACCTCTGGCTGATTTGTTTAGGTGGTTAACTATTGCTGGTCGTACTTTGTTTATGAAACAGTTCGCGGAATACCGGGTAAATATCATCCTGGTCGCGAATATGTTGCATCGCAAAGTTATCAAAAGTTGATTGCAGATGTTCGTATTCACGCCACAAGGTTTGGTGAGCGCGGCGAGTGATTTCGATATAGCTGTAATAGCGGACCACTGGCAGCAGTTTTTTCGCCAAAATCTCATGACACAGCGGTGAATCATCAGCCCAGTTATCACCGTCCGATGCCTGTGCAGCATAGATGTTCCACTGGGCAGGGTTGTAGCGCTCTTTCACCACTTCATCCATTAACTTAAGCGCACTGGAGACAATGGTTCCACCGGTTTCCTGAGAGTAGAAGAACTCATGCTCATCCACTTCTTTCGCCTGGGTATGGTGGCGAATATAAACCACCTCCACGTTCTTATAGGTCCGGCTTAAGAACAGATACAGCAGGATATAAAAACGTTTAGCCATATCTTTGGTCGACTGATCCATTGAACCAGAAACGTCCATCAGGCAGAACATTACCGCCTGGCTGGAAGGGTCGGGGCGTTTTTCATAATTCTTGTAGCGTAAATCAAAGGTGTCGATAAATGGCACGCGTTCGATTTTTGCCCGTAGTTCGGCAATCTCTTTGCGTAACCGTTCCTCTTCCAGCAACTGTGCTGGTTCGCTTTTCGCGATGGTTTCCAGATCCGCTTCGAGAGCATGCAGTTCGCGACGCTTACCCGCTGTCATCGCCGTGCGGCGCGCCAGTGAGTTTTGCAGGGATCGCACCACGCTGATGTTGGCAGGCACACCGTTAGAGGTAAAACCTGCCCGGTGCGTTTTGTACTCCGTTAGCTGACGCTGCTGATTCTGCTTCAGGTTAGGAAGTGCTAAATCTTCGAACAACAGATCGAGATATTCATCTTTAGAGATCTGAAAGACGAACTCATCCTGACCCTCACCATCCTGGCTGGCCTGGCCTTGTCCGCTTCCTGAACCGCCACCGCCGCCCTGTGGGCGTTCAATGCGGTCATTCTGCACAAAATGGTCATTACCCGGATGCACGCGATGGCGCAGGCCACCACGTCCCTGATGAAACATTGGTTCGCTAATATCATCAGTCGGAATAGAGACAGATTCGCCGCTATCCACATCAGTCACCGAACGCTTGTTAATGGCCTCGGAGATCGACTGTTTAATTTGCGATTTATAACGGCGTAAGAAGCGCTGGCGGTTTACCGTGCTCTTGTTTTTGCCGTTAAGACGCCGGTCAATAAACCAGGTCATAAGCCCCCCGTACTGCCAACTGTTCGCCATGTCTGTAAGTGCCGGATGGCGCTGGCGCTATCCGGCCTACGGAACATTGTTTTGCAAGCCCGGTAAGCGCATGCGCCACCGGGCACTTATGTTAAGACGATTTACGTACGCGCAAATACCATTCGCACAGTAAACGCACCTGTTTACGCGTGTAGCCTTTTTCCATCATACGGTCGACGAAATCGTCGTGTTTTTTCTGCTCGTCAGTCGAGGTTTTAGCATTGAACGAAATGACCGGCAGCAGCTCCTCGGTATTGGAGAACATTTTCTTCTCAATAACCGTGCGCAGTTTTTCGTAACTGGTCCAGTTTGGATTGCGACCGCTGTTATTCGCTCTGGCACGCAGAACAAAGTTGACGATCTCGTTACGGAAATCTTTCGGGTTACTGATACCCGCCGGTTTTTCAATTTTCTCCAGTTCTGAGTTCAGCGACTCGCGGTCAAACAGCTGACCGGTATCCGGGTCGCGATACTCCTGATCCTGAATCCAGAAATCCGCGTATGTGACATAACGGTCGAAAATGTTCTGTCCGTATTCGGAATAGGATTCGAGATAAGCCGTCTGGATCTCTTTGCCGATGAATTCAGCATATTTCGGGATCAAATAGCCTTTCAGGAACTCAAGATAACGCTCAGCTTGCTCCTGCGGGAACTGTTCACGTTCGATTTGTTGCTCCAGTACGTAAAACAGATGTACCGGGTTAGCTGCCACTTCGGCATGGTCAAAGTTAAAGACGCGAGAGAGGATCTTAAACGCGAAACGCGTGGACAGACCGTTCATTCCCTCATCAACCCCGGCGTAATCCCGATACTCCTGATAGGATTTCGCTTTCGGATCGGTATCTTTCAGGCTTTCGCCATCGTAAACGCGCATCTTCGAGTAAATGCTCGAGTTCTCAGGTTCTTTCAGGCGAGAAAGAATGGTAAAGCGAGAGAGCGTTTCCAGCGTGCCCGGTGCGCAAGGCGCATGGGTCAGCTCACTGTGGTTAAGCAGTTTTTCGTAAATTTTGATCTCTTCAGAGATACGCAGGCAATAAGGCACTTTGACGATGTAAACACGGTCAAGAAACGCCTCATTGTTTTTGTTATTACGGAACGTTACCCATTCGGACTCGTTCGAGTGGGCAAGAATAATCCCGTTAAACGGCAGGGCAGAGATACCTTCTGTCCCGTTGTAGTTTCCTTCCTGGGTGGCGGTCAGCAGAGGATGTAGCACTTTAATCGGTGCTTTAAACATCTCAACGAATTCCATAATCCCCTGGTTTGAACGACACAGTGCACCCGAATAACCGTAGGCATCAGGATCGTTCTGGGCGTGGTGTTCGAGTTTACGAATATCCACTTTCCCGACCAACGCAGAAATATCCTGGTTGTTTTCATCACCAGGCTCCGTTTTGGCGATTGCGATCTGCTCCAGAATAGACGGCCAGACTTTGACGACGCGGAATTTTGTAATGTCCCCGCCAAAATCGTGCAGACGTTTCGCAGCCCAGGGCGACATGATCGTACCGAGATAGCGACGCGGGATCCCATACTCTTTTTCCAGGATCTGCGCGTCTTCCTGCGGATTAAACAGGCATAACGGATGATCGTTGACCGGGCTACGTTCGCCATTAGCACTCAGGACATAAATTGGTACTCTCTGCATCAGCGACTTCAGCCGCTCAGCAAGAGATGATTTCCCCCCTCCCACAGGCCCCAGCAGATACAGAATCTGCTTCTTCTCTTCCAGACCCTGAGCCGCATGTTTCAAATAAGAAACAATTTGCTCAATGGCGTCTTCCATGCCGTAAAACTCTTCAAAGGCGGGATAGCGTGCAATTACCCGATTCGAAAAGAGTCGAGAAAGTCGAGGTTCGTGGGCAGTGTCGACCATGACAGGCTCACCAATAGCCATTAATAGCCGCTCTGCCGCGTTGGCATAAGCACTGCGATCTTGCCGACAAGTGGTAAGAAACTCCTGCAGCGTGAACTCTTCGTCCTTGGCAGCTTCATAACGCTGGCGATAGTGATCGAATATATTCATGGTATGCCGTCCTTTCGTTTTTTAGCACATGTTAAGAGCCGTTCATATGAATAGTAGAGGCCCCTGAAGAGGTAAACTGAACGACGTCGTTGCTGAAGAAATAAGCAACTCTCATGCCATTTTAGTGGTCAGGAGATCAACGTATTCGGTGATACACCTTCTAAAATTAAGCGTAGATGGCATTTGCAAAACTTGCCTGTGTGCGCAAATGAATTTCAATGGCATATCAATAACTCATCAGCAAAAAAAGCACATCTTATGTAAAGAATTGGAGCGGGATTCATGCGGTGTTCACCGTCCTGCAAGCAAAATGTCATCACTTGCTGAGAAATTAGGGGGTTACATTCTGGGGCGAATACGTAAAATAGTTGGGCTGAAGCGTATTGGCGGTTACACTTTGACCGCTACACATTTGAATAAGGAATTATGGATTGTGACCAAACTCAAACTTCTGGCACTTGGCGTCCTTGCCGCAACCGCAGTTAGCACCGCACAGGCGGAAAGTCAGTGGACTGTTGGCGCGGGTGTCGGCGTGATTAACAGCCCGTACAAACAGTATGACCGCGATGTTTACCCTGTTCCGGTTGTCACCTATGAAGGCGATAATGTCTGGTTCCACGGCTTGGGTGGCGGTTACTATTTGTGGAATGATACGACAGATAAGCTTTCCATCATGGCGTACTATGATCCGACGCATTTCAAGCCAGGTGATAGCGATAGCCATGCTTTGCGCCAACTCGACAAGCGTAAAAGCAGTATGATGGCTGGCCTTTCGTATGTACATAACACCCAGTATGGTTTCCTGCGTACTGCACTGGCGGGTGATACTCTGGATAACAGCAACGGCTTTATCTGGGATCTGGCCTGGCTCTACCGTTACACTAATGGTGGGCTGACTCTGACGCCGGGTATCGGTGTGCAGTACAGCAGCGAAAACTACAACGACTATTATTATGGCGTGTCCAATCACGAGTCTCGCCGCAGTGGTCTGAAAAGCTACAACGCTGACGATGGATGGGATCCGTACCTGGAGTTGACCGCGAGCTATAACTTCATTGGAAACTGGAACGTATACGGCACTGGCCGTTATGTGCGTTTGAGTGATGAAGTGAAAGACAGCCCGATGGTCGATAAGTCCTGGTCTGGCATCTTCTCGGTGGGTGTAACTTACAAGTTCTGATGCTACTGCGCGTCAAGCACTAGCCCGCATCAGTGCGGGCTTTTTTGTGCGTGACGGAGATGAATATTGATCTAAAACATGAGATTTGATTTTTTGTGCTGTTTTGGCATTCTGTCAGGCGACAACGAATTTTTAACGTATTATTCCTGTCGCTGTTACTAAAAATAAACCTGCTATTTTATTAGCCTGTTATCTATTCATTTTTGAATGAAATATAGTCGTGAAGGTTTAGCAAGTCATTGTCATGAGGTAATGGTTTGTAGCTATACAATGCGTTGATAATACTAGGGTTTATGATCGAGGTAAGCGTTGTTTTCTTATTGTTAAGCACAATGAAAATTATTCATAACTCTTTTAGCATGTTTATCTCATGGCGAAAGTTAACTTTCATGTGAAAAAACAAAAATTAATGAATTGATTTTAATTTTACATCTTTAGGTATTTATCTGAAAAAATTAAAATTGACATTAAATATTCCATTGCAGATATTAATTAAACTTTAAAGTATCGACAGCAACTCTTCATAGCATTAAATATAATGCGCCATGTGGATTTTTTGAGAATAAACCTGGTATATATAATGAAAAAGTTAATCATGATAGCTGTGATGGGCGGGATTCTGGCTGGTTGTTCCTCCGAGGCTTCACGCATGAATGCTTGCGAAAGCAAGGGTGTGAGCCGTGATGCCTGTTATGTTGCGGAGCAAAACCGTCAGGCGACAATCAATGCTGCCGCTGAAAAACAGGCTATGGAAAATGCGCAAAACTTGTATGGCACAAATGATACAAATTCCAGTCACCACCACAAACACGATAAATATTAAGGTTTAACTAATGAAGAAATTAATTATTATCGCTGCTCTGGTGGCTTCCTCTGCTGCGCCTGCGTATGCCATCAGTGAGGCTTATCGTCAACAGTTACAGCATGAACATAAAACCATGGTCAGTGACACGAATGCCCCGGTACACGCCAGTAAAATCACGCCCGTGCATGTGAATAAACTTGGAGTGGACTTTAAACGTGGTGCTGATGGCATTGCTTATATTAATGGCAAACCTGCGGCAAATGATGAGAATAGTGCTGAAGCTCAGTCTTATAGCGCAGGTTTGATTTCCGTCATCGTCTATAACAACGGAAAAATCAACGCTATGAAAGAGGGAAAATATTTGGGTCGGTTGAAATAACCACTTCGTAGATAAGATTTTGTATTTTTTCGGCCCGGGAACATTTGCTGTTCCCGGGCTTTTTATTTCGCTCGCCTTAACGATCGGTTTCCAATCCATAATGGTGCAATTTGTGCACCCTAACAGGACACATGCACGTTGTTTTGCTTTACTGTGGTGCATTAACACAGGAGGGTGCGATGACAGCGAAACAGGTGACGTTTACAAACCAGGTATCGCTTCCTGCTATTGGGCAGGGAACATGGTACATGGGCGAGGATCCATGCCGACGCCGGGATGAAGTGTCTGCGCTGCAGGCCGGACTGGATCTCGGCCTGCGATTGATTGATACCGCAGAAATGTACGCTGATGGTGCAGCGGAAGAGGTGGTGGGTGAAGCATTAACGGGACGGCGTGATAGCGCTTTTTTAGTCTCGAAAGTTTACCCATGGAATGCCGGTGGACAGAAAGCCATTGCCGCCTGCGAAGCGAGCCTGCGTCGACTGAAAACTGATTATCTGGATCTCTATTTGCTGCACTGGATGGGCGATTTTTCATTTGCAGAGACCATCGATGCCATGGAAACACTGATTGCGCAGGGGAAAATCCGCCGTTGGGGCGTCTCAAATCTCGATTATGATGATATGCAGGCGTTATGGCAGGTACCCGGTGGACGAGAGTGCGCAACTAACCAGGTGCTTTATCATTTAGCCTCGCGCGGTATTGAATATGATTTACTGCTGTGGTGCCAGCAGCAGCAGATGCCGGTCATGGCATACAGTCCGCTGGCTCAGGCGGGACGACTGCGTGGAGATTTGCTTTCTAACTCTGTGGTGAATGACATCGCGCGTGCGCACAATGTTAGCGCTGCGCAGATTTTGCTGGCATGGGTGATTCGTCAGTCGGGTGTAATAGCCATCCCGAAAGCCGCAAGCGTAGCGCATGTCGAACAAAATGCCGCCGCGCTGGGGATAATGCTCTCTGTAGATGAGTTGAAGCAGTTAGATAAGGCGTATCCGGCGCCAAACGGTAAAACCGCGCTGGATATGGCCTGATTTGCCAAATGCCGATGTTCCCGCAGCTTATCAGGCCTATGGCTGCATGTAGTTTGTAGGCCGGATGAGGCATTAGCCGCATCCGGCACGGTGCGCGGAACTGCCTGATGCGCTGTGCTTATCAGGCCTACGGCTGCATGTAGTTTGTAGGCCGGATAAGGCGTTAGCCGCATCCGGCACGGTGCGCGGAACTGCCTGATGGCGCTGCACTTATCAGGCCTACGGCTGCATGTAGTTTGTAGGCCGGATAAGGCATTAGCCGCATCCGGCACGGTGCGCGGAACTGCCTGATGGCGCTGTGCTTATCAGGCCTACGGCTGTATGTAGTTTGTAGGCCGGATAAGGCGTTAGCCGCATCCGGCATGGGGACGTGTAACTGCCTGATGGCGCCGCACTTATCAGGCCTACGGCTGTATGTAGTTTGTAGGCCGGATAAGGCGTTAGCCGCATCCGGCATGGGGACGTGTAACTGCCTGATGCGCTGTGCTTATCAGGCCTGCGGCTGCGTGTAGTTTGCAGTCCGGATAAGGCATTAGCCGCATCCGGCATGGGGACGTGTAACTGCCTGATGGCGCTGTGCTTATCAGGCCTGCGGCTGCGTGTAGTTTGTAGGCCGGATAAGGCGTTAGCCGCATTCGGCATGGGGACGTGTAACTGCCTGATGGCGCTGTGCTTATCAGGCCTGCGGCTGCGTGTAGTTTGTAGGCCGGATAAGG